>JBBQLX010000101.1:0-22601 GCA_038328375.1 Aggregatilineales bacterium | reverse complement strand
GCCTATCAAGATGCGCTTCATGAAGCAGGAATTCCCTTTGACCCTCATCTATTGGTCGAGGTAGAAATCAATGCCGAGCAGACCTATAAAGCCTTGACCCAGCGGTTGGCGCAAGGTGGTGTGGATTTTACAGCGGTTTTCTGCGCCAACGATCTTTCAGCGATGGGATTCATGCGGGCGGCGCAGGAATACGGACTTAACATTCCGAACGATGTTTCGGTCATTGGTTTTGATGATATTTCATCGGTGGCTTTCCTCTCGCCCCCCCTCACCACGATTCGCATCGAATCCCGTCAATTGGCGACATTGGCAGTGCGCCGTCTGATGGATCGGGTGATTGACCCTGACTTGGTTCCCATCCGCGTTTTCCTTAGCTGCAACTTGATTGAACGTCAGTCTGTCGCCCACAAATAGCATGATTTCGTACATTTTTATATAACCAATGTTGCAAGTTGAAATCGTCATGAAACGCACACACTCAAGGTGACGAAACTGAAGCAATGTGTTCCCATAACGACAGAAGACATTATTATAGTGTCAGGGTTCAAAAGAGGGATAAAGATGGCGGAGTTTAACACGAGCATTAGCCACGTAAATTGCCAACGGATAGAGGGATCAAGACAGTTACGGGTGATAAACAAGCTTTAGCAGCATGACTGAGCAGATCACGAGAAGCAAAACGCTGGCTGAGGCATTGGCGTTTGAGAACACCAAACTCAATTTCAGCTATGTTGAGCCAACTGCCGTTTCTCAGCGGCCGAACTGCAGCTTACTCGTCCCAAGGGTTCGTCTCCCCGCCCAGCATACTTTTTTCAGCACCCGATTCTTCGGTAACAGCTCTTCAACCACCTGTTTGTGCTGCTCATTCTCGCATCGGATGCCCTCGACTTCACCGCTTGTGGCTTGGCGTTTCGTATCGCCTGCCAAACGCGCTTTACCCGCTTCCAGAAACTCTTTACTCCATTTGTAATAGTAGCGTTGGGCGATGCCTTCTCGTCGACACAATTCTGCGATTGTGTCTCCACCTCGTAGTCCTTCCAGCACAATCCGAATTTTCTCCTCCGCGCTGCGCTGCCGTTTCGTTTCCCGTCGTATCGTATCGATGGTGTGTTGGGCTAAGTTCTTTTCCCGGCTCATTTCTGGCTCCTTTTTTGCTGTCTATGGCTTGGGAAAGTCTCTATTAGATTATCCCCTCATTTTGTCCATTACCTTCTGAACCGCAACAAACCCTAACTCCCGTTCCACTTCTGCAACCCGTTTGCCACTTGTTTCTTGCAGCCGTAGCGCTTCCCGTTTGAATTCATCGCTATACTGCTTTTTCTCGACCATTTTCGTCTTCTCCTCTTCATTCACTCTATTCTACGAGGAGAGACTCTTTCACTCCAGTTGATTGGGTAATTCCAGTTAATGACAACCGCGCATCCTGATGCGAAATCCTATTTTAGGCGGTTGAGTGAATATTCTTAATCACCGGCAGAAGGTTGCGCTTTCGGAACAGACATATTCGCCAGATCATCGCGAACCAGAATCGCTTTGTACTTCCCATAACGGTGCGCCGCTGCCGCGATAGTGTGCGTGCTGACGGGCAGCGTCAGAATGGCGAAGATGGTCAGTGCGATGAGTTTAAGGGCGGCTGATGGCAGCAAGAGAGCCGCACCTAGCAGCAAACCAGCCAATCCGACCGTCGACACTTTTCCAGCGGCATGGAGGCGGCAGTATAAATCGGGCATACGGATAAGCCCCAGAACGCCAATGATGCTAAAGCCAACACCCACCCACAACACAATCAGGCCAATGATTTCCATTTTAGAATGCCCTTCCTTCTGAAATATAACGTGCGAGCGCGACCGTGCCGATAAAGGAAAACGCCGCCAGTGCGATCCCAACGTCGACAAACATGACCGTGTTACGAAGCACAGCCAACACAATGATGATGCCAATGAGCAGTGTGGTAATGGTATCAATCGCTTGTAAACGGTCAGGCGCAGTCGGGCCAATCCATGCGCGATAAGCGCAGGGAATAATCAGCAAGACTAGCGTGACCAATGCCGCTTGAACACCAAGCAGAACGAGATTTGACATGGCTTAATCCCTCCCCATAATACGGCGCAATAACTTAAGTCGTTTGAGCTGAGCCGCGTCCGCGTTTTGACTGGATGCATCGAGATCCAAACAATGAACGAACATGGTATGGCTGCCGTCAAAATCGACCACCAGCTCACCCGGCGTAATCGTGATTCCATGTGCGCTGAAAGCCGCCACAAAATCACTTTCGTCAGGGTCTTGGGTACGAACGGCGATAATACCGGGATTCATCGGCATGTTTGGGTTGATGACCCGTTTGGCGACATCGACACTGCAATTCCAGATGTCACGCGATAAAGTCGCCAGATAGATGAAAAACGCGAGAATTTGATCAGGTAAGCGGCGGTAATTGACGTGGATCTTTTGCATCTTCAGGCTCAAAAGTACTGCAAAACCCAATATAAATCCGACGAGGAAACCACCAGCAGTCATTGTAGCGGTCACAATCATCCACACAATCGCAAACGGAACCGCAAGTAAGACAGTCGCCACCATATTTATCCTCCCAACACGGCATGTATATAGATATTAGGATCGCCCAAACGGGTTACGGCAAGAGTCGCCGCTTCAATGAGTGGAGCGGCATACAAACCGAGAATGATGCATAGGCCGATTAACAAAGCAGGTGCAACGATACTATCGCCCACAGGCTTGAGATGCAGTGTGTCATCTGGAGATTTTTGGAATATATGCTGCCAAGTGCGCGTCATATAGAGTAAGGTGATCAGGCCAGCACTCACCGCTAATCCCAAGACCAGCCAACTTTGTGCCTGAATGCCGCCTTGAACAATCGTCAATTTGCTAATGAAGCCATTGAGCGGTGGGATGCCCGTCAACGCTAACCCACCTATCAGATAAAGCACACTTATCACACCCATATTGCGTCCTGCTCCTGTGATGTCGGTCAGTTTGGCGCTTTTGTTGGGCATCCGGCTGGCAATCGCACCGGTAATCATCAGCAGTGAGGACTTGATGAACGAATGGTTAAACGAGTAGACAATGGCTCCAACCAGCGCTAACGGCGTTCCCCAGCCGATGCCGACGAGGATGAACCCAATCTGCCCGAAGGTCGAATAGGCCAACATACGCTTGGCATCGTAGGTTCGCAGGGCTGCTAATCCGCCGAAGAAAATGCCGATCACTCCGAGTATCAGCAGTAGGGTTCGAACCAGAGGTGCTTCTTTGATGAATAGGAGCATAGTCAAGCGAATGAGTCCGTAAACGCCGACTTTGACGACCACCGATGACAATACGGCGTGTACCGGTGTTGGTGCGGCTGTATGGAAATCCGGTTGCCAGAAATGAAAGGGAAATACTGCGCTTTTGAGCAGAAATGCACACATCAATACCACAGCCGCAGCTTGTGCCAATAAAGGACGCTGCCCACCCTCCAGCAGTCGAGCAATATCTGCCAGCGTCAGTGTACCGAATGTGGCATAAATCGCGCCGATGCCCAGCAGCAGGAATAGTGAACCCATTGCGCTAATCAGCAAATATTTAATCGCCGCTTCCACACCCAGACGATTATCCGAAATGGCGACCAGCACGACCGATGACATAATCATCAGTTCTTGAAACACGAAAAAGGTGAAAATATCACCTGTGTAAAACGCTCCGTTAAGTCCAGCGGACATGCACAGAAAGATCGGCATAAAGGCCGGAAATGATACGCATTTGTCACGGCAGCCGAGTATATATAATGTGCCGCAGGCCACAACTGTGGTCGCCATCACTTCAAATAGAGCAGACAGCATATCCGGTGCAAGAACAATGCCATAAGGGGGCATGTAGCCGCCGACGCGATAAATCTGTAGCCCATCTCTCCAATTGAGGACGAGGATGGCTAAACTTGCCAACCACGCGACAGTGCTGGCTGTCATGCCGATAATATGCTGAACACGCAAATAATGCGCCGTCAGGATACACAGTGCCGCAGCCGCCAGTGGAATAAAAATGGGAACGAGAACAAGCGGATTATTCGGCATCGTTCAACCTTTAAGCTGATCTAAAGTATCGAGGTCAGCCGTCTTGTAGCGCCGTGCCGAGGCTGAAATTAGACCGAGTAAGATGGCATAGGTTCCGAAGCTAATCACAATCGCTGTGAGGATCAGCGCTTGGACGAGCGGATCGCTGGTCACCGTTTTATCGACGTTTTGGGCATAGGCTGGCGTTTGTCCGTTGAACGCGCCGACCGCGAAGAAAAACAGATTGACGGCAGTGAACAGGATATAAAACCCCATCGCGGACTTCACCATATCGCTTCGCAGCAATTGAAATGTACCGAGGGCAAACATAATGCCAGTGGAGATGGCAAAGAGAATATTCATAACGGCTCGACCTCTTTGGGATATGCAATGGCTTCCATAACAGTGGTGATGCTGCCGAGTACAGTCAGAAAGATGCCTGTTTCGTAGACAAATGTTGACGACAGATGAATATTGGCTGGCAGTGGTAGATCGAAGTTCAGATGGGCGAGAAAAGGTAGCCCCAGCAGCATCGGAAAGGCAGCATTGGCGACGACCAGTGCCACACCTATACCGATTAATCGACGTGCGCCCAAGCGCTTAAATTGGGCGTGGGCTTCATGATAACCAAAAACGATGTACCACAGTGCCACACCCAATCCACTGACAACACCCGCCGTGAACCCATCACCGGGGCCATCGCCACCATATAACAGGTGTGCCAATGCAATCAGGAAGGCCAAGGGCAGCACGATACGCGTGATGATGCGCGTCAAAGGTGTTGAAAAACTGGGAAGAAATAAATCCTCGCCGTGTGGATCATGATCGTCGAGATAGGGTGGGGGTATGAAGTGTTCAACTTCACTTACTGGTTTGCGGATGGTTTGTTGAATGCTGGTAATCACTTTGACCATGCTTACAGGCCAACGTGGTCCACCGGATGGCTTGGCAAGAATGGTGATCACGCCCAGAGCTGCCACACTAAATACGGTGATCTCGATAATCGTATCCATCCCTCGGAAATCAGTTACTATCGCGCCAACCACATCCGGGAAGCCCATCAATTCTTCAGTATGTTCGAGATGCCATGTGGCAATGCTTTGTGGTTTTGGACGACTGGTGAGGGCGGCTAAGACGAACAACCCGACCCCGATACCAATGCCTGCCGCAATCAATATATCGCGGATGAGTCCAGACTTGGACTGCACCCACAAAGAGGCCATCGCTTGCTCACGTTCGACAGAGCGAATACGCGAGAGCATCACGATCAACAGCACCGTGCCAATGGTTTCGACCATAAATTGAACCAGCGCGACATCCGGCGCAGGCTCGATCAAGAATAATCCGCCTACGCTGTAGCCTGCTACACCCAGCGACAGCGCAGCGATCAGATGACTCTTGAACAGGATGCTTGCCAGCATCATACCTAAGCAAAGGATGAGCAAAATGACACGAAGAATGTCAATGCTCGGATGAAATTCGAACACCAACGGATAGCCCGTCAGATGTGTCAAACCCGCTGTAGCCTGTAACACGATAACACTGGCTAAGATTACAGCGAGATAATAACGCAGCTTGCCGCCTTGTGATTTCAGTAATAAATCACCTACACGCTCCACCGAATTCACAGCACTTTGATAAATCTGTGTCCCCGTAGGCATTGCCGGAAATGCCCAATCGCGCCATGTCGAGCGGGTTGCAAACACAGCGGCTCCGCCCACAACGGCAATCAGGCTTAAAAGAAACGGTGTGTTAAATCCGGAAAATAAAACTAGATGAGTTTCTTCACCGACAATCGTCTGGATCAGTGGGACAACCAATATCGGCAGCGCAACACCCGCTAATAATGACATGCCGGCTAGTACAGAAGGACCGATAAGCAGTCCCTTGGGGGTCGCGTGGAAGTAAGTGTTGTCTGCTACTTTTCCGCCAAACACATCCCACACCAGAATAGCCGCAAGTGCGACGGTCAAAGCGGCACTAATCACCACGACAGCTAATGCCAGCGGTGAATTTAACATTGCCTCAAGCAGGCCTTCTTTAGCAACAAATCCCAACAATGGTGGAATACCCGCCATCGACAGTCCGGCGATCACCGCCACTAGAGTCCAACCGGGCATCTGTTGACGCAAACCACCGAGATACCTCATATCGCGCGTCGCGGTGGCATGATCCACTGCTCCGGCTGTTAGAAAGAGAGCGGCTTTATATAAACCGTGCGCCAGAATACCGACCGCAGCGGCTTTTAGACCTTCCCCGTGTGGCAAACTAATTAATGCCACCAAAATACCGAGTTGGCTGATGGTCGCATAAGCGAGCGCGGCTTTGAGATCATGTTGCCGTAGGGCAAAAACCGCACCCATTAAACAGGTGATTAACCCGATAATCAGCAGCCCATTTTGCCATAAGGGTGTATCACCCAGTGCCGGTGATAAGCGCAGCAGCAGATAAATTCCGGCTTTGACCATCGTCGCCGAATGCAGGTAAGCGCTAGCAGGTGTTGGGGCGCTCATGGCACCCGGTAACCAGAAATGAAAGGGGAATTGTGCGCTTTTCGTAAAACAGCCGACCAAGATCAACACCGTAAACGCGTTGTATAACGGGTTATCTCTCAAGCTGGTATTAGCGATAATTTGGTTCAGTTCCATCGAACCGGCAGCCGTGCCGAGCAAGACCAGACCAACCATCAACGCTAATCCACCGCCGCCCGTAATGATGAGGGCTTGCAATGCACCTTTGCGTGCCGCTTCGTTTTCACCATTAAAACTAACCAGCAGGAATGATATAACGCTGGTGAGTTCCCAACCGATAAAAAGGGTTAGTACATTGCCAGCCAAAACGACCACCAGCATAGCGCTCATAAATGGCAGCAGTAAGGTATAGAAGCGGTCTAAAGATTTGGCATCATCAAAATAATAAATGCTGTAGAGGATGATCATCGCGCCAATGCCGAGGATCATGAGACTGAACAGCAGCGACAGGCCATCCAAATAGATCGAGAGGGTCAGACCTAACTGTGGAACCCACGGGACACTGACAGCTACATGTCCGGCTTCACTCACCGTCGGGATGAAGGTCAGCAGCCAAACGAAAAGGATGCTTACCAGCCCTGCCAGTAACCATCCGTAAATCTCTTTGGAGATAAATTTTCTCACCGCAGGTCGTAGTAAAGCGGTAATAGCGGGAGCCAAACTTATGATACCAATTCCAAACAACCGAACCTCCCAGAAACAAATCAAATGGGGAAAGAAATTTCCCCATTTTTGTGTTGGTCTAATGTTATTTACCGATGATTAGTCACCTATTGCAGGGGCTTTGACCGAGACACCTGATCCATCTAAACTAGCGGGAGGACGGACATCAGGCATAATGGTCTGTCCATGTTCGTAGTCATCAATGAATATGGTGATTTCGTCAACCTTCTTGCTGACATGGAGCAAACCGACAGCCTTCAATACACTAAACATGATGTAGGCGAATACTGCGGTAAAGATAACGGTTGCCGCTGAACCAAGAACTTGGACACCCAGCAATCCGAAACCACCACCCAGCAGCAAACCCGCACGAGTAGCAACATCGACACCTGCTGGTGCGAAGGTGAGGCCGGGTTGACCGAACAAACCAATCGCGATTGTGCCCCAGATACCGCAAGCGGCGTGAACCGCAAACGCACCAACGGGGTCATCAATACGGAAGCGTTCAACAGTATCAGCGGCGATGATGACGACGATACCAGCAACCAAGCCGATAACCACTGCTGCCCAAGGGGCGACGAACGCGCAGCCGGCGGTAATAGCAACCAAGCCTGCTAATGACCCGTTCATCGTATAAATGAGATCCCATTTCTTGGAACGTCTATATTGATAAAACATGCAGGAGAGCATGGCAGCACCCGCGCCCAGTGTCGTATTAAGGACGACGAGGCCAATCAGACCGGTATTACCTGTTCCAAGGGTTGAACCGGGGTTGAAGCCGTACCAACCGAACCACAAAATCATGGTACCGATGGTTGCCAATCCCAGATTATGTGCGGGCGGGAGCGGTAGCCATTTCTTATCCTTGCTCCAACGCAGTGCACGCGGGCCAAGAATAATTGCGCCAACCAGTGCTGTCACACCACCGACGGTATGTACAACGGTGCTGCCGGCGAAATCATGGAAGCCTTGTTGTGCTAGCCAACCACCACCCCAAATCCAATGTACGATGATGGGATAGCTGAACGCACCCATGACGACACTGTAAATTAAATCACCGACAAAGTCTGTTCGTTCTGCCATTGCGCCGGTTGTAATCGTGCTGGCAGTCGCAGCAAAGGCAAATTGGAAGAAGAAAAATGTGAGCGTGTCAATGGTGCCAGTTTGGGCGTATACAACAGTACCGCCTGTGAAGCTTACGGCATCACTCAGGAAAAAGTTTGAAG
Organism: Aggregatilineales bacterium; assembly: GCA_038328375.1. Lineage (GTDB taxonomy): Bacteria > Chloroflexota > Anaerolineae > Aggregatilineales > Phototrophicaceae > CFX2. The sequence continues at coordinate 14,132 of JBBQLX010000101.1, read as the reverse complement.
TACCGATCAAACCACCGGCGCTGGTACCAAAAGCGATACCGAAACCAACTGCCCAGAAGGCAATTGCTGTAAGTCCGGCATCGACAAAGTTTTCGAGCAGCGCGTTAACTGCACTTGTTTGGCGAATAAGACCTGTTTCCAGCATCGCGAAACCGCACTGCATGAAAAATACGAGAAACCCTGTTAGAAGCACCCACGTTGTGTCTACTGCGGATTGTGTTGCCATCGGGACTGCATCTTGCGCATGGGCCGTTCCCCCGAACGCCGCTAGCACTAATGATGCGATACCGATTGCAAGGAGACGACGCAAGTGACGATTGCGTTTGTTCATTCGATTGTCCTCCAAAGCAAGAGTAGTTACGATTGGAGGCAGTTTACTGAATTTGTAAGATTTACCCTACGACATTGTTACCAAGGTTTCAGAACCTCGGTTAGCATTTGGTGACAAATTGAGAACAAATATAGAAAAACCCCCTATCTCTTGTTTAAATTGCTTATCCACAAATGACATATGTAGTATAAAACGCCTAAACGTTGGCGCTGCTGATCAACTACTTGGATGCCGATCCCACTTTTGTCGAATTTAATGTGTAAGCAGCAGGTTATCTTTTTTAACTAATAGGTGAAAATTGATGTCTCATTGTGAGGCATGATGAATAGCAAATAACTCAAATTTCTAATCTAATTTGATTATCGACTAGTTGAAATGGCCTTCCTCCTCCAAGAAAACTGCAAGTGCGACCAACGGCGACCACAATTCTCCATAGCGATTATGTAGAGTAGGCAATTCAGGCCGTTTAAAGTAATTGCAGTAAATTGCTTGAAAGTGTGTGAGCGCAAACGTATACAACTGATGCCTGATGGCTGCACCATCAAAATCTGCCGGAAGCTTTTGGGTCATAGTTCAACACACTGAGATGATGGTGATGGGAATACGATAGCGCTTCGTTAGCAGGAATGACCCCGCACACCAATTGGCTCAATACAGCATGAGCTTTTAACTCATCCAGTAGTTACTTCTACCTCTTCACACGGCTCTCCATCTTGGTAATGAGGATGCCGCTGACATGCAGATGTGGATATTGCCAGCTTTTGAGGATCTCGTTAATTCTTGAGATGACCGATAACAAACCAACCGTTTCGAGATAGCGAGGCTCAATAGGCATTATCGGACACACAAAATCCTGTATTCTGCCTATTAAGTTTACTGGAATCTAATCACATGTCCTCTACGCATTAAACTGAAATTGGTTGAGGCACTCCCATGTTGTACCGCGCTCTGTATGTACCCACAACCCTAAACTGAAGTAATTATGGGTTTCCTTGCGCCAGATTCCGCCCTGAACAATCTCATTTGTCAATAGATTACGCCATTGGCCTTGTGGTAGATAATATTTGACGCTGCCGTCGCTGCTGAATATCGGCGCGACCAGCAGCGACGAACCAAGCATGTACTGCATATCGAGGTATGCGCAGGTTGGATCATCGGGGAATTCCAGCACCATCGCACGCATCACCGGCCATCCATGCTGGTGTGCTTCCTGTGCGGCATCCATCAGGTAAGGCATCAATCTCATTTTCAACTGGTTGAAGAAGCGCAGCACCTCAATTGACTCATCATCGAATAACCAAGGCATTCGTGCGCTGCCGCTGCCGTGCAGACGACTGTGTGAAGACATGAGTCCGAATGCCACCCAGCGTTTGTAAAGATCAGGAGTCGCTGTGTCATTAAAGCCGCTGATGTCATGACTCCAATAACCAAAGCCACTGAGTCCTAATGACAATCCGCCTCTAAGTGTTTCAGCCATAGAAGGATAAGTTGAACTGTTGTCTCCGCCCCAATGTATTGGATACTTCTGCCCACCACTGGTGGCGGAACGAGCGAATACCACCGCCTCATTTTCGCCTTTGACCTCGCGTAGCAGATCAAACACCGTTTGGTTGTAAAGATAGGTGTAGTAATTGTGCATTCTCTCAGGATTTGATCCATCGTGATAGACCACATCGGTCGGGATGTGTTCGCCAAAGTCTGTCTTAAACGTGTCAATGCCCATATCGAGCATTCGACGCAGATGACCACTGTACCAGTCTCGCGCTTCCGGGTTGGTGAAATCGACAAATCCAATACCCGGCTGCCAGTGATCAGCTTGGTAGGTGTCGCCGTTCGGTGTGTGCAGCAGATAACCTTGTTTCGCTGCTTCCGCGAAGATGGCTGAAGCCTCTGCGATGTAAGGATTAATCCACAGACTGATTTTGATTCCTTTGTCCTTGATCTTTCGCAGCATCCCTTCGGGGTCAGGAAAGTTTTCGCGATCCCACACAAAACTTGTCCACGTTAGTTCCCTCATCCAGAAACAATCGAAGTGAAAAACTGAAATCGGTATACCCAGTTCTTCCATGCGGTCGATGTTGTCCAGAATATCGACTTCGTTGTAATTAGTGGTAAACGAGGTCGAAAGCCACAAACCGAACGACCATGCTGGCACGAGTGCAGGGCGACCGCTGAGTGCCGTATACTGCTCCAAGGCTTCTTTCATGGTGGGGCCACCGAAAAGATAGTAATCGAGTTCGTGTCCCTCCACGCTGAACTGTACCCGACTCACATGATGGGATGCCACCTCGAATGAAACTTGCCCCGGATGGTTGACCAATACCCCATAGCCCTGATTACTGAGGTAGAAGGGGATGTTCTTATAGGCATATTCCGAGTTCGTGCCGCCATCTTCGTTCCATGAGTCAATCGACTGTCCATTCTTGACGAAAGGACCGAAGTGTTCACCGAGACCATAGAGCATTTCGCCCGCTTGCAAGGAGAGTTGTTCACGCAAATAGGTCTTACCGTTCTGGCTGAATAATCCGACCGCGCGGGGTTCGCTTTCGGTGAGGGCTTGCCCTCCGCGCTGGAAAGCGAAGTGCCATTCGCCTTTTCGCGGCACGATTACCGAAAGATCGCCCGCTTTGAGCCATGCTTCTTGGTCGTCACAGCCTGTCATAGTATCCGAATTGTTCAGTTGATAATCGAGATCGAATTCCGGCAGGCGCGGTTCACGACCCTTGAAATGGCTCAATTGCACTCGGATCACATTCGGCATGGGCGAGGTAAAGCGCGCGCTAATGATCGTCCCGTGAATAAAGTTACCACGCCCATGAACATGATGGCTGTAACCCATAATCGTCAGAGCATTATGTTCGGTCGCAACATTGGTGACGGTGATCGGGTAAATTGCTTCCGTTCCCGGCAGCAGTTCCCATTGACCGCGATTAAATTTCATAAATAGTCCTCTTGTACAGTCGTGTATAAATAGTATAGTGAGAATCTCGCTGCGTTGTTGAGGTGCTAATCACTGCCTTGCGCCACCACCCCGCGCAGGTTAAGTTCTTCGGCAAAGTGACAAGCTGCCAAATGCTCATTCGCCTGATTGTCTAACGCGGCATTTGTGACGTTGTGCAGAGCCGGTTCTTGCACTTTACAGATGCCTTGGACGTGCCGGCAGCGCGGGTGGAAGTAACAGCCGCTTGGCGGATTTGCTGGATCAGCTACATCGCCTTGCAGCCGGATGCGCCGTTCTTTATCGCGCAACCGTGGGTTATGGATGGGTACGGCTGATAGCAGCGCTTCGGTATAGGGATGCTTGGGAAAGCTGTAGAAGACTCCCGCGTCTGCCGACTCGACCAACTTGCCCACGTACATGACATTCACACGGTTGCAGATATGGCGCACCACACTTAAATCGTGGGCGATGAACAGATAGGTTAATCCAAATTCATCCTGCAAATCTTTTAGCAGGTTCAGAATTTGTGCGCGTATCGACACATCCAGCGCTGATATAGCCTCGTCAGCCACAATCAAACGCGGGTTGGTTGCCAATGCCCGCGCAATCCCGATGCGCTGCCGTTCGCCACCACTGAAGGTGTGCGGATAGCGCCGCATATACTCGGGGCGCATCCCCACCCGTCGTAATAGTTGGGCAACACGGTCTTCAAGTTCGCTGCCTGTAGCTAACTTATTGACACGCAGCACTTCGCTGACGATCTCAAATACAGTCATACGCGGGTTGAGTGAGGCGTAAGGGTCTTGAAAAATCATGCGAATTTCTTGACGGTAGGGGATCAGTTGTTTGCGTGATAGTCCTGCTAAATCAACCGTTTCTGTTGAGCGTTGGTGATAAATAACTTGTCCGGCGGTCGGTTCGTAAACGCGCATAATGCAGCGCCCAACCGTTGTTTTCCCGCAGCCACTTTCTCCTACTAATCCTAGCGTTTCTCCCTGCCGGATTGAAAAGCTCACATCATCGACCGCTTTGACATAACTCACGTCCCGCCCCAGAAATCCTTTTCGGCGTGGAAACCACATTTTCAGGTTGCGTACATCGAGTAAAACTTGCTCATCTGTATTGGCTGGAAGTGCTTGTGTTGCTGCTAAAGGAGCCGTGTTAAGCATGGCTAATCTCTTTTGTCATAAATGCATCCTGATACTGTGGGTCGTACATCAGGCAGCGGGCATCTTGATTAGGGCTAATCGGAATCATCTCCGGTAAAACTTGATCGCATAACCCTTTAATTTTCATATTGCAGCGGGTGTGGAAGGGGCAACCTGTAGGCCGTTGAAAAGGCGATGGAACCATCCCTTGTATCGGATGCAGTCGGGTAGGGTTCTCTTCGATTTTTGGGATCGATTCCAGCAGTGCTTTTGTATACGGATGTTTGGGGTTATTGAATATTGTGTCCACATCGCTGTTTTCGACCACATTACCCAGATACATCACCGCCACATCATCGGCAATCTCTGCTACTACACCGAGGTCATGCGTGATGAACAAGATCGCCATATTAAAATCTTGTTGAAGTTCGTGCATCAAATCGAGGATTTGTGCCTGCGTGGTCACATCCAAGGCGGTTGTTGGCTCATCAGCAATCAACAGTTTAGGGTTGCACGACAACGCCATCGCAATCATCGACCGTTGCAGCATTCCACCACTCAGCCGGAATGGATACTCATCAATTCGCGTCTCCGGTTTGGGAATGCCCACCCGCCGCAGCAATTCAATGGTTTGGTTGCGGGCTTCCGCCTTCGAAACATCGCTGTGTAAACGGATGGCCTCAATAATCTGATTGCCAATCGTATACATTGGGCTAAATGAGGTCATCGGCTCTTGGAAAATCATGGCAATTTCATTACCACGAATACTGCGGATTTTCCCGCCGCGTGGGTCAAGTGCTAGAATATCAATCGCTTGGCTCATGCCGTCCGGTAGTGGTCGGTAGTAGAGGATTTTTCCATCAACAATCTTGCCGGGTCGATGGACAATGTTGAGTATTGCCCGTGCCGCCACACTTTTCCCGCTGCCACTTTCACCCACCACACACAACGTTTTGCCGCGTTGTATCGAATAGCTCACATTATCAACCGCTTTCACCACCCCTTCGTCGGTGAAAAAGTGCAGTTTCAGGTCGCTAATTTCGAGTAATAAATTTTCGGAATGAGGATCAGGCATTATTTTTCATTTCGATTATCTCGATTGCATTTGCAGTTTTCATTTCTCTAGCGATATGGATCAGCCGCATCACGTAAGCCATCCCCTAAAAAGTTGAATGACAGCACAGTAATCACCACCGCCACCCCCGGCAGCAGCAGCCAAGGCATATTCGCAATCGCCGTGATGTTCATTGAATTTTGCAGCATCACGCCCCAGCTTACAACCGGCGCACGTAATCCCAATCCGAGGAAGCTTAGCGCCGTTTCACCGAGGATCATGCCGGGGATTGCCAGCGTCGCCGACGCGATGATATGGCTCATAAACGATGGAATCATATGCCGTGTAATAATCCGGCTGTATGGCACAGCATCCAGTTCTGCTGCCGTAATGAAATCCTCTTCGCGTAGTGATAAGAATTTTCCGCGCACGACACGCGCCATATCTGTCCAGCGCAGCAGCGATAGAATCACTGTGATGCCGAAATACACCACCACCGGATCCCAACGAGGTGGCACAGCCGTTGCCAGCGCCATCCACAGTGGAATATCGGGTATCGAACGTAGAATTTCAATCAGTCGTTGAATGAGGTTATCGACCCAGCCACCAATGAGTCCCGATACCCCCCCTAGAAAAATCCCCAACGTCAGGCTCAGGAAGACACCAATCAAACCTACTGATAACGACACCTGCGACGCAAAAATCAGGCGGCTGAGCATATCCCGCCCCACATCGTCCGAACCCAGCAGATAAAAAGGCTGTCCGGCTTCAACCGGCCCGAATAGGTGAATATCTGAGGAAATGCTCAAACTTTGGAATATAGGGAGAGGTATACCGTGCAGCCCAATCCGGTACGGGTCACCTTTTACAAAAAAGCCCAGCGGAATTTTCTTTTCTTCGTCAATCGCATATGTGCGCTTGTAGGTTTTTGGGTCGGTCTTTTGCGTGTATCCATAGATGAAAGGCGCGAACGTGCCGTTATCCAACCAATGTACCGTTTGCGGGGCAACCTGCGTATAGGTGCGGCTGTAGCTATCCGGCGCTTGGGGTGCGAAGAATCCTGCGAAGATCGCCACGATGTACAGGATAATAATAATCACCAGTGCGACCATAGCCAGACGGTGCTTGCGGAATTTCCACCACATCAATTTCCACTGTGACGCAATCGCTACACGCGGCACAAATTCTTCCGCTGCGGGTGGGGTATTGGGTGGTATCAGGTCAGTGACTTCAATGATTTGATTGGTCATGTGTTCACTACCTAACTTCCGTACCGGATGCGTGGATCAAGCCACACCAGCATAATGTCCGAAATCAGCATCCCAATGATGGTTGCCAGACTCAGCAGCATAATAAATCCCGCTGCGAGATACATATCCTGCACCAGCAAAGCGTTGAGCAATATCGGCCCGCTCGTGGGCAGGTTCAACACAATCGAGACGATGGCCTCGCCCGCGATGAGGGTTGGCAGCAGCCATGCCATACCACTGACAAACGGATTGAGCGCATGTCGCAGCGGATACTTCATCAGAAGCTTCCACTCCGGCATACCTTTTGCCCTCGCGGTTTCTACGTAGGGCTTATGCAGTTCGTCAAGCAGGTTCGCCCTCATAATGCGGATCAATCCAGCAGTTCCGCCAATCCCTACAATAATCATTGGAATCCACAAATGTTTCATCAGATCAATAAATTTGGCGAAGCTCCACGGCGCGCTCTGGAACTCGCTAGAAAATAATCCGCTGACCGTCACCCCGCCCGACTTGAACGCCACGTACATCAACACCAGCGCGATCAGGAAACCCGGTGTTGCCAGCCCGATGAATCCAATGAAACTGAAGACATAATCAGCGAGGCTGTATTGTCGGACGGCGGAAAGCACACCAATCGGCAGTGCTACCACCCATGTGAAGACAAAACTGGCAAACGAAACCACCAGCGTCATGCCCATTCGGTCGGAGATCATTTTTTCAGAAGGCTGCGAATTCTGGAACGAATAACCAAAATCGCCATGCAGAATAATGTTGCCAATCCACTTGATGTACTGCGTGGGCATCGGCTCATTCAACCCATAACGTTCGCGCATCGACTCGGCAAACTGCGGCGACCATGTAACCCCACTCTGGTTACGCATCTGTTCCATCATGTTGGAGACAAAATCACCCGGTGGTAGTTGGATCGTGCCGAAAACCAGTATCGAAATAATGAAAAGGGTTGGGATCGCATACAATAAACGTTTTACGATATATTTCGCCATGAAGTTGCCTTATAAATCATCAGTCAATTTTTGCGGCTGATCATACAGCCATCTTGTTAAAGTCGCATTTCAACAATAAAAGTCAATGAATATTTCTCTCGTAGGGGAGGGTCTGAGACCCTCCCGCTTTTTTATTCCTTCCCCCGTAAACGAGGGAGAGTCAGATGGGGATTATCCCATCAATTGTTTAAATCCACTTAGTTCTTGAAATACCACTGTTCAGGGAAGGCAATCGCCGTGCCACCGGGATTCCACCCGTTCACCCAGCTTTCTGGCACATTGCCGAGTTTTGCGCTCAATGGACGGTAGCTGTCCGAGGCACTCGAAATGCCGATGACCCAGAAGTTGTCGGCTGCGTTTTGCAGAACTTGCTTCATCAGGCTCAGGCGTTCATCTGTCGTTGGCGCTTGTAACACCTTCTTGTATAGATCAACCTGTGCTTTGATGTCTGCTGGTGGCTCAACTTTGGCGGCGTTGTCTGTTTGCAGGTACCACAGTTGCCAACCATTTCCCCAGATTGACTGTCCGTGGAAAGGTGCGAAGTAACGTGGATCGGTGATCGCCGTTATGCCGTATCCGCCTTCACCTGTGAAGATGGCTGCTTCGACGCTGTTGTCGTTGATGCGGTCAGTCAATACTGCGTTATCAACCGAGTCGATGACAATATCAATACCCACCGCCGCATAATATTTCTTGAGCAGTTCCGCGACATCGAGGAAGCGCAAACCGTAATCACCTGTTTGAACGGTGAACACAATCGACAGTTTTTCGCCCGTCTTGGGGTTGAGGCGCGTACCATCTGCACCTTTATCGGGCAGCACCTTGTCAAGCTCGGCATTAGCCTTTGCGACATCGAAATCGAGATATTGAGTTGACAATTGTTCGTTGTACAACGGCGAATCTTCAAGCGGTGAAATTTGGCGTGGTGTTCCCTGCCCAAAGTAAGCGATGTCGATGATTTCTTGGCGGTCAATTGCGTAAGACATACCGACTCGGAAATCCTTCTGGCTGAAAATTTCGCCCAGATCGGCATTCGTTTCGTTAAAATTGACGCTGACCGTGCCGCCGCCTTCACTCTTGGTTGGGTAAATACTCAATCCCGATGTCGCCTCGTTGTCATAAAACAACGAACGCTGCTGGTCGGTTGAGTTTGCCATCGTGTCATACTTGCCTGCCAGTACATCCACCAGCATTGTTTCTTCGTTCTGGTAGGCGCTGCCGACGATCCGGTCAATGTAGGGTAGTTGTTGACCGTTCTTGTCCACCCAATAGTAATAGGGGTTACGTTCGGCAATAAACTGTGTGCCCGTACCTAGTGGTTCTTTGTAGACCCACGGGAACATCGTCGGATAGTTCACATCGCGGCTCACGACTGCTGCATCGCTGCCCGGGCCGACCGCCGAGTGTGCTTGGAACAACGTCACCCAGTCGGTTGCGCCTTCCGTTTGCTTGATCAAATCGGGGATGCCATCGTGGTTATATTTGTCATGGAACTGTTGCAGATAATGTTTCGGCGCGGCGACGATTTCCCATCCCGGCCAACCGCACATATTCAGCAGGAACATGCCGTAAGACACATCAAAGGTCAGCGTAAAGGTTGTATCATCAACCTTCGTGACGGTTGGTGCTTCTTTACCGGGCTTCAGCCATCCGTCCGGGAATGTGCCGCCGTTTAGCTCCGGATTCTTTAGAATGTCATCAATGTAGAACACCACATCGTCCGAGGTGAAAGGTACGCCGTCTGACCATTTCAAACCCTCACGCAAATGGAAGGTGTAAGACTTTGCATCCTCGCTCACATCAACTTTTTCCGCAATATTCGGAACCCAATCGGAGTAAGTTTCGTTCCAGTTGACGAGGCTCTTCCAGGCTGTCCAGAATACCATCTGGCTTGACCAGTAGGCATCGCCCACAAATGGATCGCGGAAGTCACCGCCATATGTTCCCGGCTGTGACCACGGAAATTCAAGTACGCGTGGGTTGGCAGGGAGGCGTTCTGCAACAGGCTTCAATTCTCCCGAACTGACTCGCTCAGCCAAAAATGGGGAGTCGCTGTATGGGGTATCTTGCGCGACCGCCAGACTGAATGACGCTAAAAGCAGCAAAAAGATGGAACTTAACAACAAACGGTATTTCATGAAAAGGTCTCCTAAGTCTTAAATCGTAAATTCTTTAGGAAGGTGTGCAAATAATCTGTATGAGGGTTCAAAGACTCCTTTCTGGTAAACGTAAACGCCGCTTGCCTATCGGATTCATGTGTTTTACGTTACGGGAGTTGGAACGGATAAGCGGTGATGAGGCTACGCGATAACAGCCTCTCATCACATCGGATATGCGGATTAAGTCGCCAGCTATCAGCAGTGAGCTAGGGTTAATAACTCCTATGCTGAAGCCAGCTTCTGTGCAAAAGCCCTGTGGATAATGTGCCAAAGTAATTTTCCGGTTTAGATAAACGTACTTTTGTGACCGCTCAACCACTCATCTTGAACTGAAATCTGATATATTTTGAGTAATTTTTGAGTTAAATTGTGAACAGTCACATATTTTATACCACAGCTTTTGCAATTATTTCAAGTAGTTGGTGGAGGAGTTTTCTAAAACCGACTCAAAATTTTGTGACAAATCACACCTTTTACACGGATTTTCGCCTGATTGTTTCCTTGAAAATTTGTGAAAGGTCACATATATTTGTGTCAATTCGGCAAAATACGTAGCTACCGTCTAATTTATGAAAACAAAACGCCCTACCTTAAGAGATGTTGCCCGTGAAGCCAATGTTTCTTATCAAACTGTTTCGCGTGTCATTAATGATAATGACCATGTTTCGCCCCTAACCCGTAGCCGTGTACAAAAGGCCATTAATGCGTTGGGCTTCCGTCCTAACCGTGCTGCCCAACTTATGCAAACTGAGCGCTCCCATACCATCGAAGTTATCTTGTTCTATTCTGGCTTCAATCACTTCTTGTATGAAATGGCTCGAACGTCTCAGCAGTTGGGGTATCACTTTAGTATTTCAGCCATCACCGAAGAAGAATTTGTGTCAACGCTGGAAAGTGCAGCATCCCGCTTTGTTGATGGCCTCATTCTGCTTCCGGTGACGCGCGGTATAGAAGACTATGAAACGCTTATGGATTTAACCGACGGCATCCCGTTTGTTCAAATTACAGCTAAGGCCGGTTCTAATATTCCTTCGGTCATGTATGACCAGATTCAAGGCGCACGGCTGGCAGCCCAACATTTAATTGATTTGGGGCATCGCCAGATGGCAGAAATTAGCGGACCTTTACAGAACTATGATGGTGGCGACCGTCATGAGGGTTGGATAACGACTTTAAAGAATAACGGGTTGGATTATTCTATGAGTGTTGAAGGGGATTTCAATATTGACAGCGGTTATCGGGCGATGAACCGCTTGCTTGATGAAGACGCAGAATTTACGGCTGTTTTTGTCGGCAATGACTCGATGGCTTTTGGCGCACATACCGCTTTACGGGAACGCGGTTTGTGTGTCCCGCAGGATGTCTCGATTGTAGGCTTTGATGATATTCCTGAATCAGCTCATTTTGTTCCCGGCCTAACAACGGTTCGTCAGGATTTTGAATTAATCGGTCGCCTCGCCGTTGAATTTCTAGTTGGTATGGTCGAAAATCCCGGTACGCCTATTCATCAACGTGTTCTTCAACCCAAGCTGATTGTGCGCGGTAGTACGCAGGCACTCACCTAAAAAGTTTTATAAAGTTGTCCGTAAACATATTATGGAGAACCGAAAATAAAACCAAATAATGTTTGATAACGAAAAACCATCTACTATGATGAGCATCTGTAGGGGCGGGATTCATCCCGACCGCGCTCTTTAACGGGATAACTGGCGAGTTGTGCCAGAATATAATCTTCTGTTAAAAAAGTCATGGTAAATTTTGGTTTGAATGTCTATTTTTGGAACATGGTGAATAACATGACTGCACAACCCACGATTGTCCATCACATGGCTGCACCGCATAAACACTATCCTCCGAATTCGCTTGAAGCCATCCAAAACTGTTTAGAAATGGGTGCCGCTTTCATTGAAGTCGATATTACAGCACTGGGAGCAGATGATTATTTGCTGGTACATGATGCTGAATTGGAAGCAGAAACGACCGGTAGGGGGTTGGTCAGCGAAAGCACAGTCGCCCAAATTCAACCGTTGTATAGCAAGTCGCCACGGACAAATGAGGCGACGGCATTTCATCCCGCTTTGTTGAGCAGCGTCGTTAATCTCTTTGGGCAGTATCCGAATCAAACACGTTTGCAAGTCGATTTTAAGAATGTGCTGCCCATGCTGGATGAGGAACCGCTGCGGCGTTTAATCCGGCTGATTGAACCCTTACAAGAACGGGTGATTGTTAGTACAGGTGCGGATTGGCAATTGCGCCGCTTACGTAAGTTCGCTCCTTGGCTGGATTTGGGCTTCGATGTGCATTTTTATATAGACTGGCGCGATCCAAGCGAACCAGTTGATCCGCGCGTGCCACCTTTTAAGCTCGGCGCATATGGCTATCGGGATGACCATATTCTTGGGACACAGCGGATTTGGTCAACAGCTGATTATCTGGCTGAGCGCTGCGAATACCTGACAACTTTGGTCAGCGGCATCAGCACCTTTTATATTGAACACAAGTTGCTGGTGCAGTCGTTGGATGATGGTTTTAATTGGGCCGAAACACTGCACAGCTACGGCATCAAACTCGATACATGGACGGTTGATGCGCATAATCCAGTGGCGGTTGCCAATGCGCGTCGGTTGTTGGTGGCGGGTGTGGATTTGTTCACTACCAACACACCCTATGAAATGGCACAGATTTTACAAACGGCAAGTGAGGCATCGCTATGAGTATTGATTTTGACCTCACGTTGGCAGCAAATGTGGCTGAAGGCGCGGCTCGTGCAGCCGGGGCGCTTATCCGGCGCGACTTCACACGTCCGCGTAATGTTCGCGATAAAGGCATCAATGACTTGGTGACAGAAACGGACATCGCCAGTGAGAATTTGATCGTCGGGATATTGCAGTCGGCCTTCCCTAACCATGCGATTATGGCAGAGGAAAAAGGCAGCCACACCGACCACGACAGCGACTATACATGGTGGATCGACCCGTTGGACTGCACGACCAATTTTGTACATGGTGTTCCGCGCGTGGGCGTGAGCATCGGCTGTGTAGATCGCGAGGCTAATCCGCTGGTCGCAGTCGTTTGTGATCCGCTGTTTGACGAGTGCTTCCGTGCGGTCAAAGGTGGTGGCGCTTTTTGTGATGGTTATCCGATTGCTGTCTCTAAGGCTCAACGTTTACAAGATTCACTGGCTGCCAGCGGCTTTCCCGGTGATTTACGTAAGACCAACAATAATGCCCCTGAATGGTCGGCATTCGTGGAGCGCTGTCAGGGCATGGCGCGCATGGGTTCTTCGGCGTTAGATATGGCTTACGTCGCCAGCGGGCGTTTTGATCTGTATTGGGAATTTGCCGAGCCGCCGCTGCTCGACCGCATTGCTGGAATGCTGATTGTTCATGAAGCGGGTGGGCAGGTGACTAACTGCGCTGGCAAGCCGTTTAATTTCCTTCAAGATACCTGTATTCTCGCCAGCAATGGTGCGGTGCATGATGAAGCCTTGAGTGTGTTGGCTTCAGTACGACACGGATAAACCCCTAATATTTGGCTATAAAAGGCCGAATCCGTTAAACTGAATGTAATAGTGGGACAGGCCACCTCATCTATTAAATAGACGACACCGATACACGCACTTTGACCCGGTTCAAGTGCGTGTATGTTTTCTAGTGATTCCTATATTCTTAAACTTTTCTTATTATTTTGGGCATATGTTAAAGAAATGATGGACAGAATTTAATGTTCGACACCGAATCAGCTTCCCATTTGATCCAGCTTGCCATGCATGAAGATTTGGGCGAAACAGGTGATTTAACTTCAAAAGCCACACTGCCGGATGATACCCGTTTGCGTGGGCGCATTGTCGCCAAAGCTGATGGTATGATTGCTGGTTTACCGTTAGTGGCGATGGTTTATGCACAGGTAGACCCAGCCGTCGAAGTACGTTTATCCACCCATGATGGCGATGCGGTCACACTCAGAACGTTGGTTGCCGAAGTCGAAGGTAAAGGCCAATCGATTCTCACTGGTGAGCGTGTAGCACTCAACTTTTTGCAGCGACTCAGTGGTATCGCCAGCTTAACGTCCCAATTTGTGGGGGCTGTAAAGGGGACGAAAACCGTTATTCTGGATACACGCAAAACTACGCCCGGATGGCGGATGCTGGAAAAGTATGCAGTCACACAGGGCGGTGGGCAAAATCACCGCATCGGTTTATATGATATGGTGATGATCAAAGACAATCATATCGACGGCGCGGGC
>JBBQLX010000100.1:0-22682 GCA_038328375.1 Aggregatilineales bacterium | reverse complement strand
CCACTGCCATTTGGCCCCAACAGCGCCACGAACTCTCCACGCTTTATTTGTAATGTTAACTGCCTCAGTACCGGCAGGAAGTCATATGCTTTTACCAGATTTTGAATATCAATTAAGTAGGTTGGTGTCGATACGGATGATGTACTCATAATGGGTTGTATATTGGCTGACCGTCGCGGTTTCGTTTAGTCAGTTAATCTCCTTGAAGTTCATCTAACCGGGCTTGTAAAGGTCGGCGCTGCTGATGCCATAAATCGTGAGGAAGTTCACCTGCTGTGTGTTTCTGGTCGAGCAGGGTAATTTGCTGGTTAAGCATGTCGATTAACTGGTCTGCACGGACAGGGCGGTTTTGCCGTTGGCGTAGGACAATCGCCATGATGGTTGCCACCAAACCTAGACCAATGAGTGCCGTTAAGATGAATAGAATGGTATTATTGCCGCCTGCCGGTATCTTAGCAATCGTCGCTGCCGAAAGATTAACACTTGAGGCTCCACTGATTTCATAGCGGATCACTTCACCTGCTTTCAGCTTCAACACTCCTTCATAACGCTTATATTGGGTGTCGGCTATCGCTTGAATGCCTGTTGCGGGGAGTTGCGGACTTTTGATCTCTAGATTGGTCTGTGCCACGAGTAACTTTGCCGAGCCTTCAAACGGATAATTCATAGGCTGCTCGATCAAAGCCGCAGTGCCATCATAAGGAATAATGTAGGCGATGATGACCACATGCTCGTCACCCGGCAGCACGGGTGTCGTATCCAGCACGGTGAAACCCGTGTTTGAAACGATGTAGCGCGTCTGATTATCGAGGCTTACCACCTGCGCTCCTGGTGGCAGGGAAATTAACACGGAGCCAAAGCGTCCATCGCCTAAATCTTTGCTGGTTGTATACAGCCGATCCGAACTGTTATTAAAGTGAATGACCTGCCGCACTTCAAGTGTGCCGCCCTGTGCGCTAATTTGCGCTTCACTGCTGCTGATCGACAGCACGGTTGGGTCTTCAGTCAGTTCGTAAATGTTGATGGGTAAGTTGAGACGAGTGTTATTTTCGTTACCGACCAAAAACGCACTGTTGAAGATGTGGTCACGGTACAGCGCAGCCGTGACATAATCATAACCTTGTATGATCGGCACTTCATTGAACTGAAAACTGCCGTCGGCTGCGGTTTGAGTATCCATATGCAGTACGGTAGCGTTTTCGTGGTTGATGAGCAGCGTGACGTTTACATTACTGGGTGCAGGGGAAGCGGCAGTCCCGTTCGTGACCTTACCCGTAACCGTTCCGCGTGGCGCGGTTGTGATGACATCGGGAGTAGGAGTTGGGATTTCTTGTGCGGTTGTGTATCCGTAAACCAGCGTCATACAGCATAAAATAAGTATGAGGCGCAACGAATATCGGAACATCACGAATTAGCCTTCGCACGATAAGCTGCTACCGCTGCCTCAATCCGTTTATCAATCGCGCGATCAATATCTTCTGGGGCAATCGAAGTCGTGACCATGTGTTTAGCATCCAGCGCATCGAGCGTTTTCAAGACTTGAATCCCGCGCTGCACCCACAGTTCGCGTTCGGCAGTGTAGTCCGAATCCGACATTTTGTGAGTGGTATGATCTTCATCTAAATCACGCATATTGCCGAGGACGCGCTCATAAACCATATACAGGCGTTCTCGTTGTTTTTCGATCAGTAGATCATCGCTAGTGGCGGCGTTTTGATGCTGGAAAAGAGGACCAGCCACAAAAAGCACGATGCCCACTATGATCACCAGTCCCATCACCAATCCGGGCAAACTCATGTGCCACTACTCCCCAATACCGAGTCAATTGCATCAGTTAATTGCTTACCACCATCCAGATTATGCTGGGCATCTTCTACAAATGGCACTTTGAAGAATCGCGCCACGTTGCCGTCACGATCAATGATGAAGGTTTCCGGTACACCTTGGATGTTATACATTTCGGAAATCTTGGTGCCGATGTCCAACCCATTGGGATAGCTATTATTGAATTCTTGCAGGTAAGCTTTTGCATTCTTTTCAGTGTCGGTATAAGCCACACCCACAACCACCACGTCTTTGTCTTTATACTGCTGCCAGACCCGTTCTAGTACAGGCGCCTCCTCGCGGCACGGCCCGCACCAGCTTGCCCAAAAGTTAACGACTACTACACGTCCTTTCAGCGATGAAAGTTTGATTTGCCCACCATCCAATGTTGTCAATGTGAAGTCGGGGGCAGGGCCAGCGGTCGGCTGTGTTTGGTTCTTACGCGCCAATGCTAAACCAAAAACCAGTGCAATTGCGGCTACAGCAAGCAGCAGGAGAACGCCACTTAATCCTATACCTTTGCGGCTAGGAGGGGTTTCAGTCACATCAGGTTCAATCAACATATCAGTCATTATCGAAATTCCATTACTACTGCTTACGCTGATCCCACAACTGCCGCGTGATCTGGGCATGACCAAGGTGCAACGCAGTATGCGAGAGTGCGTGCATAAGCCCCCAGCCAACGGTGAGTGTGTCCATCGTTGTTGCTGGTTTGTTCGCGCCAGCAGGCAGTTCTCGGACAGCGCTCAAGTCATCCAGCGTGAAGTTCGACACCGTTTCACTTACAAAGGCCAGTGTATCATCCAAGCGCTTAACCAGTGCTGCTTCGTCCAGTCCTTTTGCTTCGAATTCGGTTGCACGTACCCGGTTCGATGATATTTGTGCGGCTAAATCCCCAACGAGGAAACGTTCGACTGCCGTGGCATGAACGATCACGACACACAGCGAGTTCATGTCCGCGCCCGGAACCCAATCTAACGCTTCCACACTTAACCCACTGATCGCTTTTTTGTAATCATTGTGGAGTGATAGCAGACGGTCTATGTAATCTTCAAAATAGCGGTTCATTTTGATGCCTGTTCTTGCTTGATGTGTCACGATTGCTGATTTTCTTTATCGGCGGCTGAGCAAATCCTGTTCCAACCGTGCGCGATAATCGTCATCGGATGCAGCCTCTGATCCGATAGGCACGGTGATGCGATTTGCAACTTGCCTATTACGTCGCCAGCGCAGAACCACCCATCCGGCAATAAGGATAGCGATAATTGCAACGACAGGAGGTGTAATGAGTGACAGCGCTCGCAGAGTCGGGTCTTCCGGTGTGCCAACCACGCGGTCGCCGTAACGGGCGACGAAGGCCGATTTAATCTCGTCGGATGTTTTGCCTGCTGCCAGTTCAACACCGATTTCTTCGCGCCACTGTTGGCAGGCATCGGTTGGGCAAACATCGAGCGGAATGTTTTCACACACCGGACAATACATTTGCTTGGCAACCGCGTTAATCTCGTCCGCCGTTACAGGTTTACTCGGTGTTGAATCCTGAGCCAATGTCGGCAGAGCAAAAACGATGTAAACAATTACTGCCACCATCAAGTACAGATGCCAGTCTGCGAACTTACCTTGAATGGTTCTAGTCGTTAAGTGAGTACGGTTCAAGTCTTACGTCTCCGCGCCGAGTGGTTTTCGGCTTATGGCAGCGGCAGGTGACAATTGGCTAACGATCACTTGCTCGGTCGGCCAAGCGGCGATGAATGTTCCAAACATGAGTATAATGCCGCCCCACCAGATGAGATTAATGAGTGGATTGAGATAGATTTTGAAGGTTGCGCTGTCCGCACTGACATTCTCCCAACCGACCAGCAGCACATAGAAATCCGATTCGAGTGTGCTATAAGAACCGGCAATCGTCATCGGTTGGTCAGGGTAAAGGTCATGGCGTGGACGAATATGCGCTAAGGTTTGATCCCCGCGTGAAATCGTCACATCAGCGATTTGCATCTGCCGTCCATCGTCGGCTACGGCTTCGATGAAATTGTCATAACGCATCGTGTATCCGCCAAAGTCCAGACTTTGACCTTTCGCCAATGTCTGCTGGGTTTCTTGCTGGAACAGCGTACTGCCTATTACGCCGATGCCAATCACGGTGATACCCAGATGGACTAAATAACCGCCATAGCGTCGTCGGTTACGTCCAAACAGCGCGAACACCGCCTGTCCCCAACCTTCGCCCATACTCTTACGGCGGGCAGCTGCACCGCGATAAGTCTCGTAGATCGCGACGAAGCCTGCCAAGCCGGTGATGAAATAACCGAATAACGCACCGGGATCAGTGGTGTGCTGCAAGATTGCCAGCGCGACCACCAGCACAACTGTTAGTCCTAGCGGCACTAAAAGCGCGTTGCCTAAACGTCGGAGCGAGGTCGCCCCCCAAGCGGAAAGTGGTGCAATACCCATCAGAATATACAGGGCTATAAACAGCGGCGGTGTTACCCGCATGAAATACTCTTTGCCCAAAGTGATTTCTTGGTTCAAAAACAGGCTGGAGATAATCGGTGCGCCGAAGCTGCCCCAGAAAATCGCCACGAACAGCAGTACGAAAATGACATTGTTCAGCACGAATAGCGACTCACGACTCAAAATGTTGGCGAAGGTGTGATCGTCCTTCAACTCGCCTCGATTCCATCGCCACAAAATCAAGCCGACTGATATGATCGTAATGATTGCCCAGAAGAAGAACATCGGCATACCAATGTCGCTGCGGGCGAAGGCATGTACGCTGTCAATTAAACCGCTGCGGGTAGCGAATGTACCAAATATGACTGCCGAGAATGTGCCAATCACGAGGAACATATTCCACATCTTGAGCATTCCACGCTTTTCTTGAATCATGACACTGTGAAGGAAAGCCGTGCCAATCAACCACGGCAGGAAGGCCGCGTTCTCAACCGGATCCCAGCCCCAGTAGCCCCCCCATCCCAACACATCATAAGCCCAGCGTCCACCGAGGATCAATCCTAGACTGAGGAACAGCCATGAGATGAGCGCCCAACGACGCGTAGCTTTAATCCAGT
Organism: Aggregatilineales bacterium; assembly: GCA_038328375.1. Classification (GTDB taxonomy): domain Bacteria; phylum Chloroflexota; class Anaerolineae; order Aggregatilineales; family Phototrophicaceae; genus CFX2. Next base: position 17,787 of record JBBQLX010000100.1, on the reverse strand, counting down.
TCGTTGACAGATCACCAGAGGCCAGCGCCGCCATCGCGAAGGCGAAAGGAATCACCATGCCTACGAAGCCTAAATAGAGCATCGGCGGATGAATAATCATGCCGAAGTGTCGCAGCAGCGGGTTCAATCCCTTCGCCGTTTGTGCCAATCGTTGCGGGTCAGGTGCTTGAGCATTCGCCGGAATCAGTGTGGCTTCTTGGATGCAGTCGGTATAGGGCGTTTGAATAATCGCTGTGATGCCCGCTTGCGTTAATGCATCTCGCACTTGAGTTGCACGGCCTTCATCAACGCAGCTTACAGCCGACACGCCCGAATTAGTGCCACCAATATTAGCGGTGGTATCGGCTTTGAGATCGGTTAGTACCGTGTTAAGTGAGGTTTTTTGCTGTGCGCTGAGAGAGGCTTCATTCCATGCCACATCTTTACCCGGCCACAACCACCAGCGCTGGAAAGGATTCTCGTAGAACAGCACCAAAACCAGAAAGAAGGCGACGACCGCCATCAAATAGGTAATCACATAAGGCATTAAGCGACGATGACTGCGCCAGTTAAAGACCAACGCACCGAATGCGAACAGGCTCATCAAGAGAGTCCAAAACAGCAGTGAACCTTTTTGTGACCCCCATAATGCCGTGATGCGATAGAAAAGAGGTGTGCCCGGATTACTGACTGTCCAGACGTAGCTCATCTGGTATGCGCCGTTGACCAGCCCCAACACCAGTGCCAGCGCTGCCGTCAATAACAGCGGAAAGGTCAGTAAGGCAGCGTTTCGTGCGCTAATCAGCACCGTATCGGAATGCTTACGTCCGGCGTAGAACGATGCACCAATCGCGTACAGTGCGGCGACCAATGCCAGAAAGGTTGTAATCAGCCCAAGTTCAGCCAGCATAGTTTATGCACCCGGCTGAACAATACTTTGACCGGGGTTCGCTTCTTGGAAGCGCGTTGGGCATTTCAGCAAGAGTTCGGTTGCTTGGAAAACACCATTTTTGTCGAGATAACCTGTGAGGATGGCTTGTGCCTCATGTTTCAATAAATCCGGTTTGACTTGCCCGACGATGTGGATAGGCACACGGATACTATTAGGATCATTGACCGATTGGTAGAGTGCCTTTGATAAATCGGTGTAGTCCGAGGGGATGTTGGCGATAGAGAAATTGATCACCAGATTCTTCTCGTCATATTGAATGGTATCACCGATCACAGCGCCGGAGATGCGAATAGTTTTCCCTGCATACTGCGACTCGCTCACTAATTCTTTGACGGTGATAAAGTAGCGCGCGCCAGCCGTTGTACTGCTGATAATCAAATAGGTGACTGCCGCCAGAATCAACAGACCACCGATTAGAAATTTATAGCGTCCGCCCCCGATTTTGGTAACAGGCATCGTTAAATGCTGCGGTTTTTCCCAAGTGGCTTCAGTCATACCACATCCCTTTCACTTGCATTGGTGTTTCATCATATCATCTTAGCAATTTGCCGATGACAGATTGCTGTAATTTGTCTGTATTAAACAGGCTGTTTGTCACATCAATTTGTATCTTGTGAAAAATCTTACAAAAAAGCCCACAGAATCGCAACTCTCTGGGCTAAACTCTCATGCTTTTATTTGGATTAAGATTACTATCAAGCGCATTAGCCCAACTATTATTGACTGATAAGCTTGTGATCTTAATCCACTTCCTTACCGTTTTTGGCATGTTCCTTCACATATAGCATCCCACCCACTGCAAACATCGCGCCCAGCCCAAATAGAATCACCAAGGTTGTGATACCGGTTGCCCCACTATTGTCGGCTGCTACGGCAGTGCTGCCAGCATCTTGCGCGAATACCGGAAGCGCGACCAAACAAAGGAATAGTGTAACCATCAACAGCACCTGTTTCGCACGCAGCATCATTTTATCTCCTCATGTGAATAAGCGTGACTTTATAAAGACTATTGTACCGCAGCCTAAGCGTTTCGTCTTTAGCTATCCTGACTTTCCAGAAACGCGATTAAGTCTGCCAAGTCTTGTAAGGTCAAGCGGTCGCCAAAGTTGTTCAGCATCACATTCTGGAAACCGGTTACAACATAATGGGCAGGCTGGACGATACTCTCGACCAAATATTGTTCGGGTGTGTACCCTGCCAACAAGGGGTCTTTGAGGCGTTCTTCTTCAATCCGTGTATAAGTACCTTCAACTGGAGGGGCAATTGGCGCGTCCCCTAAATGGCAGCCTGCACATCCCATATCACCATTGTAAAGCACTTGCCCGTTAATCGGGTCGCCATAAACGGTGCCGAGCGTATTCAAGATTCGCGTCACATCTTTGCCGACGGTTCGAGTTGCTGCGTCTGCCGGAATATAGCCGCAGTTTAGCGCTAATTCTTGGTAAGCCTCACCGACTTTAAATAGTTTGTCCAGTGAATTACCCGCATCATCACTGGTATTCAGTTTTAAGGTGGCCAGTTGTGCCGCTAAATCACTTTGCTGTTTCATCAATGCTACCGGATCACAGGTTAATTCGACAGGTGAGGGCGTTCCAGTGGGCAGGGCAGGTGTGGGACTAGGTGTAGCCGTATCCTGTGCGATTACCAAACCCACACTAATGAAAATCATTCCAATAAAGGCGAGTATGCCTGTTCTAGCTGTTCGCTTAAAAATCACATCAGCTCCGTTTCTGCCAGTTAATCTGTGAATCTGTTGTGAGATGTCAGACCGGCCTAGATGATGCTACACCCATCTAAACGGATGCCACAAGGCACAAAAAACCCCCGGCTTATGACCGAGGGTTTTATCAACAATCTCTTGGAGAAAGTTTACTGATTCTCCGTCTTTAGATAGGCCAGAATATCCGCCAAGTCCTGAGCGTTCAAAACTTCAGTACCCAAGTTCGGAACCATCACATTCTGGAAGCCCGGAACAATGTAATCTGCCGGATTGACAATACTATCAATCAAGTATTCTTCCGGTGTATATCCTGCGAATTGTGGTTCTTTGAGGCGCTCATTGACCACGCGCGTGTAGGTGCCGTTGGTCATTGGACCAACACCATTTGCGGCTTGCTGGTGGCAACCTGTGCAGGGCAGGTTCTGGCCCGTTAAGGTAGCAGGCGCAGCTGCATGATACAGTTGTTCACCCTTCGCCGGATCGCCTGTAAGTTTAGCGACTTCCGCAGCAATCGCTTTTACATCGGTACCAACAGGTTGGGGAACTGTACCACCATTGGCAATTGCCTGCCTGAGTTGCTCTCTAATTGGGCCAGCATCTTCTGGCAAAATTGGGAACTGATTGACCGCATACAAATCATCCAGCGTCCAATTGTCGCCCTTATCCCAGTTCTTGATGTAAGCAACAATGTTTTCCAATTGATCTTGGCGCAGTGGGCCGCCAGCCGTTTGTGACCATGCAGGCATGGCCTGAGGCCAGTAATTGCTGCTGACGGGACGACCATGAATGAGTGTCGTCAGAATGAACGAGTCCAATGTTCCAGACCAACCGACTTCGAGCAAGCGGCTGTAGCTTACATCTGTCGGGTTATAGCCTTTATCGACTGCTAACTTAGTATCTGCTGTGCGCTTGGCATCCAGACCAGTAATCGTCGTGTCGATTTCAGTGACACGGGCATCAATTTCTGTCTTGCGTGCGTCGGTTGTACCTGCCGCGTTCTTCTCGTCGGTCAGTGTTTTCTTCTCACCAGTCAAGTTGCTGATTTGTTTGGTCACATCCGGGTAAAAGTCATGACCAAACAGCATCGGGTTATTCAACCCCGGCGCTTTACCAGCCAAACCACGTCCGTCTAGACCGTGACAGGTGGTGCAGTTGGCGGCGAAGAGCATCGCACCCTGCTCAATTGAACGCGCACTTTCCATTTGTTGGAAGGCTTGCATACGCCCGCCTTCGTTAATCGCTGCCCATCCCAGAAACACCATAATCAACACGAGGGAAATCAATCCTACAGTGATACGGTTTTCAATTTTTCCTACAAGCATTCGTTCAAACATATTCAATTAATCCTGAGTACAACCAAAGTATTGGTTAATGATTGCTAAAGGGCGCTTAATACAGCGCCCTTGCTATACATTTTTAGTGTCCGAAGTACAACGCGTCCTTGTGAATGAACACATGGTCGGTCTTGTAGCGAACAATTGGATTACCATTCGCGTCTAGTGCCAGTATGGGCTTGCCGCTGGCATCCAGCTTAGGCTTACCACCCTCAACTTGCACTTCATTCCAACTAATCACCAGATCAGCCCGCTTCAGATTATTCTGATTCTGGGTGATGATGATCGCGCCCCAACCGTTGACCAGATAATTGGTGTTGGCCTCAATATCTTCATCGAAAAGATGTAGTACATGCAGCAGTTCCGGTGCATCACTGGGTACTTCTTTGAAGCTAACCGCGCTCACAGCCAGTTTTTGGTCGGTGACAACATCGAGCAAGCCATCGCCAACAGTTGTCTTGGCATTCGCTGCACCAGTCACAATAGCAGGCGAGTTGATGGTGCCAGTGTAGGGTTGGGCAATTTCCTGATTGAATGCAGCTACGATATTCGCTCCATCTGCCGGATCGCCTTCGACCTGACGGGTAATATACATACCCGGTACAAGCTGCTCATATGGGATGGGCAGCAGTGCTCCAACATGACTATGCTGCGGCGGATACAGAAGTTCATGGAGGATTTCCGTATCGGGTGATGTTTCGACACCAAACTTTGCCAAACCCATGTAGCTTAAGCAGGTGATGAAGGAAATCAATGCTAGGAAGAAGGTGATGGCAAAGCGTCGGTCTGCGAAACGTCGGCTAGGTGTCACATCTAAGTAAGGCCAGACTGCCAACACACCCAAGATGATCGTCGGGAAGATGATACCGAAGAACACCTTATCACCGAGTTTCAACGCGCCTTGAATCCAGAGGAAGTACCAAGGGGCTGTTGTACCGAGTGGTGTGACTTGCGGGTCAGCATGAAGTTCCAGCGGCGCATCGTAGAACCAGATACACAGCACCACGAAAATGAGTGTCGTTACACCGATCCACATCAATTCGCTGGTCAATACATCCGGTGTGAAGTAAACACGTTTGTCTAACGGCACACGCTTGGCTGTATCTTCACCGATGTTTTCTTTCTTCGGTGGCAAGCTGTGACCATGCACGATTACTTTGTAATAGTGGACACCGGTAAAGACGAACAGCAGCGCAGGCAGTGCCAACACATGTAGCAAGTAGAAGCGTAGAATACCGTTTGCGCCGATGTCCGGGCCACCGCGCAGCAGAAGGTTCAGGTTATCACCGACGATTTGTGGGGGTGTCGCTTCGATCATCGACGCACCGATGGTGACCGCCCACAATGCCAACTGATCCCATGGCAGCAAGTAACCGCTGAAGCTCAAGAAACCAGTGATTGCCAGCAGGAGAAGCCCTGTGAACCACGTAAATTGTCGCGGCTTTTTATAGGAGCCTGTGAAGAATGTTCTCGCCATATGAAGCGAGACGATTAAGACCATCGCTTCTGCGCCCAAACGGTGTAGATCACGCATAAGCTGACCCAGCGGAATAGTACTCTGAATCGCAAGCATATTGCTGTAGGCGATTTCAGGCGACGGCGTGTACCATACCATCAGCAAGATACCGGTGATCGTCTCGAAAAACACGAGATAGGTTGAAAGCCAGCCCAACCGGAATTCAGGGTACAAACCTGTCATATCCGCATGGAAGTAGCTCGGGCGCATATGCAACCAGAAGCCGTCAGCATGAGGTTGCAAGCGTGGGTTTGGCTTGCGGCTGGCAGGTTCGCCGCGCATCGCTTCGCGGATGTCCTGAATGTTCAGACCCGCTGTTAAACGTTCCACCGATTCGTCGACGAGTTCAAAGACGGCCTTTTTAAGACCCTTCTCTTTTACGTCATCCAGAAACGATGGAAAAGGCAGTACGGACATAAGACGCTCCTCGTTCAGTTCAAAATGCCGAACGAAACTAAGTGCTGATAAACCTTAAACGTGACCGCTGCGACGAATACGCGCACCAGTATTAATATCCACTTTCAGAATTTTCCTGCCGTTCAGCGGGATAGGATCGCCCACATCGTTGGTTGTGGCGGTTGTCCCATCTTCAAAGGTGATCGTGGACTTAAAACGGTCAAAGCTGCGTGGGGCAGGGCCTTCAATCCAGTGACCATCCAGTTGATACTTTGAACCGTGGCAAGGGCATTCAAAACGGTGATTGGTATCCACCCATTTCGGCAAGCAGCCCAGATGTGTACACACACCGTAGAGTGCTATAAATCCTTCTTGATCCACCCCGTCATTGATGGGGTTTGCCAGCCAGAACCGTCCCGAAGGAATGTTCAGCGGTGCAGCGTTCGGTTCAGGAATATCTTTGGCAAGATAGGTAAACACACCACCAAATTGTCCTGCTTTAAACCGTGGAAGCGCGAACCAAATGAGCCCGGCTGTCGCTTCACCTAGAACCAGTGCGATAGAAGCACCCCAGATGTAATATAGGAATTCACGCCGGGTAGGGGCGCTTATATCTATAACTTGGGTTTGTATCGGCTTGTCTGCCTGTGCTTTCGTTACACTTGCTGTAGCCATCTCGGCACTCCTCAAACATCTTACATAAAAACAGGCGATAGTTTAACGCAATTCAGCAAAAAAACACATCTTTCTTTTACGAAGAAAATAGTTTGCTTGCTGGTAAGGAATCATCTCAATGGTGCGGGGCTTCACCATATGTAAAATATATCACAATCCCCCGGTCAAGTCAAAATAGACTTATCTTTAATTTCAAGATTACCCCATAACATTCTGACTCATTACCCGTAGTTATGCACCTATTTCTTCCTAAAATGAAATTTTAGCGCTAGTACCATCTCGCTAGAGCCGTTTGATCCGCCCTTGAACACACCTCCTCATGCTTATATAGTTGTCTCGATGCCATATGTTACAGTTGGTTGCAGTTTCTTAGCAGCGAAAGTCGAAATCGTTATATTATGGATTGGCCGTTTCCTCCCGCACTTTACATCGAGCATGATAAAAACCTTAAGCAGCTTGTCAAGAAGCTGCGGAATGAACCCTTGCTCGCGATAGATACCGAGTCGAATAGTCTTTATGCCTATCAAGAACGCGTGTGTTTGATACAGCTTTCTACGCGCAGCCATGACTACATTATCGACCCTCTGAGAATCGCGGACATGACTCCTTTGGGAGAATTACTGGTTGATCCCAAAATTGAGAAAGTGTTCCACGCCGCAGAATATGATTTGATGTGCCTCAAGCGCGATTATGGTTTCACACTCGTCAACTTATTTGACACGATGGTTGCCGCGCGTGTTTGCGGTGTAAAAGCGGTTGGGTTAAACCGTTTGTTGGCTGAGTATTGTGGTGTAGATGCCGATAAAAGCCACCAACGTGACGATTGGGGTCAGCGTCCTCTTTCTGAGGAAGGGTTGCTCTATGCCCAGATGGATACTCATTATTTGCCCGTTTTACGCGACAAACTCATTGAAGTTTTGGCACAATATGGGCGAACCGAAGAAGCAATGGAATCATTTATGGAGGCTTCCGAAGTTACGCCGCCTGAACATATATTTGATCCCGAAGGTTACTGGCGCATGGCTATTCCGTCGGGATTGAACCGCCGCCAGTCGGCAATCCTGCGGGAACTTTACATCCTACGTGAAGACATGGCGAAAGAGCGTGACTGCCCACCGTTTAAGGTATTTATGGACAAAATGCTTTTGGCGATGGCGGAAGCTTCCCCACGCAATGCCAATGAACTGGAACGAGTACGCGGTTTGCCGGTTGTTATAGCGCACCGTTACTCGCAAGAACTGCTGCAAGCGATTGAGCGTGGCAAACATACCCAATTGCCGCAGCGTCCTCGTCGAACGCCAGTTGTTGACCCCGTTGTTGCTGAACGTTTTACAGCGTTACGCGATTGGCGGCGAGAACGGGCTGAATCACGCGGGGTCGAGTCGGACGTTATTCTCACCAAGGACGCATTGTGGGGATTGGCGATCAAAGCGCCGACTACATTAGATGGATTGCTCGGCATTCGTGGTATTGGTCCGTGGCGTTTGGCGACTTACGGCGAGGAAATCGTTACGCTAATGGTTCGACTGCGCTCCGAAGGTTTATAGACCTCTCTTCCCATCTTTCGACGCTAAAAGTGACAAAATTACACGAATTACATTACAGACTGGTTAATTCCAGTTTGTTTTCGTAATCAATTACTACCCCACGTCTTTCATTCCTTATCAGTTTGCGTTAAGTTCTATATTTATTTGTTGTGTACTGGACATAATCATGCAAATTACCTTTTATGGCGCTGCCCAAACTGTTACCGGTTCCCAACATATGATTGAGGTTAACGGCTTGCGTTTGCTGCTGGACTGCGGCCTGTATCAAGGTAAACGGTCAGAAGCCTATGAACGTAACCTTCACTTGCCATTTGATGCCAGTAAAGTGGATGTTCTGATCCTCTCCCATGCACATATCGACCATTCTGGTAATATCCCCAACCTTGTTAAAAGCGGTTTTAAGGGTGATGTGCTCTGCACACATGCGACACGCGACTTGTGCGGGGTCATGCTGATGGATAGTGGACATATCCAAGAACGTGACGTTGATTTTGTCAACAAACGCAAGAAGAAACGTGGTGAGCCGCTCGTTGAACCTATTTATACGCAGGCTGATGCTGCCGCTAGTTTGAACCACTTTTCGTCACAGAGTTATGATCGTCCACGCTTGATCGCACCGGGAATCACCGTCACATTTATTGATGCGGGGCATATGTTGGGCAGTGCTTCGGTCGTATTGGATATTGAGGATAAGCAAGAAGGAAAGAACATTCGGTTGGTGTTCAGCGGTGATATTGGTCGCAAAGGTATTCCCATCATTCGTGATCCTAAATCGCCTGATTTTGCTGACATCCTTATAATGGAAAGCACCTATGGCGGACGTAGCCATGAACCTTATCCCGATGCGGAGAAGGAACTTGAGCGCATTATCAATACCACTTATCGGCGTGGTGGCAAGATCATTGTCCCGGCTTTTGCAGTAGGACGCACCCAGCAGTTGGTTTACAGTCTTAATCAAATGGCAGCCAAAGGGGATATTCCTCGTTTGCCGATTTATGTCGATAGTCCACTGGCTGTCAATACTACCGATGTATTTCGTACACATCCTGAGTGCTTTGATGCCGAGACTCAGCAATTCGTAATGCAGACCGGTAGCAGTCGTGATCCGTTCGGTTTTGAAAATATACATTACACCCGTTCATTAGAGGAGAGCAAACGGCTCAACTTCTTACTCGAACCTGCCATTATCATCAGCGCCAGCGGCATGGCAGAAACCGGGCGCATTTTGCATCACTTGAAGAACAACATTGAAGATCGCCGTACCACCATCATGATTGTGGGTTGGCAAGCACCAGAAACACTTGGTCGGCGGTTGGTCGATGGTGAGAAAATCGTCAACATTTTTGGCGAGAAGTATCATGTTAATGCACAAGTTGAGGTGTTGAATGGTTTCAGTGGTCACGCCGACCACGAAGAATTGCTGTCATGGGTTGCGCCTATGACACGGATGCCACGCCGGACATTTTTGGTACACGGTGAGCTGGAAGCCGCCAACGCATTAGCAGCGGGGTTACGTCAGCGCTTCGGTCTACAGGTCGATATTCCGGCCTTTAAGCAATCATTTGAAGTTCATTCCAGCGGCTATGAACAGTTCCGGCTTGGGTTGTAAGCACACTATCTAGCACCGTCCTGATTTTGGCTGTACACTAACCGTCAACGTTTAAGTAGTTAAGTTAAACAATGCCCTATGTCTGAGAATATTTTTGCTGACGAATGGGTGGAATGCCTTGAAGCCCATTACATGCATGTGATTCGCATCAACGACAAGGTGACAGAACCGTCACTCTCGATTGTGATGCACAGCGCGGGTTTTAGTGACTCGCAGTTAGCTGAACTGCGTGTACGCGCCACCATGCACATTGATGATGTAGGCGCGGATTTTGTGCCTAACTTGGATGTTCTCGAAGCTCATGACCATCAACATGCCGCAACGGAAGTTGTTGAGCCACAAATTTACAATATCCCAATTGATATTGTGTCTGCTTCAGTCGAAATAACCCCATCGGTGGAAGCAGAATTGCCCAGTGAGAGTGATAGTTTGCTGGAAGCAGAAGGTGTACTTGAGCTATTAGGCGAGGAAGAAGTGCTTGTTGAAGCAGAATTACTGGGTGAGAGCGATAGCTTGCCAGAAGTAGAAGCTGAGCTTGAACCAGAACAATTAGACGAAGCGCCTGTAGAAGCAGAGCCTAAGCCAAAAGACCCTGACGAGCCGCAACAATTAAGTATGTTTTAGCATCTCACGGTTGTATCCTTATTTATAGATGGATATAACCTGAGGTGTGTATTGAAACGCTTACGTCGAATAGTGCTGGCTCTTGCGATGTTTATGTTGGTTGTCTCGATAATCCTCTTAATGAACATCACTGCCCCTAATCCTACACATCGACGTTATTCGAGCGAAACGCCGCTTACCACACGGCAGGGCGATGGGCAGGCCATTGGAAATGATGCCGAGCGAATAATTGCCTATGATTTACGCCTAACAAATAATAATGACTCTGCCGAACGACAGTGTCTTTGCAAAGATGCTGTGATTTCTTCAAATCGTAAGTCGTGTAATGTCTGTTTTCCAATCCCTGATTTGCAATCTGATTATCGTGTTCCAGATTTTATTGCACCGGGGTTTATAGCCGAGTCTAAGAATGCGCGTAATTTGCTTTACACAGGTAGAGAATTTGATCAAATTAGCGATTACGCACGGGCAGCTAAACTTCTTAATCGACCTCTTTGGGTTTATGTGCGTGTAAATACTAATGTAGATGCTGATTTCTATCAGATCGTTGAATCAACAGGCGGGGCAGTAGTGCCTTACTTTACTGTTCCCGGTTACGTTGATTCAGTGGATGATACGGCTTGGAAAAGTGGAGCAGCATCAGGACTTCTATTGGTTGGCGCTGTCTGGTTAGAATGGCGCTCGTTCAGAAAACGTAGTTTTAAGCTGCCGGTACCACGAATGCCGCAACCCCGGCAGCCTGCTGATCCGGTAAATGGCTTGGCGCGTAAGATTACCCACGTTGAAGATTTTGCTGCCAATGCGAAGGATCGTTTGCGGACAAAGCTTGATGAAGAGGATGAATGGAACGACCTGTAATGGATGATGCCTATTTTATGCGGCTTGCTTTGGATGAAGCGTTGAAAGCCCTCGAACGAAGCGATGTGCCGATTGGGGCGATTGCTGTGCGGAACGGGGAAATTATCGGGAGAGGTTATAACGCTCGTGAGCGCGACCAAGACCCAACTGCCCATGCCGAGATGCTGGCTTTACGGGAAGCCGCCCATGTAGTTGGTCATTGGCGACTAGAAGGTGTGACACTCTACTGTACGCTCGAACCGTGTGCGATGTGTGCTGGCGCGATGGTTTTGGCACGGCTGCCGCGTCTGGTCTATGCCACTACTGATCCCAAAGCGGGGGCAGGGGGAAGCATCATGAACATCTTGCAGCACCCTCAACTGAACCATCATGTAGAAGTGAGTGCCGGTTTAATGGCTGAGGAAGCCGCCAGCTATTTACGCGCCTTTTTCGCAGCCTTACGTGCCGATGGTCAGCGGCATTAAAAAGGTGGATAGATGTGTATTCATCTTTACACAATCAAAGTTAGCTTAACGTCGTCCGCGTATCATGCGCCCGATGTAGATAACAATAATCGCACCAATTACAGAAATCACTAGATTGACAATGACACGACTGAGGCCGCCGTCTGGCCCGCCAATCCCTAGTAATCCCGCGACAAATCCACCGACAATCGAGCCGACTAAACCCAAAACCATATCATTGATAAAGGGCTGGTCTTTTGACCCCATGATCTGTCGCGCTAAGCCGCCTGCAATTGCGCCAACGATGATCCAGCCAATACAGATGATAGGGTTTAATGTAAGAAATTCCATCTTTACCTCCACAAAGAAATTAAATTGTAGCGACTATAGCGCTGTAGCTATTGATCGTCAAGCGGCCTAAAAACAGGCATTTTCAACCGTGGGGGTTTCACTTATAATGGGATTTATTGGAGAGGTGCCAGAGTGGTTGAATGGGCTCGTCTCGAAAACGAGAATAGCCGTAAGGCTATCGAGGGTTCGAATCCCTCCCTTTCCGCACGAATGGGGCAAGCACAGCGCTTGCCCTTTTTGTTTCCACCGGAATGCTATTTCAGACTGGCTAGAGAGGATTAACCGCAATGGATAATACGAAGCTCCAATTAGAACGTCGCCAAAAAGATGACTTCTTTCGAGACAGTCCTCAATCGCCACTGACACCTGAACAGCAGGATAAATTCACCAGACTGAGTTATTACGATTACAACCCTGAGCTTGATCTAAAAGTTACCATTGAACCGTTTGGCGATGGTCAATTTGTAAACATCCAGACGACGACCGGGGAAGTTCGACGGTTTAAGCGTTATGGGACGTTCAACTTTACAATGGACGGGCAGGAAGTCACACTGACATTGTACGAAGCTGATTATGGTTTCTTCCTGCCATTTGTCGATGCAGGCGCAGGGACGGAAACCTATCCGGCAGGGCGTTACCTTGAACCGGAATATCTCGGCGACAACCGTTTTCACATCGACCTGAATAATGCTTATAATCCCTACTGTGCCTATTCCGACGGTTGGAGCTGCCCGATTACTCCTGCTGAGAATCGACTAAAGGTTGCGTTACGGGCAGGCGAGAAAATGCCAGCAGGCGATTGGGTTGAGAAGGCAGATTTATGACTAAACGGGAAAAGCGCTTACTGAGGATTAGACAAAATCCCAAGAATGTACAGTTTGATGAGTTACATACTATAATCGAAGAATACGGTTTTGTTCTCAAGCGATCAAGTGGAAGCCATCATTCATTTCAGGTGAAAGTTGGTGACGAAGATATTCTTCTTGTGATACCCTATGCTAGGCCGATTGGAACTGCATATGTACGGGAAGCAATAAAGCTCATTGATGAAATCATTCGATTAAGCGAGAATCAAGAAAAGGATGAACATAATGACTCCTAAAACTCTTGAATACTATCTGTCTCTCCCTTATACCATCGAACTTACGCCAGACGAGGATGGGAATTGGTTTGTGAAAATTCCGCTGCTGAAAGGATGTATGACGAATGGCACCAGCCGAGAAGATGCTTTGCTGATGTTAGATGATGCCAAACGGTTGTGGTTAGAAACAGCTCTAGAAACAGATATGGCTATTCCAGAACCAGAACGAGAACTGGTTTAAGCGTCACTCACTTACTCTGATAGTTCGAACTGTTGGCACAAACTTGGAGAAAGTTAGCTTACTAACTACCCTACCAGATAACCGCCATCAATGGGCATGATGATGCCGTTGATCATGTCCGATTGGTCACTGAGCAAGTAGGCAACAGCTTGTGCGACGTGGATCGGGTAGCCGAAGCGCCCCAGCGGAATTTTTGCCAGCATCGGTCCACCTTTTTCGGGAGCGCCCCATACTTTTTCGCCCATCGGAGTCAAGATCACAGTTGGATTGACACTGTTGACACGGATTTGGTGCGGGCCGAGTTCAAGCGCCATGACGCGTGTAAGATGATCGAGTCCTGCTTTGGAAGCGCAGTAAGCAGTGTGATCGGCGATGGCGGCAACTCCGGCTTGACTGGATACATTGACGATTGCCCCACCTTTGCCACGAGCGATCATTCCCTTGGCGACAACTTGACCAATAATTAAAGCCGCACGGAGATTGACCGCTATCGTGTCGTCGAAGTCTTGAACAGTGACTTCAAGGAAAGGTGCGAGCAGGGCAATACCCGCATTGTTGACCAGCAGATCAATATCGCCAGCGGCTTCGGCAGCTTGTTTGGCGCCTTCGGCACTGGTGATATCACCCAGAATGGTTGAGCAGCCCGTTTCCGCTTTGAGGCTGTCGAGGTCAGATTGGGTGCGGCTGACAGCGACCACGTGAGCGCCACACTCGGTTAATACTTTAACGATTTCGCGACCGATGCCTTTGCCCGCGCCAGTCACTAAAGCTCTTTTTCCATCTAAACGGATTTCCATCGCAATAAGCTCCAATTTGTTTAAGCAATTTTGAGCTTATTGTGCCGGATTTTGGGAACGAGCGCCAATGATAGCGGCTAGACTACAATTAGCGATTGAGTTTCACCCAGCAAAGATTTAATTCGGTCAACCAATCCTTGAGTAATGGTCAGTTGGTAGGCAGCCTGTTCATCAGTGTTTGATATGACTTGTAAGTTGGTAAGCTGTGCTTCGAGATAGACCAGAAAATCTTGCGCGACCACATATTCCCCTCGCCAGATGTGATATTCCGCGAAACTCTCAGAACAAATGCCATGACCTTGTGTGCCACAATATTTGGCGTATAGGATTTTTCCTTTTTGAGCGAGAAAGGCGCGACGCTCATTATCTACCGGAACTTCGTCGGATTGATAGAGAGCTTGCATGATACGCGCTTCGGTTTTTATCATGGAAAATACCTGTGATTATGTTTTGAATTTAACCAATGGTAAAAAGTTTATTCATATGATGCTGTGATTTATGTTGGATTATTTACCTACGGTTTGTGCCAGTCACTTTTAACCACGCTATAATTCCACAAATACTTAACGAAATACCTTTATTGAGGATGAATTTTATGCCAGCGAAAATTGTGGTGGTCGGCAGTTTTAATATGGATTTGACGGCTTATATGGAACGGATGCCGCGTCCGGGTGAGACGTTGGGTGGGCATACCTTCAAGACAGGGCCGGGGGGTAAAGGCTCAAATCAAGCGGTGGCGGCGGCTCGGCTTGGGGCTGATGTGACCTTTATTGGGCGGGTAGGTGAGGATGTGTTCGCACAGGCGGCACTCGATTTCTGGAAGGGGGAGGGCATCAACACCGAGTTTGTGAGCCGCGATCCAGACCATGCGACAGGTGTTGCGCCGATATGGGTGGACGACAAAGGCGAAAATAGTATTGTTGTCATTCTGGGAGCGAACTTGAAGATCACCAAGGCTGACATTGATCGCGCGGCGGATGTGATTGCCGGGGCTGATGTGATGATCGTGCAGTTGGAAATCAACTATGACATTGTGGAATATGTGATGAAGGTGGCAAAGGCTAAAGGCGTGAAGACCATTTTGAACCCTGCGCCTGCTGGAAAGTTGTCGGCAGATGTGGTGGCGCTGGCGGATTATCTGACACCCAATGAAACTGAACTGGAAGTCTTGAGTGGGAAGAGTGGTGATTATGCGGCTGCGGCACGGTCACTGCTGACGCGTGAGGGACAAACAGCCGTGGTGACGCTCGGTTCGCAGGGAGCAATGTGGTTGAACGCCGAGGGACAAGGAACCGTCCCAATTTTTAAGGTGAAAGCAGTGGATACCACAGGCGCGGGCGATGCTTTTAACGGTGGTTTCGCCGTGGCGCTGGGCGAGGGCAAGAGCCTCGAAGATGCCATTCGGTTTGGGAACGCGGTGGCGGGTTTGAGCGTCACCAAGATGGGAACTGCGCCGAGTATGCCGACACGGGCGGAAGTCGAAGCATTGTTGGCAAGTCAGTAGTCTTTAGTCGATAGATTCCAGAAAAGGGCGTGTGATCGCTCTTTTTTGTTTTATGGCGGCAGTGGCGGCGGCATTGCCACATACAAAGTGCTTTTGGCGGTGCAGATTTTGAAGTTTCTGAATCGCTATCACGGGAGAAGATTCGGAAATCTCATCGCATTCTTCAGATTCTGAACACCTTTTTGTCGTCGGTGTCGTCGTCGACCGCCACAGAGCCTACTCATCGCCAAATCGAAATGGAAGTCATTCGAAATGTTGCAGTTGTGACAAGTCCGTTTTTGTCACATTTACAACAAATGGTGCGATGTTAAGCTGCGTGGGAGAGGGTTTACCCACGGTATCTGCGACCGCACAAAGCGAATTAAGCGGCAATTGCGAAGATGGGTTTTGCGCCTGATTTGCCAATTTGATGTGATGTTAAGGTGCGTGGGAGAGGGCTTGCCAGCGATATCTACGACCGTACAAAGACCCCATAGACAGTGTATTCGATTTGAGAATGAAACGGGTTACATTTTGGAAGAACATTTAGTAACTCTTTTTGAGTGTTGGCGCAAACCATTTTGAGGGAGCGCGTGGTATGTGAAGGTTGATAAATGGATAGAAAATAGTAACGAAAGTTTGTGAAAAGAAACCTTAGAGGGCAAAGCAAAATTTGTCAATTGGCTTCACATGCAATCAAATTAACAGGGTCCATTTCTTTTTATGTACATTAGACGGTCAGGTAATAAACTTTGGATTGTGAGCCGCCCATCCCAGCCAAGTTCATAAAGTTGTTTCATGATGTCATGATATTCTTTAATGGCCTCGTCGGAATAGGTTCCACGCCAAAGTGCTGCTGCATCTTCTAGTGCGTCTTCAAGCGAACTTATTTCGTTATCTTTGTTGGATGTCATCGTGTATTCTCATGTAAAGTCAATTAGGTGATACACATCTTAATCTTCCGCATCTTGGCACTTTATCAACTACTTTAACGCTGTTTTTCAGCATTTCCTCGACGATTTGATTTTCTAACTTGCCATCTTCCATCATCATGCTGCCATGAGACTTTATCTCAAAATTGCGTAGTTGTCACGCCTGTAAATTGATCAACATACTGGATTAATAGGTATTCGTCGCGCTGAGTTGTCCACATGTGGCGATATTTATCCAGTTCATTCATGTTTCGTTATCATTCGTGTGAAGTTAGCGTCTTTTTGCCTGACAAATCTTGATTGACCAGCGTTAATTGTTTGCCGGATTTTAGCCCGTCGAGCAATTCTTGAATTTCAGGATCTTTTTTCAGGCGAAGGTAGTTTTCGAAATAGGCAATAGCATCGGGAATTTTATTTTGATAAAGACACGCAAAACCTAACCCTTGATCGATGCTAGGAAGGATCTTAGGAAGGGCAAGCTTTTTGGCTTTGAGGAATAACTGTTCAGCACGAGGAGCCAGTTTGATCTCGGCACTGATATATAAACTTGCCAAACTATAGTATGCCCCAAAATGGTTGGGATCGGTTTGGATTATTTCTTTTAAGAGTGTTTGGCTGGCTTGTGCTGCATTGGCAATATCAATATTGTGTCCCATGCGGAGAAAATCAGCCAACAAGTATTTTGCGGCAATTGAATCGGGATATTGTTTGAGCAGCGAATTAGCAATTTTAAAGCTAGCATCCCAGCGTTTTTTGATTACTTGTAGTTCGCTTGCATTATGGATACGGGTAGGCCAACCGCCGATAAGTGGATTGAAGTGTGACCATTCGGCCTGTAACTGCTCCAATTGTTCATCTAAGCTTGGTTTCATCCTGAAAAACATTAATTTATGCCCTGTTATAGATTTATTTTATTTGATTCTACAGTGTTTGAAGGGATTGAAAATTGAGGAGTAGCTTTGCTTAGGGCGAAATAAAAAGGAAATTTTGGAAAGTGGCAAGAATTCGGTATTTTTAAGAGGGATGACGTTCATCAGAAAGTCCGATGGAATCGCACCACCCTATTTGATTTCGCCACCTCATAGACTCGACACAAATGGTACGTATAGGTGGATTGTCCAACGTTTTTATGGCAGTTGTGCTAGTGAGTGGTATGCTTGTAATGGCGCTGTTGGTCACATGGTGAGCAATTCGGCTTCGGGTAGAAAATTTATAACCGCTTGCGTTGAGTTAGAAATATTTGTTAGCA
>JBBQLX010000099.1:0-22954 GCA_038328375.1 Aggregatilineales bacterium | reverse complement strand
ATTTCGATCATGCCTTCTTGAGTCAGATATTGCACATCATTCATCTCAGCCAAACCTCACATTTCCGCAGTGATATAGCCCTAAAACATAAAAACACAGCTAAATGGCTGTGCCTAAGTGGTACGTTCCTTCAAATTTGAGTGGGAATGGAACGCGGTATATGCGCTGATGAGGGACAATATAACACAGCCTATTAAAAAAGTAAAGATTTTAGCGATTGACGGATGATCAAATTGGGTTTATGGGGTGGAAGTTACAAGTTAGAAGTCAGAAGTTACAAGTTACAAGTCAGAAGTTACAAGTTACAAGTCAGAAGTTAGAAGCCACAAGTCAGAAGTCAGAAGTCAGAAGTTACAAGTTACAAGTCAGAAGTCAGAAGTTAGAAGTTAGACGATGGAAGATCAATACCAATAGGTTGGCAGTCAAAATCAGGCTGTTGGATGGTTGGTAGTGGATTTTTAAAAGTTAAGGGAGCGATAGGTGTGATAAACAGGGGATAGCAGGTCAAATTCCGATGAAAGATTATGATGTTTGAGGGAGAGACAACCCAAAATGTCCTGCTTTGCAGGTAGAGCAGGTCAAAAGAGGCTGTTTTGAGGCCATTTATGAAGATAACGTTTGGAAGTTGAAACGGAGTTCGAACGTTCAAAACTGAGAATTCGTGATAGAATTTTTGTTCCCAATTTTGTCTCACTTTGTAAATCGGTCTACAATCTTGCTCATGGACTTCCAAAAATGAGTTCAAATGATTGGATAGATTGCCAAGTTTAGCCTGTTAAAGAGCGCGGTCGGGATTATGGTGATTTACGAATTAGTATGGTATTTAGTCAGCGGCTGAGGCGCGCCTCAGCCCTGCGAAAATCAATGGTTAAATGAACGCTGTTCTCGACCTTTGATTACCACTTTAATATGTAAATTGCCATAATCCTGCCCCTACAGATGTTTACAGTAGCCGGGAATTTTTCGTTATCAAACATTATTTGGTTTTATTTTCGGTTCCCCACAAGTTATAACAATCACCATTCTAGTTTTGTGAGGGTTGTTCGCTGCTCTCCAAGAAAGCATCACCGTGTCTCAACGCCGTCCGATTACAGCAGTTATAGGGCTTATTTTATGCGGTATAGCGGCCAGTCTCATTTTCTATTTTGGATTAGCTGGACGCTACAGTTTAAGCCAATTTGGTGATCTTCATCGCCAATCCATTGCGACCCTCAATCAGTTTTCCAATGACGGCGCACTGCTGTATATCGTCACTTTCATCCTGCTTTTTGCCTGCTATTGGTTGGGGTATCGCATTGTACGCGGTATGTCGCAGCGCTGGTTTCTGATTATCATTGTTGGTTTTAGCGTGGGGTTTAATCTCATCCTGTTGCAGATGTATCCTGCTGATGCCAGTGACATCTACGATTACATCATACGTGGACGTATGACCGCCATATATGATTTAAACCCGCTTAAAGATGTGCCGAATGAGATTAAACAGGATGCCTTCTTCGATTTCACCTCGTGGCGCAGCGTCCCTTCCGCTTATGGCCCGCTGTGGGAATCGCTGGCGGGAATAGCAAGTAAGCTGGCAGGTGACGAGCGCACCACCAACATCATTGCATTTAAATTATTGACCATCGCAGGCTATGGTCTAGCATCGCTTTTTATCGGGCTGGCCTTAATCCAGATTGCGCCACGTCGGTTGCCCGGTGGACTTTATTTATTTATGTGGAATCCGCTTCTGCTTTTTATGACAGCCGGAATCGGTCATCATGACGCTTTAATGGCTGCCGCAATTGCTCTGGCGATGTACTGCCTGATACGGCGCTGGTATGTCTCAGCCACATTGGCGCTGGTAATCGGCACACTGCTCAAATTTATCCCGCTGATGCTCGTACCGATTGTCGCCATTATTGCCTTACGTCAACTGCATGGCTCGCTGCGATTACGCTACCTGATTTTGTCGGCAAGCTTGAGTCTGCTGCTGGCTGTAGCCGCTTATGCCCCTTATTGGCATGGCTGGGAAACGCTGCGCTTAGAACGGCGTGATCGTATGTACACCGGATCAGTCGCCACCGTGATGCGCGAATTGCTGCTGCCTACGCTGGATCATAAGCCGATTGAAACCAGCCCTGCCGACACACCTCTAACCAATGCGCTTTTGGCGAACGGATCACTGGTTCTGTTTGCTCTATTTTATCTATGGCAGTGTGTCATCTTGCTGCGTGATGACCGTCAAGATGCGCTGCTGCCGGTTCGAGTGGTGGGGCGTGTCTTGTTGTTTTACTTGCTAGTGGTTTCATTATGGTTCTTCGGCTGGTACGTCATCTGGATACTGCCAGTGGTCGCCTTGTTGGAAGACTCGCCATTACGCAGGTTGACTTTGCGTTTTAGCTATTTGGTGACGTGGCAATCCTTCCTTTATAACTATCTGGCGGTCACGACCAAAGGTAGCGATTGGCTTCCATGGTTGGATTTAGCGCCAGTCGCCATTTACATGGGTTACGCTTGGTCATATGTGGCATGGTATCAGGTTGTAAGTTGGCTGCGCTGGTGGAACATTGATCCACGCAATGTGTCTATTGGTGCAGCTTTGCAACAAGCACGGATAACAGCCGGCTTGAATAGAAATCAAATCAGCGACGAATTGGATATTCAGTACGATGTGGTCGAACAGTATGAACGTGGCGAAAGCGCCTTAAATCTTGACCATGCCTATAAGCTGGCGCAGCGTTTGGGACTGTCGCTGGTCGATTGGCTCTCACTAAAAGACTAAAGTGAAATATGCCAATGGCAATCTTGGCGGCGGCAGCCCCATCGCCAAAATTGCAACGGTTCTAGCCGAGCCATCCGCCGAAAAGACACTCGATTTGGCAACATCGCCATCAAAACTGCACCCAATTTGCCAAAAATCGCCAATTAAAAATGGCGACTCAACTGTTTTTTCTCTTGTAACTTGAAACTGCCTTTAAGCTGGAGACTATAAGCTATCGACTGACGACTTTGCTCAGTACTCGGCACTCAGAACTCAGTACTTTCTTTTATCCTTTGAGCGCACCATCCAACATCGCTCGGAAAAACACATCCCGCATCGCCAAAAACAAGGCCAGCACCGGAATCATAATGATGATCGCCGCTGCTGCCCATACGTGGTAGGCCACTTCAAACGAAGATTGGAAGTCGTACAAACCGACTGTCGCGGTCTTGCTCCCAATCGCCAGCACCACCGCGAATAAGAACTCGTTCCAAGTATCCACGAAGTTCAACAGGAAGGCCGCGAATAACCCCGGTAAAGCCAACGGCACCACAATCCGCCACAGCGCCCCGAACGGTGTACAGCCATCAATCAACGCCGCCTCTTCCATCTCGGTTGGGATCGCGTCGAAGAACGCCCGTATAATCCAGATGCTAAACGGGAGTCCGCCCGCTGTATAAACGGCTACCATCAATTCATGTGTATTGAGTAGGCCCACATCGCTTGCCATCCGGTACAAAGGCAGGAGGTTGGTTAATCGTGGGATCATCATCAAGCCGAGGATCAGCAGTTCGAGTGTCCGGCTCCCCCGAAAACGGTAACGCGAGAAAGTATAAGCCGCTAAGCCTGCCAACGGCACAACCAGCAGGGACGAGAAAAAGGAGTTGATGAAGGTATTTGGTAGATAATGTGTGACCATATCACTACCGTTAATCACCGTGTCGTACCCTTCCAAGGAGAAGGTGCGCGGCAGGATGCTCGGCGGGGTGGTCAGCACATCACCCTTTGATTTAAAGGAGGTCGTCAGGGTATAAAACACCGGAAAAATGAACACCAGCGCCAATGCCAGCAGGATGGTATGGGTGCTGAGCGTATCCAAACGTTTCTCACGTGGGCTGCGTACCATGCCAGTCATACCTCTTGATTGCTCCGGTCAGTCAGCAAGCGCAGATAAACAACCGTGATGATAAGGTTGACCAAAAATAACAGCACCGAAACTGCCGCGCCCCGTGCGAAATTCGACTCGCCCCATGCCGAGCGATAGAGATAGACCGAAGCAGTGGTCGTAGCGTAACCCGGCCCGCCTTTGGTCGTGGCTAAAATCAACCCGACGGTGTTGATACTCCGCATGGAAGTCAGCAGTACCGCGATTAAAAACGTCGGTCGTATAAGAGGGAAAATCACACGAAGGAATATTTGTCGACGGTTCGCGCCATCCAACGCAGCACTTTCTTCGACCTCGCGCGGTACGGTTTGCAGTGCGCCGAGGAAAAGTACGGCTGTGAAGGCCACTGCCCGCCATGCCGAAGCCAATATCACGATGCCCATCGCGCCCGATGGATTGACGTAAATTGAAGGACCAAATAAGGGTGTCAACCACTGTTGAACCAGCCCATAGTCTTTCAAGAACATCCAGCGCCACATGGTTCCAGCCACCACATCTGAAAGCACCCACGGGATAAAAATCGCTACCAGATACCAACTGGTGTACTTGAGTCTTCGGTTGATGAGCAGTGCCACCAGCAGCCCTAGCCCGATTACCAGCAGGATGTACCATGCTGAAAAAATCAGTGTGCGCCCAAAACTCTCGCGAAAGGTGCTTTGGCCTAATAAGAGTTGGAAGTTTTGTAAGCCTACAAAGTCAAATCCGCCACGCCGCTGGCGGGTGAGACTTAACACAAACGCGTAAATCGTCGGGTAGACTTGTAGAATTAACAAGATCAAAATGGCAGGCAGCAGAAACCACAGAGGAACAAAACGCCCTGAAAACAAATTGGGTCGGCGCGTATCGGTTTTCTGAAAGCGTCCCTTATCCAACGCTGTCTCCATATGTTGTCTGCTCCTGCGCTTATCTACCACACACAACAAGGGCGAACCCCCGGCTCGCCCTTGAACAAAGTCATCACTACTTAAAGAAAACTAGCTGACTTCCAATTCATCCAAAACCAATATCTGTATTTCCGTGACGCGTTTTAACCCCATATCATTCGTCAAAAATGCTTGACAGTGTGATTCCAAAGCGGTTGCCACATGCAACGCATCGGGAGTCTTCAAGTTGTATTTCGCCCGTAAATGCGCTGCTCTGCGGGCGATTTTTTCATCAACATGAATCAGGTTAAAGCCAATACTGTTTTGTATAATGTCCTCATAATCAGTTACGAGTTCAGTCTTTCCCATTCGCAATGGTTGCGCTAGAACTTCAGTCAGAATCATGGTCGAACCAACTGCTGAAATAGGGCCGCTGCTAATATAGCGAAGGATAAACACCATCTGATCAAAATAACTTGGATGCTTCTCGACCAGATAAATCAATGGGGCAGAATCAATACCTAATAGTCTGATTCCGCGCAACGCATCAGGCAACTTCATGGACGGTGATCCCACTCACTGCGAAGTTGGTTTACATATTCTTGAGCATCAATCCCTTCCCAGATTTCTGCACCAAGTCCTGCCAATTCTAACAAATTCCGTTTCTTTGGCACTTCGACTTCCGGCTCGTTGACAATATCGACCAGCGCCTTAATCAGTTGTTTCTGTTCATCAACTGAAAGCGTCCTCGCCACTTGAATCATCTCTTGAATAGTCATCGCATCTGCTCCCTTCTGATGCCCTCATTATACCTTGCTTAACAGGGACAACTATAATGAGGGGCAAGTTTTTGTGATGCTACAGATCGGTTCTTATCCCCGTGCAGCTGCGACCTCGGCATTATATTCGTCCTGTGCGGTTTGCAAGGCGGTCATAATATCCTTGTCGGGATTTTGGATGAGGTCAACCACCGTATCGGCAAATTTTTGTTTGGCTGCGCTGGAGTCAAAGAAGGTTGGAGGTGCTACGCTATATTGCTCTAAAAGGTCGGCTACACCAGTCCAGTAGGGTGTCTTGAAGGCTTCATCAGCTAATCCAGATTTGAGGGTGGGCAGTCCACCATAGGACTTGGCATAAGCGACATTTCGGGCAGTGGTCATATCCCAATCAATGAAGGCTTTCGCACCGTCTATGTCCTTTGAATCTTTGGGAATTGCCCAACCGTTTTGTACCAGCAGAGTCGCTGGCTTACCGTCTTGACTATGAATAGGTGGGGCAAGCCGCAAGTCGCCAGCCGTGAGTGCTTTCTCGACAGCCGTTGAGTCGGCTGGATAGTCTTTGCCAGCGGGAGTTTTCAAGGGATTGAGGAACACATATGACCACGAACCTGCAAGGAATGCGCCTGCCGAGCCATCCTTAAAGTTGGTTTCGTAATCGAAGCCGGTTGCTAGAGCCGTATCAGGGATTTTTTCGGCTGTGTACAACGCGCGGATCGCTTCGACACCTTTGACTGCTTCCGGCGAAGCCCAACTCGCTAACCCTTGATCGTCGGCGAACTTCACACCGTAGCTGGTCAACAGCGGGAAGAAAAAGACATCGAAACCAAAAACATCGGCGCTCTTGCCAGTGATGGCATACTTGGTGGAGGTATCTGCCGCGAGTCCTTCGATGCTGCCGTCGTAGCCTTTGGGATAAGCATCTGTCCAATAGTAGGTTAGGGTAGTCGCCATGGTGGTGGGGATGCACAGCACTTCGCCAGTCGGAGCGGTGCAGCCTGCTAACGCGACCGGATCGAGATCATCTTTCCATAAGGCTTGGCTGATGAAATCGCGCAGGTCGAGCAGTGTGCCATTGATGGCAAAAGGACTCAAGGCTGCCGCGCTGACGTAGGAGACATCCGGCACATCGCCGCCTGCCAGCAGCGCCAGATTCAAATCGGTGCTAATGGTATCAAAAGGGCGGGTGACGTTATTAAGTGTTACGCCTTCCGCTTTATAGTCGCCAATCAGCGCTGCCATCCATTTATCTTGATCGTTTTGCGGGCTGTCCGAGTTATAAACCGTCCAAATCGTCAGGTTTTTTTCCTGTGCGCCAACCATGCTCACGCTTGTGGCTACCAAAACCAGCAATAACGCTAAAACACCATTCCGAATCCGGTTCGTCATCCGTTCACTCCCCGTACTACTTCATTATTCCGTTAGATTTAGGTGATGAATGAAATAGTACCGCAATCTTCTGGCGAACGATATATACAAGCCGCACAGGTTCGGGCGGCTGTTGTTCATTGAATTAAATACCGATACGGCGGGCAAAGGGTTCATAAGTTAGGGCTGCCTGACCAACAATCGGATTGCCATGACCAAAAAGTAGAATATCAGGTTTCAAGGCGAGTATTTTTTTGATGGAGCGTTTATTCGCTTCGGCATCAACGGTTAGTGGAGCGAGAGGCAACGTCATGCGGTTGAGCATATAGAATATGGTGTCACCGGTAATCAGCAGGCGGCGTTCAGGTTGCCAGAAGGAGATGTGACCGGGGGCATGACCGGGAGTATAAAGGACTTGCAAACCACCGAGGATGGGCAGGATTTCATCCTCATTCAAGGTACGAGCGACCGGAACCGGCGTGAGTGTGACGACTGGTGGACGCAAGCCCGTTGGTGGGCGTTCGATAGATTGTTTCCCTTCGATGACCGGTTTTTCTAAGGGATGAGACCAGACTTCCGCGCCAGTTGCCTGTTGGAGTTTGGGCAGACTGCCAACGTGATCTGGATGGGCGTGGGTAATCAGGATGCGCTTCACGTCGGTGGGTTTGTGTCCAGCTTGTTGCAACTGCGCCAGAATTTTATCACCTGCTGGGCTGATACTGGTATCAACCAGTGTTAGCCCGTCTGCATCTTGCAGCATATAAACACGTCCCGCGATTAAGCCTGTGAATGTGAAAACGTTTGGTACGACCTGCTGCATCGTGATCTCCTCGTGCAAATAGCTTTAGTTGCATTATAGGGTTATCACGGCGATTTCAGCGTAAACGATGGGAAGTCAAGTCCTCACCCCCACCCCCTCTCCATTTCATGGAAGAGGGGAGTAAATAAAAATTCTCAGGGAGAAAAACCAAATGAATATCATCAAACAATTGGCTTGATTCGGAAACTGCAACCGCCAAAATGGTTTATGACGCGGATTTGAGGGAGTGAAGTGCCGAGTATGCGGAAGTTTCGTCAGATTCTTCAGATTCGGAAGTGCATTTTGTGTCGGAGATGTCGTCGTCGGATCGTCGGATGCTCAAGCATCCGCCTTAGTGAAACAAGCGGCAAATGCAGCACAGGCGGCGAAAGCGCCACGCCAAATGTTGCTGTTGATGCTGTTGTTGTTGAGAATCGGTGGTTTTTGTCATATTTACAATACCCCTAACCCCCAGCCCCTTTCCCCGTAGTAACAGGGCAGGGGGAGCAATGGCGGCATTGGCACTGCCAGCAATGGATTTTAAAGCGCGCGGGCAGGATAAATCTCGCCCCTACAACAATCATATAGCACACCCTTATCGAACGGGTTACCTTTTGGGCGACCATTTTGTAACTCTTTCGTGGGGTTGGTGCTAACCATTTTGAGGGAGTGGGGTAGAGGCAAAAGTTGATAAATGGTTAGAGAAGCATTTGTCGGGTTAACTGAAAATAAACTTTCTTACGAAGAAGTCTGTGTTGGTGATGTGTTTGAAACGTATCATTAAGTTATCTGTTTTATCACGCCTCGTCTTAATGGGGATCATAGCCGTTTTTAATGCTTTTTTCTCAATTGTTATCACTATAATGCAATTCCGTAATTAAGGATAAACCTATGAAACAAAACTTGCCAAATACGTGGCGTGAGACCCGGTTGGTTCATCTATTCAGCCCTTTAGAAGACTTTTTAAAGCGTTCAGCTTCGCAAGGGATTGTACTGCTGATTGTGACAGCGATTGCTGTGATATTGGCAAACTCCACGTTGAATCATGCTTATGAAGCGTTTCTACACACGCCGATTGGTCTTTCGATTGGCAGCTTTGAACTGAAAGAAAGCCTGCTGCATTGGATTAACGATGGTCTGATGGCGATCTTTTTTCTCTTGGTTGGGCTTGAGATTAAGCGTGAAATTCTCGTCGGCGAGCTGTCCAACATGCGGGCAGCCCTTTTACCGATTGGCTCAGCGATTGGCGGTGCTGTCATACCCGCGTTGGTTTACGTTGCTATTAACGCTCAAAACGGTAACCTACAGGGTTGGGGTATCCCGATGGCAACGGATATTGCGTTTGCCTTGGGTGTGATTGCGCTGCTCGGTGACCGGATACCGAACAGTCTGAAAGTATTTGTGACCGCCACAGCCATCATTGATGACCTGATTGCTGTTCTGGTGATTGCCATCTTCTATTCCAGCGGCATCAATGTCGGTGCGCTGGCTATTGGTTTTGGCCTTTTAGCCCTGCTGATAATTGCAAATATGATTGGTATCCGAAGCCTAATCGTTTATTTAGGATTGGGCATCTTTGTATGGGTTGCATTTTTGCAATCTGGCATTCATGCGACGATTGCCGGGGTATTGGTGGCGCTCACCATCCCTGCGCGGAGTAATTCGGATGACAACCTCTTTCAAAAACGTATCCAAACCCTTCTACATCGCTTTGAGGTCAAGGAGCCTGAAATTGATGAAGATCGTGAAGCGGTTCTGCTGGAGTTGGAGCACGTTCTGGAACAGACCCAATCACCCCTTCAGCGACTCGAACATTCGCTGCGGGATGTGAGTGCATTCATCATTATGCCCATTTTTGCATTTGCTAATGCGGGGGTTGTTATATCGCTGGAAAAGTTGACGGGAGGTTTACTGCCAGTCACGATTGGCATCATCATCGCACTGGTCATCGGAAAACCGGTTGGCATATTAGCCGCTAGTTGGATCATGAAGCGTAGCGGTATTGCATCCTTACCCAGCCAAGTGAATTGGCGGCAAATGGTGGGGGTGGCTTGCTTAGGTGGTATTGGTTTCACCATGTCGCTGTTTGTTGCTTCGTTAGCATTCACAGAGTCAAATGCCTTAGACGATGCAAAAATCGGTATCTTAATTGCATCGGTGATTGCAGGCGTTGTTGGTTATGTGATTTTGCGACGTAGGTGAGGGAGAAAAGATCAGACCCCTAACCCCCAGCCCCTTCCGCCCGTAGTAACAGGGGAAGGGGAGCAAATGCGGGAGGGATGAATCCCCTACAAAAACAGGTGTTGGGTTTGAGAAATCGTTCGAGTAAACAAACAAGCCTTAAACAGCCTAGGGGTTATAGACTTGGATGCGTTTGTCGGGTTGACGTTGGGCGACGCGTTCCATGCAGGCTTTGACCTGCGAGACAATTTCGGCTTCGTCTAAGGTCAAGAGTTTGCCATTTTCCATGAGGATATTGCCATCGCAAATGGTGGTCATGACATCGCTGGCGCGAACGTTATAGACCAAACTGGTGGTCATACTGTGCAGCGGTTGGTGATGGATGCCGTTCAAATTTACCAAAATGAGATCAGCAAGGTTACCGGGATCGAGCGCACCGAGGTCGTCTGGTTGCCCGAAAACACGGGCGCTTTCACGAGTGGCGATATAAAGCGCTTCGGGAATGGGCATGAGGGTTGCTGAGTTATTTTCCTGCTTTTGGGTGAGCGCCATCAGACGCAGCGACTCGAAAATATCGAGGGTGTTATTGCTGACCGCGCCATCGGTTGCCAAGCCTACGGGAATACCGTTCTGGCGGAATTGGATGACCGGAGCGGTTTTCATCGCTAGTTTCATATAGGTTTTGGGGGCGTGGGCAAAACCGACTTCGTGCTTAGCAAGGATAGGCATGTCTTCGGGCAGTACACCGCAACCGTGCGCGATGATCGTTTGTCCATCGAGTATGCCGGTTTGTTCGCAGACTTGAATGGGGGTCAATCCACGTTTTTCGAGACTGGATTGCGTCTGCTGCATATTTTCCGAGGCATGAATATGGATGCCGACGTGCAGTTCTTTAGCCTTTTTGACGCAAGCACGGAGATAGTCATCATCACACAAATAAGGCGAATGAGGAGCCATAATGGTGTGGATGCGTCCGTTGGCTGCGCCCTGCCATTCGGTGATGAAGCGTCCGGTTCGTTCGATCATTTCTGTGCCGTTGTTGCCAAAGATTGCCCAGCCCAACAATGCTCGTGTTCCAGCTTTATCGACGGCTTTTGCGGCTTCATCCATGAAAAAATAATGATCGGCTACTGAAGTCACACCAGAACGTATCATCTCCGCCAAGCCCAACTGCATTCCCCAATAGACATCTTCGGCTTGAAGGTTGCTCTCCAAAGGCCACATATAATCATTAAACCACTGCTCAATGTTGACATCCTCGGCTAATCCGCGGAAGATGACCATCGGCACATGAGCGTGGGTGTTGATAAGCCCCGGCATTGCCAGCAAGCCGCTGCCGTCGATGACCTTTTTGAATTGGCTGGCATCAGCGCTGCCCGTGGGTTGGACAGCCTCAATGAGGTTGCCGCCGATGAGAATATCATGCTCGTAGAGAATGAATGCCCGCGCATCAATGGTGATATTCAGGATGTTACAGTTGCGAATGAGCAGATCGGACATCGGTTATTCCTCAGTTAAACAGTAAAAATCTATTGTAATCTGGAGTTGAAAGATTTGCCGCCATCGTTCTATATGGTTCGTTATTGCTTACCCGAAATAAACTAAACTGAAACTAGAGAGTCATTTGAGAAAGTTAGCGATATGTACTTCAAAGACTTCGACGGCTACAGCTATGGAACCTATTACGGAAAAGACCTTGTGATGGTACTCGATGAGGTTAAGACCATCGGATGGCTGGAAAATGGACATGAATATCCGAAGGGCGAAGTGGATGAGCAGACGCTTTTCAACCTTCGGAAATTGATTGTCACTGCCCGTTCTGCCCAAATATATAGTATGGATTTCCATGACTGTGATTTTTGTGAGACCCAACCGGATTTAGATTTATGTCCACAGATTATATTTAAGGGGGAAGAATGGTCTCTGGGAAACTCTGTAATGTGGCTACCTTCCCCAACATCATCCGGAATATTTTATGCTGCACCCGATTTGATTTATCACTACATTGTGGATCACGGCTATCGTCCACCGGATGCGTTTTTGGAAGCGGTCAATTGCTATGATTTTGATTTAAATTGGAATGTTTGGGACACACGACAAAGCATTATGGAAAAACATCGCCAAAGAATACGCTCGGAGGAAAATAAGCCGATTGATGGGACTGTTCCGCGTATATTTACACTACAGCCGAATATGCACTATGAGATTTACACCGGCTTCAGCGGCAGGAACACGCAGATTATTGCAAGTCACTATGATGATCGATTTGTTGTTGTCACTTTTGACCGTGAAGGTAACTTGACCCAAGTGATTGATCGACCACAGGTGGTTGACTATCTAGAAGCACTCCAAACGATGTTCAAGGAAAATGGTTTTGTCGTCGGCCCAATCCGTATTAAAGCGTTTTCTCTAGCCGATTATGACATTGGTGTGAGTGGATTGTCTCAATATGTCGACGATTTTTTGCATGATCCAGAGAAATTTTCTAAAGAAGAGAAAGCCGAATTCCAAGAAGAAATTTTAGATTGGAACGATAATGGGAGATTTGAATTCTTGTGGATGAATGATTTTTGGTGTGACCGAGACGGTTATATTACGGCTAGTTAGGTCAAGTAAATCAAATCGAGTGATTCAATTGTACTCGTGTATTCGCTAATCAGTTCAAAATCTTCCCTAGCCATTAAGTTCACTTGCTCCGATTACGCTTCTATACTAGAGTGTTTTATAGAAGTATTTTTGTCTACTAGCTAAGGAGCAGAATAGATGCGGAAACAATTCGGTTTGATACTCGTGGTTGCGGTTTGTTTGGGGATGATGAGCGGTGGCGCAGTGGCAGCACAAGATAAGGTTGTGCTCAAGCTTGGTGAGTTCGTCAAAGGTTCGATCACCCAAAAGGTTCTTGAACAGAGTTACAGTTTCAGTGGCAAAAAGGGCGAGGTTATTACGCTTGAAGTCCTACCTGATCCTGAAAAGGCTGACCTGAATCCCACCGTTGAACTGCGCGACAGTGATGGTCAAGTTCTGGCTACCAACGATGATTTCAGTTATCCGTTAGCGCTAGCGATTGCCGAACTGCCCGCCGATGGGGATTATATTGCGGTGGTCGGTCGCAGTGGTGGTAAAGATGGCGACAGCTTAGGCGACTATTCGCTGCGTGTGAGTGTGGCAGAATTGGTTAGTTCTGGCTCAAAGATTGATGCCAAGGTCAGCAGTGATTATAATGCGCCTCCCGTAATTTATGTTATGCGGCCTGAAAAAAGTGGCCCGTTGGAAATCAGCTTTAGCCAAGAAATTGGTGACAATTACGCCAGCTTGGAAGTCCTCAAGTGGACTGTCGATTATTATCCAGACACAGTGGTTAAGCTGGATTCGACCGCTAAACTGAGCAAAGCGACTCTCTCGGTCGACTTAGAAGCAGACAGCTTTTATATCCTGCAATTGGAGCAAGCCTCTTATTCGTTCAGTGATCCGGTTGATTTTCCGGTGACGCTCGAACTAAAATAGGGCGAAAGAAATATGGGACATGTCGGACGGGATGATAGATAAAGAACCCCCACCCTAACCCTCCCCCGCAAGCGATGGAGGGAATTAAGCGGGAGGGTCACAGACCCTCCCCTACGGGATAATCCGTATTAAAAAGTTAAAGTACATAATCCTGCCCGACATCAAATCCCTTTGTTTAGGTAATGCCATCTGTGCCAACCCTGTATATTGTCCCAACACCCATCGGCAATCTGGAAGACATCACTCTGCGGGCTTTGCGTATCTTACGCGAGGTATCGCTGATCGCTGCTGAAGATACACGCACGACACACATCCTGCTGCAACACTACGAAATTCGTACACCGCTGACCAGCTACCACGAACACAACAAGCTCGCTAAGCTGGATGCGATCTTTGCCGCACTGCAAACGGGTGATGTCGCGCTGGTTTCGGATGCAGGTACACCCGGAATATCCGACCCCGGTTATGAACTCGTTCGGCAAGCGATTGAGCAGGGTATTCGTGTGGAATCACTGCCCGGTGCGAGTGCGATTACAACCGCGCTGGTTGGGTCGGGTTTACCTACAGATGGATTCGTTTATCTGGGTTTCCTGCCACGCAAAAACCATGCACTGCGCGATTTTCTGACGGAGATTGCCAGCGAACGCCGGACGATTGTGGCTTATGAAAGCCCGAACCGCCTTGTAGATACGCTCAAAGCGGTACACGATACGCTGGGTAATCGGCAAATTTGTGTGGCGCGGGAACTGAGCAAGAAGTTCGAGGAATTTCAGCGTGGGACGGTGAGTGCTGTACTTGCACATTTCACTGAGCAAGCACCACGCGGCGAGATCGTGCTAGTGATTGGTGGCGCACCAGAAACCGAACCGATTCAATGGGATGAGGCACAAATTCGCAATGCTCTGATGGAACGGTTGGAGGCTGGCGAGTCCTTGAGCAGCGCTGCCCGTGCGTTGGCAGGTGAATCTGGTTGGGAACGGCGGGCGATTTATGCGCTGGGGGTGGATAGGGAGTAAATTAGGCAGAGGGCGCAAAGCCTTCCGCCCCTACGAAAATTCAATTATTTGCGACCGTAAGCTAAGTAGGTTCTCGACAATTTCAAGCCGACCCCACCCCAACCCCTCCCCAAAACACAGGGAGGGGCTTCAAATAACAAACACAAAAGGATCACATGATGCCAACACAATACCATTCCTTTGACTTGCGACAGGTTGGGTTGACGAACAGCCTGTTTAAAGAGCGTTTCGAACTCAACCGTGCCTATGTGATGAGCCTGACGAACGACAATTTGCTGCAAAATTATTACCTTGAAGCGGGTATTCGTAAGGACAATTTTGACGGTGCGTTTCGGGTGACGATGTATGGGCATCAGGATGACGGGAGTGACCGTCATTGGGGTTGGGAGTCGCCAACCTCGGAGGTGCGGGGGCATTTCTTGGGACATTGGCTATCGGCAGCCGCACGAATCTATCAAGCGACCGGTGATGTGGAGGTTAAACGCAAGGCTGACGTGATCGTGTCCGAACTCAAACGATGCCAACTCAAGAACGGCAATGGCTGGGTGGCTTCCATACCCGAAAAGTATTTCCGGCTGTTGGCGGAAGGTAAAGCGACATGGGCTCCGCAGTATGTTCCGCACAAAACCATGATGGGTTTATGCGACATGTATTCTTTCGCGGGCAACACCGAAGCGATGGAGATTATTGAGGCGTTTTCAGATTGGTTCCTGCATTGGTCAGAGCCGTTTACCCGTGTTCAGATGGACGACATGCTGGATAACGAAACGGGAGCCATGCTGGAATTGTGGGCGAATTTATACGGCATTACGAGCAAGCCAAAATATCTGACACTGATGGAACGTTACACACGGTCGCGGTTATTTGATCCGCTGTTGGATGGGCAAGATATACTGACCAATCGACATGCCAACACCACTATTCCAGAGGTGCATGGGGCAGCGAGGGCGTATGAAGTTACCAGAGATGAACGCTGGCGGCGGATCGTCGAGGCTTATTGGAAAAGTGCGGTTATAGAGCGCGGCACATTTTGCACGGGTGGGCAAACCAGCGGTGAAGTATGGACTCCACCGTTTGAATTCTCGGCGCGATTAGGCGACCGGACACAGGAACATTGTACCGTCTATAACATGATTCGGTTGGCGGATTATCTGTTTCGGTGGACAGGCGAGGCGGCTTACGCGGATTATATCGAACGTAATTTGTATAACGGTATTCTCGCGCAACAGAATGCCCGCACAGGGATGGTGTCTTATTATCTGCCGTTGGAGGCAGGCGCGAAAAAAGTTTGGGGTTCGCCGACTTATGATTTTTGGTGCTGTCACGGCACATTGGTGCAGGCACATACCATTCACAACGCCTACATTTATTATGCGGCTGAGAATGAAATCGCTGTCAGCCAATATATCCCCAGTACGCTGCAAACGGAGATCAATGGAACAGCCATTCGCGTCGAACAAAATACGCTATTTACACCGGGCGGATCGGTTTATAACCCCGCTGATGTGACAGGCGATCTGCATCGACCGAATCAGTGGATGGTGGATTTCCAAGTGAACTGTGAACAACCGACCCAGTTCACGCTCAAGCTGCGTTTGCCGGGATGGTTGAGCGGCAAAGCAGTTGTGGTTTTGAACGGCGAGTCAATTCCAGTTGAGACAGGTGCGTCTACATTTTTGTCGATCAAACGCGTTTGGGGGCAGGATACGATTCGGGTGCATCTGCCCAAGCAACTGACGGCACAAGGATTACCCGATATGCCGGACATGTGCGCGTTTGTGGATGGGCCGATTGTGCTGGCGGGTTTATGCGATGAAGAACGGCTGCTGATCGGTGATAAGAACGATGCATCCACGATGATTGTGCCGCATAACGAGCGACAATGGGGGTTTTGGCAACCCAATTATCGGACGCGCAACCAAACGCTCGGACTACGTTTCAAACCGCTGTTTGACGTACTCGATGAAGCCTACACTGTTTACTTTCCCATTCAAGATGCTTAGTTGTGATTATTCGACGGACACAGTGTGCCGTGTTCCTACGATGAAATCCATTAAAAGACATTTTCATTCCATCTCATAAATTGTATAGGAATGAATTGCGGCGGACGGCAAAAATGCCGTCCCTACGAAAATACAATGCGTGAGGATAATAGAACTTTCTTTTGTGCAAAGTATCTAACTTAATATGTGGTTTTGTTGCAATTAAACGTTTAAACTGGTAGTATGTTGTTTGGGTAAACAGTGACCCAATTTAAGTTAAACGATTAAATTCTTATGGCTCAAAACATCATTTTGAACATCGCAACAAGCCAAACGGCAAGCTATTTTCAAACTGTGCTGCCTTTTATACGTAATCTGCTTCAGATTTTGACCGATATTCAAAATTATTTCAGTCCGTCAAGAACTCAATTGGCTGGTTCTATCGCCCCAACATTTTTAGCAATCCATTCGGAAAGTTGGGGAGTTCATCACTCATTTATTAGCACACCTTGACAGGGAAAATTCATCATCTACACGCATGATGCCTTCCCTTGAAAACCATTATCCGGTAGTCGAGTCTGGGTTATAAGACACCCTGATAAGCCAAAGGCACGGGGGATATGAAGGCTAATATAAATGCCTTACAGATGTTCTCACTCAGACCAAGCGGACGAGTCAGTCTCGATCAGAAAACAAGGAGGCAATATCGACTAAATCCATTCACCATCCATAGATAACCATGCACAAAAGTAAATAGTTACCATGAGGTTTGAAAATGAAAAAAGGTTTGATCGTATTAGTTGCACTGTTCATTACAGTTGTAGCTGTAGCAGCACAAGTTGCTGCACAGGACACCGCCGCCCCTGCACTTTCGGGTGTGGTGCGTGTCGGTAGCTGGGAAAGTGGCACTGCACTTGGCCCGTGGGAAAATGCTATTGCTTCCTTCAAGGCTGCTAACCCCGGTGTCGATGTTCAACTTGAAGCCGTTCCACAAGACTACGGCACCAAATTATTGGCTCAATTCGCCTCCGGCACTGCCCCTGATGTTTTCATGGTTGGTGATGGTGATGTTGCTAAGTTTGCATCAATGGGCGTGGCTGAAAACCTCGATTCATACATCGACGGCTCAAGCGGCTTCAAGCGCGACGAACTGCTTGAGGCAGTTGCAGCGTTTGGTAAAGTTGGTGACAGCACCTACTATTTGACCAAAGATTACAGCCCATTGGTCTTGTTCTACAACAAGAAGCTATTCAGCGATGCAGGTGTTGAAGCTCCTACCGCCGACTGGACATGGGATGACCTGCTGAACACCGCCATGAAATTGACGGTTGATGCCAATGGTAAGAACGCCACCGAAGAAGGTTTTGATGGTGCTAACGTTCAGCGCTGGGGTATCCAGTTGCCGGATGGTTGGGGTGCAACCGACTGGACTCGCGGTATTCTCCCGATCATTTACCAAAATGGCGGCAGCTTGATCGCCCCCGATGGCAGCAAGGCCGACGGCTTTATGAACAGCGAAGCCACCGTAGCAGCGCTTCAGTGGTACGTTGACCTCATCAAGACCCACCATGTTGCTCCTAGCAAGACCGATGCCGCAGCTTTCTCCGGTGTTGACCTGTTCCAAACTGGATCAGTCGCGATGCTGTGGACAGGTGTTTGGCCGATGGCTAGTTATAAAGAAGATACCGCATTTAGCTTCGGAACCAGTGGTTTGCCCAAAGGCCCCGCCGCTAAGGGTAACGTTCTGTGCTGGTCAGGTTTTGCTTTGAACGCTGGCAGCCAGAATAAGGATGCTGCGTGGGAATTCATGAAGTACGTCGCGGTTGGTGATGGTGCTAAGGAATTTGCCAACTACGCATGGACAGACGTGAAGTCGATCATCGAGAGCCAAGGTTTGGCTACCGATGAGTATGCTGGCCCGATTGTTGCTGATCTGCCGAACGCACTGCCTCTTCCTGACCAGACGACTGCAAGCTGGGGCGAATGCGGTGACCATTTCTTCGTGCAAGAAATCAACACCGTGCTTGAAGGCGATGTGTCCGTCAAGGATGCGATGGATAAAGCGGCTTCAGAAGCTGACGCTTGCTTGACCGAAAAGGCAGCAGCAATGGCTGAAGCTACACCTGCTAGCTAACCTGTAGCGCGATCTTTCAGTGATTTAATGAACATGGCTCTCCGGCACAGCGTTGGGGAGCCATGTTTCAAAAATGGGTAGAAGTCATGCTGCGGCGGACGCAACGCGTGACAATTTATCTAAATATTCTAGAGAACTCGGACGGCACGCTACGCAGATGCCGTCCCTACGAATAGAAATCTTTTGTAGGGACGCGATAATGACGTTTAACAAATTGGGACGGAGAAAGAAAATCAGACCCCTAACCCCAGCCCTTTCCCCGTAGTAACAGGGCAAGGGAGCAATACGGGAGGGCGCAACATGCTGCGTCCTACAGAATGGATAGAAATTATTGTGAACGCTGGTCATCAGCAAATTCACATTATTACAACAGTTAAAAATAGCCTTTTTATTTAATCTGCAAAAGTTCATTTGATTGGAGAGGATGACACCAAATGCGAGTGACCGCCGCTCCCGCACCCAAAGATAGAAACCGGATGTCGCCAGCCGCCCGCCGCGAAGCCGGTATCTTTTATCTTACGGTTTCGCCGTGGATTATTGGTTTTGTGTTATTTACCGTGATTCCGATGAGCGTATCGTTGTATTTGAGCTTCACCCGCTGGAACGTACTCACGCCGCCGGTGTGGATTGGTCTCAATAATTATGTTGAGATGTTCACCAAAGACCCTGACTTCTATCAATCGCTCAAAGTGACGTTTCTCTACACGATCACCAGCGTACCGTTACAGCTCATCATCGCGCTGGGTTTGGCGGTACTGCTTAATGAGGCGACGATTGCGATTGGCTTTTTCCGCACAGCCTTTTATATCCCGTCGATTGTCGCCAGCGTGGCCTCGGCAGTGTTGTGGCAGTGGATTTTCAACCCGCGTTTCGGGCCAGTGAACGGGCTATTACGGGGTGTGGGCTTAGGCTCACCGAATTGGTTTAATGACCCGAATTATGCGCTGGCGGCGCTGGTCATTATGAGTACGTGGGGCGTGGGTGGTCAAATGCTGATCTTCCTCGCGGGTTTGAAGGGCGTTCCGCGTTCGCTTTACGAGGCGGCGGAGGTGGATGGCGCGAGTCGATTAACACGCTTCTTTAAGATCACGCTGCCGATGCTCAGCCCAACGATTTTCTTCAACTTGATTATGGCGATGATCGGTGCATTCCAGACCTTCGACTCGGCGTTTGTGATTTCAACGGCGCGGGCGGGTCAAATCGGTGCGCCGCTGAAATCCACGCTGTTTTATCTGCTGCATCTGTATGAGGAAGGTTTTAAATTCCTCAATATGGGTTATGCATCGGCGTTGGCATGGTTCTTGTTCATCATCATTCTAACGGTCACTGTGATTATCAACCGTTCGTCCAAAAATTGGGTCTTTTACAGCGGTGAGGAGTAAACATGGCTACTGAAACTGTAATTGCGCCTATTCCAACGAATGTATCTCGTGGTTTATCCAACCGCAACAACCGGCGTTTTCGATTTTCGCTGCATGATATTGTGGTCTATTCGCTGCTTATCCTGTTGAGTCTGGTGTTTCTATTCCCGCTTTTCTGGATGATCACCTCGGCTTTAAAACCTGAGAATCAAATTTTCCTTTGGCCTCCGCGCTGGATTCCAGAACCGCTGCAATGGTCAAATTTTCAGACAGCCTTCAGCAATCCGCAGCTTCCATTCGGGCGATTTATCGTCAATACGCTGGTGATTGAACTCGGTGTGGTCACAGGTCGATTGATCTCGTGTACGTTGGTGGCTTATGGCTTCGCACGGCTGCGCGCTCCCGGCAAAAATATTCTGTTTACGCTGCTGCTGGCAACCTTGATGCTGCCCCGTGCGGCGATCCTGATCCCCGAATACATTCTGTTTAATCAACTCGGTTGGGTAAATACCATTCTGCCACTGGTCGTTCCGGCGTGGTTTGGTGAAGCCTATGCCATCTTCCTGATGCGGCAGTTCTTTATGACAATCCCGCGTGAACTGGAAGAAGCCGCGATTATTGACGGTGCGGGTACACCGACCCTTATTTGGAAGGTGATTGTTCCGCTGAGTACGCCGGTGCTGTCGGTCATTGCCATTCTAACATTCAAAGACACTTGGAATGACTTCTTAACGCCCCTTCTATATTTGAGTGAACCGAGCAAATACACAGTGGCAGTTGGTCTGGCATATTTCAACGGGCAGAACGATGTCAAATTGAACTTGTTGATGGCGGCTTCGGTAGCCTTAATGCTGCCCATTTTGGTTTTGTTTGCCTTTGCCCAACGCACTTTCGTCGAGGGTATATCACTAACTGGTCTTAAAGGATGACGAATGCATCTCCCCGATAATTACTATCACTGCTTTCTCGGGAATGGAACAGACGCGGTACTGGTGGGATACACCGGTTCGATGGTCGCCGATAAGGTCAGTGTGGATCGCTGCAACTGGTACAAATCAGATCGTTACTATCCAGAAGATAAACTGGTTATGGTGGCAGGACGTTTCCCGATTGATAAAAAATTGGAACACGCCGAAGGTTCGGGATGGTATGATGCTGCGCCGTTGGGACGCACATGGTACTTCGTTTTAGATGGTGAGAAGCGGCTCGATCTGCAAGCGAGTGAACAGCAGTTTGTGCCACAGGACGGCACGTTGTATACCAAGCTGGATTATGGAACGGTCAAAGGTACGGTCGAAACATGGATGCACGCCAACCGTTCTATCCTGATTGAGCGTTATACGTTTGACCGTGAAGTGGATTTCGAAGCATGGATCGGGTCGGGCGTGTGGGTGGAAGACGGTTGGGATACCACGCCGTTTAACAGCGTCGATATGGACGCAACGCTGCCCGAAGGCCATTATGATCTGGGTGAGACGCAGGGTGTTATGGCGCTGCGGCTCGACCCGAAGCCCACTGGTTACAGCCAAGACGGAAATGACCGTGCGGCTCGTACACGCGGCAAGACCATCACCAAATATTTTTCGATTACGGATAACCGCCAAGGTGCGCTGACGACAGAGGCACTTGATGCGGCTATTGCTTTAGGGTATGACGCGCTGCGACAGGAACATGTGGATTTCTGGAAGGCGTATTTCGCCGTGTCGAGCATCAGCATTCCCGACGAACAATATCAATTTTTCTACGATGCCAGCATGTACCACTTTAAGGCCATGCAAAGCCGCGTCTCCGGTGGTTTGCCCGTCAATAACTTGCGGCGGACGTGGTCATCCCACATTTTCTGGGACTCGTACTTCCTTCATCGGGCGCTGTTGGAAGCCAACCATGTTGATGAGGCGTTGGAAGGCTGCCGCTTCTTCCAGCGAACGCTTGACCATGCCGAACGCCATGCCCGTGATGAATTTGGTTGCGATGGCCTCAAGTGGGACTGGGAAATCACCCACGACGGTCGCAAGGCTTACGGCACACTCTTGCACATGAAGTATCAGGTGCATAACAACGGCTCGTATGCCAACATGCTGATGGGTTATTACGACTATTCACAGGATAAAGCCTATCTTGAGGGATTTTATCCGATTCTGCACGGTTTAGCGGTGTTCTTCATGAACTGCATCGTCGAACACAGCGAAGAAAAAGGTTACGAGATTGGCTTTCTGGTCGGTGTTCATGAAAGTCCGGTGAAAGTTCGCAACGATGGTATCAACCTTGCAGGCACAATTGCCATTTTGCGGCACTGCGCCCGCGCGGCCAAAGTGCTGGGTAAAGAAGACGAATTTACCGCACGCTGCACAGTAGTGGCGGACGCATTGATGAAAACGATGGATTCGCTCTACAATGGGCAGTTCTTCAAAGCATCGGACAGCGAAGATAAAATCAACATGAGTTCGATCACACCGATTTACCCGATGGGTGTTATCTCAGCCAAAGATCCACGGGCGATCAGCACCGCTGAAGCCTATATGGGGCGATACGAAGGTCAACTCATCGGTCATGGGGAAAGCAACAGTGGCTTCCCGTGGTCGGCGGGTGTACTGGGTGCGGTGCTGGGCTGGCAGCAAAAAGGCGATCTGGTGTGGCAGGTGATTGATGCGGCACGTCCGACGATGTGCAACTTTGGCGGCATGACCGAAGTGATGGAAGACGGCGAGTGGAACATGCAATATTTCGGCACGGCGCAGGGTGCGGTATGTATCGCATTACATCAAATGCTGCTGCAAACACACGGCGATGCCATCGACATTTTTCCGGCTATTCCTTCGGTATGGCCGCGCGCATCGTTTGAGAACTTGCTGGTCAATGGCTTTACGGTGTCGGCCTCATGGACACCTCAAACGACCGAGTGGACAGTACACAATCGCTCGGCTGAGACGCTGACGCGCGATATTCGTTATGGCACGAAGGTGGAAACGGTGACACTTCAATCCGGCGAAGACAGACAGATGGCATGGCAGTTGTAGTGGAGTGACATTCAACATGAAAATTGGTGTGATCTCACCACAAGATTG
>JBBQLX010000098.1:0-23608 GCA_038328375.1 Aggregatilineales bacterium | reverse complement strand
CGGGAAGGCTAGGGACTTCAACGGTATAACCGCCGACTTCCAAATCTGGAATTAAGATTACTTGGCGCATGTTCTATCCTTTCACTGGTTGAATCATATCACAAGTCGTAGGTTGGGTCACTATAGCAGGCTCTTTCATTTTCGGCCTCAACTCAAGTCGTTCGTTCTTGAAGCGCGACTAGAAGGCGAGAGGTGCAGGGTAAAATGCGGGGTTGAAGTGAGGGTTGGGTGGGTTTTCGCGGTTAGGGTGGGGAAGAGCGAAAATGTGCTACAATGCGTGTCAGACAGCATCGCGGAGATATTATGACGACACCAGTACGGGAACATCAAATTACGGCTCATCTGACTGATGAAGAATACCAACTCTTACAGTCTTTCGCTGCTGCACAGGGTCTTAAAGACCTGGAAAGCGCAATTCCGACGATCATCCACGATCAACTATGGGATGCACAGTTCGCAGCCTCCCATGATTTGCTTCACGAAATGGCTGAGGAAGCTCATCAAGAATATCTCTCTGGCACACTAGAAGATTTTGACCCTGATACTGATCCTGATTTGCAATGAAATCGGGTGTCAGTTCACGTTTTCGTAAGTTACTCAAAGCGCTGCCGAAAGATGTACGAAAACAAGCCGCAGCCGCTTATCGCCTCTTCAAGCAAGACCCGTATCACCCAAGTCTGCATTTCAAAGAGGTCATCCCAAGAGATCACATCTATTCTGTGCGAATAGGTGATAGTTATCGCGCTCTCGGTAGGCGTGAGGAAGATGACTTGATTGCTTGGTTCTGGATTGGTTCACATGCCGAATATGATGACCTACTGAGAAAACGCTAATCGCTCGGATAATCAAGAGCCTGCACACCGCAGGCTCTTTCATTTTCGGCCTCAACTCAAGTCGTTCGTGGATGAAGCGTGACTATACGGCGAGAGGTGCAGCAAGGGCAAAGTGGGTCGGCGTTGTGAGGGTTGGGTGGATTCTCGCGGTCAGGGTGGGGATTGTGGCAAAAGCGGGCGGGATGAATCACCCCCTACAAGGAAACGTGAAAAAGGTTGGTTGGGTGGCTCTTCGCTTTCATTTCAAGTAGGGTTGAGTAAGGATGAAGGTCGTCGTCAATGGAAGGCAGGAAGGAGTTTTAGTAAGGTTGGATAACCAAATTAGAAGGTAAGATTTTGAGATAATCTTTCAAATTATGGGTGTAAATCGGTAAATTGAGCCGATGACATACAGAAGCAATGAAACAATCCATTACCCCAACACCTTTGCTGAAATGATGGGCTGACATTTGCTGCATAGCCCAGTCCATATCAACTGGCATTAAATACTGCATCTCAAAGTTGCTTAATAAGTTCAATGAATCGGTTTGAGCATTTTTATTGGCAACACCAACCATCACCTCCATCCATGTTATAGGCGTGATGGCAAATGTGTCTCCCTGACTGGCAAGCCAATTAATCGCGATTTGGTTTTTCCGAGAGAGATGAATAATGACTGTGGTATCCAAAACCGCAAGCGTCATTGGTCGCCTTTCCAATAAGGCGCTAAACGATTCGCATCTTTGCGACGCTGGGCATTGACCCACTCCACAGGATCATCAATTTCGGGATCAACAAATTCAATCGGTGACATCTGGCTCAGTAAGGCGGCTATTTGGACACCTGTTTTGGGACGCGATGAAGCCGGTAGTTCTGGAAATTCCAACGAATCAACCAACAACTTCACCAGTTCTTTTCGTTCATATAGGCTCAAGGTTTGCGCCTGATGGAGTACCTCAGCGAGTGTCATGCGACTCCTCCTTACTCATTTGCGTGTATTTTAACCTTGATTGCTCGTTGCGAAAACCTGCCTCAGAACCTCACCCCCTAGCCCCCTCTCCGTGTACAGCGAGGGGGAACCAAGCGAGGATTTGAGATTTGAATAAACTAACTAGCAATCACGGTATTTTAACATATTTCGCAATTGGAGTTGAGATAAATCACGACGAATGCTGGTCAACCTACAAGCGACTTAAGCTGGCGATCAGACTAAGGAACGTGAAAGAGTCTGTGAACCGGAATGCAGGCTCTTGGCTTTCATTTCAATGTGGCGAAAGTGGATATATCCAAAAAGTGGGAATTTATCCCTAATTCGTTAGATTCGGTGTATGGATTCTATTCGTGTTCGCCCCATGACCTCTGATGACATTCCAACCGTTGCCGCGTGGATGGTACAAACACCCTTGTGGCAGCGCTATCAACTGACCGTCGAACGTGCCAGCCAGAATTTTGAGGGTGGGTTGGCTCGTGGCGATGTGCTGTTGGTGGCGGATGCGGGTGATGATAACATCGGCTGCGGCTTCGCGTGGTGTTTGCCACAGGGCGGATTCGGACGCAGCATGTACCTGCGTTTGATCGGTGTGCGGCAGGAACGGGCGCGGGCAGGCGTTGGTGCGGCAGTGTTGCGCGGTGCGGAAGAGGCGGCTCTAAAGGTGGGTCACGAACTTTTCCTGTTGGTTTCGGACTTCAACCTCGATGCACAACGCTTTTACGAACGACAAGGCTACAGTCAAATCGGCGCAATTCCGGGTTATGTTTTGCCGGATGTGACGGAGTTGTTATACTGGAAGCAGTTGCACTCAACGACGGCAATAAAATAGGGCTTTCCCTATTCAGACATTGCACGGTTATTTTTAGTGAAGGGAAATTGTAGTATGCAAAAATCCATCCGTTTAGTTCTATTGGTCATGATGTTAGCGCTGGTTTCGGTTGTCCCGACTCTGGCACAAACCAACATGAATAATACGCTGGTGATGGCTCGTGCGGCGGATGCCACTGGCCTCGACCCACATACCCAAACCGCGTTCGCCTCATTCCGCTTGCTGGAACTGATTTACGAACCACTGGTGACCGTCGATAAAGATTTAAATATCGTTCCGGCGCTGGCTGAAAGCTGGGCGTTCTCGGATGATGCCAAGACTTTGACGATGAAACTGCGTCAAGCTGTGAAGTTCCATGATGGGTCGGACTTTACTTCAGCCGATGTGAAGGCCACCTTCGAACGTATTCTCAACAAGGATACCAAGGCTTCGGCAGCGGCGAACTTTGGCAGCATCACCTCGATTGATACACCGGATGATTTTACAGTGGTGTTTAATCTATCCACCGCTGACGTACCCTTGCTGACGGCAATGGCCAGCTTGAACGCCGCGATTGTGACCTCAGAAGCAGCTACCAGCGGCGATTTCAAGGCCACCGCGATTGGCACCGGTCCCTTCAAACTCGATAGCTGGGTTCCCGATGACAAGACCGAGTTGAGCGCCAATAAAGATTGGTGGGGTACAGGTCTATCTTTGGATGGTATCGAAATTCGCATTATCCCTGACGAAACCTCGATTGTCGCCGCATTACGCGCCAAAGAAATCGACTTCGCGACACTGGGTGATCCGCTGGTCGCCAGCACCATCAGCGACAGTGATGGTTTGGTCGTTAATAAAGTGCCTTCGATTTCCTACCATGTGCTGCAACTGAATCCCAGCCGTGCGCCGATGGATAAGTTGGAAGTGCGTCAAGCCATGTCCTGTGCCATTGACCGCCAAGAAGTGCTGGATACCGCATCTTTGGGTGAAGGCACTGTGACCGGCCCGTTGACCATTCCGGCCTTCGCGCTGCCAACCGATCAACTTTTCTGCTACACCAAAGATATTGCCAAGGCCAAGGAATTGATGGCGACGGCTGGCGTACCGGATGGCTTCACCATCAAAGTGATTGCAGCCAGCGCTGAACCCCCGACCGCCATTTCAGAAGCCCAAACGATTCAGGCTCAATTGGCTGAAATCGGCATCAAGGTCGAAATCGAATCACTCGAATTGAACACCTATGTTGACCGCTGGCTGGCAGGCGACTTTGATGCCGCCGTCGCGCTCAATGGTGGTCGCCCTGATCCGTATACCATGTATGCCCGTTATTGGACCAAAGCAGGCAATCTGCAAAAGGTCGCCAATTACATTGACGATACACTGGATGATCTGATGGCAAAGGGTCGTGCTGAAATCGATCCTCAGACGCGCTTTGACATCTTCTCTGACTTCCAGAAGCACATTACCGAAGTCTCGCCTTGGATTTGGCTGTACAACGGCTTTGACTACAGCGCCCAACAACCTTATGTGAAGGGTTTCGTGCCGAACCCCACCGACTCCCTGTACTCGTTCGCGCAGGTCATGTTGGAAGGCAAAGGCAGTTAATGGTCGAAGTGATGGCCTGTAGGGTTGATGCCCTACAGGT
The DNA here is from genome assembly GCA_038328375.1 of Aggregatilineales bacterium. GTDB lineage: Bacteria > Chloroflexota > Anaerolineae > Aggregatilineales > Phototrophicaceae > CFX2. The sequence goes on along the minus strand of JBBQLX010000098.1, from coordinate 19,352 downwards.
TATTTAGACCATGTTTCGTTACCTGCTGCGCCGCCTGATCGCATCAGTGCCGACGTTGATCGGGGTTTCAATCCTGATCTTTCTGGCTATTCGTCTCGTACCCGGTGATGCAATTACGGCAACACTGGGTACGGAAGCCGGAATGTTGAGTGATGAACAGCGGGCATCGCTCCGCAGTTATTATGGCATCGACCGTCCCATTGTCGAGCAGTATTTCTACTGGGTGGGCGAGGCGCTGCACGGCAACTTAGGGCTTTCCATCCGGCAAGGGAAACCTGTACTGGATTTGATTATAGACCGCTTCCCACTGACGCTTGAACTGGCGGTGCTGGCGGTGGGCATTGCGTTGGTTGTCGGTATTCCCCTCGGTTTGCTATCCGCCATTCGCCACAACACCATCATTGATTTGATCGCTCGACTATTCGCGCTGATCGGTTTGTCGATGCCCAGCTTTCTCGTCGGCACACTGATCATTTTTGTGCTGTCGGTGGTGTTTCATACCCTGCCCAACGCCGGTAACTATGTCAGCTTTGCCGAAGACCCATCCCGCAATCTACAGCAAATGTTCTTTCCAGCGGTGACATTAGGGTTTGCATTCTCCGCCTCGGTGATGAGGATGACGCGCTCATCTATGTTGGAAGTACTGAGCGAAGATTACATCCGTACTGCTCGCAGCAAGGGATTGCCTGAAAGTCGGGTCATCACACGCCATGCACTGGGAAACGCGTTGATTCCAGTGGTAACGCTCATCGGTATCGAGATGGGTTATTTGTTGGGCGGGACGTTCATTATTGAACAGTTATTTGCGCTGCCGGGATTGGGGCGGCTTTTAATCAACGCCATTTCGCAGCGGGAGTACGCGCTGGTGCAGGGCGCAGTTTTGTTCATCGCCTTGAACTTCGTCATTATTAATCTGGTAGTCGATTTTATCTACTCACTCATTGATCCCCGTATTTCTTATGACAGCCATAATTAACACCACCGAAACGCTGACCCCTTCACCGGGACTCTTGCGCCGTTTGTCGCGCAACCTGAGTGGCATGGTGGGCTTGGTCATCGTGACGATATTTGTGGTGATCGCGATTTTGGGTGCGCTGGGCATTACCCCTTATTCCGCAATTCAACAGCATCCGAAAGACCGCCTTAAACCACCGAGTTCAGCTTATTTGATGGGGACGGATTTGTTCGGGCGCGATATTACCAGTCGTGTCATGGAAGGGGCTGGCAACTCGTTCAAAGTGGCTTTTATATCGGTTTTCTTGGCGAGTGTGGTCGGCATTACGCTGGGCATGATTTCCGGTTTTGCAGGCGGACGAGTCGATAACTGGATCATGCGCTTCATGGATATTTTCTTCGCATTTCCGTCGCTGCTGTTAGCCTTGGTGGTGGTCACAGTGATGGGGCCGGGATTGATCCAAACGGCGCTGGCGATTGCGGTGGTCTATACACCGATTTTCGCACGGGTCGCCCGCGCTCCGGTATTGGCAGCCAAAGAGCGTGAGTTCGTGCTGGCAGCGCGCTGCTTGGGGATGCGACCGGGGCGAATCCTACTGTTCCATATTTTCCCGAACACACTCGCACCATTGATCGTACAAATCAGCTTGGCGCTATCATGGTCGTTGTTAACGGAGGCAGGCTTGAGTTTCCTCGGATTAGGCACACAACCGCCTGCTGCTTCGTGGGGTGTGATGTTGAGTGAAGGTCGCAGCCTTGCCGAGAAATCCCCTTGGTTGATTATTTTCCCCGGTTTGGCGATTATGTTGGGTGTACTCGGTTTTAATCTGTTGGGCGATGGCCTGCGTGACATCCTTGATCCCCGTATGCGCGGCACACGTTAGCCTATCCTTCAACGTCTCAATAACCTTTAATCTTCTCCACTTGCGGCAGAACGATATTCCACCCATACTTACGGCTAATTCGTTTTGCGCTACTGAGTGAAAGGCAGGCAGAGTGTCTATAGATCGTCTACTTAAAGGCATGTTGATCTTTGTTCCGATTGCTTTGATCGCCAAAGCCTTGAATGCTGACCCAAGTATCATTTTCATTGTGGCGGCGCTGGGCATCATACCGCTGGCGGATTTGATTGGCGAGGCGACCGAAGAAATCGCCCATCATACTGGCCCGAAAATCGGCGGCTTGTTGAACGCGACTCTGGGCAACGCAGCCGAACTGATTATCACCATATTGGCGATACAGGCAGGCTTGCTGGACTTGGTGAAAGCCTCGATTGTCGGTTCGATCATCGGCAATCTGCTGTTGGTGATGGGGTTTAGTCTACTTTTTGGCGGCTTGAAACACGGTATCCAGAAGTTTGATGCACGGACTGCCGGCTTGAATGCGACACTGCTCATTTTGGCGGTGGTGGCATTGGTCATTCCTTCGCTGTTCGATGTTGCCATTAGTGCCAACAAGGCGGCGGAGTTCGGCCTGAGCGAAGGCGTGGCGTTGGTGATGATTATCCTGTATGTACTGACGTTGATCTATTCGTTCAGAGGTCAAGGAAACAGTAATTCATCGGATGCAGTGAGCCGGGAAGCCGTACCGCATGAGGCCAAGTGGAGTATTCGCACATCGGCATTGGTGCTGGTGGCTACCACGATTGGCATCGTGTTTTTGAGCGAGGCGTTGGTGGGTGCGGTCGAGCATGTGACCGCAACGCTGGGCTTGAGCGAGTTCTTCATCGGTATTATTGTCATTCCGTTGGTGGGCAACATTGCCGAGCATCTGGTAGCGGTGCAGGTGGCACTTAAGAACAAGATGGAACTGAGCATGGCGGTATCGGTCGGGTCGAGCTTGCAGGTGGCCTTGTTTGTTGCGCCGGTGCTGGTGTTTATCACATTGGTGATGACCGGACAGCCGCTGTTATTGGTATTCAGCAGCTTTGAATTGATCGCGATATTTGCGACGGTTATCATAACGGCTTTTGTGGCTTTGGATGGCGAGTCCAATTGGCTGGAAGGGGCGATGTTACTGGCGGTTTACGTCATTGTGGCGATTGCTTTCTTCTACCTGCCATCGGCTGGTGGGACGGTGCCACATCCGTAGAGGTGTTGATTTATGAAGATCGTTATTCCCGATGATTATCAGGATGCGGTACGGACGTTACACTGTTTTCATCAGTTGGATGGTCATGAGGTGACGGTTTATCATGATACCGTGACCGATGTTGATGTACTGGCAGAACGTTTTCAGGAGGCTGAGGCGTTGGTGTTGATCCGTGAGCGAACGGCGATCAGTGAGGCGTTGTTAGCCAAGTTACCGAAGCTCAACGTGATTGCACAAACCGGACGTGGAATGCCACATATTGATCTGGCAGCCTGTACACGGCATGGTGTTGTTGTGACCAGCGGCGTGGGGTCATCGACAGCAACGGCAGAGCTGACATGGGCTTTGGTGCTGGCAGCAACACGTCATATTCCACAAGAAGTGGCGAGTATGAAAGCCGGACATTGGCAGAGTCATTTAGGGCTTGGCCTACATGGACGGACGTTGGGCATCTTCAGCTATGGGCGGATTGGCAGCGTGGTAGCCGGTTATGGACGAGCCTTCGGGATGAAGGTCGTTGTTTGGGGACGTGAAGGGTCGTTGACACGGGCATTGGCTGACGGATACCAAGTGGCAGTCAGCCAAGCGGCCTTTTTTGAGCAGTGCGATGTGCTGAGTTTGCATATCAAAATGATTAAAGAGACTCGTGGGATTGTGACAGCGGGTGATCTGGCAAAGATGAAACCGACAGCCTTGTTGGTCAATACTAGCCGTGCTGATTTGATTGAATCAGGGGCATTAGAAGCAGCGTTAAAAGCAGGCCATCCGGGTTGGGGGGCGGTGGATGTGTATGAGCATGAGCCGGTGGTTGACCATCCGTTGTTGCATCTGGATAACGTGATTTGTACGCCACATATTGGCTATGTGGAGAAGGACAGCTACGAGTTGTACTTTGGTACGACCTTTGACCATCTGTTGGCGTATATTGATGGTCATCCGGTGGATGTGGCTAATCCAGAAGTTGTTAGTCGTTAGAGAAATACAAATGCAAAGGCGATTTAACCACAGCCCTAAAGGAGGCTTTGCACAGACACAGAGGAAGAGGAGATAAAATACAAGATAGACCTGATAAACAGGTGATAACAGGCAACATTAAGAAAATTATTACGTTTTTTGGCAAGATATTGTGATTTTTAGCCGAGAACAGCGATCAGTACCACCATAAACTGATTCAGCAGGTGACGTGAAAAAACATCGGAATCCGTATTGAACCGATTATCGGTTTGTTTTCGCAGACGGGATGCTAACCATTTACCAACACAACCTGATTCTGATTTTTGCGCCACCTGAACAGGTCAAGTGATCCGTCTTGCCCCCGATTTGTGAAGACAACGCCTTGAGGCTCAAACCAACTTCGAATGATCAAAACCATAATTTTATGATAGAATTTTTGTTCTTAATTTTGTAAGCCTGAGTACCCTACCCCTAACCCCACATCAGCAACGTTCGCAGGCTCACTCTTCTGATAGCCAAAACACAGGTGGAGGAATGAATTCAAACCGGATTCTAACTTGCTATTTTAGTCTTTTTGTTCTACAATAAATACACATTGAAGTTCCCATTTATCACTCAAATGGGGTAGTAAAATTGGCAAAAAATGGGTTTGTGCCATTGCCGAAATTGCTGCTAATTTTGCCAGTTATAACAACAACTGATGTTGTTGGCGAATCAAAATCCTCACCCCCCAACCCCCTCTCCATTTCATGGCAGAGGGGGAGCTAAGGCTTTAATTCAGGGAGTAAAACCAATTCGCCAACAGCATCAGCAACAACAGTTGCAACGTTTCATCATGGCAGTGCCGCCACTGCCGCCGCCGCCATACACGAATGACATAAAAAGCGTGGCGACATGGACGACATTTCCGACAAATGAGAGGGTGTTCCAAAGGATGTACAAATGATTACCCAACAAATTGTCAGCGAAAAATTACTGGCATATCTCGACGACCAGTTATCATTCAATCAAATTGTCATTTGGGCAAGTCAAGTGATGCGCGAAGGCAACTTTACACCCGATAGCCATATCGAACTGCTACCCGATATTGTGATGTCACTCGCCGGAGCAGACCGTCCACATCTTCATGTAGATGCGGCTTGAACCTGAACGAAAGAGCCTCAAGTTCAAGCTGCTATATCGCATATATCGCTTGAACTTGAGGCACGTTCAGCAGCATGGGTGGACGACCCGATGGTCACGCTGTCCGCTGCTGACTGATTAGATGAACATCACTCGAAAGCGGCGTTTAGGTGAAGGAGACGAAAAGGAAAAAATTAGAATGCAGGCTACGATAAAGACAATATTATTGCCAATTAAAGCCCGAATTTCCGCTATACGTGTTCGCGGCTCTTCATATCCCCAAACATAATCTTCGTATCGCTCAACATCAACTTGCGAATCTGCTTCGAGCAGTTCGCCATCATCACCGGTAATAGGTTTGAATTGTTCTTCTGAGTTCGACATCGTGTTGTACTTTGTTTAAATCAACGTTCAGCATAGCATGGTTGGTGCATCACTTACCCCCAAATTGTAGGCATCACATATCGACTGCTTGTTTTGGGTTGGTACTGTGGTGTTTGATGGCTACGGGGTTTTGAGTTCTCATCTATAATCATCGTCATATAGAGTGGGGGAACCTTTCATGCGAAATTTAAGAGGCGTTGTTTACTTCTTTTTGGTGATGCTGTGTATTGTTCCAGTGTTGGCACAAGTGGATGACTGTCCAGCGCTGGTACAGACGGCAATTAAAGCGGTGGGTGATCTGTGTGCAGTGACCGGATTAAACCAAGCCTGTTATGGTAATCTGTCATTGAAGGCCGATCCGCAACCGGGAGTGACCAGCTTTGTTTTCGATAAGCCGGGGGATACCGCACGGATTGCCAATGTGAAGTCCTTGCGAGTCGATCCATTTGATGAGGTTAAGAAGGAATGGGGTGTGGCGTTGATGCGCTTGCAGGCCAACATTCCCGATACACTGCCGGGGCAAAGTGTGAGCTTCCTCGTGTTTGGGAATGTTCAACTGGAGAATAAAGTTGATTCGGCAGCCTCACCGTTGATTACGTTAGCGTCCAGTACAGTTTTATTGGGTGCGCCACAGGACGATGCAGCGCTGGTAGGGGCATTAAGCGCGGGTGATCAGGCGTTCGCATTGAGCCAATCGGCGGACGGTAAATGGGTGCGAATTGAGTTAGACGGTTCGGACAGCCGCACCGGATGGATTCCGTCAGCGCTCGTGCAACAAGCGGGTGAATTACCGGTGTTTGATGCCGACGCACCGAGTCCGATGCAGGCGTTTAGTTTGCAAACAGGCGTGACGGGTGTGAAATGCGCCAGTGCGCCACAAGACGGGATTCTGGTACAAACACCGGGCGGCGGCGACATCAAAATCAAACTGACGGTGAATGATGTGAATGTCGAGTTGGGATCAACCGCCTTCTTGCAAGCCCAGCCGAGTAATACTATGCGCTTTTCGGTGATCGAGGGCAAAGGAACAGTCGAATCGCAAGGGCAGACGGTGGACGTTCCGGCGGGTTCATGGGTGAGTGTGCCGATGGATGAGAACCTCGAACCGGTTGGCACGATTAGCCAGCCCAAGGGTTATCAACTGGGCGCGATGGACAACCTGCCGATTGGTCTGCTCGGTCGTCCGATCACGGTTGCTCAGCCAATTATTGCTGCGGATACGTTGTTGTGTGTCAGCAATCCCAACGGCGCGTGGATACGGCAGCAGCCAAACTCAGCTAACCAAACGATTTTACGTGTGTTGGCGGTTGGTAACTCGGTGATTGACTCTGGTTCGACCACCAATGATGGCGCTCAAGTTTGGCGACAGGTGGAAACATCTGATGAACAGGTGACCGGCTGGGTCGAAGCCGGTTCACTTTCAAACTGCGGGAATACGATCCCCACCAGCAATACGACTCCGGTGAGTATTACGGGGACTCCAGCGGTGCTGGCGAATTGTACACTGCGTAGTGATTGGACGCTTACGTACACAATACAACCCGGTAATACACTGGCGGAGATTGCCCGCGCTTCCGAAGTATCATTGACGGATTTGGCGTTGGGTAACTGCATCGCGGATGTCAACCGGATTGTGGCGGGTCAAAAGCTGCTTGTGCCGAAGCTGGTGATTATTGTGACGGCGCTGCCGCCTATTCAACCGCCTGTCGTGGAGATTACGCCTTCGCCAACGATTGATAACGGGCCGCAGATTTCAAGTGGTCGCTGGCAGTTGTCGATTACCACACAGCAGGTCAATTGTGCGGCGGCAAGTGAACCCACGACCATCTCCACCGTAGCGGCGGTTACGGTCAGCGCGGATGCTCAATCGCTGAGTTTCACGCTGGGCGGAAATACAGCGGTGGCGGCTGGCGCGACGTTTAGTTTTCAACGCAGTACAGCGACGGTCTTCAATGGGACGTGGGGAAAAGGTGGTCAAGCGACATTGACGGTAATCGGAAGCAATCAAGGGTCGGTGAGCGCGACTGCGCCCTGTTCCTAAGCCAGTTGATGGCAGGCAACGTGCTGAGATGAAATACTCTAATTGCTAGTTGCAAACCTTTCCCTCAGAACCTCACCCCCTAGCCCCCTCTCCGTTTACAGAGAGGGGGAATTGAGCGAAGATATGAAATAGATTGTGTCCATTGGTTCATGAAACTATATTTTAAGGAGTGTCAGATGGGAAGTTACGCTTTAACACCCGAACAGATCGCTTTTTATGATGAGAATGGATACCTCGTGCTGCGGAATTGGATTCCACAGCCGATGTTGAAACGCTTGCAAGAGGCGGGCGAAATCTGGATTGCGAATGGGTTGGCAGCAACTGAGGATGATCCCCACAGTCCTGATTATCGGTTTGCGGAACGTCCGACGGGCAAAACCATGTGGCGCGTGGATTATGTGCATAACAAAGGACAAGTCGCCTCCTTGGAACTGCTGGGCAGCCCTCAGGTTTTAGAAGTGGCACAGAGTTTATGCGGATCGGACTTTGTGCCGACTTACGAAGCGATGGTTTTTAAGCAAGAAGGTGACGGCGCGGTGGTTAAGTGGCATCAAGACGCGGTGCATACGCGCACACATCGCATTTTCAACTATGACCTGTATTTGGACGAGTCACGGTCGGGTGGCGGCGCATTGTGGGTAATCCCCAAATCGCAAGCACAGGGGCAGGATATTTGCCGACTGACGGATGACTACGGTTGGAATGTGCCGGGGTCGATTGAGGTGGAGATGGCGGCAGGCGATGTGCTGCTGCATGACGTGATGGTGGTGCATGGGTCGCCGCACACCGAGGGCAACCGCCTTCGCCGTACCATTTACTATGAATTTCGGGCGGCAGAGGAAATTATCCAAGATGGGCCATGGGATCGGACATGGATTGACCAGCGGATGCGGTTGATTCCATTGGGATTGAAGCGCTACGAAGATCAATACCCGACGGATGAGCAATTTCAGTGGACCGTCAGCGACGAATTCCGTCCGGCAATGAGCAATGATGAGGAAGCCGAACTGCGGGTGGCACACATCGTGCATATGGCTGGCGCGTATTGCAGCGCGGGTGACGCAAGTAAGGTGAAGACCGCGTAAGGATTAACCCCCTCATCCCAACCCTTCTCCCTTTGGTTCGGGGAGAGGGGTTTATAAATGTCCATTTGCAACAAGAAGTTATCTGATTTGTATTAGCGTCCGGCGGCTTCGTAGCCCTGCAAAATCGGTTCGGCAGGGACGTTACCGCCACAAATCAATACGACTGGATGCTGATAGGGAGTCATATCAGTCTTGCCGTAGAGGGCAGCCGCCAAGGCCGCCGCACCGGATGGCTCGACCAGTTGGTTACACTCGGCCCACAGCCAACGCATCGCCGCTGCGATTTGTACATCGGATACCAATGTGATGTCATCGACGTAACGCTGGGTGAGTGCCAGTGTGCGCTCGGATACGGTGCGGGTGGCGAGGGTATCCGCGATGGTTTTGACTTCGGGCAGTGAGATGAGGTGTCCGGCTTGGACGCTTTCATACATCGACGGTGCGCCGATGGGTTCGACACCGATGATCTTAACTTGCGGGTTCAATTTCTTGAGAGCGCAGGCAACACCCGCGATCAATCCACCGCCACCGATGGCGACCAGCAGACAGTCCATTTCTGGTACATCTTCCAATAGTTCGAGCGCCAATGTTCCATGTCCGGCTAATGTTGAGGCCGAGTCAAAAGAATGGACGTAAGTGAGTCCTTCGGCTTCAGCATGTTCGACAGCCAATTTGTGAGCATCTTCATAACCCGCGCCATATTGGACGACGACCGCGCCCCATGCTTGAATACGGGCAACACGGTCGGGTGTAGCATTTTGCGGTAGATAAATGATAGCTGGAACGCCGAGTTGTCGGGCGACATAAGCGACTGCCAAGCCGTGATTTCCGGCTGACGCAGCGACGACTCCGAGTTTGCGCTGCTCTGGCGCAAGCTGGCGCATATGGTTACAGACACCACGCGGCTTGAATGAGCCGACCACTTGTAAGTTTTCGAGCTTGAGGCGCAGTCCGGGTGGTGCATCATTGTGGAGCAGCGGCCATGGCGCGACGGGTGTGTGTCGGGTGTAGGGTGCAAGACGAGCGCGAGCCTGTCGAAAGGCTTCAAGTGGAATGTCATAGTCGAGGGTCACAGATTTGTCTCCCGGTTAAGCGAAACACATCTATACGATACAGCAGGATACGTTTAGATACCATAATGCTGTTGAAATGGTATACTCTGACAAACGAATGAGGACTGTATGATGGTGCTTCAAACGCAGGCCAAGCCAATCACATTTGAAGAATTCCGCGCATATGCGTTGCAACCAGATAATGCCGAACGGTCATTTGAATTGATTAACGGGGAGATGATCGAGAAAATGCCCGGTACGACATTAAATTCAGCCATCCCCGTCAACATCGCATTCCACGCACGGCTGCACTGCCGCGATGAGGCCATTCCGTGTTACATCAGTACCGGCGATGGCGCGTACCGGATTGGGAACAATGTCGTCGCGCCGGATATGGCTTACAAACAATCACCGATGTCAGATGAGTATCCAGACCCTATACTGCCTCTGTGGGTCGTTGAAGTCATTTCCGCGAATGACAAAGCCTATGATATTCGCAAGAAGCGACAGGTTTACCAAGAAGCCGGTATTCTGTTATGGGAAATATACCCCGAACTGTTGAGCGTCGATGTGTATATGCCCGGACAATCCCCGAATACCTTCCAAATGGGTGAAACACTAACAGTTGAAAGTGCATTGCCGGATTTCACGATAACGGTGAAAGACATTTTCGAGAACGAATAGGCTGATCAGCGAACGTGCTTTATTTGATGAAATAGGCTTTTAGGGCGTCTGCAACCAGCGATGGCACACCACTCGTCGGGCCAAAGTGATCGAGCTTCGGGAAGATTTTTATTGTGGATTGGGGCAAGACTCCCGACAGCGTTTGCAAGGTTTGCTCCCTGAAGGCCGGACTCTTTCCGCCACTCATCAACAGCACAACGGCGGAGACTTCGCGGTAATTCGGATAGGAGTTGTCCAGACGTGCGACTTCCTGATGTTCGCGGAGGTTAGCCGGTAATAGTGCGACGGTTTTATCCCATTCCGCTCCTTTTATAATCATTGGCATGATTAAGCGTAACCACCAATTCGGTATCATCTTCATATGGGCAGGGCCAGAGCCACGAATGAAGTCTATGAAGGCATCAAGCGGTTTTCCAGCGGCGAGATGGGCTTGATAAGCTGATGACCAGCCGATAGGTATGGATTGGTTAATGGAGACACCGGGTTCATAAACAGCGATTTTGCTAAAGGCCGGGTTGCAGCGGGCGGCTTCAAAGGCAATCAGTCCACCGTAGCTGTGACCGAAGAGCAAATGTGCGCCGGTTTTTGCTTGAACAGCGGCGACATCCTCACACTCTTTGGTGATGCTGTAATCCGCACCCATTGCACCACTCAAACCACGTCCGCGTCGCTCGATGATATGAACGGTAAATCTACCGGCTAATGCTGTGGCAAGCGCGAGATAATCAGCAGCCATCGACAGCGCCCCCGGAATGATGATGAGCGCTGACCCTGCGCCGATGGTTTGGTAGTTGATGCGTGTACCGTCGTTGGAGATGACGATTTGCGAGGTGGTAGGAGGCGCTTGAGTATTGCTTATGTGTGCCAAGATAATCTCCTCATCGTGAGCGCTATAACCGGATTGAATTACAGGTTTATACGCTGGATGAGGAGAAATGTTCATTCACGGACTAAAGAATCGTTGTGAAGTTGAGCCTATTAGTCCATCAATAAAATAAACTAACATGATTACCGAGCCAGCGGACGGGAAAAATCCCGTCCCTACAGCTCATAATTGGATGTATACCTTGCCAAAGCACACTTAACTATCTTCCTAATGGTTTACTAGACTTTAATCACCTTGTTCACGACAAAACGCAGCAAAAATAGCTCCTTAGCCGTCCATTCGGCTAGCAATTTATCGGCATTTTCGCGGTCTGCTTCATAGGCATAGGTGATGGTCTTTGCCCATTGATGCTTAGGATCACTCTCAAGCACGTAATCGCCTTTGAATAAATAACCATCGTTGCCTGCATCGCCGCCAATTTGTAGCGAGCCTTTAGGGTTGGCCTGAATATAATCAATCTTACGCGTGTTGTGGAAACCAAAAATCATGATGTCGTCACCATCAAGCCCGAACCACACCGGAACCACATGCGGGTAACCGTCAGGATCAGTGACAGCCATACGGACAACCAGTGGTTTTTGTAAGACAGCGCGGGCAGCATCAGGTAGAAGCATAATATTCCTCGCTTGGTAATTTACGCTAATGATAATCTGTTTTGGTAACTATCCCTATTGCCAGACGATACCGACATCAACTTGGATCACCAAAGGGCGGTGGGTAGGGAGCATAATCGGCTGCATCTAATAAGCGCACCGATGAGTTTAGACCATTCATCGGCGGATTGGTTTGGAGCAAGTGAACCAGTTTGAGGATCAACGCGGCAGTATCCGCGACATAACGACTCATGGTGGTTTCGTTCATGTAGAGATAAGGATGGTCGATATTGTGCTGCGCGTTAGGGGTGCTGTAAAAAGTACGGATATGGTCGAGCGTGTGAGTCAAGCCTTCGTGGGAGACAAAAGGGAGATAAGGTGGCGGATTGTGCGTGGTCATAATCACGCGCCAGAATAGACAATCGGGTGTGTCGCGCAGGTAGCAGAAGTCGAGATCAAACCAATCGCGCTTGAGCGTTCGCCATATTGGGTGAGTAGGGTTATCAACCAGTTCGGGATAAAGCTGTTTGTAAGGGATGTTCAGCCGCCGTGACCAGAGACTATCACTCAGCAGATGGGCGAAGTAACCGAGCCGAAAGCTGTAATCCGCCAGATCATCATCGGGCTGCATATCCGCTAGATAGTCGCGATAAAAGTCGAGGTCATGGATTTTGTCTTCGCCGTCACCGCGCTGTAGGAAATGTGTCACTTCTTTGGGCGGGTCGAAGGCTGTCCAATCGGCATTCGGTTTGCCGGAGTCGGGCGCAAGATTGCCATATGCGAAGGCGGTTTCGTCCAGATGTGGCAGCGATGCGAAAAGGGTTTCTGCCACCCGTAAATGTGCAATCCAAGGAGCCATACTTTTTCTCCCTTTCAACCCCGGTTGTGATCACTACAAGCAAGATAGTGGCAGTGGTTGGCAGTAGTTTTCATTATATTGGCAGTAAATGACATCTTATTCTTTGAACATCGCTGGATGAAGTATTTAGGAGAATCAAGATGCAAAGATTTGAGCCTGCTTTCTGGTCGCGTTGGATTATGTTTTTGAGCTTCTTCCTTATTATCTACGGATTGATGACGGTGTTCGCAACCTCGCAACTCAATAATATACTTGTTATTCCTCTCCTTTTTCGAGACGGCTTTATGCCCATAACTGAGCCGGAGCTAAAATTGCTCAATGTGCTGAACGGACTTACGGGCGCATTGACGGTTAGTTGGTCGATTCAAATTGCTTGGCTTGCTCATAAACCGTTTCGTAACGGCGAGAAATGGGCGTGGAATGCGATTGCCGCGAGTACCGTTGTATGGGCAGCGCTCGAATTTTATGTCAAGCTCACAAATGGTGTCAACGGAATAGGTTTGGTTGCCCATTTTTGTTTGTTACTTGCATTTGCTATCCCGCTGGCGATTACCTACCGTGATTTTCATAGTTAGCTAATCGGGAAATAAACAGAGGCTTGAATGGTACAGGTAGTAAATCAGTGAAGCCTCGTAGGCGATGGTAACGAATCTGTGGTGAAAAAATGCCAGTGCATTCTATAATACGCTACAAAAATCCTTTGGATACGATGGAAGCGGAATATAAAGTGGATCGTCTGAAACCGTTCGAAGATCAATTGAAGGCAGCACAGACTCCCATCGAGCGGATTGATGCGCTGAACGTATTAGCACATCACAACAGTGAGGGGGATACCGAAAAGGCTGTGGAATGGGCCGGCGAAGCTTTCGAATTAGCAACACAAACTGGTTATGAGCAAGGTGTTCTCGACGCGCTGCTGAATATGGCATGGTGCAGTTATTGCCGTTCCGATTATCCAACGTCGATTGAGTGTGTCACACGGGTGCTGCCATTGGCGCGGTCGGGCAAATATCCCAAACAAGAAGCCGATGCCATCAATATTTTAGGTAACAACCACGAACGGTTGGGCAACTGGCACGAAGCATTGGGTTATTATCTTGAAGCGCTATCCTTGAGTGAGAAACAGGGGAATCTCGCCCATGTGGCGGTGATGCGCAGCAATATCGGTGATATTTACGCGTCGATGGGCAGCTTTGAAAAGGCGATTGAACATTATCAAGATGCCTATCAACTTGATATTGATATTAATCAGGTGGATGCTTCGGATGGGCTGACGCTGACCTACATGGCGGAAGCTTATCTGCAACTGAACGAACCGACCCGAACGCTGGAATATGCCCAACAAGGGCTAGCCCTGATGCAACCGGAACGCTTTTGGGTGGGTATATCAAGGGCATTAACGGTTATTGGACAAGCCTACCAGCGATTGAACGATTTGCCGCAGTCTATAGCTTATTATGAGGAAGCGTTAACTGCCGCGCAGCAAGGCGAGGCAAAGCGCGAGGCAGCTACTGCCATGATGCGGTTGGCAGAAACGCTGACCGTACAAGGACGAACGGCAGTGGCGCTGACCTATTTTCGGGATGCATTGGCGATATTTGAACGGCTGGAAACGCAGCCGTTAATCGCTGAAGTACACGGGTTATTGGCTGGTATTTACAAATCACTGGGTAATTTTGAGCAAGCACTCGCTCATTACGAAAAACAACAGACCGTTAAAGAAACACTCTTTAACCATCAAGCTGATATGCGCCTAAAGACTTTGCAAACCCAATATGAGGTCGAACGGGTACGAATAGATGCCGAGGCTCAATCCAGCCTTAACCGCGTGCTGGAAGAAGAAATCAACCTGCATGAACAGATGATTGCTGATCTGGAGTCCTATGCGGATAATATTGCTCATGATCTCAAAAATCCCATCGCGGTCATTAGCACTTATATGGCGCTGTTGGAAATGGATTTGGAAGGGCAAGTTTCTGAGGAGAGTTATCGCGTCATCAAAAATGTGACGACGACTGCCGACAAAATGAATGAGATCGTGGACTCACTGCTGACGTTAGCGCGAGCGCGTAAGCAGGCTATTATGCCGCAGCCGATTGAAATGGATGTGGTACTGCGTAGCTCAATCGAACGGCTGGAACTGCCGATCCAGCAAAAAGATGCCCGCATACATGTGTCGCATCCACTGCCGGACGCACTTGGTCATCGTTCATGGTTGGAAGAAGTGTGGGTCAATTACATCGGTAACGCCATCAAATATGGCGGCAGCCCACCGGAAGTGCATATTGGCGCTGTACCGCTGTCAGGTGGACTCATTCGTTATTGGATTCGCGACAATGGCAAGGGATTATCCATCGACGAGCAGACGCATTTGTTTCAGAAATTTGAACGTCTCGGACAGAATAAGGTTGATGGGCATGGCCTCGGCCTGACGATTATCAAGACGGTGGTTGAACGTTTGGGGGGATCAGTCGGTGTGAGCAGCAGCGGCATCCCCGGTGAAGGTTCGACGTTTAGTTTTACGCTGCCTGTTGCTAATCCGAATTAAATACTTCTCAGCCACCATTTGCCCGCCCGAAATCCTGCGCGTATTCGGGTGAGAGTGTGCCGAATAAGCGATCCCATATCACTGTATAAAAGCCAAAGTTGTGGGCTTTGTCGTGGTGATGTTCGGCATGAAAAGTGCTGGTCGAGATGGTGCGGATAACGGGCAGTTTGAGCCATGCGTCCGGCGCGGGTTCCACACCTAAATGTCCAACTAAGCCGAAAATCAGGTTGAAGGCCAGATAGATAACGATGGCAACCTGTGAGGCTTGCGATAACAGGATGACCACAATCAACAGCGCCCCGAAGCCTAACACCTCAAATGGATTGAGGACGAATAAGGTCAATGGGCGCGGGTTCTCATACAGGTGATGCGTTAGGTGGATGATGGGATAGAGCAGCGGGTGATGGGCGACACGGTGAAAGACATACATGCCGAAGTCCATCATCACAATTAGTACGACCACATCAATCACAGTGGCTAGCACATCGCCATTAGGACGCAGATAGATAATGCCAGCCTGCCATAAGATGATACCGACCACAGCCACCAACGCATTCAGTACCACGCACAGCAGTGCGAACATGATCTCTTGACGGCTGATGGGTTTGGGCGGGGCGGAGTTGGGTTTGTCGTGGTAACGGCGAACTAAGGCCTCACCGACCAGCAGCGCGGCGGCGAACATCACGACATTGCCGAGCAGTGACCAGAAGATGGCTTGCTCAATCGGCATGGTGTATAAGGCTGTGAAAAAGTCGTTGAATAGGTTCATCTTGCCCTCCGGCGGGATAGGGATTGTTCAAGTCTATGGGGGCAAGCATTGTGTCTATTATAGCAGTCTTCTGCGTTCGTCTGACTAATGACCTTGCGCGAGCCATGTGACGTGCTGCCCGTTGAGTAGCACCTGAAGTCGAAAGTGGTCAGGATGGTTGCCTGCCAGCGCGTTATAATTTGTGATCAGTAGGATTTATTATTGGACACCTATTATGATGACCCGACAGGCAAAGTTCGATTATCTCCGCACTCATCCACAGGTATCGGTGCTGGTGATTGGCGGTGGTATCAACGGCATCGGTACGTTTCGCGATCTGGCATTGCAAGGCGTGGGTGTGCTGCTGGTCGAAAAAGGGGATTACTGTTCGGGTTCGAGCGCGGCATCGACTAGGCAAGCTCATGGTGGCTTACGCTATCTGGAACACGGCGAGTTCCGTTTGGTGCGTGAGTCGTTATTGGAGCGCAATCGCTTGCTGATGAATGCGCCTCACGCGGTTGAACTGCTCAAAACCACCATCCCCATTTACAAATGGTTCTCCGGTATCTTGAATGCACCGTTGAAGTTTATCGGTGTATTGAAGAAACCCAGCGAACGCGGTTATCTGGTCGTCAAACTGGGCATGATGCTGTACGACTGGTTCACCCGCAACAACCGCGTAACTCCCACACACAGGATGCTTAATCGCACGACTGCTTTGGCAGAACACCGACATCTCAACCCGGACATTATCGGCGCGGCGACCTATTACGATTGCCTGATGCCGCAAGCCGAGCGGATCGCGGTTGAGTTGGTGCTGGATGCTGAAGCGGTGTTCGACGGGGCGCGGGCGCTCAACTATTGCAGTGTCATGAGTGGCGCGGGTGACAGTGTAGAGATTAAAGATGAAGTATCAGGCGAAGTCTTCACGGTGCAGCCGAAGGTGGTGATTAACGCGGGTGGGGCGTGGATTGATTTCGTCAACCGTTCGATGCAGCATCAGACACGTTTCATCGGCGGGACAAAAGGGTCGCATATTGTGGTCGATCATCCCGAACTATTGAAGACGCTCAACGGCAGCGCGATTTACTTCGAAAATAAGGATGGGCGCTTGGGCATCATCGAGCCATTCCGCGATAAAGTGATTATTGGCGCGACTGACATTCGTGCCGATGATCCTGACTCGGTGGTGTGTACCGACGAGGAAATCGACTACTTTATGCAGTTTTGGTCACAGGTGCTGCCGGGGATTACAGTGGATCGCTCGCAGATTGTGTTCACTTACTGCGGGGTGCGTCCGCTGCCTGCCAGTGATGTGGAGTTTGTGGGCTTGGTCAGCCGTGACCACAGCATTCGAGTGGTCGAGCCGGACGACAGCATTCACTTTCCGGTGTATTCGCTGATCGGTGGCAAGTGGACGACCTTCCGTGCATTCTCAGAACAAGTAACTGATAAGGCGCTGGCCTTCTTGGGTAAATCAAGGCACACAAAAACGGAGGATATAGCGATTGGTGGTGGAAACGGTTATCCACGCACGGATGCGGCGCGACAAGTATGGTTGAAGCAGGTGCAATCCAGTACAGGTATCAGCTTGGAACGGTTGCAAACCTTGTTCGGGCGTTATGGCACACGGGCGGAAGCGGTCGCACAGTTTATCATGGCGGAGCAGGATACACCGCTGCGCCACCAACCGAGTTACAGCCAGCGTGAGATCATATTTCTGGCGACCAACGAGGAAGTCATCCATTTGGACGACATCATTTTGCGGCGGTCGTTGATTGGCATGTTGGGCTTGATCGACGGCGACGTGTTGCAGCAGTTGGGCGAAATCGTAGGTGTTGTATTCGGCTGGTCAGATGTGCAAGTGAAGCAGGAAATCGAACGGGCTGCCAACATCCTGCAACATAAGCACGGTGTTCCTGCTGAACGGCTGCGTGTGGCGGTCTAACCCTTCACAATTTCCGGCAGTTCCGCCAGCGATTCGATCACATACGTGGGCGGTGTGGTCATCTTGGCGACATCCGCACGGGTGGATGCGCCCGTCATGGTTGCGGCAGTTTGCATTCCGGCCTGCTGCCCCATGAAAATGTCGGTTTCAAGGCGGTCACCCACCATCATCACATTCGCAGCAGAGAGTCCCAACTTTTGTAACGCGACTTCCACAATCAGTGTCGATGGTTTGCCTGCGACTAGTTCAACTGTGCGTCCGGTCATATGCTCTAAAGCGGCTATCGTGCCACCTGCATCAGGGATACCACCACCGGGCATTGGACACATTTTGTCGGCGTTGGTGGCGAAAAAGTGAGCGCCATTTTTGAGCGCTTGATAAGCCGTGTTCAGCTTGCGGTAATCCAGTGTGCGATCAAAGGCCACCACTACCGCATCGACACCATCAGGGCGAATCACTTCCAGCGGGCTTTGGTCGAGGAACTCATTGACGACTGTTAAACCAAAGCTACGCAGTTCGTTAACGAGATTGGCTTCTCCGACCACATACAATTTGAGGTGCGGCTGTGTTTTGGCGAGATGATAACCCAGAACATAAGCCGATGTCACCACATCATCAGGAGTGGCAGGGATGCCGAGCTTAGTCAGCTTGCGTGCGTAGTTATCACGCGGTTCCAAGGGTTTGTTGCTGACGAACAGCACCTTCATACCCATCTCACGCAGTTGGCTGATGCCTTCCACAGCACCGGGAAGTGCTGCATCCCCTAAATAAACCGTACCATCCAAATCGAAGATGAATCCATTCACAGGTTGAGGCATGGTTGTGTCCCTATGGAAAACAATAATCGCTCTAGTTTAACATGGGTGCTAACCTAAAATGTGGAAAATAAAAACGCGGTCTAGCCTACGTTGGCCGCCGCGCTTTAATTATCCAAATTGATGAGCAAATATTCGATACTAATAACGCCCGTAAGGACTACGTCGGTCTTGTGGACGTGGCACACGTACTGGTACGGGTACAGGAACCCGTTTAGGTTGTGGCGGGTTGATCAAACGGTCAACAGCATCCACAATCTCACGCAGTCGATTGCTCAACTTGTCCAATGGACCTTGGTTTTGTTTTGCCACAATACAGCCCTTTCTCATTTGCACCACTGGAAGTCTTAACAGTGGCAGCGGTGTGGAAACAAAAAACCCCTATTCATCATTTCCTGTGACGACTGAGGGGCGAGGCGGCTTTGATATACAGTTGCTATACGAGTATGCTTCTATGGACCTAAAGGGACTCGAACCCTTGACCTCTTCAATGCCATTGAAGCGCTCTCCCAACTGAGCTATAGGCCCGTGATAGGCGAGCATTGTAGCCGCTTCATCCTGTCATGTCAATACTACACAGAATACAGC
>JBBQLX010000097.1:0-23996 GCA_038328375.1 Aggregatilineales bacterium | reverse complement strand
ATCAGCCGCAGCATTTCCTGAGTGACCAGTTCGGCATATTCCGCCCCGCGATTATAAAACCCGCGAAACGAAAAAGCCGTGATTATCATATTTTGGCCGCCCAGATCAAAGAACGTCCGACAGAAGTCCCAATAACGCCCCATCAAGTATTCACCTTGGGTAGCGAAGTCGTCAATACGTCCGGGATCAGCAGCGTGGCGGTTTTGTTCAAGCACATAGGTGGTGCGTGTCCCACCGATAGCAAAGACACCAGTAAGTCCTTCGGGATAGCGCCCACGAATACGTTCGGCAAAGGGTTGATCAGTCATCCAGTTATCCTCTTGAGATCATTGGTTGTCATAACAGGTCGATTTTTCATCTATTTTGATTCGGCATTATCTTTTGGGGCAAGCTGAGCATAGGCTTCGGGCAAGTTCGCAACAAAGGTCAACTGCCAGTCGTTCGAACCGGAACGTGACAATTTGCGCCCCACGCCTGCTATCGCTTGCAGGAAAGTATTGGCACTGGAACCCACAATGATAGTTATCGTGATATTCGCGTGGCGCGGTGTCGAAAAGGCCCGCTGAACATGGGTGATCGCACCTTGAGGAATGATGTTGGCATTTTGAAAATCCATGATGATATTCACTTTGTGATCAACCGTATCCAACATGTCGTAGGCCGCTTTTGCTGCGGTATTAAAGTCGCCCCAAGTCCAACTTTTCCCGTAGATATAGCGGAGGATCGTTTTCGCGTCGTTGTCCCATACAAGTTCAATATTCACGTCAGTCTCCTGAGATTAACTAGCTGCTATGTATGACTGCTTTGCATCACGTCTTGATTGGAGAAGAATGCCACTGGTTGATGGGCGTTTGTATATTCGCGATAACCATAAAGTGCTGCCAGAACTGCCGAACGCACCACGTTTCGGGGGGTATATAACGATTTACCAATCCACAACGGCGGATAATGGGGGTTATCATAACGATCCATAAGGTACTGAGCTGCCGCATGTAGGCAAGTTGGGTCGATTCGCTCGGAGGAATGTTGATCCCAGAAGAGCAACGCGTGTAGGCAGTAAGCCGTTTCTTCAATTGTGGATTGATGATAATAACCCCAACCGCCATCCTCACGCTGTGTTTGGAGTATCCATTTAATACGTGACGGCAACAAATCATCTACGATACCGAACAGTGACGAAACCGCTGTACTGGTCAGGTAATAGGGCGAAACATGCCACTTATCAAACCAGAAGTAGCCTGTTAAATCAGAGCGACGGAGCATCGCGCTAATCTTCTCTGTCCAAGTATCAAAGTGCTGATATTGACGATCCATTTGGAGAGCAGCCAACAACCGAATATTTACGCTGAGAGATTGATCAAGTTCACCGGGATAACAACAAAAATGCTGGTCGTGTTCATAGGGTTTGAATACGTCGGCATTGACCGCATAGCCACCCCAGCGCAGCAGTCCGAATGCCACAGCGGTATCATCCAAATCGGTTACGGGGAAATAAGGCGAGTAGCTTAGCCCTTTTTTCGGCGACCACATTGACCAGACGAAATCGAGAACACGACGTACTTCAGGGTCATCTGACGTAATGGCTCCAGCAAGACGCAGATGATTAAGCGTCCAAAGCGATTCAAAAATATCAAACGGTTTGACAAAAGGTGCGCCACCGTCGCCCTGTTCGGTGATGACCTGCTGTAAATAACGGATTGAGCGCTGGTCAGGTCGTTTAAGGAGTGCAGCTACAGTGGCTGCGGGCGATGTCCCTACCGACCCGTTGGCTTCGATAAAATCAGCATCATCAGGGATGTAAGCGCGTAAAGCTTCCAGCGAGACGACCAGCGTGGTATAACGCCATGACTGCGGATTGTGTCCCAGCATGTTCAGCTTTTTCTCGATTTTTACGACATCCTGATAAAGATCGCGAGGAACATCCAAACCGAGTTCTAATGCCTCACTGACCAGCGAAAAAGCGAGGATAGGAAAGCCTATGGTGTCATTAGCGTCATGGTGCAACCGTCCATTTTCGCGCCAGAGGAAGGATGCGCCTTGACGAACGCGACGTTCATCGTCTCCACCCTCACCCGTTGTATGGAGTGCAATCATCGCGGCTAAAGTGGAGATCACCCGATCATGGTAGTGCATTATTTCACCACCCCAACTGCCATCCTTATGCTGACGCTGACGCAGCCAAGGCAATGCCTCATCAAAACCCTGCCCCGGAAACTGTGGCGACAAACGGGCAATCCATGATGTATCGTAAGCAACACTATCCATACTACTGGAGTCACGCTTCAAAGACTTGAGCAGTTGGGCAATATCGGTGTCCAGTTGGTCATTCACTTGGGTATTCACAGCGGGTTGATTAATCATGTGATCTCCATTGTCCGTGTGTTGGTCAAAAGTTCTTCGCAAAAATCGACAGGTTATCCCAATTGGATATTTACAGGTGCAATAACAAAATACCTTTTTAAGTCTTTCGTGAAGATTGGCAAATTTATTAACTGATTTGCATAGACAATATGAATTAATTAATTTCTTTATTTTAGTCTTAAATCCCATCAAAACAGCATAAAGAATTTCGAAATGTGGTATCTGTTGGTGAGTTAGATGACTATAGTCATATTATCTGTAATAGGAAAGTATAGCTCCTGCCCCAGTTCACAAAGCTATGTTCTGAAAGAAGAAATTATTATGCGGAACAAAATATGACATCAAAGCCGTAATGCCGACATAACGGTATTAATAAAGCGGTATAACGAGCTTGGTTTTGATGTCTTGCAATTGAATGGTGGCCTAGACGAGTGGAGAGCATCAAATTAATGAGGACAAACTATTTACTAAAAAATAGGCGAAAGCTGGAATTATTATCCGCTTTCACCTACCCAAAAAAACACAAATCATATTAAGGGAAGGGATGCCACATCAAGGATAGTGCCATCGCAACAGCCGCTAAGGATGCTCCAATAGCTGCAAAGAGTACACTTATTTCCGTGACTTCGTGCTTGGTAATGAGATAGGTTGGGAGATTCTGAAAAACGGTTTGAAGCTCACCGCCACTTTCAGCCGAATAATAAGTACCGCCAGTCGAATCCGCAATTTGTTTCAAAGTATCTTCGTCAATGCCTCTGCGGAATCCGCCATTGCCGCCTCCCCCATTAAACCCACCATTGAATTGCCCGTTACCGCCGCCACCGTTAAATGGCTCACGTCCTAAAAATTGATCGCCACAATTCGGGAAGTCTGATCCATTCGCTGTACCAAAGCCAATCGTATAGACGCGGATACCCCGATCAAGCGCTTGCTGAGAAGCATCTATGGGTAAGACACCAACATTGTTCGCGCCATCCGTCAACAGCACAATAATATCGGGAACATAAGCCCCTTGCGGTACGGGACTCGGTGCAAGACCGGGTGATGTCTCACTGATGCTTGGAGCAACTGCAGGGTCGATTTCGGCAATGGCATCTATCGCCTTAAGAATACCCATCCCGATTCCGGTTCGTCGTCCCGTAGTCAAACTCTGGATGGCAGCTTTTAAGGCGTTCACGTCAGTTGTCGGGGGTTGAACCAATTCAGCAAAACCTGAAAACGCAACAATCCCAATTTGGGTGGTCGCTTTTTGACCTTCGATAAAGGATATAGCAGCAGCCTCGGCAGCCTGTAAGCGATTCGGCAAAATATCAGTCGAACACATACTGCGAGAGACATCCATTGCCAGAATGATGGTCGTCTGATTGGTAGGAATACTGGCAATTGTTATGGGCCGTCCCAAAGCGAATATCAAGCTGGCAAGCGAGACAACGAACAAGGCAAAAGGAATATGCCGTCGCCAGCGAGATTGATTCGGCGCTGCCGCACGTACCAATGAGAGACTGGAATAGCGCACCACGAAGCGTTTACGGCGACGTAATACCCAGATATAGCCTGCGACCACCAACGGTATCAATATCAGCAGGAGTACAAACCCCGGCCACAGTAAATTCATCTATTGCCTCCCATCCATCAGACTATTCTTCCTGTAACTACGGCACACGACCGAACCATAGCAACGAAATTGTGCCGCCAATTAACAAGAAGAGGATGCTTATGCCCGCAAAAATAGAAGTAACTTCCATTTCTTCCGGTTTGACCACTAACGCCGGGTTGAGATTGTCGTAAATACTCAGCAAATCTTCTTCGTTTTCGGCGTTGAAATAAGTACCACCGGTGATTTGCGAGATTTGCTGGAGCATGGCTTCATCAAGCTGTGTATGAATCGTAAAGCCATCAACATGGACGTTTGTCCCTGCCGCGCTACCGATGCCAACGGTGTAGATACGAACCCCACGATCCGCCGCCGTTTGAGCGACTTCTAGAGGATCGGGATTCTGGTTGTTCTCGCCGTCGGTGAGCAGGACAATGACGCTCGATGTGTAAACCCCTTTTGGCATGGGTGTTGGCGTTGGAGCAGGAGTCGGTGTGAGGTTACTGTAATAGTTGGTCGGCGCTCCATTACCGATCTCGATGGTCTTGAGTGAGGCAATAATACCGTTGGCGAGGGATGTTCCCCGCTGAGATGTCAGACGACCAATCGCCGCAAGAAGCTCACCTTGATCGTTGGTCGGCACTTGCACCGAAAGGCCACTGTCACTAAAAGCAACAACGCCTATCTGAACAAAGGCCGATTGACGTTCTATAAAATTTTGCACCGCAGTCTTTGCCGCTTCCATACGAGTTGGCTTTAAATCATCAGCCGCCATACTGCCAGAAACATCAAAGGCAAGGATGACCGTGCCTTGAATGCGGGGTAAGCTAACCGCAGTTTGGGGTCGTGCTAAAGCAAAAATGAGAATGGTGAGCGAGATTAAGAACAGCGCAGGGGCAACGTGACGACGTGCGCCCAGCCTATTCGTGACAGCGCCTTGCATCGTGCCAAGGCTGCCATAGCTTGTAACCCGTTTCTGGCGACGCTGTTGCATTCGTATATACAATATGACGAATATCGGAACCAGTAACAGTAAAAAGAGCATCGCAGGCCAAATAAATGACATGGGCCTTACTTTCTCCGCTGTCGCCGAATTGCGGCAAAACCCACAATCGCGCGAACCAAGTCTTCTTCGGTTGATAGTGACAGCACATCAACACCAGAGCGTTTAAATACCTGATCTAAGTCTGTTTGCCGCTGATGTGCCGCCTGAGCAAAACGCTGACGAAATCCTTTATCGTGGGTGTCCACATAAATTTGTTCGCCAGTCTCCGAGTCCTCCATAACAATCAAACCTATGTCTGGCATTTCAACTTCTCGCGGATCCCAGAGGTGCACAGCGACCACTTCATGTTTCTTAGTCAGCAACGTCAAAGGACGTTCCCAACCCGGCGCAGAGATGAAATCCGAAATAACGAATACCAATGAGCGCTGCTTAATTGAGTGCAGCCCACCTTCAATCAAGGTTGCCAAGTTGGTAAATGGCGAACGAGGCAAAGGCTGCTGCTTGAGCAAATCATTGATCAGTCGCAACACTTGAACGCGCCCGCCCCGTGCAGGAACGGTTCGATCAATTTGACCGCTATAAAAGACCGCGCCGACACGATTACCATGACGGGTTAATAAACGGGCAAAGGTGGAAACGAAATCAATCAGGACTTCTCGCTTCAAATTATCCACTGCGCCAAAATCGACCGAAGGACTTAAATCAAGCAAAAACCAAGCGGTAATTTCACGATCTTCGAGATATTGGCGCACGTAGGGGGTGTCCATCCGAGCCGTGACATTCCAATCAATATAGCGAACATCATCTTCAGGCTGATATTCGCGCAGATCGGCAAAATCTAAGCCGTAGCCATAAAATAGACTACGATAATCACCTTGAAGAAGTCCATCCAGTTTCCGAATGACTTGCCAGTCAAGTCGTTGGAGGACGCGTTCAGGCGTTGACGCTTGCGTTTCGATGTTCATGTAGAGGTACCACTGGCTTCGGAATACGGTTGAGAATTTTGTTCAATATGTCATCAGCGGTCACGTTGTCCGAAAGTGCCTCGTATGACAGAACCAGACGGTGACGAATGACATCCAAAGCTAAGTCCAGAACGTCTTGAGGCAATACATAATCACGCCCACGAACATAGGCTAGGGCGCGGGCGCTCAGGATCAAATTAATTGAAGCACGGGGACTCGCGCCAAAGGTAATGTAGCGCTGTAAGTCTTTCAGACCATCCCCTTGAGGATTGCGCGTGGCGGTTACCATTCTCACACTGTATTCAATAATTGCGGGATCAACGTAAACTTTGTCGGTTTCTTTTTGCAAGCCCACCAGTTGTTCAGTAGTCAAGACCTGCTGTACGGTCTGCAAGGCACTGGTCATGCGCTGGACGATGACAAACTCTTCGGTAGTCGTTGGATAACCCACCAATACCTTGAGCATAAAACGGTCGACTTGAGCTTCCGGTAAAGGATATGTTCCTTCAGTCTCGATGGGATTCTGAGTTGCCAGCACGAGGAAAGGATTGGGTACTTTGAACGTCTCGCGGCCTATCGTGACTTGGCGTTCTTGCATGACTTCAAGCAAGGCACTCTGTACTTTAGCAGGCGCACGGTTAATTTCGTCCGCAAGTAACAAGTTGGTGAAGACTGGCCCTTGTGAGGTATTAAATTCGCCCGTTTTCTGATTGTAAATGCGTGTACCAACCAGATCGGCAGGAACAAGATCAGGTGTGAATTGGATACGTTTGAATTCGCCACCTATTGATTCAGCAACGGTCTTGATTGCCATGGTCTTCGCCAAACCCGGCACCCCTTCAACAAGGATATGGCCGCGCGCCAACAAAGCGACGATTAAGCGTTCTAAAAGATGATCTTGACCGACAATCACCTTTTTTACTTCATACAACACCCGTTCCATCGGGGTGTCATTTCCAGCATTCATACCTTTATTCATCGGTTATCTCTTTCAATATTTGAGCGAATATTTGACCCGATTATTGGGATAAGATGTTCTACCTATACTCTGTTCGTTTCACTAAACGGGGGGTGAACCTGCCGCGCCGCCCGCCGCAGTAATGGTGACCGCAAAACCAACGCCGACAAAAACATTCTGTTTGGTCGGATTAAGAAGTGCCGTAACGATCCCAACTACCTGTCCCGCACGATTGAGCAATGGGCCTCCCGAATTACCGGGATTCACGGCAGCATCGAATTGGATCAAGCCAGTCAATTGTTGACCACTATCCGGAATTTCGAAGGAGCGATTAAAGCCGGAAATGACACCGGAACTCATCGAGTCGTACAAGCCAAACGGACTGCCAACGACATAAGCCTCATCACCCACCCGCATAGCATTCGGGTTTCCGAGTATTGCCGGCACAATAATTTCTGGAAGGGTGGTCGCACGAATAACGGCGATGTCATTTTCAGCTTGTGAGGCGATGATCTCTGCGGGGGACTCGGTGCCATCCGCGAAAGTCACTTGAATACGCGGCGCACTGGTCACAACGTGCAAACTCGTGAGAATGTCTCCCCCATCGTTAATAATCACACCTGTTCCAAAACCATCAGCCAGTAAACCTGTTGACTCGGGTAGATTGGTTTGGATAAAAACGAGCGATGGGATAATGGACTGATAGACGAGCGATGAAAAAGTCGGTGGCGGTGTAGCAGAGGCCATTGCTTGAGCAACTGTATCGTTCACCTCATTGGTCGTAATTTGGTGAGGTTGAGGGGTAATCCAGTTGTACAACAAGACTGCTAAAAACGCTGCTAATACACCCGAAGCGAACGGCAGGGCTTTCCGCGCTATTATGCGGACACGCTGCAAGCGACGACGTAAACCACTAAAACGTGAACCATCGGGTTCATTCATTCGATTGAAAGTACCTCCATATCAAGAAGTTACTTTACGTTAGAGGGGACTGTAGAACATTTTTCTAAGTAGGAAATGAGAGCAGGCACAAAATTTTTAGATTGGTTAGATTTTAAGGAACTCAGCAATATAACCATTCAGATAAAGAAGTACATCAGTATTGAGTAAATTGAATGTGATTCCACAATACTGATGCAATTATTTTTACTCAATCTGATGGTAGGATGGGATAAGGTTATCTAAGATTTGTAACTATTATGCTTACAAGTCACACTTGTAAGTATTGGGTATTTGTAAAGATGGTTCCCACTGCATTGCTGACTCTGAAGGCGAAAATAGCTTCGGTTTTCGGATAGCTGTAACTAAGGAGAAAAATAATGACCTATGTCTTGTTGGTCGAAGATAATGCAGATGTGTTAGCAAGCGTTAGTCTTGAACTGGCAATGCAGGGATATGAAGTTGATCAAGCAACAAATGGTCACGAAGCTCTTGCTATTCTAGCTGCAACGGATAGGCTACCTGACATTATTGTCAGTGATATTACGATGCCCCATGTCAATGGTTACGAGTTGTTAGCAACCTGTCAAGGTGATGCAAATTTGAGAGCCATCCCTTTTATTTTCTTAACTGCTCTAGGTGACCGTAAAGATATTTTGGTTGGGAAGAAACTCGGCGCTGATGATTATCTTGTTAAACCCTTTCGAGGTGATGAACTCATTGTCGCTATTGAAAATAAACTGAAACGAGTAGCACAAATAAAAGCGGAAGTAGAACATAAGCTAGATAGCACACGCCGCGAATTGCTCACGATTATTTCTCATGAACTTCGGACACCCCTATCCGCAATCTATGGTGGTGCGGAACTTTTAGCCGATAGCCTAGCGAACGTACCCGATCCAATGTCACACCGGATGCTTGAGCTTGTCCAATCCGGGGCAAAACGTATGCGACGTTTGGTCGAACAGATCGTTTTATTAACACAACTGGACATAGGGAGTTTAGGCCAATCATTGGAGAAAAGCGCCCGGGCATACGATATGAAGATCATCATAGAACGTGCCTACAAGCAGCTTGAAGAAGAATGGAATCCGGATATGCCTGCTGTGACATTCAATTTCCATTTTCCGACTGATCCGATTATGGCATATGGTAATCCAGAATTTCTGGTAATGATGGTGGGGGAAGGTATCCGTAACGCCGCTACATTTTCACCCAAAGACGGGCAAGTCGATATTGAACTTAGTCACGATGGTCAATTTGCGTCTATCACAATTACGGATCAAGGAATGGGCATTTCAGCCGAAGATTTAAGTCGTGTCTTCAATCGCTTCGTGCAGATTAACCGTGAAAAATATGAGCAACAAGGAACAGGACTAGGGCTGGCGCTTGTAAGAGAAAGTGCGCGTTTACACAATGGGGACTGCATCATTCAAAGTGAAGTCGGGTACGGGACACAATTCATTTTGACGCTGCCATTGTCTAATAGCTAACAATGTCTGTCTATACATCGAAAGGCTCTTATACAAAAAGCATTCCCTCGCTCAAAAAGAAATTATTTCAATAGTAAGCGAGGGAAGTAATTCGTTAAATGTCGAGCATACGGTGGATGGCAGTGACGACGCGGCCTTTGTTGGGGATGACATAGTCTTCCAGCGGTTGGCTGAAAGGGATCAGCGCCCCTTCCAATGTCACACGCACGACTGGGGCTTCGAGTGACCAGATGGCATTGTCGGTGATGCGTGTGACGACTTCCGCACCCCAACCGCCAGCGTGGGGAGCTTCTTCCACAGTTACCAAGCGTCCGGTTTTTTTGACTGAAGTCGTGATCGTCTCGATGTCGAGAGGAACGAGGGTACGTGGATCAATCACTTCGCAGGAGATGCCTTCTTTGGCGAGTTCTTCTGCTGCACTCATGGCTACCGCCACCATCTTTTGAGTCGCGATGATGGTCACATCTTTGCCTTCACGAACGATGTTGGCAACTCCGAATGGGATGATGTGTTCGCCGTCAGGCACTTCACCCTTCTCAGCGTATTGGTTCTTGTGTTCGAGGAAGACCACAGGATTGTCATCACGAATGGCGGTCTTGAGCAAGCCAAGTACATCCGCCGGATTGGAAGGCACAACCACTTTCAGACCGGGGGCGTGCATGAACCATGTTTCGACACACTGCGAATGCTGGGAGGCGAAACCCGCGCCACCGCCCTGTGCAGCACGGATGGTCAGCGGCACTTTAAGCTGTCCGCCAGACATATAACGGAACTTAGCCGCTTGGTTAATGATCTGGTCGAGGGTCACGGCTGCGAAGTCCGCGAACATGAGTTCAACAACTGGACGTAATCCGGTGACAGCCGCTCCAATCCCCGCACCGATGATGGCGTTTTCGGAGATGGGGGTATCACGCACTCTAATTCCGCCGTACTTCTCATAAAGGCCGGGGGTGACTTTGAAGACCCCTCCGGCGACACCAACATCTTCACCAAAGAAAATCACATTCTCATCGCGCGCCATTTCTTCATCGAGGGCGCGTTTGACTGCTTCACGATAGGTTATGATTGCCATGTTAATTCACCCAAATATCGTCATAAACTGATTCCACTGAGGGATACGGTTGTTCCAATGCCCATGTGGTGGCTTCTTGCACGGCATCCTGCGCGGCGGTGTGCATCTGTTGGAACTGCGTGTCGGTCAGTTGTCCAGCCTGCTTCATCCGGTCAGAAAGAATGTTAATTGGATCACGCGCCAGCCATTGATCGAGTTCACCCGCTGGACGGTACGGGGCGGTGTCGGTACGAGAGTGACCTTTGTAACGGTAGGTCTTGGCTTCGATGAGTGTCGGACCATGACCTTCGCGGGCGCGATCTACTGCTTCCTGAACGGTGGCTTTGACCGCTTCTGCGTCCTGTCCATCGACAATTACACCGGGGATGCCGTAAGCAGGTGCGCGGTCGATGACGTTGGGAACGGGAGCAGTGCTGGCATAGGAACTGTATTCGCCGTAGAGGTTGTTCTCGCACAGGAACACCGCAGGCAGTTTCCAGACCGCAGCAAGGTTCACAGCTTCATGCCATGCACCGATGTTAGGAGTACCATCACCAAAGATTGAGATGCTGACCGCGCCGGTTTTCTTAATCTGAGCCGTGAGTGCCGCGCCATTGGTGACCGGTACTCCTGCCCCGACAATGGCAAATGTACCGATTAAGCCAATATCCATATTGGTCAGGTGCATCGAACCGCCCTTGCCTTTGCAGCAGCCGGCTTCTTTGCCCATCATCTCGGCCATCATGCTTTTGAGGGTCATCCCTAATGCGAGGGCATGTCCATGACCACGATAGGTGCAGGTAACGGTGTCGCCGCGCGGGGCATCAATGACCGCCGCCATGCCGACTGATACGCCTTCTTGACCGATGCACAAATGGGTCGTGCCGCGAATGACGTTTTCGAGGAAGAGTTCTTGAATGCGCTCCTCACAATACCGGATGTCGAGCATCCGTTGGAGCATGTGCTGACGGGTATCCGCCGCGAGTTCGTTTGCCACAGTATTATCCTTTTCATGCAACCTCACCCCTGCCCCTCTCCAATGCTCTGGCGAGGGGAGCAAGGCAAGGAATAAGACTAAGACCCTTTAAATGCTTGCAAATTATTATCAAAGGCTTCCAAGAAACGCGCCGCGACCATGCCATCCACGATGCGGTGATCCGCCGAAAGGGTTAAATGGGCAGTTGTGCGGATGTGCAAGCCGCCGTTAATGACCACCGGACGCGGTTTGGCCGTACCAACCGCTAAGATGCCGACCTGCGGCGGGTTGAGAATCGCGGTGAAGCGATCGACCTGTTTGACTACACCGAGGTTGCTGACGGTGAATGTGCCGCCGCTAAGTTCATCCGGTTTGAGTTTGCCAGAACGAGTACGTTCAATCAGGTCACGAATGCGTTCGGCTAAACCGGACAGCGAGTAATCATCAGCACGATGTAAGACCGGAGTCATCAAGCCGTTGGGTAGGGCGACCGCTAAGGCCAAATGCACATGATCGTAGTGATACAGATGCCCGTTTTCGTAGGTGGCGTTCAAGTCGGGTTGGGCGAGTAAGGTCTGCGTGACCAGATGCAAGATGAGGGTATTGAGGCCGATGCCTTTGGGTAAGGCCGCTGCCGCATCGGTGAAATCCAATTCGGCAGTTGTATAGAAGTGCGGCGAGTCTTGAGCGCTCTGGCTTAGGCGGCGGGCAATCGTCTGCCGCATAGTGCTGATCGCGATTTCCTGACGACCTTCTTGTGGAGCAGCCATGGGCGCTGTAGGCGTGGGAGTCTTAGCGACCATTTCCACTGCTTTGCGCTCAACAGGGGCAATCGGTTGGGCGATGACGAAAGGCGGCGCGCCGAGCAGCGATTCAACATCCTCACGGGTGATGCGGCCTTCTTTGCCAGTCGCTTTCACAGTCGTCAAATCAACATGATTATCTCGCGCCAGCTTGCGAACTGCCGGAGCAGTTAGTACTTTACCAGCGGGTGCGCTGCTGCCGTTGGTGGGCTGCGAATGACTAATCGCCGCTTCAACATCCTCACGGGTGATGCGCCCATCCGCACTGGACGATTGCAAAGCGTTTATGTCGATGCCGTGTTCTTTTGCTAACCGTGCCGCGATAGGTGAGATGCGCTGTGAACGTTCCGTCTCATCAGCAGCGACAGGAGTAGTGGTAGAAGATGGAGCAGAGGCTTCTGGTACGGCACTTGCTTCGCCGCTGCGGATACGACCGAGAACCGTTCCGACTGTTACCAACTGGTCGGCGGCGACCAGAATCGAATCCAGCACACCATCCGTCAGTGCTTCGAGTTCGACGTTGGCTTTGTCACTCTCGATCTCGGCAACCGCTTCACCTTTGCGGACGGCTTCTCCCGGCTGCTTAAGCCATGCTAAGATGCGTCCTTGTTCCATGCCGAAGCCCATATTGGGCAATACAATCTCTGAAAAACTCATACTTAATTCCCGTATCAACACTATTAAACCGAAGCTGGACTCATCATTGAGTGGATGTAATGCCACCATCCAGATAAAGAGTCTGCCCTGTAATAAAGTTTGACGCTGACGACACTAAGAATAGTATAGCCTGCATTACGTCATCTGGCTCGGCAATGCGGCCTAATGGTATACGTGCTGTCAGCGCTTCATAAAACTGCGGATCCGCCAGCATAGCCGCAACCTGTTCGGTACGAACGAAGGTTGGCGCGACAACATTAACATTAATGTTATCAGGCGCTAACTCAGCGGCAAGCTGTTTACACATCGTGCCTAAGCCGCCTTTAGCGGCGCAATAAGCTGCGTAACCACGCCCACGTAAGCCAAGCTGAGTGCGAACTGAACCTAAATGTACCTGCTTACCGCCCTGTCCCTGCGCGACCATATGTTTAGCAGCAGCCTGTGCCAGAAAGAAAGCTGATTTCAGATTAGCTGAATAAACCAGATCAAAGTTTTCTTCGGTCACATCCAGTAATTTTTCTTCACGGTTCAGGCCGATGCAGTTGACCAGAATGTCCAGCCGACCATAATGGCTAACACTGTCATCAATCATGCGGCGGATTTCGGGGAGCTTTTCCGCGTCAAAAGGGGCAGCGTAGGCATCGCTCCCTAGCTG
Source organism: Aggregatilineales bacterium (assembly GCA_038328375.1). Lineage (GTDB taxonomy): Bacteria > Chloroflexota > Anaerolineae > Aggregatilineales > Phototrophicaceae > CFX2. The sequence goes on along the minus strand of JBBQLX010000097.1, from coordinate 10,538 downwards.
CTTAAGCGATGTTACCAACGCCTCGGCGCGTTCACCGTTGCGCCCAGCGACCACCACTTTCGCCCCGACCGCCGATAAACCACGACATACGGCTTCACCAATACCGCCATAGCCGCCTGTTACCACAGCCACCTTGCCATCCAGTCGAAACAACCTGTCTAACAGGGCAGGAGTTTGGACATTTAACATAGAAATCTCCTCTTATTGACTCGACTTGAATGAAGGTGCGACCTGTTCCATAAACAACTGCATTCCATCAATGTCGGGGGCATCCATATACCACAGCATAAAATGGGATATACCGATAGCAATATAATTCTGAAGCTGGGCTTTGATCTCATCAGGTGTACCAACTAACCCTGTATCAGTTAGATAATGAGGGTATTCATTGCTTTCGCCGTTTACAAAGGCTCGGAAATCGGCATCCTGCGGCGTTTCACCACCTGCCGGCGTTAAGGCCAACATCACCTTGATTTTTTCACGCACAGCATCACGCGTTGGCGCAATCAAGATTTGCACTTCGTAGCTGATTTCGATTTCGTCAAAGTTGCGATTGACCTTTTGGCAAGCTGCCCGCAGCAAATCTAACCGCTGATTCATGGTGGTCAAACCGACTGGCACACTGTTCCAGCCCTGCCCCCAACGTGCAACCGCATCAAAGGTAATGGGATTGGCTTCACCAAACCAGATCGGTGGATGTGGTTGCGTAAAGGGCGCGGGTTTACAAACCGCACCCTTAACATGATGAAAACGCCCGTCAAAGGTCAGTGGATTGGCTTCGCTGGTTTGCCAGAGTTTAAGTGTTAGCTCCAACCCTTCCAAGAAATCTGCCATGCGTTCTTCAACATTTTCGGGATAGTTCAAGCCGTAAGCCTGATGTTCGCTGATGCGTGTTCCAGTATCAGCAAAGTAGATGAAGCGCCCGCCAGAAATTTGATCGAGCGTCGCAATCATCTTGGCTGCTACTGACGGATAGCGGAAAAAATGTCCTTGATGGATGATGCCGAGTTTTGACTTGGTTGTCGCACCAGCGATAGCAGACAAAGTTGTCCAGCCTTCCATGATGGCCTGATCTTTGCCGAGCATTAAGTGATCGGCGACCCAGATCGAATCGTAACCCAGATCATCAGCCGTTTTTGCGGTTTGCAACGCGGCTTTGATGTCCAGCGTCGGAAAATTAGGAGTACGGAACAAGCCACCACCGGGCATTGCAAATATCGGCACACAATAACCAAATTGAATGGGATGCGTCATTTATGTGACCTCATATTTCAGCGGTTCGCCGTGCAGATGATGGTAGATATTCAAAAAAATGTTGAGCGAGTCACGAATATGCGTCCAATGTCCCTGCCACGCTGAATGAGAGGTCAGGATAACGTTGTAATTTGGATCTTCGTTGAGTTCTTGCAGCGGATCATCTACAGGCAATGGTTCTTCGTACATTACATCCAGCCCTGCACCACCGAGCCGATGATTTTTGAGCGCATCCACCAATGGGGGTTGGTCAACCAATTTACCACGGGCGGTATTGATGAAAAAGGCATCCGGTTTCATCAAGCCGAATTCACGCGCACCGATGATTTTCTCGGTCGCGGGCATAATCGGAATATGGACGCTCAACACGTCAGACAGTTTGAAAAGTTCGTCCCACTCGACATATTGAACATGATACTTTTCTTCGATTTCAGGAGGGAAACGAACCTTATCCCAGTAAATGCATTTCATCTCGAAGGCATGGGCATACTTTGCCATCGGGCGGGCGATTTCGCCGAAGCCCAGCAAACCCAATGTGTAATCCTGCACGATGCGAACGTTGGGAATGGTCGCACCCCAACCGCGCTCGACGTACAAACGCTCTTTCATCTGGCGTTCTTGTTCGCGCATCTGCTTAAAGTAATTAAGCATCAACGTCCAAGCGTGTTCGGCGACCGCGATGTAATTAATCAGCGGGGTCGCGCAAACGGGGATGCCCATTTCGCGGGCGGTATCCATCGGAATGCCACGAAAATCCTCGCCCATATGCTGAAGCAGCTTGATTTTTTTGCCTTTACGGAGCGTTTCAGCGGGTAGGTTCTGCTTATGCACCACAAGATAATCACAATTCTCGATAACTGCGTCTAATTCTGCCAGCGTACTCACCTTCGTGAGATTTGTTTCATAATCCGCAAAGATTTCTTCAAAGAGTGGTGCATCTTTTGCCCATTCGACGCGCGCGGGATCATTTGGAGACAAGCGCTTGTCGATTTCATGAGCATATTCTTTTCGAAACTCTACACCTAACAGCACATAATTATATTCTTCCCAAACAACGATGTTAATCATTTCTCACCTGCGCCCATGCGCGCATAAACGTCCGTTTTCCGTTGGCGAGAATTGTTTCAGGGGTTTCCTCACCCGGAATCGTCCGCAGTTCCATAGAAAGTATCGGGGTTGAACCTAAACGCTCGCGCGCTTTTGTCCAGTACTGCACCGCGTCCAACTGCTTAAGATATTCGATCACTTCTGGCAGATCATTCCGACCCAACGGATGCCCAAAGCGCGGATGAAAATCTCCGTAAAGCGCTGAGTCACGATGGTCAATCACGCTGTTACCGATATGAGCATGAATCAGATGCCGTCCAGCGCTTTTCAGTGCATGTTCAGAGGTTTCGCCGAGCAGCGGCAAATGGCTAAGGTCAATCGTCAAACCAAAGTTGGAACGGTCAACCGCATCGGCCATTTTGGCAGCCTCAGTAGTCGGGCCAATTAAACGTTTCTTTTCGACATTACGGTCAAAATTTTCAAATGTGATAAACAACTGTTTTTTAGTGGAGTGTGCAGTGGCGTAATCGCAAAGTTCCTGTAAGTCTTCCACCAGTCGCGCGGTTGTCGCTTCGCGCTGCTCAGGCGGCACGTCCAACGGCCCTTGCACCATCGCCATAACACTATTGAAGTCAATTGCTTCGTCAATTAGCGCTTTGAGGCGGATCATGGCAGCTTTGCGCAAATCAGCGTCCGCGCTGCCGGGTTCAAGTTTTTCAAGCAGCACCGGCAAAATGGGCAGATAAACCACCTGTAACTGCGCCTGTGCCAAGAGCTCTTTGGCTTTCTGACGCACTTCAGGATTTTTGACGGGGGCGATTTCCACCGCCCCAAAATCCACGTCATTGACGATGTTTGTCAGCGTTTCCACCACTGGCCCTTCACCACCACGGCATTCAAGGTAGATCAGTGGATGGATGACACCGAAATCCATCATGTGCGACCAAGCATTCATGCTCGCATACCCCGCTCGATTTCAGCTTGATAAGGTGATTCTTTACCTTCCAATACTTCGTTAAGAGTGACCATACGCTTGAGTAGTTCGGACTCTAGTAAGCCAAAGACCAAAGCCAATGAACGTAAGCCCTGTTCACCAGTGACTTCTGGCTCACGATTATTAATGGCAGCATCCACAAAGTCGGCTTGTTCAATACCGAGCAGATTCGAATCGATGTCTGCCCAAGCCATATCGTAGCTGGTCAAGCGGTCACCTTTGAATAAGGCGGCAGTGACATCATCCAGCGCAAAGTCAGGGACGAGTTTGAGCAAGTCTTCCTGCTCGACGGTTATATCCTTACCATCGCGACGTTGAACTAGACGTAATGGTTTGCCTGAGCGGTCACCGGGAATTGCGAGTGAGCCACCTGTACCGTAAATCATGCGCGAGAATAAGCCTTCGCCGCGTCCGGCAACATTGAGCAACCAGTTGGCAATCGCGCCGCTTTGGAAGCGCATCACGCCCACCGACAGGTCTTCAGCATCGGCTTCATGGGTCGCGCCTTGCTGGTCGGTACGCGTTTTATCAACAATAGCATTCATGCCGACGACCGTATCAATCGGACCGAGATAGAATTCCAAGATGTCGGTGTAATGCACACCCATATCAAGCACAATACCACCGCGATCTTTGCGATGCCGCCAAGGGGTGATGATGACGAACTCACCGCCACCAGACGACTCTTGAGTTGCCAAAAACGGTGTGCCAATTGCGCCGCTATCCACAAGCGCTTTGCCCAAACGATTGATGGGGTCGCGGCGATAATTTTCCGCGACTGCCAATTTGCGATTGGCCTTCTTGCCAGCCTCAACCAACCGTACACCTTCAGCAACGGTCAAGGTAATCGGCTTTTCGACCATGACATGAATGCCTGCGTCGAAGGCTTTTTCGGCGACTTCGACATGCATTTCTGGCGAGGTGGTGACAATAATGCCATCGAGCTTCAGCGCCTTGATCATCGAGTCAAAGTCGGCAAACTGCTGTGGACGTGTGCCGAGTAATTCTTCGGCGTGATCCGCCATTTTTTGCAAGTTGGCGGGCATGATGTCGCAGACTGCCACCAAGTCAAAGTTCAGCTTGCCCGCGGCTTTAAGCTGCTTCATGCCAATTACATGGCGGCGACCCATTACTCCACAGCCAACCAGTCCCATTGCGAACGACATGGTTAATTTCCCTCTGGCAGTTCTAGTTTATGATTCAGGCTCTTGATATGAGCGGCGTTGATCTTGGCGCTTTCTAGCGGCGAGACGGGGCTGCTGCTCTGTTCGACCACGACCCAACCGGGGAACTTTTGCGCGACCAATTCAGCTAGAATTGCGCCGAAATCCAGACCAATCGTGCCTTTGCCGATTTCCACAAATTTACCTGCCGCCCAATCCTTCAGATGCATGTAACCAATGCGCGACTTGTATTTGCGGATATGTGCGACTGAGTCTTCACCCACCAGCCCGATGTGCGAAACATCAAGGCAGAGCATGGTTTTCTTGGTTTCGTTGAGAAGGATGTCGATTTCACCTTCAGTTTCGATGGTGCAACCGACGTGCGGGTGATAAGCCAATGTGATACCTTTGTCAGCACCATATTTGGCGAGTTCTTCGCAGCCAGCCGCCAGATTCTTGTATTCCTCTGAGGTAGGCGGACGGGTACGGAGACGACCGCCGCCGACCAATCCGTACTGTTCGGTACCGAACAATGCTGCGTAATCCATGCGGCGTTTGTGCATGGTGATGGTGTCAGGATTGACGGGTACTTCAATGCCGCCGAAGAATATACCGGGGGTCAAACCCTGAAGGATTGAGCGCAGATAATCAGGCGAGCCCAGCCAGTCGAGCGAATGGTCAAACAGTTCAACGGCGTGCCATCCGGCTTTTTTGATGTCTTTAAAGGTAGCGACCATATCGGGCTTTGTCGTCCAATTAATGGTGCTGTAGGCGAAACGCAAGGCGTGAGTCTTCTTAGCGGTAACTTTGGGCATGATACTTAGGCTTCCATGACTTTCGAATAAATATAACGATCAACTTACCGATTCAATCAAGCTGGTTCTTCATCAGCAGCCAGCACGCGGATATTGCATTCTTCCGCGACTTTATGAAACAGACGGGCCACTTCTGGCATTTCGTCAGAGGTTGCACCTTCTACGATGACCGGGAAATCCGGTGATAACGCTTCGATTTCTCGGAATAGGTTATGGAAATCCATCAACCCTTTGCCGGGGCAGCCATCCTGTAAATGAAGCGCTAGACGATTTTCAATCCAAATATCTTTGGCATGGCAGCTAATGATGTGCTTGCCCAACACCTCGAAATGATGAGTGACGGCTGCGGCTGTATCAAAGACCGTTTCGCGAGTAATCCAATTCGCTGAGTCATAGTCACTGGTGACCCACGGCGAATTGACCTCATCAAGGATGGAGGCGGTCACTTCTGCCGATTGCAGTGTTACGAGTTGGTGACCTTCCATACTCAAGTAAACGCCAGCGGATTCTGCAGCAGACGCACATTCTTTCAAACTCTTGACCAACTGATTACGCGATGTCGCTGTCCAGTTGTCTTTGTGCGGGAACCACGGGCCATCAGGATTCATCGAACCCGGCCCGGTATCAATACCACGCGCACCTAACCAACCCGCCAATTGCAAAGCGGCTTGTACCGTCCGCACCGCTTCTTTACGAGCGTTTTCATCGGTCGTGACCAAATTTTGCCAGTAACCTGTTACCTGAAAAAGTCGCAGGTTTTCATCTGCAAGCAGTTGACGCACACGTTCCGCACTGGCGCGGGGTGTGGTATGCGGGTTATTACTCCTAAAACGGGTGAAAATACCAGAATACCCCATGTCACGAACCCGTTTGCAGGTATCGGCATTCAAATCATTCATATCGTCGGGCAAGAACGCCCCACACATTCCTATTCGCATCGGGTTAGTCTTCCGTGATTACTCTTCATGTACGAGTACCGGGTTTGCTGTAAATGGATCCGTAACGATGAGTGATATATAAACCAGCGCTTCAAAACCTGCGTTAGTAATCTGATGCGGTGTGGTGGCTGGAATGAGTTGATAGCGATTAGCCGCCAACACGCCACCCAATGTATTAACCTGTATATCGGCTGAGCCGCTGACGATGTAAATCACACGATCTTGAGTATCAAATTTGCGTATGCCTTCGGTTTCACCCGATTGGAGTGTCACCTTGTCTGTCTTGAAATGCTCGTTTGAGGGCAGTTGATCGCTCTCAAAAACGTTGGCATAAGGGGCATCACCCTCGTAATTATCTGGTGTGAAATCTTTATGACGCAAGCGGTTATACTTGTGGTTGGGCGCAACTACAACGAAGAAACATACTGTTTCGTCCCCAGCAAACCAATAATTGTGATACTTATTGGGTGGCATAATCATGAAATCGCCGGTCTTATAAACCCGCTTGCTGCCACCAATCTCGATTTCCAAACTGCCCTGCGCCAGAAAGCCGATTTCAGTGGCTTCGTCATGCACATGGGGCGTGGGGCCAAGCCAGTCATTGTTGAACCACTTTACATCGGGTGTCCAGACGAGAGGCAAACCACGGCAGCGCTCGTTCAACATGCGCGGCTGTTCCATCCATGCTTTATGGTCGATCTTCGACATAATTATCCTTTTATACCACTGGTCACAAACCCTTGAACGATGTAACGCTGTGCCAGCAGGAACATCACTATCATGGGCAGAACCATCAACGTTGAAATTGCCATAATGTAATCAGTACGTGCTACCTGAGGGAAGTAGTTGCGGAACAGATTCAAACCGAGAGCCAGTGTAAAATTGTTCGGATCGGACAAGTAAATGAACGGACTCAGGAAGTCGTTCCAAATACCAAGAATCGTCAGCAGTGTGACTGAAATCAGCGCCGGACGTGCCAGCGGCAGATAGATGCGCCACCAGATAGTCAAATGCCCTGCTCCATCAATGATCGCCGCTTCATCCAGTTCACGCGGAATCTGCAAAAAGAACTGACGCAAGAGAAAGATATTGATCGCGCCTCCACCGAACCATGCCGGGACAACTAATGGGGCAAAGGTATTCAGCCAGCCAATCTTGTAAAACAGGATGTATAACGGAATCAGCGTGACCTGTGACGGTAACATTAACGAAGCCAGCACCAGCATGAACCAAATGTTACGACCGGGGAATTTCAAACGGGCGAAGCCATAGGCACATAGCGCCGAACTGAGAACCACACCGGGAACCGTCGCGACAATAATGAAGACCGTGTTAAACGTCCAGCGTGGAAATTGGGTGTTCTGGTAATTCCATGCTTCTTCAAAGTTTGTCGTCACAACATTATCCGGCAAGAAAGATGGCGGATATTTATTGATCTCGGTGTAAGACTTAAGGGAGGTACTCACCATGACGATTAATGGCAGTACAAATATTAACGCACATGCAATCAACAGACCGTAAATGAAGCCTTTACTTGTGACTTCCTGCCGTCTGCGTACAGACTTGATTTTTTCTGAATCTTGAGATGATATATAGACCGCTTTGCTGGTCGTGGTCATGTGCGTACTTCTCCTTCGTAATAGACCCACAATGGCGAACTGCGGAAGATAAACAATGTCATCACAATAATGATGGCAAAGAGTACCCACGCCATTGCTGATGCGTAACCCATCTCCAGCCACTTAAAGGCTTTTTCATAGAGATTGTAATTGTAAAAGTAGGTAGATTTTGCGGGGCCGCCTGCGGTCATGATGAACGCGGGAACGAAAAACTGGAAGGCTCCAATGACACCGGTCACCACATTAAAGAAAATGGTCGGTGACAGCATCGGAATAGTGATTCGCGTAAACCGTTGAATGCCGTTTGCACCGTCAATCTTAGCCGAGTCGGTTAACTCTTCAGGAATGTTTTGCATACCGGCAACATAGATGATGGTGGTCACAGCACTGGCCCAGACACTCATAATTACCAGTGCAAAAAGTGCTGATTCAGGGGAGCCTAACCAATTGATTGCTTTCAGGCCAAATGCCTGTAACACGCGGTCAATCGGGCCGAATTCTTTGTTATACAGATATTTCCACAGCACCGCCGAAGCAGCCGCAGGAACGATGATCGGCAAGTAGAAAATGGTGCGAAAAACAGTTAACCCACGTACTTTCTGGGTCAACAAAACCGCCAATCCCAGTCCGACAATTTGTGACAAAATCACAAACATAATCCCATACCGGACGGTAACGCTCAACGATTGAATGAACGCTTTATCTTGGAACAAATCGGTGTAATTCTGAAGTCCGATGAACTGTGGGACACCAATAATCTTGTAGTCTGTAAGGCTGTAGTAAGCCGATGCGAGCATCGGACCAAACGTCCAGATAAGCAACCCCAGCACCACAGGCAAAATGAATAAATAGCCGCGCAGTGTATCTCGCCAGAAAGTTGGACTGCGCTTATTTTTCGGGGGTTTAGATACCACTGCCGCCATATTTGACTCCTCAAAATGAACCTATTAAGAATCCCGCCGCAGAAAATTTTGCGGCGGGATCTTTTCAGAGCTTCAAATCTATTTCATCTCTATTATGAAGAGCTGTCCAAGCAAGCCTGAATATTGTCATTGGCTGTGGTAAACGCTTCCTCAACCGAGGTTCCACCTACAATAACTGCGTCAAATGCATCATTGATTTCGGTATTGATTTGACCAGCGTACAAGCTGCCGCAATTACCGGGGAAGTAGGTTGGGGTAATACCGTTCGCGCCGTTGTTCATGAAGGCTTCAATGTTATCTGGCGGGCCGGGCAGTGCCAGAATATCGGGATCATTACGCAGTGATTTCAGCAAAGGCATACCGGAGTAGTTCAGGGTGATGGCCTTCTGCGTCGGGGCTGAAAGCAGACCCTTAATGAAATCCCATGCCAACTGAGGATCCTTGGCATTAGCGGTGACGCTGAAACCATAGGTTCCCATGCCGGTCACTTTTTTGCCGTTTGGCATTGAAGGAATGACTTCGACATCCCACTCAAAGGGTTGGGGGTCGAGCGCACGGAGACTCTGCATTGGGCCGGGGATCGTGAACTGAAGGGCGCACTTGCCGACAATGAAGCAATCGCCACCCGCATCAAAGTCAAACGGTTGACCAACTGATTTCCACATATCGGTGTAAGCAGTCAGACCAGCAAGGGATTCTGGTGAGCTCAGCATGGCAGTCTTGCCGTCTTCGCTCAGAACCTGTCCACCGTAGCCGACAATGAAGGGTACATAGGTTGCCCACCACTTGGCGCTGGCGCCGTTGGTGCCTGCGGGCATACAGTAAGCGCCGGTCTTCTCAAGAATGGTCGCGCACGAGGCAATAATTTCTTCCCATGTCGATTCGGCGGTAGGCAACGGCGCACCGGCTTGTTCGAACAGGGTCTTGTTGTAATACATGGTCACCACGTCGTAGGACGAAGGGATCATATACAGACCTTTGCCTTCAACCTTGCTCAAGTCCAACATGTTTTCGTAAACATCGCTGAGGTCAAAGGTGGGGTCGGCCTTGGCAAGAGGTTCCATGTCGATTGAAATGCCACCCTTAGCGAAGGGAACAACATACAGGTCAGCAGTGAAAATGACATCTGCCAGCGAACCAGCAGCGGCTTGTGCAGCCAATGTCACATCAAGGGTAGCGCCATCCAGCACTTCCAGCTTGACCGGGATATCAGGATGGATTTTGTTAAATTCTTCAATCATCTTGGCATTTACGCCATCAATGAACGTGCCTTGCAGGGTACCAAAGCGTAATTCCTTGGGCGCATCTTGCGCGGTCGCTATACTTGCGCCTACCGCAAAAACAGCAAGCATTAAGCTCAGAATGACTTTTCGCATAAACATTGTTTTTCTCCGTAACTAAGACATATCGAAATCTATATACAATCCAGAGCGTATTTAATCAGTCGCAACCACCTCCTTGCAAGTAATATGCTTTCTATGCAGAGCTACTGTCATTCGAATCATGAGTTTCAGGTGCTGGTAACGACTGCAAGCGTCCAGCCCGTGCGGTATTGTCAGGAGTAATGTCTTCGAAGATAATCAAAACAGATTCACGTTTTGCATTCCCATCTTCGACGAGTGCATCCGTAATGCGTTCAGCAACTTTTTGCTTTTGCTCAGAATCACGACCGGGGTACCAATAAACAAAAACTGTTGGCATGTAAAACTTTCCAAAAACAAAAATATTCTATAGAATGCATGAAACGAATTTCGAAATTGTAAATTCGAATTTCGAATCTGTCAA
>JBBQLX010000096.1:0-24421 GCA_038328375.1 Aggregatilineales bacterium | reverse complement strand
CCCTCTTTCCCCATTACATGGAGAAAGAGGGAGTAAATTCCTAATAGCGGAATTAGTTATCCTCAAATTTTAGACAGATTACTTAGGAGATAATAAGATGATTGGTTCAACAAATCGGTTTACGATTGGTGATTTTGTATGCGTGGCTTTTTGTGACGCGGATCAACTCCGCGACGGCTACGGGCTGTTTGCAAGCATCGCGCCAGATGTGCTTGAAAAAGGATTTACCGAGTTGGGATACCAGCCGGACGCGCTCAAGTTTTCGATGAATATTCTTTATATCAAGACACCGGAACATTCAATTCTAGTGGATACCGGATTGGGCGTGGGCATGAGCAAACTGCCTGAGACATTAATCATGTCTGGTATCGAACTCAACAAGATTGACACGGTGATTATCACGCACGGACACGGCGATCACATCGGCGGGATTATTGGCGCAGATGGTACACCGACTTTCCCGAAAGCCAAGTATCCTATCTGGAAAGCCGAGTGGGAACATTGGTTGAGCGAGGCCACAAAAGCTGAAAAACCCAACGCTGCCGCACAAAAAAATTTACTCGCGATACAAGATAAAGTAATTTTGATCGAAAGCGAAGGCGAGATTGTGCCGGGTGTTCAGGCGATCCACGCACCGGGGCATACGATGGGACACATGGCGCTGCTGATTGAGTCGAAGGGCGAAAAGCTGCTGCATATTGTGGATGCGGCGCACCATCCGGTTCAATTGGCGCATCCTGAATGGTCACCGGGATTTGATACGAAGCCGGATGTTTCAGCGGTGACACGGACGCATCTATTTGAACGGGCAGCCGATGAAAACTTGCTGATGATGGCTTACCATTTCGCGTTTCCGGGCATCGGTCGGGTTGAACGGGATGGTGATGCGTTCAAGTGGGAACCCATTAGCAGTTAGCGATTAGCTTTTAGAAGTTGGCTCCATAACATTACAAAGTATTATGGTTATTGCGGAAGATTCTGCACTTTCTTCAGATTCAGTAATGCAGTTTTGTGTCGTCGTCGGCGGCGGACGACACAAGTCCAATTTGTCGCAGATGTCGTCAATGTCTGTAGTGACATTTGGCCCACAGGACTTCCTTCGGTGGCAAATTTGGTAGCAATTTGGGCATTGCCAAAGAGCTATTTTATGCCAGTTTTGCCATTGACAGCGGGCGAAATGATGCTGTTGATGTTGTTGTTGCAGTTGAGAAAGCTGGTTTCTATTCTCAATTGCTGGGTTGTTAAGATGCGCGGAGGATGCCCTCAACCCCTCTCCCGACCGCCGAGTACAGCTAGGAGAGGGTAGCAAATACCCTGATAAACAGCATACAACAAGGAAGGGACGTTAGGGTTACATTTTGGAAGAACATTTTGTAACTCTTTTTAGATGTTGGCGTTAACCATTTTGAGGGAGCAGAATTGTTAAGCAAGTTGGTAGATGGTTGGAATTCGGTAGAGCAAGTTTGTAAATTTAAACGTATATACGAATAAATGTGAGAACGCGTCGTTTGGGGATTCGTGCAGGGCGCAAAGCCTTGCGCCCCTTCTATACAGAGATATGATAAAAGTTACGCTTTAAGTCTGGTTTGCAGGAGCATCACCCCATTTTGGCAAAACGGCTTGCGGATCACCATGCCCCACAATATAAACAGTGACCTTTATTTCCTCGTTGGTTTGAGGCTCACGATAGCCCCGCTGATGAATATCGACTATTGTCCATCCTGCCGCAAGATAGGCATTCAATTCTTGCTTATATTTGTCATCCCGATCCGCGAAAATCTCGTGGATAGATTTAAAACCTCTGAACTCGGACATATTGAAACACTCCCCAGTATTTCACAGTAAAAAGTTAATGGTCAGAGACCATCTAAAAGGAATAACGTTAGGGATGGGCGAATGTTACAAAGGGAAGATAAAAGCAAAATAGACGAGATGAAACAAGACAAATTGGTCTTGTGTACGTGGGTGTGGGAGAAGCGGGAAGTGGGTACAATTGGGGCAAAGTTCAATTCATTTTAAATACAAAGAAGGTTGAAAATGCCCTACAGTGATATGCCGCTTGAACATTTGCAGGCTTACAAGCCCGCGCGAAGTGAAGCCGCTGATTTTGACAGCTTTTGGCAATCGACACTCGAAGAAACGCGGAGCTTTCCGCTTGATGCGACGTTCACGCCGGTGAATGCCAAGCTGAAGCTGGTTGAAACGTTTGATGTGACCTTTAACGGTTTTGGTGGGCAACCGATCAAAGGTTGGCTGGTGCTGCCACGCGAGCGCAGTGGGAAAATCCCGTGTGTGGTGGAATATATTGGTTACGGCGGCGGACGCGGTTTCGCGATTGATTGGCTGCTGTGGGCAACAGCGGGTTATGCCCATTTCATTATGGACACACGCGGACAAGGCAGCTCATGGAAGCACGGTGATACCCCAGATGTTGAACCTGCGGGGTCAAATCCGCAGCATCCGGGTTTTATGACGCGTGGGATTATGAAGCCAGAAACCTATTATTATCGTCGTGTGTTTACCGATGGTGTGCGAGCGGTTGAGGCGGCACGATCCCACGAGGCGATTGACGGCGACCGAATTGCGGTCGCAGGTGGCAGCCAAGGTGGTGGTATTACATTGGCAGTGGCAGGTTTGGATACCTCGGTGGCTCTGGCGATGCCAGATGTGCCGTTCCTATGTCATTACAAGGTAGCGATTGAGAAAGCTGACCGTGATCCGTATCAGGAAATTACCCGTTACCTGCACACCCACCGCGATCATGTGGCAACGGTGCTGAGCAATTTGGATTATTTCGACGGGATCAACTTCTCGGCACGGGCGAAGGCGAAGGCGCTGTTTTCAGTGGGTTTGATGGATGATATTTGTCCAGCGCGGACGGTGTATGCGGCATATAACCATTATGCTGGCGACAAGGAGATTGTGATTTATCCGTATAACAACCACGAAGGCGGCGAGAGTTTCCATACCGTGGAGAAGCTCAATTTTGTGACGAGCGCGTGGCCGTTGTAGGTCAAAAAAAATAGGCCGATCAGTTCTTTTGCTGGCTTCAAAAATGCAGCATTATCTTTAACAGAATAGTCGAAAAGAGATTGGGATATGCCATATATCCCAATTTTTATCGCAATTTTGGGATAAAGTTGGATAACTTAGCATCAAGAGTCTCTTATAAAACCTTCAAATGAGGCCAGCAAATGAGTAAAAAAGATAAAAAGAAACATAACCCCAAAGAAGATGTTCTGGTCGGGTCTTCGACTGACATCCCTCAAGAAACAGTACCCCTCGACAAACATTTCTACAACACTGAACTCAAACGTTTACAATTTGAACTGGTGCGGTTGCAATATTGGGTTAAAGAACGCGGCGAACGGATTGTCATCCTGTTTGAAGGACGCGATGCGGCGGGAAAAGGTGGAACGATAAAGTCCATTACGGAGGCTTTAAATCCTCGCGGTGTGCGGTTAGTGGCGCTGGGCAAGCCCTCGAATACCGAGCGCAGCCAATGGTATTTCCAACGCTATGTCCAACATTTACCCGCAGCGGGCGAAATTGTGATCTTTGACCGCAGTTGGTATAACCGCGCAGGAATTGAACATGTGATGGAATTTTGTACCCAAGACGAGTATTGGGAGTTTATGCATTCCTGTCCGGAATTTGAGCGCATGTTGGCGCGTTCCGGCATCAAACTCATCAAATATTGGTTATCGGTGGGCGATGAGGAGCAAGAGCGACGTTTCCAAGAACGTGCTGGTAATCCTTCTAAACTCTGGAAATTGAGTGATATGGATCTGGTTTCACGCAAGCGCTGGGTGGAATATTCAAAAGCCAAAGATACGATGTTGGATTACACCGATATTCCAGAAGCACGGTGGTACCAAATTGATGGCGACGATAAACGGCGCGAACATCTGAATTGCATTTCGCATCTTTTAAGTGTGCTACCGTATAAAGACGTTATGCCAAAGGCAGTCAAACTCGGAAAACGGCCTCCGGCAGATGAGCATTATGTGCGTCCGCCACGCGAGAATCATATCATCGTGCCGGATTTTTATGTGGATGTTGAAGTGAAGCAAGAAGCGAAATAGAGTGGTTCGACGAGACCTAAAGTACAGGGAGCACACATAGGTACTCCCTACATTAATGCATTTCTTCGATTAATGCCTAAATAAAAGTGATAAGGTGATAGGTCACAGCGGCTCGACGCGACCATCGGCGGTGAGTTGGCTGACGCGCAGTTCGGCTTTGTCGAGCAGCGATTGGCAGTGTTCGGAAAGCAAGCGACCACGCTCAAAAAGTGTCACTGAGTCATCCAAAGGCAAGTCACCGGATTCGAGTTTGGTGATGATGCCTTCGAGTTCTTCGTAGGCGGTTTCAAAAGAGAGTTCGTTTATATCGCTCATGCGAGTCCTTATCTTCTACACGGGCTTTGAGTTCGCCGTCATGAAATTGAATAGTAATGCCCTCGCCTACTTTTGTGCCAGCGGCTTGATCCAAGCGTTTCATATCTTCGCTGCGGTAGACGATAGCGTATCCTCGTTTGAGGATGGAGGTCGGGTTAGCGGCGTTGAGGGCGGCAGTACGAGCCGAAAGACGTTCACGCCAACGGGATATGCTGGCAGTTTGTAAGCTGGCAAGGCGGGTGTTGTAATCATCGACACGCTGACGGAAGTTGCGAATGCGGTTGGCTGGCGCAACGTGTCCGAGTGTACGGCGTGAGGTGGTCAGATTGGATTTTAGGTTGGCGAGTTTGTCATCCATGAGTCCGTTGAGGGTATCGCTCAAATCACGGATACTCAAGCGAAGTTCAGCACTATCGGGTGTGGCAAGTTCGGCTGCGGCGGAGGGTGTTGGTGCGCGTAAGTCGGAAACAAAATCGCTGATGGTAAAGTCGGTTTCGTGACCGATACCTGTGATAATAGGAACGCGACTGGCGGCGATGGCACGGGCAACCCGTTCATCGTTAAATGCCCATAAATCCTCAATACTGCCACCCCCGCGACAAACCAGAATCACATCCACTTCAGTGTGAGTGTTGAGGCGTTCGATGGCGGCGACAATGCGCGGTGGAGCTTCTGATCCCTGCACGAGTGTCGGACTGAGGATGATCTCAGTTTGTGGGAAGCGGCGGCGTAGGACATTCTGCATGTCCTGAAAAGCGGCGGCTTCGGGCGAGGTGACGATTCCAATTTTAAGCGGGAAGGTTGGGATGAGTCGCTTGCGATCAGAGTCAAATAGTCCTTCATCTTGCAGCTTGGCTTTCAACTGCTCAAATTGAAGGTAAAGATCACCTGCCCCAACAGCACGAACATTATCGGCATAAAGCTGGTACACGCCTTGCGAGTCATATACGCCAATGTAGCCATGTGCCATGATGGCATCACCATTATCCGGCACAAAGTGTTGGCGGGCAGTATTGGTGCGCCACATGACACACTTCAACTGCGAACCGCCGTCTTTGAGGGTGAAATACCAATGACCGGACGAGGCAGGCCGCATATTCGAGACTTCACCCTGCACCCAAACATCCTGCAAGTTCTCGTTGACTTCGAACATTTCGCGGATATAGGTGGTTAATTCGCTGATTGAATAGGCATCGGTCATAATTTTCCCTTTGGCACTATCACAATAAGATTATACAATAGGCGGCATGATCGCGGCAGGCAAAAGTTGACCATTTGTTCGTTTTGCTGATGCTGCGAAGTCGATCAATGGAAAGGTCTGAGACTTTTCCCTACGAGGAGAAATGTAATGGCGTACTTGAATGCCGAACAACGGCAACAATTGGTAAATGATTTGAAGGGAATGCCTTTCAACAAAGCGAAGGGTAAAGTTCGTGGGATGGATCAAAGCAGTCGGTTGGTGTATTACCGCAACTCGCAGGGTGTGGGGCGCTGGTTGACGCGCTTCGATCTGCCGACGTTGGGTACACGGGTGACATTGGTGGAGTCGCATAAGGACGCTGACAAAAACGGCAAGATTAAGTCGGAATTTGATATGGCGGAAGTGATTGCCGAAGCGCTGCCGGGGAATCAGACGTAAGAAGTCGATAGAAACCCCTCCCCAGCCCTCCCCCGCATCCACAGGAGGCTTCGCACAGCGATGGAGGGAGCAAATTCAATTCTGGGGGATGTCTAAAGGTTTGCCAACAATCTTATGAAATAAAAGCGCACTTTTGGAGGCGATGAGGTGTTCCTATTTATGGTAGGAATTCCATTTGGAGCAAAGGGGAATCATGTTACGGACGTTACCTCAAACACGCGATCAAAGTTGGGTGTATCGGTTAGCGGGAATCGCGTTTTTCACGGTGTTGACGATACTTGCAGCACGGGTGAGCATTCCGCTTGATCCCGTGCCGTTTACGCTGCAACCGCTGGCGGTTGTGCTGAGCGGCATGGTACTCGGTTGGCGTGATGGGCTGCTGAGCCAAGCGCTATATGTGGCGCTGATCGCGGCGGGTTTGCCGTTGGATGCCAAGGGCATTGGCAGCGCGGCGTTGGTCGGCCCAACAGCAGGCTTCCTGATCGGGTTTATCGGCGCGGCAGGTGTGGCGGGTTGGTTGGCAGAAGTCGGCAGCAAGCATCTATGGCAGCGCTGGTCGGCGGGAATCATTGGCATGATTGTGATTTATGTGGTGGGCGCATTGGTGCTGAAGACTGTCACAGGGATGGATTGGTCGAAGGCATGGAGTGTAGGTGTCGCGCCATTCATTGTGCCGGACTTGGTGAAGGCGTTGATCGCGGCAGCGTTGACCGAAGGCGGTCGGCGGTTGATGATGGGGCGATAGCAAGCGGATTCATTTACTCGATAGAGCGAAATTTTTAGATTTTCAGACGGGCGCACAGCCGTGCGCCCCTACAATACTGCATTTTGTAATCAGAAAGTGGCTTTCATGATTTTAGAAATTGTTACAATTCAGATTAAAGATGGGCAAGAGGCAGCATTTGAGGCGGCATTCAAAGAAGCCTCGCACTTCATTGCTGAGGCGGATGGTTATATCAGCCATGAACTGCGGCGATGCCTCGAAACCAAAGGCAAATATGTGAATATGATCCGATGGAACACGGTTGAAGACCACATGGTTGGCTTCCGTGGATCGGAAGCGTTTCAACACTTTCGTGTGATTTGTTCGCCCTTTTATGAAGGGACTTCGAGCATGAACCATTATGAAGTGGTGATGCAGAATCCGGCGTGAGTATTCGCTCCCTGCGTTTTCTCTCAGACAAGTGGGAAGTTCAGACATCTTTTTAAGCCCGAATGGACGTTGCAATGATCCTAGAAGTCGCCATACTAAATGTGAAGGCCGGACAGGGAGCCGATTTTGAAGTCGCGTTTGCCACTGCGTCAAAGATTATCGCCAGCATGAAGGGGTACAAGCGGCATGAACTACGGCGTTGTTTGGAAGTTGCCAACCAATATGTTTTACTGGTGGAATGGGATACACTCGAAGATCATACCATCGGCTTTCGGGGATCGGAACAATATCAAGAATGGCGACGTTTGCTGCACCATTTTTATGATCCATTCCCAACGGTCGAGCATTATGAACGGATTAACTGAACTCAAGGGGAGACAATGATGAACCATTTTTTTCTGACAGGACCTAATTTACAGACTCCTAATCCTACAACAACCATAACTGTTACATTTGTCCCACAGCAAGTCGTTACGTGGTTAATCATCGGGCTAATCGCCGGGTTTTTAGCCAATGTCGTCTTACGGGGCAGCGGACGAAGTGTGATGTCCAATATCGTCATCGGACTAATTGGTGCGCTTGTTGGCGGATTTTTATTCACAATATTGGGTATACCAACACCAGCAGCTTTGAACGAAGGAATCACGCTCCGTTATATTGATATTGTGATTTCGTTCATCGGTGCGATTATTGTGATCCTACTGTTTGGCGGATTGTGGCGGCGACGACGGATTGATTAATATCTAGAAATTAATTGAGGTGGACGTAAAACCTTACGCCCCTGCAAAACCTAATCCTACTCTGATTGCTAGTAGCGAAAACCTTCCTCAGAACCTCACCCCCTCTTGGTGTACAGCGAGGGGAACCAAGCGAGGATTTGAGATTTGGATAAACTAACCAGCGATTACGGTAAACCTATCAAAAAAACCTTCTACTGTAGAAGGTTTTTTGACTTATCGAGACAATCCGTTTCTTAACCACCCATTTCGGCGAGGTCTTCGGCGGTGGCGGTGAGGCCGAGAATGTTATAACCGCCGTCTACATGGACGACTTCACCTGTAACCGCGCTGCTGAGGTCAGAACCCAGCCAGAGCGCCGTTTTACCGACTTCTTCTTGCGATATATTACGACGCAGCGGGGATGTTTTCTCGTTATATTTGAGCATGGTGCGAATACCCGGCACACCCGCAGCCGCTAAGGTTTTGATCGGGCCAGCGCTGATAGCATTGACGCGGATATTTTTAGGCCCCATGTCATTTGCTAAGTAGCGGGTAATCATTTCCAGCGCGGCTTTGGCAATCGCCATGACATGATACTTGGGCATGACTTTTTCGGCTGCGTAGTAAGTCAGGCTTATGATGCTGCCACCGTCGGTCATGAGTGGTTCGGCGCGCTTCGCCATCGCGATGAGGCTATAAGCGCTGACATCCAGTGCCAGTTTAAAACCATCACGGGAAATGTCGATGAAGCGTCCGTCAAGGTCTTCGCGATTGGCATAAGCCACCGCGTGAACCAAGACATCTAATCTGCCATACTTGCCTTTAACTTTTTCGAAAACCGCGTCGAGGTCAGCATCGCTCGTTACATCGGCGGGTTCTACAAATTCGCAACCAATTTCCTGTGCCAGCGGAAACACGCGCTTTTCCATGATTTCGCCTGCGTAGCAAAGCAGAATGGTTGCGCCTTCCTCGTGGAATTTTTTTGTTATGCCCCAAGCAATCGAGTTCTTATTGGCAACGCCAAAAATCAGTGCAATTTTGCCATCCATTAAACCCATAAAAGTTACTCCTTCTAGTTAGCCGTTTTCAGTTGACAGTTATCCGTAAAACTATCTTATGAAAACTAACTCCATGCAAATTAAATTATGTTTAATTTAACACAGCGGAGGGGCAGACGCTACGCACAACCCAAAAACAGGCAGGGTTTAAACGTAGTGAGAGCGTTGGGTATGCTCCGTTATATCTCGCTAAAATGAAGGAAGTAAGCAATCTTCAAAAGGCAAATTATGTGGCGAATATGGGTTAGAAAACGCTGGCGTTGGCTGTTCACATTGCTGCTCCTTTTATTGGTAGGAATTACTTGGATTGTGATTCTCAACATCCCTTCAGAACCAAGCGGACGATTGCTGATCGAACGACAACAGAATAGTACAGAGCTATTCTATGCGTTTGATTTTAGCGAACAACAGTCAATAGTTATCCCGTACAACGGCACAAATCCTATCGACGTGGCCTATCAAATAAGTCTCACGGCGGACGGTAAACAAGCGACGTTTATCGGCAATCACCTCGATGACTATCGGATTTATGTAACCAACAATACGTTTACTGATGTTCGACCGATTTCTAGTGGCCCGCGTGATTTTAATCCGAAGATTTCGCCTGATGGAAGCACGATTGCATTTGAGCGACTCAGCGGGTATTCCACTGCATTATTCACCGTGGATATCGCTACAGGGGTTGAGCATCAACTTACCGGATACACAAATGATCTGGAAGCGGATTGGTCGCCGGATGGCAAGCGGCTTGTGTTCACGACTTCGCGCGATGGTTTCCAAGAATTGTACACAATGGTAGCCGATGGCAGTGATCAAAAGCAATTGACGAATAATGAACGCCAGAATGATTTACAGGCAAAATTTTCACCGGATGGCAAATGGATTGCCTATATGAGTAATTATTCGGTAGGCGATGGCACTGGCGAGATCTGGTTGATGGAGGCTGACGGTGGACATCAACGACGATTAACAGACAACCAACAAGATGACGGTGAACCCATATGGTCACCCAACAGCCATTCTATTGCCTTTACGCGAACAAAAGCTGATCGCAGCGGCACAGACATTTTCATATACGAAATTGCCAGCGACCAAGTGCGTCAATTGACGGCCTCGACAGGTTATGCATTTCAGCCGACTTGGTCACCAGACAGTGTATGGATCGGGTTCACGGTGAATCCGAGTGGGGATGGTCAGCAGCTCATAATCAGTATCATTCGTGCTGATGGAACCGATCAACAGCCATTATTGGATGGAGCAGACCCTATTCCCGCAGGACGGGGAGTAATCTGGACGCGATGAGGAAATATCCACTGCCCTAACGCCGAAGTGTTGGGTCGAAGGCATCACGCAGGCCGTCGCCAACAAAGTTGAAGGCGAGAACGGTCAAGCTGATGACCAAGCCGGGTGTTATCCACAGCCACCATGCGGTTGTGAGCCATGCTTTGGCATTCTGGAGCATGTTACCGAGGCTGGCATTGGGTGGTGGTACGCCGAGGCCAATGAAACTGAGTGCCGATTCGCTAAGAATGGCAGCGGGAATGGCCAAAGTGGCTGCTACGAGTACAGGGGCAAGCGCATTGGGCAGCAAGTGAGAGAGGATAATGCGTAAGGGTGTCGCGCCGATGGCATGAGCCGCGACGACATAATCGCGTTCTTTAAGGGCGAGAAATTCGCCACGAACAAGACGTGCGACATCCATCCAACTAAAAATACTGAGGATGAAAATCACCGTCCAAATGCTGGGGGCAAGCAAGGCATTGAGCGCTAAAAAGAAGATGAAACTGGGCACAGATAGAAAAATATCCACAAGACGCATGAGGATGTTATCAAGCCAACCGCCCGCATAACCGGAGATTGCGCCGAGCGTAACCCCCAAGCCGATGCTAATGAACATTGCCAAGAAACCAACAGCTAAAGAGACGCGCATTCCGTAAAGCAAACGCGCAAAAACATCACGGTTTAAATCATCTGTGCCGAAGAGATGCTCAATGGTTGGCGGCTGTGGAAAACCGCGCGTCACACCCGCCGCACGAGGATCAATATCATTGGGGTTAAATGGCGCGATACGGTCGGCAAAAATCGCCAGCAGCACAAACACAATCAGCAGAATGAGGCTGGCGTTAGCTAAACGGTGGCGCTGAAATTGGCGTAAGGTTATTCGCCAAGGATTTTGGGTAGCAGTTTCGTTCATCAAGACGACAGTATCACTCATAGCGAATCCGAGGATCAATGAAATGGTAGGCTAAATCCGCAAAGAAGTTACCAAGAACGATGAAAAGCGCCGAGAGCATGGTAACACCCATGATGATGGGAAAGTCGCGTTTAAGAGCAGCATTGACCGCCAATAAGCCTAATCCCGGCCAACCAAAAACAAACTCGATAATGAACGAACCGGATACCAACTGCGGAATAGATAGGCCAATGAGCGTGACTAAGGGTGTGAGGGCGTTGCGTAAGGCGTGAACGCGTAAGATGCGGCCTTCGGTCATGCCTTTGGCGCGGGCAGTGCGAATGTAATCCTGCGAAAGTACATCGAGGATGCTGGAACGTTGGTAACGCACCCAACGGGCTAAGGAGGCGGCGGCAAGGGCGATGGTCGGTAGGAGCAAATGCTGACCGATGTCGATTGCCGCTTGGATGCCTGTGTAACTCTCTCGGACATTGCGCATACCTGTTGTGGGCAACCAGCGCCATTGGACACTGAAAATTTGCATGAGCAGAAGCGCGATAAAGAAACCCGGCATACTCAGGCCGATAAATGACAAAGTTGTGATGAGGTAGTCGCCCCATGTGTAGCGCCGGATGGCTGAAAAAAGCGCTATGGGAACTGAAAGCAGCAATGCCAATAAGAGCGAACTGACACCGAGTAAAACGGTAGCTGGAAGTCGATCCGCGATTTCGAGGCTGACGGCTCGGCGACCTGTGAGCGAAAAGCCGAGATCGCCTTGAAGAGCATTACCTAACCAGCGAACGTACTGTACGGGTATAGGTTGATCCAAACCGAGCTGTGCGCGTAGGCGTGCCATATCCTGCGCAGATGGCGGTGGTTTATTGGGGTCGATATACACGACCAAAGGATCGCCGGGGGCTGCTTTGATGATCAGAAACGATAGGATTGAAATCCCAATAAGCAGCGGGATCATTTGCAGCAAGCGGCGGATTAAATAACGGGTCATTCGTGTCCTAAAGAGTCAGGATACCCCCACCCTAGCCCTCCCCCAAAACACAAGGGAGGGAATAAGATGAAAGAAATACCGGAAGGGTCTGAGACCCTTCCCTACGAAAACTTTCAGATTAAAAAGCGGTGTTAGCTCGATTGATAGATGCGTTCGGGATGTTGGAAACCAGAACCAATGGACAGGTCGAGCTTGGCATCATCGATATTGAAACGCTTGCTGATGACCACCGGATTCTGATTGCGATATAGTGGGATGGTGGGCAACTCTTCCCAGAGAATCTTTTCAATCTGTTCGTAGATCTTCATGCGTTCGGCGGTATCGGTTAGGGTACGCGCTTTGGCGAACAATTCATTCACTTCGGAGTTATCGTAGTTTTCCAAGTTCGGGCCAAGTTCAGGGCTGCTGGTGTAGAAATTGGCATAGCTGTTCGGCTCAGGGCCAATCTGTGACCAACCAGAAACAATGACATCGAAAGGCTTATCTAGCTTGCGTTCTTGATACAACTGGGTAATCAACGTTGAAAGGTCACGGGTTTCCAGTTCAACCTGAATACCGATGTCCTTCCAATAGGCTTGGACGACAGTTGACACACTGAAATAGTCGCGGAAGCCTTCCTGAAACGACAACATATTAATAACCCACGGTTTGTTATCCAAGTCACGGATACCATCACCATCAGTATCTTTGATGCCGACTTCATCGAGGAGTTCACCCGCGCGTTTAGGATCATAGTCATAACCGCCGAGTTTATCGTCACTATAGAACGGTACAGCTTGGTCAAAGTGCGAGTTATGGACTGCGCCATAACCTTGGCGAACGGTGTCAACCAATGACTTACGATCAATGGCGATCATCAGCGCCTGACGAATACGCTTGTCCTTGAATTGGTCACGGTCGTTGTTGAAGAAGACACCAAACAAGCTGTCGTAATCAGCAATGTTCAGGTTAAATTCAGCATTGGTTTTGAATTGCTCAACCGATGCACCGGGAACATTCAACATGAAGTCCAGTTCGCCTGTGAGAAGCGCATTTACCTGTGCCTGCAAGTCGGGGATGATGCGGAAAATGATCTTATCAACGCAGGGGCGGCCTTTGAAGTAATTCTCATTGGCTTCCAGCGTAATACTTTCACCAGTTGTCCAATCGGCGACCTTGAATGGGCCCGTACCAACGGGTTTGCGATTAAATTCGCCTGTCCGTAAGTCCTGACCTTCGAGTGATTTGTCAGGGATAATCGGTACACTGATGTCGGTGAAGAAGGAGGCGTTCGGCTCTATCAAGTGAGCAACAACGGTGTAATCATCCTTGGCTTCGAAGGCGATGGCTTTGTCACCCTGATAGAAACGAGGGCGGAAAGGCGCAATATCTTCGGCAGAGGTTTCGATGGTATCAAAGGTGTAGACCACATCAGCGGCGGTGAGTTCTTTACCGTCACTGAATTTGACACCGTGATACAGGTTGAATGTCCATGTCAAACCATCTTCACTGACTGACCATGATTCGGCGAGGTCACCTGTGATATTCGTACCCCAGTTTTCGCCACCCAGTGTCAATGGGTTGAACAAGTAGGACAAGACTGAGCCGGAAATGCCGTCATTGGCATAAATACCATTGAGGCTGACCGGATTATCAGCAATAGCGGTGACGAGTGTGCCACCCTGCTTCGGGCAAGTGTAGGGTGTCGCAGTGGTTGATGCGTCCTGCGCACTGACCCCGACTACCCCAATGAGCATAAATAGACCTAACAGGAAACCAATTTTTTTCACTGTCTTATTCCTCTCTGAATAAAAATGAACCTGTGAAATGGTGCGATGTATCAATATACCCCCAAGTACGCAGATAAGTTTAACGGAATTTGAAAGAAGTGTCGATTATTGGTATGCGGTGGTTTGCGCGTGTGGAGGCATGATATTAAAGTTGCGCCCTATCTTACAAGAGCTTATTATCAACATGTCATTATAGGAGAATGAACCAATGAGCCAAGACCCGATCCATGTTGTTGTGGCGATGGATTTCTCGGATGAGATTATCGCCAAATTACGCGCCATATCACCGCGACTACAAATTGAACGGCATTTCCCGAACGTGCCTGACTCGGTTTGGCCTCAGACTGAAATCTTATATACGCAACAGAACTTCCCTGAGCCCGCGCAAGCACCACGTTTACGCTGGTTACAGACTCATTCGGCGGGATTAGACACGATAATTAAACAGCCGATTATCAAGGTTGAAGATGTCGAAGTGACGACCACCAGTGGAATGCACGCCGTACAAATGTCGGAATACTGCCTCGCGATGATGCTGGCGTTTAACTATCAAATTCCGCTGCTGCTGCAACTTCAAGCCAAAGCCGAATGGCCTAAGAAACCGCGTGACATGTTTGCGCCAAATACATTGCGCGGGCAAACATTGGGTATTGCCGGATATGGCAGCATCGGACGGGAGTTGGCACGGCAGGCAGCAGCATTGGGCATGACGGTATTGGCAACCAAACGCAACCTCAAAGAGACGGCTGACCACGATGGTTATACCGAAGCAGGCACAGGCGACCCCGAAGGTGTCATCCCAGAACGACTGTATCCACCAGAAGCATTGGCTTCAATGGTCGGGTTGTGTGATTGGTTGGTTGTGACCACACCGTTGATCGAAGGCGCTCCACCAGTGGTGGATGAAACCGTACTCGCGGCTATGAAGAAAAATTCGGTCATTATTAATGTGGCACGAGGAGCCGTCATTGACGAAGCGGCGCTGATTACGGCGTTGTCGTCCAAGAAGATTGCGGGGGCGGCGTTAGATGTTTTCAAGGAAGAACCTCTGCCGACGACCAGCCCATTATGGAACTTGGACAATGTGATTATCACGCCACACATTTCAGGTAATAGCGCACGCTACCATGAAAAGGCTGCCGCCTTATTCGCGGACAATTTGCAACGCTATTTGGAAAATAAGCCACTGCTGAATCGGTTTAATCGCAAGCGAGGGTATTGAGAAGTTGCAAGTTACAAGGGTCAAGAGAAAAGTAGGTTCTCGAAAGTTTCAAGTCGACCCCACCCTAACCCTCTTTCAGGGGTAGGTATTTGCTCAACGAGGCATGTATGGTTAGCCATTGCCGGAGGATAAACCCTCCGGCAATGTGAATAAAGCCCCATGATGCAGACGGGCGGGATTGATCCGATTTACGGGCGACTACTCGATGGGTGCGAATGGCCTGTGGATTGAGAACGGTAAAATTAACGGGTCGGTGGGTGGTGTAACGGTGGCAACCGCACTCAACGATTTCCTGAACAACATCACTCAGTTCGAAAATGATCTACATGGTACCGATGTTCGGGATAATTGGTATGCCAACCCTACGCGTGGACAATGTGATGATTGGTGGTACAACTTAAGCGCGACTTTTGGCACAAAGCTGCGTATAGTATAGTGTAACAAGTTGTAATCAGGAGATTAGTCACATGTCTGAGAACGAACAATTCAACCACAACCCGGAAGACGAAACACCGGAAGAAAAGCCAAATAATCCGGTGGAGTCGTTCATCTATCATCAACGCCGTGCTTTGGAGCATACAGGTAAGGCACTCGAAGCCCTGTTACCAGAAGGCTTCCGCGAACATGGTACATCGGCTAGCAAAGAGTTCATCAAGAGCTTCCAAGTGCTGGTTGACGCAGCGATTGGTGAGATTGAAAAGGCGACTACTCGCGTTCAGGATGCAGCCGAAGACGCGAAGGACGATGACAGCGATAAGCCTTCGACTACAGGTAGAACCAAAGTTAAGGTCGAAGTCGAGTAGATAAGAATTGAACCGCTAAAAGTAGTACCAAGAAAGAAATGCAAACCCCCTCCTTAGTTTCCTCCCCCGCAAGCGAGGGAGGAAACTAAGGCAGTAAGTTTTTGCATCATTATTTGGTAACACTGAGGAACGAGAGGGCAGATGTTAAGTTTGCCCTTCTAAACAACTATGAACAACTTCAATAGATTAAGTCGAGTATCACGGCGCGCACGGATGGTGGGTTGGGTGATTTTAACCCTGCTGATTATGGCGGCGTTATTTGCCTTCTTCTCATCATCACTTGGACGGAATGTCCTGCTGATTTGTTGTAGTGGCGGCGTTTTAGTGGTGGTCGTGGGCATCCTCTCGGAGCGCGGTATGCGTCGTCCGCGATAAAAAACTAGACCAAATTCTACGATGCTTATTTCTAATTTGCTTTGGATTGCTGCGGGACTATTTTCTGCCTATTGGTCAATTGGGCGGATTGTAAGCGGTTATCAGATTTTGCGTGGACAAACTTATAGTTACTCCACTAAGAGTATATTCCGTGAGCGAAAATTTTCCCGAAGAAATGGCAAATACACTCGACCTTATGGTGTTGGGGTTTTTATTTGCGGAATTATTGCCTTAATAACCTTGAGTGGGCTTTTGCTAAACGGAATATATGACGTTCTATCTTTAGTGATTTTACCTCCGGTAGCGGGAATTCTATTTGAAGCGCTGGGCTTAACCATCAGCGAACGCCATTTCCACAAATAATGAGACGATATTTCCTCCCCATCAGATGAGTTTATGTGAGTCTAGGCTAGTCTTTTGGCTAGTTTCGGCGCAACTGGTGATACCCCCAGCAAACGCCCACGTATAAATAGACAATGACTATGATCATAGGAGTATAGATATGATGTACGGGATGAATGGTTATCGTGGTGATTGGAATAACCGAGGTGGTTGGGGTCGTCGCGGCGGCTGGGGACGCAGGCCACATCCCTTCATGTTTTTTCCAGTCCTCTTGATTGGTGGCTTTTTGTTCTTTGGGTTGTTCAAGTTCTTCCTGCCCTTAATCGCGCTCGGTTTCATCTTCGTGGGTGTGCGTACCCTGATGCATGGTGGACCTAGTGGTTGGGGACATGGCGAAGGTCGTGGACGCGAATTCTGGAACCAACGTTGGAACTGGGAAAATCATTGGGACGAGAAGCGTAAGCACGACTGGATGAGCGATGAGAAACCCAAGCGTGATGACAGTGGTGATGAACCCCGTTACACCCGCGCCCCGAATGGTGACTGGGTAGAAATCGTTTAAATAAACAGTCATTAGTCTGTAGTCGATAGTCAAATCAAGGCGGCCTGCGGGTCGCCTTTTTGATTCCAGAACCCCCTCCTTAATCCTCCCCTGCAGGCGAGGGAGGAAACCAAGTCACAGAATGGGTATAATCGGTCGATATTCATCATTTTTGGATACGTGACAAGGATTTCACATGAATTATGAGCCTCTGCCTCTGCCGCCTCCGTTACCCGAATATGTGCTGGAACGACGGAAAAATTTACCATCAAAGATGACTCCGGTTACGTTGGAAGGTCAATATGTGAAGTTGGTGCCACTCGATTTGGAGGCGCATACCGACATTCTCTATGGGATTTCCAACGGAACACCGATTTCGATTGGTGGACGCTCGATTGGGGCATATGATGCGGAGGCGTTGATTTGGCGCTGGATGAACGGTGGGCCGTTCGTAAACGCAGATGAGATGCGCGGTTATCTGCGGGGGTCGGTGGATGCGCCGAACGGGTTGGCACTATGCGCGATTGATCTCGAACTCAATCATGCAGTGGGTGTGGCGACCTACATGAATAATTACCCTGAACATTTGAAGGTGGAGTTGGGGAGCATCTGGTACAGTCCGATTGCCCAACGGACAAAGGCGAATTTGGAGGCGACGTATTTGATGCTCAAGCACGCGTTTGACCTCGGCTATCGTCGACTTGAATGGAAGTGTAATGCGCTCAACGAACGGTCACGGCGGGCAGCATTGAGGATGGGTTTCCAATTCGAGGGCATCCAAGAGGCGCACTTTATTGTGAAGGGGTACAACCGCGATACGGCGTGGTTTCGAATACTAGACAGCGAATGGGGTGCGGTCAAAGCCAATTTAGAAAGCTTGCTGGAATATACTAATCAATAATTTCCATACTACAAAATAGTATAAGTTGTGCAAAACAGCGTTCAACCTATAATTAACTTCATTACGAGGCCACATTAAGGGGGAACTGTATGTGGAACGGTGAGAAATATATCCGTTACTATACTCTGCTTGTCGGAATCGCGTTTACGATTGCCGGAATTGGAGGCTTCATTAGCGGTATTACCCAGCCTATCTCAGCCGACGCACCTCATTTGATAGTTGAGGCGAATTACGGCTTGCTGCTGGGTTTGTTTCCAATCAATGTGCTGCACAACTTATTTCATCTCGCGATTGGCATTGGCGGATTATTAACCTTTAGAAATACTGCCTATTCGCACCGATTTTTACAGGTTTTTGGCACGACCCTGATTATTCTTATGGTAATGGGTTTAATCCCTCAATTGAATACAACATTTGGACTGGTTCCGCTGTTCGGACATGATATTTGGTTACATGGTCTAGAAGGTATTATTGCCCTGTGTCTGGTGTTCGTCGTAAAGATTAAACCCACCCCTACAATCACAAAGATGACTATATGAACAATCAAACCCTGCAACAGACAAATGCAAATCCGCCTGTCAGTGCCCTCTTGCGTTGGGTGACTAGGTTTGAGTCGGGAGTGGTACTATTCTCTGGCTTTGGCTTGATGTTCTTATTCAAGCTGTTCGCACCACTTTGGCCGTGGACACTAACCCCTTTCAATGCTGGATTTTTGGGCGCAATCTACCTGACTTCATGGGTAGCGGCGGGGATATTGGCGGGCATACCGCGTTGGTCGCCTGCACGAGTGGTCGTTCCAATGATATTGGTGTTCACGGCAATTGTACTGCTGGTTTCGGTGCTGTATTTAGATCGTCTAGCCTTGAACAGTCCATCAACTTGGTTGTGGTTTGTGCTGTATATCGGGATTCCGTTGAACTCGGCCTATCACGTCTGGTTGTACCGACATTTAGCGCCGAGCGATAGGCGACCGATGCCCACATGGTTTCGCAATTTGGCGATGATTGAGGTGGTGATTTTTACACTGTACGGGATTGCGTTGTTTATTGCACCCACGACTTTCAGCGCATTTTGGCCGTGGAAGATTGATGATTTTCACGGACGGATGTACTGCGTGGCGTTTTTGACTCCGGCGATTGGTGCATATCTGGTGAGTCGGAGCGGGAGCAAGCTGGAACTGATTACGATGGGACTGACGCAGATTGCCGAGGGCGGGATGGCAATTATCGGGTTTGTGCTGGTCGATAGTGGCCAAAAGCGTGTGGATTGGTCAGCAGCAGGCACATGGGTATGGATAGCAGTGTTCGCGTTTTTGGTGATCGTGGGTTTGGTGATGGTGCGGGTGGGGCAACGAAGAAATGCGGGATGATAAACCATCCCGCAAGATGAATAAAGCTCCGCAAAAGGCTTATCCGGCAATTAAAAATGTTGTGGTTTGTCCCGCATGAGGCTAAAGCCATCATGCTAACAAGGGACAAGCGCACTAAAGGCGCTAAAGACCAGTGGTTTGCCAAAATTCTATAGAAATAAGTCTTAAACGGGACTCAAAAACTCTATAAATCAATGGGTAACAATTTCCGACAATTACCTTTATAGCAGGATTATGAAAGACTTGCCTATAATTCAAATATAGGAAAGTAGACCTTACGTGACATGGATGAGAATAAAACACCTCATCTTAAGTAGAAAACGCCTAACCTTTTTAATCGCAATCGTTTTTATTTGCAGTGCGGTGTTTTTCATTGAAACATATGCTTACTGGCTGCCAGTATACCGCTTACCAAGTGTCGATTCTCTCTTGGCTAATCCCGTTAGACATCCCATGCCTGTCGAAAGAATATATATAAATAGCGAGTCTAAAGTCTTAAATTATTGTATCAATATTAGTCGATCCGCACTTATGAAAACCCCCTCTCCAAGTACACAAGATTTATGGAAAGAAGCGGAGATTATAGAAAAATCTTTCAACAGTAGTTTTATATTTGTGGTTGATGGATATAAACAAAATTACTGGTCATTTTCTATGGCTATGTTAGAAGAACCCTTCTTTCGATGTCTTGATACATCTCATTTACCTAATGGCTTGCACGTAGGCTATATCGAATTTAATTCGCCGTATGGACAACACTATTCATATACGTGGGTGTTTGAGATCAAATCGAATGGGATTGTGCCGGAAGTGACGGCGACATCTGCGCCATAAAAGTGTATAGTTTCTCACTCAAAGGTTTGAAAACTCGAACGCAATACTGTTGACTCATAGAGAACTTTAGTTCTACAATTAGGTTATGGAATAAAATACTTCGGAGAATGTGTTGTCATGTCATCGCGTGTTGAATATGTTCTGCTAAAAACGAATGCAATAACAGCAGCAGCAGAGCCAAATTGCACAGCGGTGGCATCAGCCGAGCGATCCGCTGCACTCGTGTCATTTCAGCGGTATTAGCCGAGCCAATCGCTGCACAAAATTGTCAATTCAGCGGTTTCTCTCGTGCTTCCCGCCTGCAATTTCAGCGGTAAATATGCAAATTATGCACAACTTGCGAATCATTTGCATCGAATCAACATTCTATCTATGGTTTCCGTTATCCCGCGATTTTTGAACCTGTTTCAAATAATCTTCAAGTTGTTGAGCCGCTTCATAATTATCTAGCGGCGTATAAACTGGATATTCCGCATTTGGAGTCAAGAAATCAACAACTGGCGACGTTGCAGTGCTCTCAATCCAACTCGCTAAAGTTTCTTCAAGCGTTTTGCCTGTTTGGTCAGCAATTTCTTGAGCGCGACTCAAGGTTTCATCAGTCAATTGCAGCGTGATTGAATGTAACATCCTGCATGTTCTCCTTTACTCGCCTGCCCACATTATACTGAAAAAGGCAGCAGCAGAGGCCACGAAACCGATGAGGGCAAGTGCGCCATCGCCATGCGTGTAGAAGAGTGTTGATGAGATGAGCAAACCCGTAAACAAGGTGGCGCGGGTGGTGCGTTTGCCCTGCGACTCAATGCGCTGCAACTGTTTGCGATAGGCAGTTGCAGGTGTGACTTTGACGTTTAATTCGCCACGATCCAATTGGGTAAGGACATTATCCAACTGCTGAGGAACGGTGATGGCGCGGGAAATGAGCATCCGTCCGGTTTCGAGCAGAACTTGAGGTGCGTTGCCGTTAAACAAGCTTTGGATAATGGGTAAACCGAGTGCGTTACCCGCTTGTCCACCAAGCGTGCCACCCCGTAAGGTATCAGCCATCATACGCTGGGCATACGGCGCAAGTTCCGACCACGGGTTGAAATGCGGATCGAGGCTGGTCGCCATACCACTGAGAATGCCCATTGCGCGTCCGAGGTAGATGAAGTCCTGCGGAACTTGGAACGGCATGGCGTAAATAAGGTCATTGAACTCGGAGCCGAGATCACGCGCATCTTCATAACTGACATTCTTGATGTCGGTCATGCTCATGCCCCAAACCGTATCAAAAGCGGCTCTGGTGGCCTCGACAATGCGTTCGGTATCGGCATCAGGCATCAGGAATCCTAACTTTTGATAGCTCTTGACCAGCCCTTCGGCATCGCGGGTAACAACCGAGGTAAGTGTACTAATGAGACCAGAAGCCAAGTCAGGCGAGAGTGAACCGGTCATGCCGAAATCGACGAAAATCAGATAGAAAGGGCGACCTTCCGTGCCGTAAGTTTTTGTGCCGTTAGCCTGTGGCAGCGGATAGACGAATAGATTGCCGGGATGCGGGTCGGCGTGAAAGAAGCGATCTTCAAAGACCTGCTGGAGATAGCAATCCATGAGGCGCTTGGCTACGGCTTTACGACTCACGCCAGCGGCTTCAAGCGCGGCATAGTCATTAATTTTGATGGTGGTCACGTCCTCAATGGTGAGGACGGAGTCAGTCGAGTGTTCGGGATAGATGGCAGGGATATAGATACCCATGTCATCTTTGAATATCTCGGCAAAGCGGGCAGCGTTGCGGGCTTCATGCTTGTAGGAAACTTCTTCCAGCAGCACACGCCCAAATTCCTCGGTCAAGGCGGACATATCCGCACGACGGCGAATGAACTGAAATTGGTTAGCGATACGGGCGACAATCCGCAGCGCAGCCATATCGGTGTAAATGATGTCGCGGATGCCGGGGCGCTGGACTTTGACGACGACTTTATCGCCGTTGTGCAACTGCCCACGATACACCTGTCCTAATGAAGCGGCGGCAATGGGTGTATCGGCAAGTGATCGGTAACGGGTTTCAACAGAACCAAGTTCGCGCTCGATGACTTTGCGGATTTCTTTTTGTGGAACACCCGGTACTTCATCCTGCAAGCCTGCCAATTCGCGGGTGATTTCTTCGGGCAGTACATCTTCACGGGTGGAGATGAACTGTCCGAGTTTAATCATCATACCGCCCGCCATAATAGCGAAACCGCGAAAGCTGCGGGCATATTTTATAAAACGTCCGGTACTGCCAGCATCCACACGATCTTGCCCGATAACTTTGGGCATGAGGTAGTACCAGAAAATGACGCTGGCAAAAAGACGCGCGGCAAACCACAACGTCCGCACATAACGAAACTGCATCCTTATGGATCGACGAGGCGCAACAGCCTTCACATCATGAAGCGCAACTTCATCCGCAACCCTCCCCTGAATAAGGGAGGGAGCAGAGACATTGCCATTAGCCGATATGCGGTTTAGGAATGGAGGTTCGCCAACGGAATAATCAAGAATGTCCGATGGCGTGGCGACAGTTTCGTCGCGGAGGACACGATAGCTGCCAGTAGCGAGCTTATCACGCCTGTTGTTTAGGTACTGGTTCTTTAACGAACTGGATTCTAAGCGTTGATTGTTCAAACTTTGCGTCGCCGATCTCTAAGTCCCAGAGGGCGTAGGGCAGTACGATATTGCGGCGGTAAGGGCCAACTCGCAGTGTCAGCTCGTCCCGTGAACGATACAAGTCCATGTCGTCTTTATTGGCAAACGGCAGCGGCACACTGACGACGAAACTGCCATCGCCATTACTCTCGATAGTGTGAGTACGACCACCAAACATTTTCTCAGCGGGATTTTTGTCGCCATAGAGTTCATTGGCTAAAGTACGAAGGGTATCCAAACCGCCAACCTCTTGCCCAAACATAGGTGCTTTGAAGAGCGGCAGTTCACCAAAAGCCTCGCCAATAAACGCCATATTTTCTTTCTGCTTAGCCTTGGCAACAGCGAAGTAAGGGTCAACCACTTCGGGCGGAATGATGCGATTGCAGAGGATTGCGTCGGTGGCATAACCGTAGAGATTCAGATAAGTATAAGTCCGCTGCGTCTCTTTGATAACCATCTTCTCAGGATTGATGACCAAACGTATGCTGCTCATCTCAGGGTCGGTCAGGAGTTTGCGGACACTATCGAGTGTGTCAAACAACTGCTCGATTTGCCCAAAAGCGGCTTCGTCGGGCAGGACATCACCGCGACGCATCAATTTGCTGAGTGGGCGAATGACACGACCTACTCCGCGCGTGAGTGATAGAATACGTTCGAACCACCAACGGGTAACATCGGGCAGACTGAGGAGGCGCAGTGTTTCGGCAGTCGGTGCAGCATCAACGATTAGCACATCGAACTGGCCTTCTTTGACGTACTTATTAATCCACAGTAGATGAGCGCCTTCTTCGAGGCCGGGGAGAATGGTGACTTCTTCAGCGACGACATCTTCTACACCCTGCTTGCTAAAGAGCGCGACCATATACTTCTGGAACAAACCCCAATATTTATCCATCGAATAACGGGCATCGACTTCTTGCGCCCAGAGATTCGGGTAGAGTTCGATGGGTTCAGGGCCAATTTCTCGTTCGAGCGAGTCGCCCAAACTGTGGGCGGTATCGGTGCTGATGACAATGGTTTTTAAGCCCAGTTCGGCGCAACGTAAAGCGGTCGCTGCCGAGATGCTGGTCTTGCCCACGCCACCTTTGCCGGTGTGTACGATTATACGCATGTGAAACCCTTCACGATCTTTCAAATACATTATACACGAACGCGGTGTTCAGTCCGCTCAAGACTCATATACGTATAATATAAGGCCCGGGTTGTAGGATTCAGGTTAGATCATATGTATGGGGTATTGAATGTAACTTTCTAGGAGAAGTAACGCTAAAAGCTGAGGCATAACTCTCAAATTACTCTATAATTATTGTATCGTCTATTCAAAAATTCTATAAATCAGCTATGTCTTACAAAGTCGCGATTGATTTTGGTACAACCAACAGCGTCGTCGCGGTATGGAACACGCAATCGGATAAGCCTGAAGTGATAGTTTTGCCCGACTTCAGCAGTC
>JBBQLX010000095.1:0-24532 GCA_038328375.1 Aggregatilineales bacterium | reverse complement strand
ATGAGTCACATATTGCTTATTGAGGACAATCCGAATGATCAACTCTTAACGCAAAGGGCTTTCAAGAAAAGCAATTTAGGTAATGAGCTTGTGATTGTCAATGATGGTGAAGAAGCCCTAAACTATTTATTCGGCACGGATACTACAGAGCCGCAGCCCCTTCCAGTCCTCATTCTGCTCGATTTGAAACTACCCAAAGTGGATGGTCTGGAAGTTCTAGAACGTATCCGTACCCACGAACGAACTCGACTTTTACCGGTTGTCATCCTAACTTCATCGAAAGAACAGGATGATCTTATTCGCAGTTATTCTTTGGGTGTCAACAGTTATGTTCGCAAGCCAGTCGATTTTAATGAGTTCGTCGACGCAGTTCAGCAGTTGGGATTGTATTGGCTGGTTCTGAATCAAGGACTTATCAAGTAGAGACTGAAAAATTGCCATGCATAAGCCACTCAAGGCACTCATTTTAGAAGACTCGGAAAATGATATTGTTCTGCTCCTACGTGAATTGCGGCGTGGTGGCTTTGATTTAGATCATGGTGTTGCCAGCACTGCGGATGACATGCGAGCAGCGTTAGGCAATCGTGAATGGGATATTATCCTTTCGGATTATTCGATGGGCGGCTTTGACGCGCTGTCTGCACTACAAATCGT
Source organism: Aggregatilineales bacterium (assembly GCA_038328375.1). Taxonomy (GTDB): domain Bacteria; phylum Chloroflexota; class Anaerolineae; order Aggregatilineales; family Phototrophicaceae; genus CFX2. The sequence continues at coordinate 23,878 of JBBQLX010000095.1, read as the reverse complement.
GCAAGAGCTTGGGATTGATATTCCGTTTATTATCACCTCTGGAACCGTGGGCGAAGATACAGCAGTTGCAGCGATGAGGGCCGGAGCAAGTGACTTTTTTGCAAAAGACAAACTCACGCGCCTTGTACCGGCTGTAGAACGCGAGTTGCGGGAAGCAGCAGGCCGCCGCAAAAGAGGGGAGGCCGAAGCTCGTTTCACGACCGCGTTTCATGCCAGCCCTGTTGGAATCCTTATATCCCGCTTGTCCGACGGGCTAGTGCTTGACGTTAATGAGCGTCTCTTAACCAATTATGGTTTTTCGCGTGAAGATGTCGTCGGAAAAAATAGTTTTGAGCTTAATTTAGGGTTGAAAACGGATCAACGCCAACAAATCGCCGAGCAGCTAGAGGCCACAAACTCGATCAGCAATATTGAAATTCAGTATGCACATAAATCGGGTAGGCTGGGCTACGCCCTCATATCCGCAGAAATCATTGAAGTGGACAACGAAATTTGTGTTTTGAGCATGATTCACGACATTACGGATCGAAAGGAAGCAGAGACTGCCTTAGAAACGAGCGAAGAAAAATTCCGATTGCTGGCGGAAAATTCCACTGACATGATTACGAGATACTCGGTGGAAGGCCAATTTCTTTATGTATCACCAGCCTGCCAATCATTATTAGGCTATCAGCCAGAAGAGCTTGTAGGGCATTCGGCTTATGAATTCCTCCACCCTGATGATCTTGAGATGATCACTCAAGTACACCGGACTGTTTTGGAGCAGCCAGACATATACACGACAGCCTATCGCAATCGCCACAAAGACGGTCGGTATGTCTGGTTTGAAACCATCAGCCGTACCATCCGCGATTCAATAACAAACGAAGTTATCGAAATTCAAGCGGCCTCACGTGATATTTCGGCACGTAAGGAAGCCGAGCAAGTGCTTGAACGTTATGCGCAGCGGCTCGAACTGCTTCATGAAATTGACTTGGGAATTCTAAGAGCGGATGAACCTCAGGCGATTGCCGAATCGGTGCTGGCACGTCTGCAAACATCAATGGTGTTTGACAGCGCGAGTATCTTGACCTTCGATCTCGACGGTCAGGAGTTTATAGTACTGGCTGCTATAGCCCCAATTCCCGGTTATCATCCCTACGTTGACGGGTCGATTATCGAGCTTTTGCAACGGAATGAAATCTATTATGTTGGTGATTTAACGAAGGCTGTTCAATCACCCAGCGACGGGGTGCTTATCAGTGCTGGAATGCAGTCCTATGTGCGTATTCCGCTGTTATCCAGCGGCAAATTACTCGGCTCTTTCGTTTTATGCGCCAAAGAACCCAACGCATTTTTAGTTCAGGAGCTTGCCGTCGCCAAAGAAGTCGCATCTCAATTAGCAATCGTCATCGAGAATGCTCGCTTATTGAAAGTCGAACAGCGCCGAAACAGCGAATTGGTAGCCCTGCACGAAGCCAGTTTACAGCTCACGAGCAGCTTAGATGTCGAGAAAGTGCTGACTACTGTTATCGATTATGCGATCTTACTGGTTCATGCCAATGACGCGCACATCTTTTTATACAAGGATGAAACATTAAGCTTTGGAGCCGCACAGTGGGGTGGGGAAAAACACGACAAACCGATTTCCGAGCCGCGTCCACACGGATTAACGTATACGGTCGCTAAAAGCGGACAGCGGTTGATCATATCGGATGTCAACCAACATCCCGCTTTCGATGATTGGAAATGGGGTGGTGCCATTATCGGCCTTCCCTTGCGTGTGGCGGGTGAAGTTAATGGGGTGATGTCGCTTGCACTAACACAAACGCATCATTTTGACGAACATGAAATCCGGTTGTTGGAGTTATTAGCTGATCAAGCAGCGATTGCTATCCATAATGCCCAAATTTACCAGCAGGTTCAAAGCCATGCTAAGGAATTGGAACAAGCCGTCTTAGAACGGACAAAGCAACTTCAACGGGCAAGAGACCGTGTCATGGCGATTTTGAACAGCAGCAGTGACTCAGTAATTTTGGCAAACTCGCGAGGCTTAATCCAACAAACCAATCCGGGATTTAATCACCAATTTGGATACCAGATTGATGAAATGTTTGATAAGCCGTTAGAAACCGTGATTGCACCCGACTCGCTGGATCAGTTTCACGAAAACCTGCAAATGACCCGGCAGAGTACAGATACCAAGCGAATTGAGATCGTTGTTCAGCGAAATGATCAGACAACTTTTCCGGCGGATACGTTGATCTCCTCATTCCAAGAGGGCGATGAACGGATGGTTGTCTACAGCCTACGGGATATATCACGCTTGAAACAAGTTGAAGTCGAACTGCGTATCGCGCTTGAAAAAGAAAAGGAACTCAACGAACTCAAGACGAGCTTCACTTCAATCGTTTCACATGAGTTCCGCACACCATTGTCGGTCATTATGGCATCATCCGATTCGCTAATCACCTATTTTGACCGTATGGATGAGCCGCGCCGACTGGAGAAACTCCAAAAGATCAACCAACAGGTTCAGAGGCTTATAAGGCTGATGAACGATGTCCTCACCATAACGCGCACTGAAAGTGTTGGATTTGATTTTAGGCCAAGAAGTCTTGACATCATCCCGCTCTGCGAGGAAATTATCGAGGATGTGAAAATTGGATACAAGAAGGATATAAACATCACTTTTACATCCGAAGGTCAGTGCGAATCCATTACCGTTGACGAGTTTCTATTTAGTCACATCCTGCAAAATCTCACCTCGAATGCTGTTAAATACTCCAAACCGGACGGTAGAGTCGACATTCATTTAAACTGTTCAAGTACAGAGTTGATGATACGCGTGGAAGACAATGGCATCGGTATACCAGAACAACATCAAGCGTATTTGTTTCAAGCCTTTCGCAGAGCCGCTAATGTGGGTCAGATTCAAGGAACAGGTATCGGTCTCACTATTGTTAAACGAGCCGTAGCAGCACATGGCGGCACAATCGACTTCACGAGTGTTGAGGGCAAAGGCACGACGTTCATTGTCAAGCTGCCCATCGCGGGTCAAGTGAAATCCACAAACGCAATCTCCTAATGACGGGGTTTGTATCGAAAATCGCTTGCGACGATCCCGACCGATTCAAAAGCCGGGTTGCGGTTGGGTCAATGGTGATGGTTTTCACCCGAATACCGCGACCAATAAGTTCCGCAGCCAACGCTCAGGCTAACAGTCCAATTGCTTGACAGCGTTTCCAATCTGTGTAATTCTTATCGTCATGCTGTAAATCGCACTTTCCACACAAGAGTTACAGACCATGTTCGCAACCGTATTGAAGCCACAAATGTGTCCTATATGTTGTCTCCAAAGTGATCAATCACTATGGCGTGTGGCTGCACTCAGTTGTTGATGGTTATGTAATCCATTACAAGTCAACTCAGAAGCCCCGGTCATAGTGCCGGGGCTTTTTATTTGTGGTGCTTGATGACACGGTTGGAAAATACGAATCGCAGCAAAAATGACAGAGTAGATGATTGGCTAATAGACGGTCCAGTGGCGTGGTCTGGAATGGTTCTATGACCAGACTTGGCATTATGACCAAATAGCTCCATAGCTTAATTTATGAGCGCAAAAAAGGAGTTAAACAGGATGAAATGGTGTCTTTCGTCGGTCAATATTTTTAGGAGCAGCCAACCGCAGATTAATCGGTTGGATCGCTGCTGTAGGTGTCCTTAGCGGGTTCCGTTCAAAGACAAGACGGATCACCCGCCTTAACAGCCTGTCTAGAAGATAGTTCGCATGATTGCACATGAGCAATCCAAGCCCCAGCCTATGACTCAAAAGATAACAAGGAATCAATAGATGAATACTCGACAATCGGCACATGTGAAGAAGTTTGTCACTCTCAGCGTTCTGATTATTGCCCTACTCTCGGTGCTTGGTGCAGCGGCACAAGATGCCACCCCGTCCGGTGATCCCATTTACATCGGTGTCAGCGGTCCGTTGACAGGGGACCTCGCCCAATATGGCGCACAGTGGAAAAAAGGTTTCGACCTCGCGATTGAGGAGATTAATGGTTCCGGTGGTGTCATTGGTCGCCCGCTGGAATATGTTTTCGAAGACTCACAGAGTGATCCCAAACAGTCGGTGGTCGTCGCCCAGAAGTTTGTGGATGATGACCGCATCGTCATCGAACTGGGTGACTTCAGCAGCACCGCATCAATGGCGGCCTCACAGATTTATACACGCGGCGGTTTGGTGCAGTTTGGCTTCACTAATTCGCATCCAGATTTCACCAAAGGCAGCGATTACACATGGAGTACCTCGGTCACACAGGATCAAGCATCGCCCGCGCTGGCTGATTTCGCCGTCACAAAATTGGGTTTGAAGAAACTCGCTGTGTTCCAAATCCAAAACGATTGGGGCAAATCCACGATTGAGTCGTTCAGCAAGCATGTCACCGAATTAGGTGCAGAAGTTGTTGCTTCACAGGCTTATTTGCCCGACGAAAAAGATTTCCGCTCGGCGATTACCGCCATCAAAGATGCCAATCCCGATGGTATCATCCTCATCTCTTATACGGCTGATGCCGCCTTAATCGCCCAACAAGCCCGTGATGCCGGATTGACTATTCCTTTCGTGGGCAGCGCATCCATCCAATCACCCGACTTTATAACACTCGGTGGCAAAGCGGTTGAAGGTGCTTACATCCTCGGTGAATTCCTCATCACTGACCCGCGCCCCGAAGTACAGACTTTCGTTAAGAAGTTCAACGACAAATACGGCGAAGACCCTGACCTGTTTGCCTCATTGGCTTACGACTCGATCTATTTGGTTAAGAGTGCTATTGAACTGGGTGGTGCAACCCGTGATGGTATCCACGATGCACTACCTCAATTGAAAGATGTACCGAGCGTGGTTTACGGCAAGATCACCTTCAACACCGAAACACGACGCGCCCAGAATCCGACCTTTGAAGATTTGATCGTCAAAGATGGTGCGTTTGTACCGATGGATGCCTCCGAAGCGACACCTGAAGCGACCGCTGCTTCGTAATTTGCTCGGTAGATCGACAAAATTCATTTGGGCGCACAGCCGTGCGCCCCTACCAACAACATGCGATTTTATTCTCACGCCAGAATCTAATTTTTAGGTTATAACCATCACCAGAATCAAGCCAAAAGGCGGTATGGATGCTGTACCTACACAAGGTCTATGCGTTTTGTGCGAACAGAATCGATACTGTCGGCTGATTGATAAACAAAACATCGGAGGACATCATCAATGGCAGTATTATCAAAACGTGAACGGGTTGACGCGGCGCTCAAAGGTGAGGCAGTTGATCGTGTTCCAGTTTCAGCATGGCGACATTTTCTGGACGAAGAAAACAATATCAACGACTTGGCGGCGGTCAGCCTCAAACACTTCCACGACTTCGATTGGGATTGGTTGAAGATTAATCCCCGCGCAACTTATTACGCCGAAGCATGGGGCAACAAGTACGATTTCAGTGATTACGACTCGGTGCTGCCGCGTTTGCTCGAAGGGCCGTTGAACAGCCCTGCCGACCTCGAAAAAATCCAACCAATTAACCCGACAGCCGGTGTGTTTGCCGAGCATCTGGATTTGGTGAAGCAGGTTAAGGCAGGCGTTGGCGATGCCCATGTTCTGCAATCGGTATTCTCGCCCTTGTCGGTACTCGGCTTTTTGGTGGCACGCTCGGAACAGCACCGGATTGACTTGGATGTGCAAGCTCAACACGACGGATTACGCCGTTACTTCAAAGAAAATCCCGAAGGTGTCCATGCGGCACTTAGCAACATCGCCACCACGCTCGGTCAATATGGTGCGGCAGCCATCGAGTCGGGTGCAAGTGGTTTGTTCTTCGCCATCGTCAAAATCGCACGGGAAGGTGTGCTGACCGAAGAACAATATGAGGAATTCGGCAGACCTTATGACCTGCAAGTTTTGAAGGCAGTTCAAGGTGCGAGTTTCAATATGCTGCACATCTGCGGGCCATATGCTTACTTTAATGCGGTTACGGATTATCCGGTTCACGCTATCAATTGGGCGACAATCGGACAAAACAATCCAACGGTTGACGAAGCTAAAAATCAAACCAAACAGGCCATCGTTGGCGGTGTCGATGAACTCGGTGTGCTGCAAACTGGAACACCCGATCAAGTGATTGATGAAGCACTTCAGGCTATCCGTGATACCAACGGCGAACACTTCTTGCTGACTCCCGGCTGCGGAACCAATGTTGATGTGCCGGATGCCAACTTACATGCGCTTCGTAAAGCAGCCGACATCGCGACAGTAACGATCTGATTTTTCTCTGCATGCTCAGTAATTCCAAGTAATTGCTGCGAAAATGTTTCCTGCCTTAGTTCCCTCCATCGCTTGCGGGGGAGGGTTAGGGTGGGGGTTGGTACTTCTCTCTGCGGTTCAATTGCATTTGATTGTGACGGCACATGGATCAATTTCTGCGGACATTCTTCGAGCAAACGATCAACGGTTTGGTGATCGGTAACGTCTATGCGCTGATTGCGTTGGGACTAGCGATCATTTTTGGCGTGGGCAACCTGATCAACTTCGCGCACGGCTCGGTGTATATGATTGGCGCGTATGTCGGTTGGGTGGCAGTGATGAAACTCAACCTGCCGCTGCCTGTAGCCTTCCTGATGGTGGCAGTAGTCTGCGGCATTTTAGGCTTACTGATCGAGCGCTTAGGCTTGCGACCGCTGCAAAACACCAACCGCATCGCGCCGCTGCTCTCGACCATTGGCATCAGCTTCATGCTCGACCAATTGACACAGATTATCTTCTCGGCTGATCCGCAGTCGTTCCCCAATCCTTTACCACAGGGACGCATCCAAATTGGCCCAACCTCAATCGGCGCGATTGATATTTTAATCGCAGTTGTTGGCATCGGGACTTCGGTTACGCTCTATCTATTCCTGCGTTACACCAAACTCGGATGGGCATTACGAGCCACCGCCCAAGACCGTGATGCCGCACAGCAAATGGGTGTGGATGTCAACGCCGTCAACCGCACCGCTTTCGTAGTCGCCTCAATCCTCGGTGGCATTGCAGGCATGTTAGTCGGCATATACTTCCAAACGGTCTATCCGACGATGAGCTTTCAGGCAGTAATCAAAGGTTTCTCCGCTAATTTACTCGGTGGACTTGGCAATATCCCCGGTGCGATGATTAGCGGTTTACTATTGGGACTCATCGAGAGTTTTGGTGTATCGCTGTTCGGCAGTTCCTATCGCAACCTGTTCGCCTTTGTGATTATTATCGCCGTGCTGATTTTCCGACCGAATGGCATCTTCAGCCGCAAACGTCAAGCACCACCCGAACCGCTCACCGGAACTTTTATCCCCAACAGCAAACCGCTGCGTGTGCCAAAATGGTTGATAATCAGCCTAATCGTCATCGCGATTTTGCTGCCATTAGTCGTCACCGCCCGTTATCCTTTGCAAGTGATGACCAATGCCTATCTATTGGGCTTAATCACGTTGAGTGTCACGCTAGTCACCGGAACAGCCGGACAAACGGCTTTAGGACAGGCCGGTTTTGTAGCGATTGGTGCATATACCTCGGCACTGTTGGCACTGCGCTTACATGTACCATTTGAAATATCCCTGATTGCCGCCGGATTATTCACCGCTGTCTTAGGGACATTGTTGGTGCTGCCTGCTTTCCGATTGCGGGCGCATTACATCGCCATCGCGACCATTGGCATCGGTGAAATCGTCAGCCTGATTATCTTGAATTGGGATTCGCTGACCAATGGTCCGTTGGGATTGAATAATATTCCCGCACCAACTTTCTTCGGCATCCAGATCATCACAGCCCGCAGCACCTATTGGTTCGCGCTGGGCTTACTGCTGATTGGTGCGTTGATCCAGTGGCGATTGGTGCGCTCGTCATTAGGGCGGGTGTGGCGAGCGTTACGGGATGACGAAGTGGCAGCACAGGCTTACGGCATCAACCTCAACCGTTACAAAGCGCTGGCCTTTGGCAGCAGTGCCTTTATCGCGGGATTGAGCGGCGCGTTTACAGCGCACATGTACAGCTATATCAATAACTCGACATTCACCAGTTCAACTTCGATTTTAGCGCTGACGATGGCAATTTTGGGCGGCATGGGCAACATTGTCGGCGCAATTCTCGGTTCGGTCGTACTCACTATTTTGCCCGAGATTTTTCGCGGGTTGGTTGATTATCGTTATCTGATTTACGGGCTGGTGCTGGTGCTGCTGGTTCGCTTCCGTCCACAAGGTTTATTGGGAACGGAGTAAAATTGACCCCCTCAACCCCAACCCTTCTCCCCCATAGCAACAGGGGAGAAGGGAGCCATACTACCTGTATATTAGATTTCACCTCTTTTCTAAGTGGAATTAAGAGGTTGATTGGAAAGGATATAAGTGGCTGTCCTTGAAGTTCGTAATCTTGCCCGTAATTTCGATGGTATCAAAGCCGTTGATGACATCAGCCTTGATGTGGACAGCGGCGAATTTGTCAGCATTATCGGGCCGAACGGTGCAGGTAAAACCACGCTCTTTAACCTGATTACCGGAACCGATCAACCGACAAAGGGCAGTATCACATTTGAGGAACAATCGCTGGTTGGTTTGCGACCGGATCAATTCGCGTCACGCGGGATTGCCCGAACGTTTCAGCACGGACGGGTATTCGGCAACCTGAGTGTCCTAGATAATGTGATGGTTGGGGCACAAGCCCGCCGCAAAGCCTCACGCCCACGCAATATGATTTTTGAACTCTTAAGCGCACTCGTCCCCTCAGCAGCAGCCAGAGCCGAGGAAATCCAACTGCGCCAAGAAGCCGAAGCGATCATCGCCCAATTTGGTGAACGGCTGACTCCACGACTCAATAATCCAGCCAGCAGTTTGTCGTATGCCAACCGGCGGCGTATTGAGATCGCCCGCGCTTTAGCACTCAAACCACGTTTGCTGCTGCTTGATGAACCGACCGCAGGTATGAACCTGACCGAAACCGCCGAGATGTTGGAGTTTATTCGCGGCTTGAAGCAGCAAGGACTGACGATTGTTCTCATCGAACATAAACTGTCGCTGGTGATGGAACTTTCGGACAAGGTGATAGTTATGGACAACGGGCAAAAAATCGCGGAAGGCGCACCGGAAATTGTTCGCAATGATCCGCGTGTCATCGAGGCTTATCTGGGTCGCAAGCAACATGCGAGAGATCAAAATGCGATTTAACCACAGAGTCTCTATAAAATAACATCATATCCAATGTAGTGTATCCAGAACCCCCACCCCAACCCTCCCCCGCAAGCGATGGAGAGAGCAATACGGTATATGAGGTGGCTTACTTTCAGAGCAGAGTAGGCACAGAGGACACAGAGATCGAAGTGAGAGTCGAGTAAAAATATGAGTACTGTTGTTTCGCTGCCTTCGAGATTGCTTGAACTGCAAGATGTAGATACCTACTACGGAGCAGTGCAGGTGCATTTCGCCATCAGCCTCTACGTCCAAGCGGGGGAGATTGTCTGTTTGCTCGGTGGGAATGCCAGTGGTAAAAGCACCACCATGAAAGTGATCCTCGGCTTAGTCAAACCACGCGCGGGATTAGTACGATTCAAAGGGCAAAGTATCGTCGGGCTGCCCACGCCTAAGATTATCCGATTGGGCATCGGTTCAGTGCCGGAAGCACGACGCATCTTTAGTAACATGACCGTCCGCGAAAACCTGTTGATGGGCGCGTATCACCGCAGTGATAAGCCAGAAATCACCCAAGATTACGAACGTATCCTCGGCTTATTTCCGCGCTTGCAAGAACGCATCAAGCAGCGCGGCGGAGTCCTCAGTGGTGGTGAGCAGCAAATGCTGGCGATTGGTCGCGCTTTGATGGGTCGCCCACAGTTGATTTGCATGGATGAACCGACGATGGGACTGTCACCGGCTTTTGTGGATAATGTCCTCGAACTGATCCAGACTATCAACCAGCAGGGAACCGCCATTTTTATGGTCGAGCAAAACGCGAATTTGGCGCTGCAAATTGCTCATCGGGGTTATGTGCTGCAAAACGGGCATATCGTGTTGGAATGCGCGGCTAAAGAACTTCTCGACAGTCGCGAAGTTCAGGATGCCTACCTCGGCGGACAAACCAACGACAACCGCGCTTCAGTTTAGCAACCTAATCGACCAGCATGTTCATCAAAATGGCATAGCCTTTAAGCTGTTTGCGGATGAAGTTATCAAACACGAAGCTTGGTATTTTCTTCTTATGAAGCTGAATATAGCCGAGGATGCTGTACGGTTGGGCGATATACGGCACGACTCCGCCGGTATGCGTGAGGATCAACGTTGACTGTTGGAAATACTGCTCGTAGATGCCGAGATAAAACGCCTTCGCCATAAAGTAGATGGCATCCAAATAGTTCTCGTCAGCCAGCGGGATGCCATCGGTATTTTGCGGATGGATGAGAATTGGCACGCGCAAAGTTGATAATTTCTCCAAGATGCGCGGGTGGATAAAATCAGCCACCGACGTAGCCGCTATGTTGGTATAGAGACAGATGCCATCTAACTTGAGGTCGTTTAGACAGTAATCAATTTCGCTGATGGCATAGGTTAGATGTTCACAGTCAATCGCACCAAATGCACCAAATTTTGCGGGATTTTCGGCGCGGATAGCTGCGACAGCATCGTTATAAGTTCGCAAAACACTGGCGCGATCATAGTTGTTGAGCTGCCAGATTGCTGGTACATCCAATGACAGCATCAGTTTGTTGGAGTGGTTTTCCGCCATCCATGCCAATGCCTGCTCTTGATTCCAAATGGGGCGATCACCGATGTTAGTTAGCCCCAATTGCTGTAGTTCGTTGCTAACCTGTGCAGGCAGACAGTGATAATGATATTGGGTCGTGTTGGTTGAAGGTTTGGTTTGCACATGAATCGGCTTCGCTGGTGATGTCACTGGCACACCATCCTTAGATGCAAATAGCTGTTGAGCGTTGGTCATAAAGATGCCTTGAATTTGCGCCTGTGTGAGTCCTTGCTGAACATCCTGAGCACTAATTTTGTTGGCAATCGTGCGACCAGCGATGACATTTGCCCAAGGATAATCACTGCCGTAAACCACATGGTTTGAACCTGCAAAACCAACCATCAAGGCTAACTGTTCATCATAGCCTTTGGATGCGGTGTCCAAGAATAACTGCGGTTTCCATGCTTCCAATTCGGCTTCGATGTTTGGATTTTCGGGCTTCAGCTTTTCGATGAGCAAGCGGTAGAGCGGGCTGAGAACGCCGCCGCCATGTGACAGGATAAATTTGATGTGCGGGAACTCACGGTGATAGCCGCTGCGGATAAAATCAACCAATGCGCGGGTTGTATCAAACTGCCACCAATGAAGCGCGTTCAGCAGGCCGTGATCTTCATGCTGCATCTTCATATTGGGATGCACAAAAACGGTTGCCTTGCGCTTGTCCAGTTCAGCAAAAAATAGGCGGTAGGCTTTGTTACCCAGATAGACATCATTGACGCTGGACATCAACACAACGCCATCCAATTTCAGGGTGTCCAATGAATAAGTGGCTTCATCGAGTGCGCCTTCGACATCCGGCAGTGGGATGGAAGCGAAGCCGCCAAACGAATCGGGATGATCACTTACAACGCTTGCCAGATAGTCATTACATTTACGAGCAAAATCACGGCTGAAACGCGCGTCTCGGAAATACACTCCCGGCCCTGAAATCGACAAAAATGCTTTGCTGATATTCAGACTCTTCATGGCTTTGAGCGAGGCTTGCGGTGTCCATTTGGGATAAGCAAAACCACTAAACTTTTGAAGCCCTAATTTTTGTAGTTCTGCTACATAAAAATCAGGCACAATATGATGGTGCGTATCCCATTTGGCGAAATCGTTGGCTTTCATGTCAGTCTCTTTTTGTACTTAATATACTAAAATAGTACACTGAGTACATTTTAAGCCTAATATGAGAGATTGTCAACCGTTCTGCACTATAATGCGCTTGCTTATTGCTTTCATCAGCAGGTGATGCCCCGTGGAAAAACGCGACAAACGAAGCCAAACCAAAATCGACCAGATTCGCACGACCGCGCTGGAATTATTTGCGACTTACGGCGTGGATAAAGTCAGCATGGATGAGATCGCCGAGAAAGCGAATGTCTCCAAGGTCACCATCTATAAATATTTCCACAGTAAAGAGGAACTTTACGCGGCGGTGATTGATTTATTTGTGGAACAAACCTTGGCGGCGACTGAAGCCGTCTTTAACAGTGATATGGATTTTCTGGAAAAGCTCAAATTTGTACTGCTACGTAAAGCCGAGTCCACGCAGGTAACGAGTTGGCGTTATCTCATGCAGCTACTCGAGCGTGATACCAAAACCGCACTTGATGTAGGCAAAAATCTACAGGGTAAAGTCAAGGAGTTGATGCGAAGCTTTTTTGAAGATGGCAAGCGGCAGGGTTATATTGATGAAAACGCCTCATTTGAGGTGCTCTATCTTTACTCGGAAATCTTTCGCGCCGGTTTGAGAGCTCAATCTGCCGCACAAGAGCCGCTGCTCAATGATAAAGAGGCTTTAGAAGCCCTGATTAACCTGTATTTCTTCGGCCTGATTAAACGCCCTTGAGTTCAATTTGAACGGTTTAGCACCTGAGATAAATGTATGTTGGCGGACATGCCGTGACCGCCAACATGCACTTAAACCGGTTGATTACTCATCCGCGATCTTGATGGCAACTTCAGTTTCCCATTTGTTTGGATCAGGTTCCTCGCCGGGGTCAGTGATATAGGTTTCAAGCCGCGAGGTAAAAACATCGCCCTTGTCACTCGTACTTACATCCCATTGGATGCCCTTTTCTTTAGCCCATTCAATGAGTACGCGGTTGGCATCCATCAAACCGGGGCCTTCATAGGGGCCAGTGTATAAGACCGAAGCATATTTTCCCGCAGGTAATGTGCCGGTTGTAATACGGTTGTTCCCTGTCAGAACGCGCTCTGTAGGCCATGCCATTTCGAGGTCAAGCTTACTTGCCATGTCAATGAGGATATAGCGTATGATCGGCGCACCGGCTGGTGATACCTCCTGCTGCTTCAGCCAACTCATGACCTCGTCGTGAAGTTGGGGAACAATACCTGAGCCAAGTTCTTGCATCGTCACTTGGGTACGAACAGCGGCATAGGGCTGTTCTTTACGCGTGTCAATCTTGGGATCAGTAACCATTTTGAAATCTCCTCTAGTTGTATGACAAATAAATTTAGGAAATGATCTTCACCACCGGATATTGAATCTCGGTGGCAAATTCGCTGACGTTGGGGGCACTGCGGTTGATATAAATCTCGCGGTAGGCTCCGGCGATTTGATGCGACGTGTTTTCAACCCATTTTTGGAGGGTAGCGTGTTCTTGCTTGAGATTGATAATCTCGCCATGATGAACAATGGTTGCAACCTGTGTGGACGGGGTTTCCATCACTTTCACGCGGTTGCTGTCGGCTAGAGGCCGGTCAATCGGCAAGGCAACTTCGACAATTTGATCCATTAAGACATTGGAGGGCTGATGCCAGATGGCAAAGTGCGGTCCTATATCCCGTGCGCCGCCCTTGCGGACATAGTTGAACAGTTCCGTATTCGCCGAACTAAGATAATGGCAGGCTTGGTCATTGGTGGGGATGCAAAGACGTAGTGTCGCAACCAGCATGGAAGGTGTTGTTTTGAGCGCAACATCCTGATTTAGCGGCGAATCTTCCAGTTCGATCTGGCGCAGGCGGGCGGCGATCCGTGCGAGGCGGTCTTGCTCGGCGGTGAGTTGGCGCTGTACTTCGGCCTGCTTGAGCATGAGCATCCCGCGTAGTTGGTCGACCGTTAGGCCACTTAAGACCTGCTCGATTTGCTCCAGCGAGAAGCCCAAATCCTTGAGGGCAATGATGCGGTTCAGTGTCGAAAGCTGATCACCCGAATAATAACGATAACCGGTTGCTCTATCGACTAGTGAAGGTTTGAGCAAGCCGAGGCCATCATAATGGCGTAAGGCAGCTACCGAGACTTGGCCGAGCCTTGCAAAGTCACCGATTTTTATCATTCGTCCTCCTCTCACAAGAACAATTGTTTTTATTATAAACTCTAATGTAGGATGAGAGTCAAGCACTCAAAGTTTGGAAACTCAAACCTCAAATAGGAGATTTTGTAAGACATGGTGGTTTAATTGCAATTTGTGTCAATAAAGGGCTGCTATCGTAACCCTCCTATCTGATTGTCGGTGGCACTTATCCGAGTTTATTCATGGTACGGATGTTGGCAGACAGCAGTCGTGAGAGCGCCAGCAGACAGTTACTCAGTGGCGTGTTCCAATATTCGGTGCTGTTCCATTCGAATTCTCGTGCCAGATCAACGGTTGGAATATCGGCCCCAGTTCCGCGAAAACCGTTCATAAAACCGCCGATAATCGTACCGAGCAAGCGACTGTGCGGCAACGGAGCGTGGAATAAATACCCAATGTGGCTGGTGCTGACTTGTTCTGTACTCACGGCAGCCTTTGAGTTATAAAATCAGGTTGTTTCGTTATGGATGGAAATTATTAAATCCTAGTGTTGGGATGCTGTAAAGTGCCAACCTTAAAATTCTTGCTACAATACAACCAGAATGAACCTTTATTTAAATAAACATTTTAGCAAGCGAGTTTAGATGACTTTCCCAGACTGGTATTCCCAAAATATAAGACGGTTATTCTTTGATATGCACCTTCCCGATTGGACGCAGGCGGGACAATCCGGTGGTGACCAACATGAACTGCGGGGCATTGCCACCCGTTTTGAGCCGGAACAACTGATCAAATCCTTTGTGAAGGCGCGGATCAATGTGGTGGTGGTTTTCGCGAAGTGCCAGTACGGAAACTTCTACTACAACACGCAAATCGGGCATAAGCACACGGGATTGGGTGACCTTGATTTCCTCGGTGAGATGATCCACCACGCGCACCGCAACGATATTCGGGTGATCGCTTACTACTCCAATATGTGGGATACCGAAGCCGCCCGCCTTCGTCCTGATTGGATGGCGGAAGAGGCCGATGGACGCTACTCGTATAATCGCTGGCCTACGATGAGCCTGCTCAGTCCTTACCGCGATTTGGTTCACTCGCACCTGACCGAACTCACAACTAACTATGAAATCGACGGCATTTGGAGCGATATTCTGAGTGACCTGCCGACTTTTGACCGTTATACCCGTGATCATTATCAGGCGGATTTTGGTGAACTGATGCCGCGTTCATCGAAAGAAGCCGGTTGGATCAAGATGATGCGCTGGCAGCAAGACCGACTTTATGATTATCTGGAAGGCTGCTACAAGCTGGTCAAGAGCATCCGACCGGAAACGGCTTACATCGTCAATTTCTACGGCGCACCTTATGCGCTGCCGAGCCAAGGGTTATCGTTCAAGCACTTAACGCTTTCGGATATGGGTTCGACCGAAGGTTACACCGAGTGGCAGGGGCTGATCTTCCCCAGTTTCGCCGCGCGTTATATGCGTTCAGGGACGGATGGCAGGCCGTTCGAAGTGCTGACAGGGCGATTCGTCCACACGTGGGATTTCACGCTGCGACCATTGGCACAAATGCGCTTCGAGGCGTTTAGTGTGGTGGCGAATGGTGGCGCGGTGAGCATTGATGACGAGCCGTACCAAGATGGTCAACTTGAACCGGCTGTTTATGGCAACATCGAAAATATTTATTCCGAGATTGAACGGCGCGAAAGTGTGCTGATCGGGGCCGAACCGATCCGTTACGCGGCACTGTATGTCTCCCAAAAAACCCGCGAACTGGATGAAGTGCTGAACCGTACAAAGACTACATCAGGGATGATGCTCGAAAGCAGCGTCAATCCATCGGATTCGGATTTGCTGCCCGCGTGGATGGGCACATTCAAGGCGATGACCGAGGCTCATATACCAGTTGAGATTGTGGATGACCGTCCCGAAAGTTTTGCGACGCTCAATAAGTACAAAGTAGTTTATCTCTCGAATATTCTGACACTTTCGGAGGCGGAGACCGATGCTTTGCGAGTCTATGTGGCGAACGGCGGCGCGATTATCGCGACTGGAGCGACCTCACTTTACGACGAATGGGGCAACCACTTAGCGAATTTCGCGCTGGCAGATTTGTTCGGTGTGGATTTCGGCAAACGCGGCGAGTTCACCTTTCCGTATCTGCAAATTCATGACAGCCCGTTTAGTGAGGGTTTGATCAGGCGACCACTGCCGCATTACATGGCGATGTGGGAAGTCAAAGCCAACGCGGATGATGTGCAAGTGGCGGCGACACGGCGTAATTCACTGATCGAAACCAGTGGACAAACATACTATCACAACAATCAACCGCCGCCGGATGTGGACACGGGCGAGCCGGTGATCGTTTACCGGAATTACGGTAAGGGGCGCGTGATTTACCTTGCGGCATTGCCCGAAAGCAACTATGCGCGATTGGGTCATGAGCCGTATCGACGTTTGATCGCCAATATGATCACATGGGCGGCTGGAAGTCTGCCACCGGTTCGCGCGGGAGGTTTGCTGAACACCGAGATTATCACTAACCGATTGGGCAAGGATTTGATCGTGCATCTGGTGACCGGATTTCCACAGCGGGCGGTGAGATTTGGTCAACATCGGACTTCGGATACGATTGAGGAAACTGTGATTCTGCCCAATGTTCGCTTGACGATCCCAGTGACCACATCGGCTGTTTACCGTGTTCCAAGCGGGGAAACGCTGCCCATTGTTCGCGGTGAGTCGGATGCCAGTGTGACGATCCCTTATTTGGGCGATTGGGAAACGCTACGACTGGTGGGGGAGTTTGGGTAAACTGATTCAAAAATTGCAAAATTTGAATTTTCCGAATCCCTTGAATGGCGGTTCTGAGGGAGCGAAGTGCCGAAGATTCGTAAAATTCTTCAGATTCTTCAATTTCAGAAATGCATTTTACGACGGCGGCGGTCGGAATGATGCTGTTGATGTTGTTGTTGCAGTTGAGAATCCAATCGTTTTTATCTCATTTGCAACGATTGGCGGTTGTTAAGTTGCATTGGTGAAGGTTGGACAGCCGTTCGCCCTTCAGCCCTATAGATATGATATTCGATATGATGATGAAATGGGTTACCATTTGGAAGAACATTTGGTAACTCTTTGAGAAGGTTGGTGCTAACCGTTTTGAGGGAGCGTGACAAGGTAAAAGGTTAGGAAATGGTTTACATCGGGTTTATGCTGGTTTGTGAGTATAAACCTAAGTCGTAACAAATTAAATTTTATGTGAGGTTTTAGGTGCTGAAAGGCGAAATTATGGATTCTAAACAAGAGATAGAAGTCATTGCTAAGCTAATGGAATTTGTACAATCCAGTGAAGTTAAGGGACGAGAGCGACCAGTATTGAATTTCAATTTTAATAGTCCGGGTATGGGACCATCTGGTGATGAGCAATCTCAATGGCAGGCTGTGGTTACTTTTTCCAGTTACAACTCTACCGCTTACGGATTTACTCTTGAACAGGCGGCGGAAGAACTGCTTGATCTGCTTTTGCATCCCGAAAAGTACCAACAAGAAGATTAGCTTCCTTTTTGCTGCAATTGTCTTGCATAACTCATTTTATTAAAGTCACAGGTACTATGAACCTCATTGATTTATCAACAACAACGCTCGATTTGGTGCTAGAAGCGACACAAAATCGGCTGTGGCTTCAGGGTTATGGATTGAAGGCCGCAAGTGGTTTTGAGGCGCTGAAAACGTCGGGGTTATTCGCGGTGTACATGGATGAGCAGCGGTATGATGCTGGTAACCTGAAATTCGAACGGGTGATTGTTGATCAAAGTGAGGCAGAAAACGCTAATCCTCACCCCCCAACCCCCTCTCCATTGCATGGCAGAGGGGGAGAAAATACAGAATATACAAGGGATTATTTTCAGAGTAAAGATGTTGATCATGCAGTGATGTTTTTTTTGGGAGTGGGGTTTGAGGTTGAGCATCACCTACAAGTTTATCGGGATACGGCATTAATCGAAGTATGGCAGGTGATCCGAGCGACAGGTGATGAGCCTTTACATATCACACGGTTGGACTCGTTTTCGATGGATATTCCTGCCGACGATTATGAGGTGCTGGCTTTCAACAGCGATTGGGGGCAGGAGTTTGAGCCTGTGCGGACAGCGCTCAAGGATGATCTGGTGCTTGAAACGCGCAAAGGTCGCTCGTCCAAAGGTCAGCATCCGTGGTTTGCACTATTTCATGAGTCGGGACAAGTGCTATCGGGGTCGGTGGCGTGGTCAGGCAATTGGGTGTGCCGATTTGAGCGGTTGGCTGAAGGTGGTTATCGGTTGAGTGGAGGCTTACACGATTGGAGTTTTAGTAAGGATTTAGCGGCAGGCGAAGCCGTCGAAAGCGCTCATTGTGTGCTGGCGCTGGGACGTGATTTGAACCATATCGGACAACAGTACGCACAGGTTGGGCGGCGGGCGTGGTATCCACACAACGCATTATCCAGCACTTTGCCTGTCGAGTGGAATCATTGGTGGAGTTATGAAGATGTGGACATCAATGAGGCGGTTTTCCTTGAAAATGTGAAAGCGGCAGCCCAACTCGGTGTTGAGATTTGTACACTGGATGCGGGATGGTTCGGGCCGAGCGGCGAAACCGAGTGGCATTCGTATCGCGGTGATTGGGATTTGGTGAACCATGAGCGATTTCCAAACGGGATTCGAGCAATCGCGGATGCGGTTCATGCCGAGGGAATGAAGTTCGGGTTGTGGTGCGAGATTGAAGGGTTAGGCAAGCTGGCAGCGCTGGCGACGAACTCCCCTGAATTTAGTGCATTACGAGATGATGTGCCGTTGGGTTATGTATGTTTGGGTAATGCCGAGGCTCAAGAATGGGCGTATCAAACGCTGAGCCGATTGATCGAGGAATATGACTGCGACTGGGTTAAGCTGGATTTCAATCTTGATCCTGAAGCAGGCTGCAACCGAGTCGATCATGGACACGGCACGGGTGATGGGTTGTATGAGCATATACAGGGTTATTATCGGGTGTTGGATCGGATTCGCGAGCGCTTCCCTGAAGTGGTACTGGAAAATTGCGCGTCAGGTGGTTTGCGAATTGACCTCGGTGTGATGAAACATACCCATATGACATTTTTGAGTGATCCCGATTGGCCGGTGCATGACCTGCAAATTTTTTGGGGTGCAACGACGATGCTGGCGGCGGATGCTTGCCTTCATTGGAGTTTTAGTGAGTGGCGGATGCCGAACCCGCCACCTCAGCAGACGTTTAACCCACGCGATCCGAGTTTGACGGCGCAACAGTTGGATTTTTATACACGGATTGGGATGTTGGGGGTATTTGGGCTGTGCCAAAAGTTACCGAAACTACCGGCATGGGTCAGCAAACGCTTGGCGAAACACATTCAGATTTATAAAACCTCTATTCGGCGTTTTGTGCGGGAAGCTGATTTGTACCGCTTGACCGAACAACCGCGCCGGAATGGTGAGGGTGAGCGCTGGTGTGCGTTTCAGTATAGTTTACCGGATTGGTCGGAACATGTGATGTTTGTGTTTCGGCTGCCAGATGCCGAACCGGATCGCTGGATCAAACTGCTGAACCTTGAGCCGGAGCGTTTGTACCAAATCAGCGGATTTGAAGGTGAAGTTTGGAAGTCGATGCGTGGGCGAGATTTGATGGATAAGGGCATTCACTTCTCAACACTGCACGAGGAAGGGTCGGTGTTGTTGCGAGTGTATTGACCCCCTCATCCCAACCCTTCTCCCCCAAAACACAGGGGAGAAGGGCTTCAATGCACATGTTTGCGACGATTATTTTATGACTCAGCGAAATTCCACCTGTGGAAACTAATTTGTGGGTTGAGTTGGCGGGTGGCAAGGGCGGCGATGTAATCTGGGTGAGGGGTGAAGGCGTGAAATGACCATTGAGCGGCCTCGTCAGGGAAACCGTATACATCCAAGAGTCGTGCGGGTTCGCCGGGAACAAAGGTGACATCAAACGAGTCGAGGGGATGCGACAAGCCTTCGCCTAAGGCTTTGATATAAGCTTCCTTGCGCGTCCAACAATTAAAGAAGGCCTCCTGCTTGAGATGATCCGGTAAGGCGTTGAAAATGGCGTTCTCATGCGCCGAGAAATTTCCTCGCGCGATGCCCTGCATATCGGTGACGGTGCGCTGGTATTCGAGGTCAATGCCGAGTGGTTGATGAGTCCCGAACGCATAAAGTGCCAGTTCATGCGAGTGCGTGACATTAAATTGTAAAGATGGCTCATTAGCAACAGACGGCTTACCTTTAGTCCCATAGACAAATTTTAAATCTCGTGCGCCACTATTAAGATAATGACCTAAGAGCAAGCGCAAGACAGCGCGGGCGACGATGAAGCGTCTTTGGTCGCGTTCGAAGTGGAAGGCGTTGGCTCTGATGGTTTCATCCGGCGAGAGCAGTTCGGCTAAGGTCTGCCAGCGTTCGGTGGGTTGATCAAGCGATGCCTGCCAGATGTGAATTTCATTGGATGAGAGATTAAAGTCTGTTGCGTTCATGTTCTAAAAGACCTTGCGACGTTTTCGGGCGGACGCAGCACGCTGCGTCCCTACCATTAGCAAGTCTTATCCCCTTAGAGATTAGCGTATCACGTATACAGTCTTCAAACAGATCACAGAAATATAATCATTTGATAAGATGTTGGTCACTGTTACGGCAACTTAACTTGTCTAGAATGAGAGGTTGTTGTAATGTGAGTATTCTACAGTAATTATCGTTTTATATCCTAAATTGTGCTATTGAGTGATGGTTTATCGCTCAGGTTTTACCTCCAGCCTTCTCTACATGATTTCGTAAGTAAAAGCTGGTTGGCAGCAACTAAGGGATTAACAAATCTCATTCTTAAGATAATTATTTATCGGAGAACAAACGATTGATTTCAACAGTAGATCGATGGTTCACGAAAATGTCTCCCGACTTTAACGGTGGTGTTCGGCTTATCTGTATCCCATATGCGGGCGGCGGTCCCGCCATGTTCCGCACATGGTCAACCGAGCTTCCAGCCCAAGTGGGTGTATTCTCGGCACTGTTAGCGGGGCAAGGCAGCCGCATTCGCGAAATTCCGTCTGATCAAACAGGTGCGTTCGCAGCCGAACTCGTCACCAACATTGAACCCTATCTGAGCGAGCCTTACGCGCTGTTTGGTTACAGCATGGGTGCGTTGGTGGCCTTCGAGATGACACGGCAATTACGAGCGCAAGGCAAGCCTCTGCCTGTGAGTTTATTTGTTGCGGCGAGACGCGCTCCGCAAGTGCCAGATACGGTAGCCCCTTTGCATGTTTTGCCCGATTCGGCCTTCGTGAAAGGTATTCAATCACGGTACGGCGGCATCCCTGAAGCGATCATGAAAGACGCGGAATTGATGACGTTGTTCACGCCGGTTCTGCGTGCCAATTTCACCATGATTGAAACCTACAAGTATCAAGATGAAGAACCGTTGGACTTGCCGATTGCGGCTTTTGGTAGCACGCACGATAAGACTACCGGTGAAGCGGAGTTGAGCGCATGGGGGCGGCAAAGCAAGCGCAGCTTTAATTATCAGATGTTTGATGGCGATCACTTTTTCATCCAGCAGCATCAAAGCAGCGTTTTGGACACGATCAAGCGCAATCTCAAACCCTTTTTGGCGTAAATAGACCCCTAACCCCAACCCTTCCCCCATAGTAACAGGGGAAGGGAGCAATATAAGATTGAATTGCAGCACATGACAAGTAACTTGTGCTGAAAGGAACCAAATTGACATCGGATAATAATCTGGCGCAACTGAAAAAGGCGCTGTCTTCCATCAAAGAACTACGGGCGCGTTTAGAGGCGGTTGAGCACCAACAGCACGAGCCGATTGCGATTATCGGCATGGGCTGTCGCTTCCCCGGTGGTGCAAATTCGCCTGACCAGTATTGGGATTTGCTGGCGAATGGTGTTGATGCGATTAGCGAAACGCCTGCTGACCGCTGGGATATTGAACGCCTTTATGATGCGGATGCCGAGGCGGTGGGCAAAATCGCCAGCCGTTTTGGTGGTTACATTGATAAGATCGACCAATTTGACCCCGACTTCTTCGGGATTTCGCCTAAAGAAGCGACGATGATGGATCCACAACAGCGCTTGTTCTTGCAAGTGGCTTGGGAAGCATTGGAAAGCGCCGGACAAACACGCGAGTCGATGGCAGGCAGTTTGACGGGCGTGTTCGTCGGAATGCACAGCCACAGCATTGATTATTACTTGATGCAAACGCAAGCGCTCGATGAGATTGAAATGTATACGGGTACAGGTACATCGCACAGCGTTACGGGTGGGAGGTTGTCCTATTTGTTTGACTTGCGCGGACCGAATGTGACTTTGGATACCGCTTGCTCGTCGTCATTGGTGGCGACACATTTGGCGGTGCAAAGCCTACGCACACACGAGAGCAATATGGCAGTGGCAGGCGGTGTGAACCTGATGCTTACGCCGGAATTTTCGGTGGCGGCTTCGCGGATGCACATGCTTGCGCCGGATGGTCGCTGCAAGACCTTTGATCAACAGGCGAACGGATTTGTGCGCGGCGAAGGCTGCGGCGTGATTGTCATGAAACGGCTGTCGGATGCCCAACGCGACGGTGATGCGGTGTTAGCGGTGATTCGCGGGAGTGCCGTCAACCAAGATGGTAAGACCAACGGTTTAACCGCACCGAACAGTTTGTCGCAAGAAGCGGTTATCCGCGCGGCGCTGGCAAACGCGGGTGTTGATCGCTCGTCGATTAGTTATGTCGAGGCGCATGGCACAGGCACATCGTTGGGTGATCCGATTGAGGTTGAGGCACTGGCGGCGGTGCTGAGTGATGCCAACCGAAGCGATGTTTATCTGGGTTCAGCCAAGACGAACATTGGGCATTTGGAAGGTGCGGCAGGTGTGGCAGGTATCATTAAAGTGGTTCTCTCGATGCAGCACAAGGCGATTACGCCACTGCTGCACTTCACCGGATTGAACCCTCATATTTCATTTGACCAAACTCCGTTTAAGGTGACGACTGATTTGCTGCCGTGGGAAGGTGATCAGCGGTTTGCAGGCATTAGCTCGTTCGGTTGGTCAGGCACGAACGCTCACCTGATTATGGAGTCCGCGCCGGAACAGGCGAATAACGTTGTGGTGGCGGAAGAAAAATCTGTTTTGCTGCCGCTGTCCGCACCTTCGACGCAAGGATTGGTGGCGGTGGCACAGGCTTACCAGACCTATTTAAGCAACGGCGCGGGTCGTAATTTACCACTGAACCAGATTGCTTACACAGCAAGTTTACGACGCAGCCACTTTGAACATCGGTTGGCGACTGTTGGTAAATCTCATGCTGAGTTGGTGGCGAGTCTGGAACAATTCGTCAGCAAGGCGGCACAAGGCAGTAATCTTAGTGTGAGTGATGAAAAAGCCTCACGTAAGATTGCGTTTATATTCCCCGGTCAAGGTGGTCAGTGGATTGGCATGGGGCAGCGTTTGTTAGAGCGTGAGCTTGTGTTCCGCGCGGCGTTGGAACGGATTGATGCGGCAATCCAACAATATGCCAAGTGGTCGCTGCTGACCGAACTCAAAACGGGCGAACACTTTGAAGCGATTGATATTATTCAGCCTGCCATTTTCGCGATTCAAGTGGGTTTAGCGGAATTGTGGCAGTCATGGGGCGTGAAACCCGACGCGATTATCGGTCACTCTATGGGCGAAGTAGCAGGCGCATATGTGGCAGGCATCCTGAGTTTGGAAGACGCAGTTCGCATTATCTGCCGACGCAGCCAATTGATGAAGCGACTGAGTAATCAGGGGGCGATGGCGGTTGTT
>JBBQLX010000094.1:0-24787 GCA_038328375.1 Aggregatilineales bacterium | reverse complement strand
ATGTTGTATCCGGGCTTACTCAAAGAAGCGGCGCGACTGCTCAAACAAGGTGGTCGGATGGTGCTGGTTTCACATGAGGTTCGGCTGCTCGACTCGCTGCTTGAAGACTCAGAAAACTGGAAAATTGAACAGAATTTACGGGTAACGGTGGGCGGTTTGCATCCGCGCATCTGGGTATTGAGTCGCAAGTAAAATCACGCTTTCCCCTCTCATGACCTACGACACACCTTCTTTGCGCTGAGAAAATGGATATTACGTATACAATGCGAATAATATCCATATCTCAGGCTTTTAAATTATGAAATCCGCGAGTCTTCGATCTCTCGTTCCAGCGATAATCGCTTTAATTCTCTTAATCCCATTACCCGTTTCAGCACAGGATGCCACACCTGCCCCGTGGTCGCCTGACTCTGCGGCAATATTCGAGCCGGGTATCACCGTTGTCGAAAGTCCTTTATTCTTACCTTCAAGCACTCCTCCTGATTTCGTAGCAGACGATGATAACCGATTACTCTCCATCAAAAATCCTACTACAGGTAATATCGGGCAATACCCGTATCCAAAGACGTTTAAAAGGGTGGTAGCACATTCGGATGAAGGGAGCGGGGCATTATTGCTGGAAGTAATCGAGACTTCTGATTTCGTTTGGGTGTGGAAGTTAGATCCCCAAACGAAGAATTTTACGCGTTATGTTGTTCAATGTTGGTCAAGCAAAATACTTTATATTTTTGATCTGGAAGATTCGTGGGTCTATTATGAAAATCCACAAGACCAACGGATGTATCTTTGTGAAATTAAAACGGGCAAATTAAGCCAACCGCTTCCTGATGATCGAGTATGGGCGTTAGGAGATTTAACTCAACCCGAAAAATCACCAGATGGTCAATGGTTGGTACTCTTCTCGATGGCAAAGGATGACCAGAACACACAAGATATTTTTGTTTACAGCTACGCCATTTCGAATGATCAACTCAACCAATTGGGGCATTTTGATCCAGATGAATCCTTTAATATTGACCAGTGGGTTGGAACACAAATTTTAATTTACACGGGTGACTTCCCTGAATGGTCGATGCGGAACATTTATATCGCTGATGTGACGAAGGCTCAAAGTCTGGAATATGCGATAGGGCGCTACCGTTATCGACCGGATTATCAGGATAATCCACCGCGTTTTGATTTCATCGGAGGCATAGAGGGTTACGACGGCCCGCATGGATGCCAATGGGTTGTATACAGCTTCGAAACACGACAAACCGTCATACATGATCTGGGAACGATGTGTGCGCCCGAAATTGGTAACCTCAATGAGGATGCTTATTACCGTGATGTACCTGAAAGCGCTGATGGTTCTCGAAAATTTGCCTATTTAGTTCGTTATAATGCGATCACTGGCAAGCGACAAGAATTGTATTCTGGCGAGATTGAGGCCGTGGAATGGGTTTCAACAGACGAGCATTATGCCATTATGACGTTAGGCATGAATGGGGTCGTTGACAGAGTACAATATTTACAATCTGACGTTTGGAACCTTCAAACAACAGATTTGCGATTATCCTACGTTGATCTTGTTACAAAGAAGGTTCTCTTCGATATACCCGCTTATTGGGAGTTTGATGGGGATTGGTGGCTTGAGTCATCTATTTCAAGAGTCGATGACAATACCTTTCTCGCCATTAGTTATACAGGGTTTGAAGAGGATGGAACTGCCAGCTTATTTACCTTTGACGGCACAAAATATGTCGAAAAACAAATTACTAATCATGTCGCAAAGTCTCTAGGGAAATATTTATTAGTGTGGACAGATGGACTTCAGAAATCGATGCGACTTAGTCTCTATGAGATTGAAACAGGGCGATCCATATCGATTATTCAAAATGTCGATCCCAGTCAATATCATGTTAATCTAGAGGAAGTTACTGCGCTTGATCACTTCATCATAACTATATCCAATGTGCCAACCACAACAGCGGATTACCATTCAGTGCGTTATGAGGTTAAAATACCTTTGAATTAATACAGTAGGATATTTATGATGACTTCCTCACGCGATAAAATTCTCAACAAACTCCGCGAAGCACGTAAGCCCTTCCCTGATGCACCTCCACGCCCAAAACAATATTTACCTGTGGCCTTGGTAGAAGATACCTCACCCGAAGGCTTGCTAAAGCAATTCTCGCGGATCGTTCAAGAACTCCACGCGGAAATCTTTGTGGTTGAAGGTAATGAAGCGGCCTGTGATAAAGTGATCGAACTCTTGAAATCACATAATGCCACCAACATCTTGGCATGGGACTTCAAACATATTCCGGTGCAATATCTCGAGTCAGCCATCAAAGAAAATGGCATCAACATTCACTATCCAGAGATGCACGACGAATTCCGACGCGAAACCGTCGAAACCATTCAAGCGGCGGAAGTCGGATTAACAGGTGCAGATGTAGCGATTGCCGCGACCGGATCAATGGTGGTCACTACAGGGCCGGGTAAAGGTCGTTTACCAACGGTACTTCCTCCTGCACATATCGCCGTGATTACGATGGATCAGATTGTCCCGCGTATGGAAGATTGGCTGGCACGCCAACGCGCAAACGGATCGTATGATCTGTGGAACAGCGCCAATGTGTGTTTCATCAGTGGGCCAAGCAAAACGGCAGACATTGAGATGGAATTAATTTATGGCGTACATGGCCCCGGCGTTGTTCAAGTAATCGTGAAAAAGTAGCGGACAAAATTGATGGACGCGATTGATTTAAATGATTACGTTGCAGGAGGGTACTATATTGGGGCGTATACTTCACGACCTAACAATAAAGAATCTCATCTTCCAGAGCGTATAATCAGTATATCGGACTGTAGAGGGGATATTTTAAGAGTATCAAGTTTAAATAGGTATCTTGATCAACAGTCTGATTATCTAACTAGACAGGGTTTACTCAAAAGTAATCAAGATACAGCAAGAATTTGGTACGATAAAAATTGGCGTAAAGACATCTCATTTCCAGACGGGTTTTATGAACTCGCAACTGCCCAACAATTCGCGTCAGAATTTATGCAAACCCGTGAAGATCATTTTATTGTAGGTGTTGGACTTCAAAAATCGTTTTCAAAAGAATTCGTTGAAGAAAACGATATTCTTACCGCAAAATTTGTTTCGGATGAAGAATTCAAAGAGCGCCAATTAAAAAGAGACGAACCATTTGGCGTGAATAAAATGATTAGACAACAAAAATCTTTGGAAAAAGGCGGACACGTTTTGGGATTTGAGCTTGTCACGTATTTGACAGGCTTTGGATGTTCATATTTATGTACTGTAGATCAGTTTCAAATGATTGAGGAATTTAATGCTTATCCTAATAAATACGGTCTAATAGACAATTTTGAAATAGCGACCAAAGTCAGGCATTGGCGCGGGTCAGATGAAGATTATTTTCCTTGGTTAATCGTTCAATACCCGATAACGTGAGCAATATGCAATATACCCCTACGACCGACATCACTACACTTGCCCGACAGCTTGCCGCGGACTTTGCTACACGCGCAGAAGAAGCCGATAAGCAAGCTAAACTGCCACCCGAAGATGTGCAGGCGTTGAAAGAATCTGGCTATGTCTTGATGAGTGTGCCGCGCGAGTATGGGGGCATGGGGCTGACGCTCAAAGAATGTGTTGAGGCACAGCTTGAGTTGGCAAAAGGCAGCACATCGAGCGCGATGGTCGCCGGAATGCAAATCCATATGTTCGGCAATGTCAGCGAAAATCGCCCGTGGCCGGAAGCCACATTCGAGCGATTGAGCCGTGAGGCAGTCGCTGGTGGATTATTTAACACGGCGGCTAGCGAACCGACACTCGGCAGTCCATCACGCGGCGGGGCGTTTGAAACCAACGCCGTTCGAACGGATACTGGTTGGATTATCAATGGGCATAAAACGTGGACAACGGGCGGCAAACATCTGACGCATATTGTGGTGCGCCTCGATATTGAGGGCGAGTCGGGTGTGATTGTCGTTCCGGGGAATGCGCCGGGTGTCGAGTGGATGGAAACATGGGGTGATGGACTCAGTTTACGTGCCAGCGACAGCCACGATGTTTACTTCAAAGATGTGGTTGTTCCCTATGATAATATCCTCGAACGCGGCAAGCGCGATGACAAAACACCCAATGCTTGGTTCCCGATGATTATGGGCGCTGTTTATCTCGGCACTGCGATGGCTGCGCGGGATGCGGTGATTAAGTTTGGCTTGGAACGCATTCCTACCGCGTTGGGCAAACCAATTACGACGCTGCCCAAAATCCAACGACAAATTGGTGAGATTGATCTGGCGCTGATGGCTGCAAGAGCGCTGATGCTGGAAGTGGCAGGCAAATGGACGGGTGATGAACGCAGCAAAGGGTTATTTCCCCAAATTGCAGCCGCTAAACATCTGGCAACTGAAACCGCTAATATGGTCACGGATAAAGCGCTGCAAATTGCAGGCGGAACCAGCCTGACGCGCGACTTACCATTAGAGCGCTTCTTCCGCGACACCCGCGCCGGACTGATGCAGCCGCCCTCCGGTGATACGGCGCTGGAAATTGTGGGACGCGGCGCTATTGAGCAAATCAGCAGTAAATGAGCGACCCAAACGACACTAACGAGGAAATTCGCGCTGCATTGAATGAACTCAATGCCAAGTGGCTGGCGAAGTCGCAGGAGGCTAAACAGCGCGGACGACAGCTCAGTGTGGCGAACATTCAACAGTCACTGTACCAGCGTGGACTAGCCGAAGGGTTACGACTAGCATCAGCAGATATGCAGCAACTTCTTAGCAGTGGCCAACCAGCGACAACACAAGCTCCCGAACCTGTCTACGCCTATGTTACCCGTGAAGCTGCTTTAGCTTTGCTCGGACAAGCCGGAATACATATCAGCGAACTACATCAACATGAAGACAATACCTTCAGCGCGATGCTGCCACCCTTACAAGTGTTTTCGTTTGAAGAACGGCTTGATAAGCTCCGAACTATCGCTGACATCGTGATATTGGCGAAGGGCAAACTGCCTAATACCAATAAAGCCTACGTGGACTTCGACTTCAATTCATCCTACTCGCAGTAATCGTGCAGCAGTTCGCGACCTCTCCAGAAATCGCATCGCAATTAACCAGACGGCACTTCATTGATGCCGAGTTCACGTATCGCCCACGCCCCGCAATACCACGCGAACAAATCGTGTTTGATAGCACTCTGCGCTCAAGATTGACGGCGCTCAATCAAAATGATGCAGTAGTATTTATCTGCGATAGCCAAGCAACAATTGAAAGCCTACAAAGTTTAGAGGCTAAGTTTCCCCATTTGTTGATGCTGGCAACAATCACAAATCCCCTACCCTTCAAAGGGAAATCCGGCAGCACACCGTTTGACCTCAAGTGGGAAACACCTGATACATGGGAACGTTTGCAAACCACAGATCGTTGGGCGCGAATTGATACAGCATTGCATATCGGCAGCGTGATGAAGCAGTCGGGCTATTTACTAATGCCTGCTCATGATGCGGTGTGGGGAGAAAATTTACTCTCACAACTTGAGGATTTTAGTCATTACTATGCGAAGGGAAATTTGCCTGCGGCGGTTAGCCCTTACACTTATCATCAACATTCGACTGTAGCGGGAGCCGATATTCCGGATGATGTTATCGGCTTAATGAACACCGCCCTCAGCCGCGACGCATGGTTTCGGTGGAAAATTAAGCGCGACAAGCTACAAGCCTTCTGGGGCAAAATGAGCATGACACCGTTTGAGATGTGCGGGGCGATTACAGCAAACACCGAGCAAACTCTCTGGGAAGATGACCTCGACATTGACCGGATTATCCGCGAGTTGGGATACGGTGTGCGATGCATGTGGGTCGATGATCCGCTGATTTATCGGCAAGCGCCACCTGTATTTGACCGTGCAGGCGTTCAAAAAGTGATTGAACGCACCTTGCATTATTCGCTGCATATTCCCGATGAGCGCGTTGGCGGCAGCAGTTTGAATGTGCCACTGGATTGGCTGGGGCAACTACGGCAAATCGTTAGCCCGCGTTTTAGTCGTTATAACGCTGAAGCTGAAAAGATGATTGCTGAGTGTGCCGACGAGATTGGCAAGCGATTAGAGAATTTTGGCGCGTCATGGGTGGATTGGGGCGCGTACCGTTATGTGGTGCGGGTTCGTGATCCTGTGGTCGAGATTTGGCGACGAAAATAAATCAGAGGATTTAATATGAATTAATCGTCTGGTAAAATGGCCTCAATAACCACAGAATGGCAGCAGAGTTCGAGGAGTTGGCAATGATAGAAGCAGGCGATTTGAAAACAGGTGTGACCCTCAAATTGGATAACAATTTGTACCGTGTCACCAAGAGTCTCTATAACAAGCCGGGGCGTGGCAAGGCATCTATGAACACGACCATGATGGATATTCGCACGGGACATACGATCAACCGTGTGTTCGGTGTGGAAGAACGGCTCGACAACATTTTTGTTGAAGCCGAAAAAGTGCAGTACCTGTATGGTGATGGTATGCATTTACACTTCATGAACCCGGAAAGCTACGAACAGTACGAAGCAGGTATCGAACTGTTTGGTGATGATATTCATTACCTGACCGAAAACCTTGAGTTGGAACTGCGTCTTTATGAAGGTCTGGCAATTGACTATAAGCTGCCAACCACCGTCACCTTGAAAATTGGCGAATCGGATGTCCAGATTGCTGGTGATACCAGCGGTAAGGTCATGAAGAAGGCCACAACCGAAACTGGTCTGGAACTTTCCGTACCCTTGTTCGTCAATGTGGGCGATCCGATCACCGTTGATACGCGTGATGGTTCATATACCGGACGCGGCTAGTTTGCTCTAGCCCTGTCACATCAAGAGGCATCCTCAGGTTGAAGGTGCCTCTTTTGATTCATAGTCCCAATGACCATGATGACTGAACTTAGGAACAATGCAAATCAAGCGATCATTGATTACACTCGAATATCAATTTGCACACATCATTTTAGGAGATTGATGATGGTCGAACCGCGTGAGTACAAAACCGAGTTTCTATATTTAACAACTATTGGTCGTAAAACTGGAACGCCTCACGAGATCGAAATCTGGTATGTGCCACATGGTAACTGCTATTATCTCATTTCGGGTGGGAGAACCGAAGCACATTGGGTACAAAATATACTGCACAATCCACATATTTCTTTCTGGGTGCAGGGGCAAACTTACACGGGTACAGGCCGCGCCATCGACCGCGCAACCGAAACCGAACTCTCAGAAATCATTGACGAGTTGATGCAAACCAAGTATCAATGGAATGATGGGCTAATCGTCGAGCTTTGCCCGGAATAAATCTCTTCAGCCCAAATTGGCGTAATGAATGAGTAGTATTCAAAGACCATACTCAATAGAACTTGATTATTTACAAACAAGGATGAGCAAAAATGGCAGCGGATTTCTCCAATAAAGTGGTGATGGTGACGGGCGCGGGTGGCAATATTGGTCAAGTGGTGGCAAGGAAGTTCGCGGCAGCAGGAGCTAAAGTCGTGTTGGTCGGGCGCAGCGAGAGTGAACTATTGGCAGTCGCCAAAGAACTCGGTGGGATGGTCGGTGTGGCGGATGTGACTGATCCCACCAGCCTTGACGCGCTGGTTAAAAAGGTTGAGGAGAGCTACGGCACGATTGATGTGCTGGCGCATACCGTCGGTGGTTACGGTGCTGGTACACCTGTCCACGAGTCGGGACTCGATATATGGGACAAGATGATGAACTTGAACGCCAAATCGGTTTATGTGAGCTGCGGACGCGTAGCCAAGCATATGGTTGACCACGAAATCAAGGGACGCATCATCGCTATTCTGGCAAAAAATGCTTATAAAGGCACGAATAATCATTCAGCATATTCAGCTTCAAAAGCGGCTGCCCAACGCGTCCTTGAAAGTATGGCGGCGGAACTCGGTAAGTTCGGTATAACCGTCAACGGTATCGTACCCAGCACCATCGACACGCCGCAAAATCGGGCAGGTTCGCCCAACGCGGACTACAGCAAATGGGTTCAGCCGGAAGAAATCGCCGATGCGATCCTATTTTTGGCAGCCGATGAAAGCCGCGCCATCAATGGTGTTAGTTTAGACATCAGCGGCGGCCTGTAAGAGAACAGATGTTAAAATGGTCTAATAGATAGACACAAACGCAACACAGGAAAAAACATGGCTGCTTTAACAGTTAGCATTGATAAGGGTCTCAAGACCACCGTCGAATCAGAGCATTATACGTGGCATGCCGATGAACTGCTTGAGAACGGTGGGACAGGTGTAGCGGCTGATCCAGTTGAACAACTCCTAGGATCGGTCGGTAGCTGCATGGCAATCACAGTGCAGCTCTATGCCCAACGCAAACAATGGCCCCTTGAGAAAATGGAAATTCAACTCCATCTAGAACGCTTTAAGGCTGACCAATATCCGGCTTATAATGGTGATGCCCAATTTGTCACCGAAATCCGTGAGCATATCACCTTATTTGGCGACCAATTGACCGACGAACAACGGGCGCGACTGATGGAAATTTCCACAAAATGTCCGGTACGACGGGTGCTGATGAACCCGACCTTCTTCGTAGCCTCGCATGGTGAACCAATCACCGGAACATAAAACCATCAGGTCATTATATGGCTGTGCTAACACCCCTTCGTGCAAAGGGTGTTTTGTTTATACCGATTGCGTTACACTCAATGCAGTTAGAGAGGATATAACAAAATGACTGAACTTAATTATTCTATTGACCTCGACCTTCAAGAAGTCAAAGCGATGGTCGAAAATCTCGTTCCGTATATTTACGAGGACGAACTGTACGGCAAAATTAACACGGACTCAGCACGGCTCACACCCGGTTCAATCCTGCTGCGCTTGCGACGCTTAGGCACAGTCCGTGACCGGATGAATTCTGCTCAAGCCGCACAGTACGAAAAACTAAACGCCCAAAATGAAGCGGTACGTAAGGAATGGGGTGTGGCCTACGGCAAAAAGATGGTCAAAGAAGCAGAATCGCGACTGCGCGACTTGCAAACCTATATCAAAGAATGCCGCGAAGACGCGAAACTGTGCGCCAGTGCCTATAATCCCGAAGCCCTGCGGCGTACCATTGTTGCTGAACTCATGGCAGGCTTGCCAGCCGATATAGACCAGTCAGCCCTAAAAGCATCCGTAAGCGCTGTGGATGGCGGACTGCGACGCAATATCCGCGAAACACCGTTCATCTGGGCGCAAAGTCTACAATCCGCTTATCCTCAAGACACATTTTGGTGGCTGTATGGTCGTCCGCCGCAACCCGATTAAGTAGCCGCATGTGTTCAGATCAGAATCTTCTTCAAGCAAATCCAACACGGCGATTCTGTTAGCTGCGGGATTGATTCTGATCGCGTTTCTAATTGCGACAGTTGATCTTCGTCGGGAAAGCCTGTGGAATGACGAGGCGTGGACAGCATGGGCCATCCGTTCACCTTATATCCGTGATATGTTGCAGCGGGTGGAAGCCGATGTGCATCCACCGCTGTATTTTTTGCTGTTGGGCGGTTTAGGTCATTTTGCGGGTGATTCGGTTTTAGCGTTACGTTGGCCTTCTGCCCTGTTCAGTATGATCGGGTTAGCTGCAACCTACGCGCTCGGTAAGCACCTGTTTGATCGTCGCACGGGAATCATCGCGCTAATTTTATTAGGCACAGCCAGTTTTTTTGTGTACTATGCCCGTGAAGCCCGTATGTACAGCCTGCTCATGGCACTAACAGCCCTAGCGACTTTGTTTTATGTGCGCTGGCGAACAAAACCCTCTTTGTGGCGGACAATCCCTTATAGTCTGGCAATGGCAGCACTGCTCTATACACACTATGCAGGCATATTTATCATCGCTTCGCATGTGCTGCATACGATTTTCACCCAATTGTTCCCACGCACACGCTTACGAAGCAAATGGTTTACGCTGCCCCTACCCTATATGGTGGCAGCAATCTTATTCGCCCCTTGGCTGCCCACCTTACTCAAACAAATGAGCAGCAATCCTAACGGGCCGCTGGCTATTCCTGTTCCGACCAATTGGGCAACGGTCGCAGCGCTGATCCTCATATTAACGGGCGGCAGTTGGGGGCTGGCGCTTGCACCATTCGTACTCGGTTCAGCAATTCCGCGTATACGCCAAAACGCCAGCACCATATTGCTGCTAATTATATGGCTCTTGGTTACGCCAATCAGTTTGTTAGCCTTGAACATGTGGTTCGCACCTGTGTATCAAGTCCGCTATACCATTGGGATGCTTCCGGCGGGAGTGCTTCTGTTGGCCTATGCCCTACGATATATCGAATTACCTCAACAGCTATCAACGCCCAAAATATCCATCAAATCAGTTAGCACAATCATCGCAATCGTTTTACTGGGATGGTTGGCTTACGTTCAACTAACCATGTTTCAAGAGTTGTGGCCTCCCAAACCGGCATGGGAAACCACCATTCGCAGCATGATTAACGAGCGAAAGCCTCTGGACGCAACCATTAGTGACTTGGCCGCTTACAGCCCATCGGCTTATTATGACCGTCAATTGGGTATCAAGCGTGGCATCGGGCTGGATTTATCGTGGCGACTACAACCGCCTGATGAAGTCCATAAACTGGTCGGCAAATTAGACACTGAACCATCTGTATGGGTTGCGCTGCCAGTGAATACCGCTAAAAGTTGGCAGGTGGCGGCTCAATTAGATCGAGATCGTGGAGTTGGTTATCGAAGCGGACTCGGCAATATGATTTTCTACCGTTTTGATCGAGGCAGCACAGATGATTTGCAATTCCAATTTGGGGAACGTGTGCGCTACGTCGGCAACTTAGTATCTGACCAGCAACTGAGCGCAAAGTCGGGTGAGCAACTCTGCGTCAACCTCAATTTGCAAACGCTCGATAACATCGACAACTCCTATTCGGTCGGGTTGCATCTCGTTGATATTACCGGCAATATCAACGCTGCCCAGTGGGATAAGGGCTTTGAACCTCATGCGGCTAACGAAGCTGTGACGATTCAACCGTGTTTGAGTATTGCAGAGACCATACCATCTGGCCCTTATCATCTTGAACTGACACTTTACAACTGGTCAACATTGGAACGGCTGCCAGTACTTGAAACAGGCGGTAGTATGCCCGTTGGTTGGGGTGATGTGCTGATGATGCAAGCGGTCGAGGTGAAGCCGTAGCGGTTCGTAATGACTGAAATTTAAGGTTAAATTGAGTCCAATACGATTTTATTAACAGGTCATACATGGAAATTAGAGTTTTCACCAAAAATACGTCAAGAACAGCGCAGATTGAAGAAATCGAAACGCTGTTAAAATCCGAAACAGAAGTATTCTGGGTCGATATTTTTGAGAGTACAGATGCTGAGGCGGGTGTCTTGCGTGATGTCTTTAAGTTCCACCCACTGGCGATTGAAGATACCCGAAACCACCGTCAGCGACCCAAAATCGAAGAATATGAAGGTTATTTATTCCTGATTATCAATTCAATTTCGGTGATTAATACAAAGGATACGGCGGTGCAAAAATCCGCTGATGCTGTTTACCATGATCTGAATTTTCGCGAGATTGATTTGTTTATCGGGCGTAATTATATCGTTTCCGTCCATAACGCCCACGAAACAATTATCGAGCAAGCCAAACGACGCTTTAGTAACTTGGGAACATCATTCTCAATGACCACCAGCTACCTGCTCTACACCTTATTGGATGTGGTGGTAGATGAATATTTTCCGGTAATGGATATGTTTGAGGAAGAAATTGGCAGCCTCGAAGATACAATATTGGAAAAACCTGATCAACAGCATTTGAACCGCTTATTTGAACTCAAACATATGATGCTGCACATGTGGAGGGTTGTTTGGCCGGAACGTGATATGTTGAGTACGCTGGCGCAGCCCCATATCCTAAACTTCACGCAAGACAATAACAGCCAATATTATCTACGCGATGTGGCTGACCATTTATTGTGGATTGCAGATATGTTGAGTACCTATCGGGACACGTTGACCACCGTCATTGATCTCTATATGTCGTCGGTATCGAATCGCCTAAATCGCATCGTCAACCGCTTGACCATCCTTACTCTGATTATCGGTGTGTTGACCGTAGTCAGCGGTTTTTATGGCATGAACTTTACCTACAATTGGCCGCCTTTCGACGCACCTTGGGGTGTGCCGTTTGTATTGATGCTGATGGTCGCTGGAATAGCTGGATTACTTTTATTGTTACGCAGGATTAACCGCCCCTAGCAAATCATTTTGAGGAATATATGACTGAACAACACTCTGATGTACTTATTATTGGTGCCGGTCTAAGTGGTTTGACAGCAGCGCACAAAGTGAGTGAGCGTGGATTAAGTGTGACGTTAGTGGACAAAGGGCGCAGCGTGGGTGGACGCTTGGCGACGCGTCGCATTGGCGAAGGGCTTGCGGATCATGGCGCACAATTTTTCACCGTCCGGTCTAATGATTTTCAACGCAGTGCGGACAAATGGCTGGCGGAAGACATCATCTATGTGTGGGCGAATGGCTTTAGTGATGGTGACCGTACAGCCGAACAGTTTGATGGACACCCTCGCTATGCCACGAAAGGCGGCATGAACGCGCTGGCGAAATATCTGGCAAAGCAATTGGAAGGCAAAGCTGCTTTTCATACCGATGTAAAAATTTCAAACGTTGCCCAAACATCGGATGGCTGGCAGGCTCAAGACGACAAAGGTGGGCTGTATTCGGCAAAAGCCCTGCTGATGACCCCACCCACACCGCAATCGTTAACATTACTGGGCGATGTTCGCAATCAACTCAATCCACAAGACCGCGAAGCACTCGAACGAATTGCTTATGTTCCTTGCGTGGCGGGGTTGTTTCGGGTTGAGGGTGAAGTTAATTTACCAGAACCCGGTGCATTACAACGACCGGATGCCGTTTTGAGTTGGATTGCGGACAACCAACGCAAGGGCATTTCACCGCAAGCTCGAATTATTACGGTACATTCCTCTGGCAGCATCAGCCAAACATTATGGGATCAGCCGGAACCCGAGGCACTGAACTTTATCCGCAAAGAGTTTGAACCTTATCTGGCAAATGGTTCAAGTATTGTTGAAGCCGAATTAAAGCGCTGGCGTTATTCACAACCAACGATTTTGCACCCTGAGCGCTACCTGATGGCACAAGGCTTAGCACCCTTGGCTTTCGCTGGCGACGGATTCGGTGAAGCACGAGTCGAAGGTGCATTTCTTTCGGGCTTAGCAGCAGGTGAAGCATTAGCAGCGCGATTGGCATAATATTTATTTTGAACGATGAGGGCAAGGTGTTATGAGTGTCGTATGTCTAGGCGAATTATTGATTGATTTCGTCGCACTGGAACATGGCGTGAGCGTTGGTGAAGCATCCGGCTTCAAAAAAGCACCGGGTGGAGCGCCCGCAAATGTAGCCGTTGCGGTGGCACGATTGGGACACACCAGCGCCTTCTTGGGACAAGTGGGCGATGATCCTTTCGGTCATTATTTGGCTGATGTGCTGGCAGCAGACAAGATTGATGTAAGCGGGCTGCGTTTTTCGACAGAGGCACGTACAGCACTGGCCTTTGTGTCACTGCGGGCGGACGGTGAACGCAGCTTCATGTTTTACCGCCACCCCAGCGCCGACATGCTCATGCGCCCCGAAGACGTGGCACTTGATGTGCTAAAGGGTAAACAAATATTCCACTTCGGCTCGATTACGCTGATTAATGAGCCAAGTCGCTCGGCTACCTTAAAAGCGGCTGAAGCGGCTCGTGCTGGTGGCCTAATGATTTCCTACGACCCTAACTTGCGATTGGCATTATGGTCGAATGCGGATGCTGCGCGAACGGGCATGTTAGCAGGGATGGACTATGCAACCATCGTCAAAGTGAGCGAAGAAGAAGTTGAGTTCCTGACAGGCAGCAACGATGTCTCATCCCTGTGGCGCGACTCCATCCAACTGATTGCCGTGACGCAGGGGGCAGAAGGCGCAACCATATATACACGTAATAGCAACCAGCACGTTAAGGGTTTTAAAGTTCAGGCTGTCGATACTACTGGAGCTGGCGATGGTTTTGTCGCGGGAATGTTGGTTGGTCTGTTGGAACATAAAGATGATTACCTGACGCAGCTTGAACCCATTGTTCGCTTTGCCAATGCGGTGGGTGCAATAACGACGACCCAACTTGGCGCGATACCTTCTCTACCCACACGGGCAGCAGTCGAACAATTTATGCGTGATGCTCATTAGGTAATTGTGAAAATAATCCGAAATCCGCATTTTTCAGGCACTTAGAGGCGGATATTCACCCTTATACTAAAAATAAGGCTGAACGTTCATCGAAGGGTTTTTCGGATGGGAATAAAATTGGATTGCCCAACTTGTGGCAAACGCATGACATTTGACATGAAAACCACCAGCGTTATTTGCCGTGACTGTGGTTATAAACCGATGACAGACATTGACCAACGAGCAGCAGAAATTCGCGCTAAAGGTCAACGCCCGAATGTCTCGATCCGCAACGTGGATCAAATTCAGGCGCGGGCGATTTCGCTGTTTTATACCGCGCAAGATTACCTCTTTGATGGCGATAAAAAAGCTGCGATTGACAGTTTAAAAGACGCACTGGATATTCAACATGATTTTGCTGATGCCCATTTGTGGATCGCCAAAATTAGCGATGATGAAGCTGTTAAACGTGACCACTTGAGCAGCATTCTAGCGGTAGATGGCTCTCACGGCGAAGCGACCCGCATGATGCTGATTTTAAATGGGCGGTTGACAGCCGACCAAGCCGAAAAAGGCGAAAAGAGCAGCGGCCCAACCATCAAACGAGTTGGTGAGGCAGTCAAAACAACGCTTGTAGGCACACGCTGCCCTAAGTGTAATGGCAGCTTGACCACCAACGACATCAGCGGGCAAGTCGAATGTGGTTTCTGTGGCTACGTGGCTGGTCAAGGCGAACGACATACTGCTAACGGTGACTCGCTGCTGGCAGCCTTGCTCGAACGACGAGCACAACCTGTTAAGTGGGTGATTGGTGAACGCTTATTGCACTGCAAAAATTGTGGTGCCGAACGAGCGATCCCCGCGACTGAACTCTCGACTCGATGCCCGTTCTGTAGCTCTAATCAGGTCATTGAGCAAGATGCGCTCAATTCATTCGACCAACCCGACGGCATCATTCCATTCAAGGTGACAAAAGAAGAAGCCAGCAGCCTCGTGAAAGAACACCTCAAAAGCGTGAGCGAACGTATCAAAGGTTGGTTCGACAATAACAAAATTGCCTCTGCTACACTCAATGGTTATTACCTGCCCTTCTGGATGTTCGACGCGACGGTTGAAGTCTCACGGACGCGCATACGAAATCAATCTTCCAATAGCAGTTACGGTTATACCCGTACCATGATACCCACCGAAACCTATGTGCAAAGTAAGTACAACGAAATGTTTCCGGATGTGGAAGTGTGCGGCGCTCTGTCTCCATCTAAAGAGCTGACGCGTGGACTAGGGGATTACCACACGTCGGATTTGCTGGATTATTCACCAAACCTGTTGGCAAAATATCCCGCCCAGCTTTACACAAAAGATTTTGATGAGGCCGCGTTGGAAGCCCGCAGCCAGATTTCAGCCGCGATGCGTTACAAGTTCAGCCGTAAAGAACTGATGGAAGATGAAAAAGTGACGATCAATGTTTTCACCAATATCCAGCAGATGAGCTTCCGGCTGATCCTCGCGCCGGTGTGGATTGCCCACTTAATCGAGCAAGATAAAGATCGTCGTACCGCCTTGGTCAACGGGCAAACCGGACAGGTGATTTTGGGTAAAAGTGAAAAACCTCAGCATCACCATTCTCTATAATCGAAGGCCATATCTGATTTAGGCCGATGCAATGCCGCAATAGGCAAAGTAGTTTTGGGTTGAATAAGCAGGCATCTAGGTTATTCAAACCCTTTGCTCTACAATCAAACATCATGATCAAGGCTGCAAGCAAACAGCGCCATAAGGGGGCTTCATGCGTCGAACTATTTTCCTGATTGCCAGTGTGGTCGTCAGTGGATTTTTCCTGTGGATCGCGTTACGGGGTGTTGACTTTCAACAAGTGATGCAAAGTATCCAGCAGGCAGAAATCGGCTGGATTATTGTATCCTTTATCGGGATTACAGCAGGGTTATGGACGCGTGGTGTGCGCTGGCAAGGTCTGCTCGATTTTAAGCCAGCGCTCTTAAAAACCTGTCACATTCTCAATCTGGGTTTCTTACTCAATTTACTACCCTTACGTGTGGGCGAAGTCGCACGCAGCATTCTCATCACGCGTGAAGGTGTACCCGTCGTGACGGCAGCCACCAGCGTGGTACTAGAACGGCTGATTGACACGCTGTTGGTGGTGCTTATGCTGGTCTTTTCGATCACCAACATCCCGAATACACCACCCGATATTATCCGACCAACCACCATTTTTGGTGCGGCAGTGGTTTTCGCGTTCGCGGTGATGGTGTTCTTCGCACGGTTCCCGAAAATTGGACATCGCGTATTGGCAACGGTAGAGCGATTGCTTCCTTTCCTCAAGCGCTTAGGGATGGATAAGTTATTCGACCAACTCTTAGATGGTCTTAAGCCACTGACTCAAGTGAAGAGTGCAATCTTTGCGATTGCTTGGACACTGATTAGCTGG
The DNA here is from genome assembly GCA_038328375.1 of Aggregatilineales bacterium. Taxonomy (GTDB): domain Bacteria; phylum Chloroflexota; class Anaerolineae; order Aggregatilineales; family Phototrophicaceae; genus CFX2. Next base: position 8,050 of record JBBQLX010000094.1, on the reverse strand, counting down.
GCGTTTTCGATCCTCACTTTATATGCGCTGATACGCGCACTCAACATCACAGACTTAAATGGTTCACCGCTTAGTGAAAGCAACCGTCTCTTGCTGACGATCCTTGGTTTATCGTTGGCGGCGTTGGGCAATGCCGTACCGATCAGCGTGGCAGGCATTGGCCCATTTGAGGCGACGATTCTACTGGCGGGGCAAACGATTGGCATTCCCAAAGAAAGCGCCATCTCATTGGGCTTTCTTTTTCACGGAGTCAATATCGTTGGATACGCCGTGTGGGGCATCGTCGGGCTGCTGGCAACGGGCGTTTCGCTGGGCGACGTGATGAACAGCGGGCGCAAGGTTGAAGCGACAGAAGGCGTTTAACAACATGCCGTTTATTGACATCGCAACCGGTGCGCGTCTGCATTACGAAGATGTGGGGCAAGGCGAACCGTTGATCATGCTACATGGACTGTTGGGAACAGCCAAATTGCACCTTACAAACGTGATGGATTGGCTGAGCAGTGACTATCATATTTATGGGCCATCACTGCGTGGTTACGGCGAATCAACACCCAAACCGCGTGACTTTCCTCTCGATTTTTACCACCGCGACGCGAAAGATGTGCTGGCGTTTATGGATGCACTCGACATTCAATCGGCGCACATTCTCGGTTATTCAGATGGCGGCGAAACCGCTTTGGTGGCGGCAGGTTTACAACCGGAACGCTTTAAATCGGTGGCGGTGATTGGCGCGGTGGGGAATTTCACGCCTACGATACGTCCCCGCGTACAAAGCATGTTTCCGGCGACTTGGATCACCGAAGCCGACAAGTCTTTGCACGACATCCCCGACGCAGATGCGTTTATCCTGCAATGGATCAACGCCATGAAGCACACGATTGATACAGGTGGCGATGTCAGCTTGAGTTTAGCGGCGAACATCACCTGTCCAGTTCTGATTATGGTCGGTGATAAAGACACGCTCAATCCGGCGGAATATGCCCGCAAATTTCTGGAGCGCACCTCCAACGGACGGCTCGAAATGTTCAAGTGCGGGCATCCGGTACATGATGAACAATGGAGCGAATTTCAGCGTGTTTACGGTGATTTCTTGCGAAGCGCCCGTAAAAGTTCGTTTTGAATCAAATTGATTCGGAAACTTCAGAGCCAAGTTATTAAACAGCGCATTTGATGGCGGCTTTGAGCGAGTGAACCGCCGAAACTGCGGAAGTTTCTGCAATTTCTTCAGATTCGGAACGGTTTTTATTGCAGATTCAGCGGATTGCTCGGCTGTGGATGCTGCGGCGAAGGGGTAGGGTCTGCTGCTGCAATGGTTGCTGCAAAACGTTAGATTTAACCCCATTCAAATGATGCTGTTGATGTTGTTGTTGCTGTTGCGACAAGCCGTTTTTGTAACATTCATAAGACGATAGCATTGATAAAATACAGGAAATACCGGGCGGGATTAATCCCGCCCCTACGGGAAGATTTCTCATTAATTTTGAAAGTGTCGTCCCCTAAATACAGGCAGCAACACTCCAATAAGTAGCATACTCGATATAAGCAATGAATGGGTTACCATTTGGAAGAACATTTGGTAACTCTTTGGCAGGATTGGCACTAACGGTTTTGAGGGAGTGAGATTGTTAAGCAGGTTGGCAAACGGTATGGATTGCGTTTGGGATGGTTTGTGCATCTAAACCTAAATGCGAATTTCGAGAATAATTATATTTTGGGCAATGTGAATGTACCGCCCACATTCGGCGGAAAAGGAACGACTTTCGTTACAGCATCCAGATTAATCGCCCCATAAATATGTGGGAACAAGTCTTGAACGTCGGTTTCCGGTTGGCCTGTCTGGGGATTAATTGGCCCTTCAAATTTGAGTGGCGCGGTCAGTTTATCGGTATCAATCACCAGCAGCACGAGATCAGCCTGCCCACGATAAAAGTTATCCGCCACGCGCAGCGCTTGGGCATCCGTCGAGCAGTGGATGAAGCCATCCTTCGCCAATGTGGGCGATTGATAAGCCCCTGCTTCGAGCGCGGCCTGCCAATCCGTTTGATGTGTAATGTGCAAAATGGTAGGCATGAGTAATCTCCCCTAAAAAGCGTTTGAGTATTTCGGTGGCGGACACGGCGTGCCGTGTCCCTACGAAAATTCGCTTCGTGTAAAAACGATTCTATCTCTCGTGTGAATATAAGAAAATCGGAAGGGTCTGAGACCCTTCCCTACGTGAAAACAGGTTCTTCTCTTTGATAAGCGGGCGGGATAAATCCTCGCCCCTACAAAACCGGATACAGGTTAGGCAAGTAGTACTACTATTTTCCCTAAAGCGAACCTGTTTCCAGAAAGCGGCGCAAGTCTTCGGTACGGCGGGCAATCACTTCGGCGGCATGTTCACGGATGCGCGGGTTATGCAAATGTCCAGCCTGCCAGCGACAGGAGGCCAGATGACGTGCCGCCATAAACGCCTCTAAATAATCAGCATGATTAGGTGGTAAAGCACGGACAGACGCATAACCACCTAACCACGCTTCACGCAATTCGGCATAGCGGCTTTCCGACTTGAACAGCAACAAAGTCGGCGCGAGATCATACAGATAATAACCCCAACTGACATCATCAAAATCAATGGCGGCGACACCCGTTGGCGTGAACAGAAAATTCTTGGGCAGGAAGTCGGCATGAATGACACCGAATGAGTGCGGCAAAGCATCCAATTCGTTGAAAACGGTTTGAACGCGGGCTTCGACAGCGGCAAATACAAGCTTCTGCTCGGCAGTGAAGATACGAGCGCCTTCACCGGGGTTATAGGGCGATTGTTCGCCAAACAGCCCTTCCCAATCTAAACGGGGACGGGTGAAGTCCGGTGGCGGATTGAAGTTGGCGGAAAAGTGGTGCAAGCCTGCGATAAAGGCCGCAGATTGATAAGCTTTATCGAGGGGTATATCGGAAGCGGTGTAAAAGTGACCTTCAATCCATTGAAACAGTACGCAGGGCAATGGCGATTCAAGAGTCTCGACGGCAGCTTCCACCAGCCATTCGCCCTGTTTGGTTGGAATGGGACGTGGTACTTGGGCGGTCGAGTTTTCATTCAAGGCCGAAAGCCACATCAGTTCCGAGAGAATCCACTCGATGCGTTTGTGATCGGGACGGTGAACGCGCAGCACATAATGAGCATCGGATACGCTGACTTTAAAAACGGCGTTGTTGGCATAACTGAGCAATTCAACCTGTGCGCCCGCTAAATCGTACTGAGGCAGTATGGAACGGGCGGCGGCGGTCAGTTGGGCGACTTGCTGCTCATAGGTCAGGCTGGCGAAGGTCATTATGGCATAACCCCTCATGAGGCATAAAGAGGGAACAAAAAAGCTCCGAAAATCGAAGCTCCGCAGTGGGCAGTGAGATTTAACGTTTCATTCCGCCCAACATTTGCTCCAACAAAGAATCACCGCATTGTATCAACGGCAAGCTGAAACTTAAAGAGAGAAGCCCTGTAAAAGAGGGGGTTTTTATTTTGCTTCGGTGCGTTATTCGTCTTGTTGCGTAGCTTCTTCCATCAGTTCTAAAATTCGTTGATACATCACTTGTGTGTAACCGCGCAGTAGCATGTAAACTTTTCTAAACTCGTCCGTATCGAAATCAGTTTCATAGCCCGTTTTGCGCCATATATCCTTACTTAAAGTATCTGTAAGTTGCAAGCCGAGTGTTGTAAGTTTTTCATCGTTAATCGTTTGGATCAATGCATGAAATTCTGGCACAATCATTTCCCTTTGTAACCAAAAATCAAAGAATTCAGGGAGTGGACGACCAGTTTGTCTTAGCCCTATTGTGATACGTAGTAGATTGCTGATTAACTCCCTAAGGCGTTCGAGCCGCTGTATTTTATGCCCTAGTTTGGTCGCCAAACGATGAACCTTATGTTCAAGGTCACTAGTGAGTATAGTTAGGGCTTTTGTTTCCTTGCGTTGTGCCATCAACTCCACTCTAGTAAACAGAAACGCAATAACATTTCCAACAATCGCAACAAAAGCAAAAATGATTAGTATCAGATTAGTTGTATCCTGAGACATTATTTTCACCTAAATATACGTTCTAATTATATTACGCCAAGAACATTGCAAAAGTACCCTAGAAACAGGGGGATTGATTAGCAAATTTATCGACCCATGATAAGCTACTTAAATCAGTCCAGTTTAGGGATAATCACAATGAATATTTTTCTAAGCCACTCAAATGCTGATAAGGAATTAGCCCATTTAATTGCAGAACAAATACGTGTCGAGATGGATTTGAACAATGAGGCTGTATTTGTGTCGTCTGAGCCAGAAACTATAGCTTCGGGCGATTGGTTTTCGAGTGTTATGACCTACCTCGATAATGCCCAAATTATTATTCTATTGATAACAGGTTCATCAGCAAAAAGCACTTGGGTATCATTTGAATATGGGTATTTTTGGGGACAGAAAGGAAAAGATAAAATATTATTTCTACGTCACCCCAAGGTGCCAGTTCCAAGTCCATTGAACAACCTTCAAGGCAAATCAATTTTAGACATTGAAGAAATTTCAGTTTTCTTCCAAACCCTATGTGAAAAATTCGGACGCACCTTTCAGAATAAAGCTAATCTAGAGGTAATCTTACAACATGCCATTAACCTAAAAATTGATACCCCAGAAGAAACTATGAAGGAATTACAAAAACAAATTGATTATTTAGCAAGCAAAAGTACTGGTAGAAATTTGGTGGAGGAAGCGCGAGCACGCGGATATTCAATATAGACAACAAAAAACCGTTTCAGACTCAAAATCTAAAACGGTTTTACTTTTAGCGGGCGACGAGATTCGAACTCGTGACATCTTCCTTGGCAAGGAAGCATTCTACCGCTGAATTACGCCCGCACTATGAAATCCATTATAAACTGTCATAAGCAGTTTTCAAGTGTCAATTTTAGGGCAGGGAGTTTGTTGTGTCAGGCGAGAGAGCAACCTCATTTAGCCGTTGCAGAAGCGCTGCCAGATTCACTTCAGCCAGCGTGTTTAAGGCCACATGTGCGCCTGCCCCATGCTTGCCGCCCAAACCGACGCGCCAGAATCCGCCTGCGATGGCGGCTTGCATTCCCGCGACCGAATCTTCAAAGACAATCGCTTCGGATGGCGCAACCTTGAGTTGATCTGCCACCCACAGAAAAATATCCGGCGCGGGCTTATTGTGGCGCACCGTGTAACCGTCGGCGAGGACATCAAAGTATTGGGCTAAGCCGAGTTTCTCAACCACGCCCCGCGCATTTTGGCTGGATGAACCTAGCCCCACTTTCAAGCCAGCGGCATGGGCTTCTTGCATGATTTCAGCCGTGCCGGGAAAGCGATCTGCCGGGGTAAGCTGTTTTAAACTCTCCATAAAATAGGCGTTCTTACGCGCCATCATTTCCTGCGCCTGTGACTCGGTAATCGATTTGCCACCGAGAAATACATCAAGGCTGTGACGGCGCACTAAACCCTGCATTTGCTCATGCTGCTCAAGGCCGAAATCAATACCTTCGTCCTGCGCCAGACGCAGCCACGAGTCATAGTGCAGCGGCGGTGTATCCGCCAGCACACCATCCATATCAAAGATCAATGCACGAATGTTCACAGTCATAGACCACTACGAGGTTTTTCTTTGGGTGAATAGCGATATAATAACAGATTATGCGCCAAAACAAACCACTCATCCCAACTGTAATCCTGCTCTTAACGTTCCTGCTCGTCGGCTGCGATCCTTTAGGCAACCAACCGACTCCGGCGGTACTCATTATAACCGCCATCCCCAGCGTCACGCCTGCTGCAACGGCTACACCGCAAGCGACCGCCACGCCCGTTCCGACGCTGACACCGATTGTGCTACCATCACCTACCTCACCCGCCTGTGATGAACCCGCCGGACAAATCCTGCACATCGACCAATTCAAAAGTACGATAGCCGATGAAAATCTGCGTTATCGCGTCTATGTGCCGCCTTGCTACCAGAAAACACAGAAGCGCTATCCGTATGTGATCCTGATGCACGGCGCGGGGCAAAAAGAAGATGAGTGGGAAAAGCTGGGCATCCTGAAAAGCGAAGATCAGGGGTTCCAATTGGGCATCCTGCCGCCGATGATTATCGTCATGCCCTATACGGGTACGATTGGCAACAACAGCTTTTTTCCACCCGATCCAGCTTATGAAACCGTCGTTTTGGATGAACTTATGCCAGCGATTGAACGTGACTTCTGCACATGGAACAATCGCGATCATCGGGCATTAGGCGGCGTATCGCGCGGCGGCTTCTGGGCTTATAGCATCGGCTTGCGTCACCCGGATGTCTTCGGCATTCTCGCCGGTCACAGCGCCTACATGACACAAGACCTGAACGAAGTGCCACCCGCCTTCAATCCGCTGGAATTGGCAACCGACTCAACGTTCCTACCAGATGCCAAACTGCGGATGTACATTGATAACGGCGCACAAGACCCGTCCGGCGTACTGCTGGAGTTATTCTCCAGCCGCCTGACCGACCGTGGGATTGCCCATAGTTACATTATTAATCCGGTGGGCGACCATGACGAAACCTATTGGTCAGCCCACGTTTCGGAGTATCTGGCCTTTTACGGACGCAGTTGGCCGCGCAATGCAGGTGACTTACCAAGCTGTCTTGATCCCAGTCCGACGTAGGGGAAAGAACCCCCACCCCAGCCCTCCCCCGCAAGCGAGGGAGGGAGCAAATCCAATTTCATCAAGGCAATAGGGTTGCTTCTGCTGTACCTTCGGGTGTTGCGGTCGAACTGATGATTCCGGTAGCGGCTTCACACTCGCGGATCAAGTCGTCGGCAGCGCTGACCACATCCTCAATTTCGGCTTTAACCGCTAGTTCACGTCCCTGCCGCAGATTAGGTAAGGCTTGTGAACATAACCCCAACGATTTCTGTGAACGTCCCAGCCAGAAAAAGTAATAAGGGAACTGTGAGCCTAAATCAACCGCTTTCTGTAAGTGCTTGACGGCGCTCTCGTTGTCATCAAGGCTGCTTTGCACACGTCCCAGATAGGCGTTGCAGTCAATACTGTCGGGATTTGAATCCACGCAGCGACTTAACATTTCCGCAGCCTGCGAAAAATTCCCCTGCCCACGATAATACAACGTCCCCAGCGCGAACAAGGCTAACCCATTTTTCGGATTGACCTCGATCACGTCGCTGAGAATCGAAATTGCATCATCCATATTCTTGTTGAGGGTTGCGGTATCGCCGCTGCTGACCCCCAACGCATATAAAATATTGGCTAGATCAACCGCCAGATACGGAACTTTCGGCGCGAGATCATAGGCCTGCTGGTAATATTTTCGGGCGGCATCGCGGTCGAACTCAATACTCTGCGCGATAACACCCCGCACATTGAGTGCTTCAAAGCTGCCCGAATCGGCATTTACCGCTAGCTCACTGGTGCTTTGCGCGAGTTCAAATTCACCATCGCTGTAATAGGCGAGTGCTAAGAAGGCCATCGCGCGCGCGTTCTTGGAGTCGAGTTCAAGTGAGCGTAAGGCACTGGCAATGGCTTCACCTGCCCGATCATTACGGTCGAGTGCCAGCGCCCTGAATGCCCACGCATCGGACGAAAATGGATTAGCAGTCACGGCGGATTCAGAAGCCAGCAACGCCTCTTGATCGCGCCCTTCCATAATCAAGCCAAATGCTAAGCGATTATGAACGGTCACATCATTGGGCAACGCGCTCACAATGACCTCGTAACTGTTTACCGCCGCCTCAATACGACCTTCACGCCAATCATTTTCAGCCGAGTTCAACTTGCCGGTTGGATTTTCAGTGGCGGTAGCCGTCGGCGCGACAACCGTCGATACACCGCTTTGCACACTCTGGATGACGTTATTAATTGCCTCTTGCACAGGCGGCGCAAATTCCTCACGTCGTCTATACAACTGTAGCCCCACCACAATGACAATCGGAGTCAGCACCCACAGCCACAGCCAACGCAGCGAAAGCGGGCTGCGACGCTGCTTCCCTTTTGAATAACGCTTGGGGGTCTTCAAGTAC
>JBBQLX010000093.1:0-24788 GCA_038328375.1 Aggregatilineales bacterium | reverse complement strand
GAGGCAAACGGTTCACCCGTAAAAATCAGATGATCGAAAGCAGGCGACTGAATAAATCCTTGACCGAGGCTGATGATCGAGTCGCCCGTGTCTGGCACGAATGCCGCGCTGTAAACCAACCCCAGCACATCCGACCGACCGTAAGCCGCGTTCGAAATCACGATGCCACCGTAAGAATGGGCAACCAGAATTTTCTTGCCGGGGATGCTGTCGAGTGTAGCGCGGACGGTTGCCACATCACCATCAATTGAAACTAAGGGTAAGGTCGGTGTTGCGGTGTTATAGCCTGCCAGTTTCAACAGCGCCACCACCCGATTCCAACCAGACGGATCAGCCCATGCGCCATGAACCAGAACAATCGTCGGCTTCTTGTTGGTCAGAACGATGCTCTCAGTGTCCCGCGCCAGAGCCGGCACCGCCACCAACATCACAACGAACACGATAGCGATCAGACGCAGCACTGAGCGCCCTATCTTTTGACTGTAATTCATGACCAATCTCCCTAAAAATATCATTCAACGATACTTCTAGGGTATGCTTTGCTCAATCCAATGTCGTGAGAAATTCCACTTATCTTTTCTCTTGGAGGTTCCCTCCATCGCTTGCGGGGGAGGGTTAGGGTGGGGGTTGAGTGAAGCCCATATTGAATCTCTCTACTTCCTCTGCGCCTCAATCGTATTTTCTTTACTCCGCCTTCGAACTCAGTTCCACTTCCAACCGCGCATAATAACTGGTGATGCTCGGCCCGAAGCTCAACACATCGCCGCTGGTGAGCTGCACCGGAGCGCTGCTTGTCACCCGCGCATTGTTGATGAACAGTGGCACATGCGCCCGTTCTTCCAATCGGATGCGCCAACTTTCATCAGCCGCGTTGTACAGGATGCGCCCATAATACGGCGACAGCGTATTAAACAAACGTGGATCGTGTCCTTGCGCCACAATCGAGTCGTACAAATCCACATCCAACCCGACACTTTGTGCGCCGCTGTCCGGTCGGCAGCCGATGAGTTTCTCGTCATCCTCACGGCTGGCGGATAGCACGTAGACTTGCGCCCGATTATGAATGTCGCGCAGCATCAACAGGTTACGGGCATAACGCAAATTGAGCGATGTGTAGAGGAAGGCTTCTTCGCCGCGTGACAACGCTTCTAACCGCAGTTGAGGCGGAACCAATCGCATGACATACACCTGCATTTCGGTGGTCAATGTCATCTGGTTATAGGTTGCCAAACTGCTGGCAAGCTGTCCGGCACTGACGTTTTCAGAGGCTTTCAGGGTTTGGCTTTCCTTCTCCAAACCCACGCGCATCTGGACGCGCTGCTGCCCGATTTGCAGATGCGGCGCATCCTCGGCGGCCTGTGCCACTTCCTGCCAGATTTGCATCTCACAAATCGGCAAATGGCCTTGTCGCGGTTCGTCACTTGCTCGATACAATCTTAACCACTGCGTCTGATTGAGCATCACCGGCGTGTTCGACAGTTCCAGTTCATCCAACATCACCCGCACCGATCCCTGTTTGGAGGCATACCACATGCCACCTTGTAACTGTAACCAGATGGCGCTCTGGGCAATCGTATCCAGCGCGTTGGGTGGCACGAAGTAGCGCAGGTCAACATCGGGAATCGTATTTTGTTGCGCGTCCGGTCGCCCGATGAGTAACCGCCGCTTACCTCGTGATGTCATCTCAAAGCTGCCCAGTCGCAAGCGTAAGACACGGTCGCCTGCTCGCAGTGGGGCAGGGAGATCAACTGGCTGCGCGGCCTGTGTGAACACCACCAAGCGATCACCGGGTTGCAGATCGAGGTCTTGCAGCCGTTGGTTGGTCTTCACCGCCCGTGCCACTTCGAGTGTGCTGGCTTCGATGCGCGTCTCATAATGCGCCAGATAACGCGCCACTTCACCAACGGTTACACTGCTGCCGAGTTGCGTCTGATAATGATGGCTCGAATAGGCCATCGCTGTTGTAATGCGGAGTGCCAAGTTCAAATCCCTTTAATCCAACGGGAGTACCATCATCCGAGAAGCCAATAGATCTCAGTCCACACCTTGGCGGGATCGTCGTTGTGGGGGCCATAGACCTCCCAGCGTGTGCCGGTCGTTTGCTTTCCCTGCGCGGAGCACCAGTCAATCACGGCATGATGTGCCTCCCCCAACTTTGAATAGGCTCCCCAATGCGTGGTCATCGCCACCTGCCCAGCAGGCAGAGCCGACGCGATTACTCGTCCGGTGAGCGGGCACGGTACAAGCAGCTCGACACCAACCTCGACATGAGGCACATCATTCCAGTACAGCATGATATTGCGGCAGCCTCGAGATATCCCGCCTGCGCGTAGGCATGCCCACACTTCATGACTCAGTTCTTGCCACAGCTTCGGGAACGCCTGCCATGTGGTCGTCGCAGTCACCACCGCTGTCGGACGAGCCTCGACGGCCTTCATCGTTACCTGATAGCTCATGTTTCCTCCTATGGCTCGAATAGGCCATCGCTGTTGTAATGCGGAGCGCCACGTTCAAATCTATTTAATCCAATGCAATCCGTTTTACCACAAAGGCTCAAAGAACACAGAGGGAATACAAAGCGAGGTTGAACCGCACCCATTTGCCTGCTTGCTACGTATACTGAATAACCGGGTAATTTATACAGCCACCCAACGGAGAAATACCATGCAAGTGACCTGCCCGAACTGCGGTGCAAAAGTCACCGCCGACCATATCAACATTCAGAAAATGACCGCTGTGTGCGCCGCCTGTGATACCGTCTTTCCTTTCGATCTCCCTGAAGCCAAAGCGAAAGCCAAACGCCGCAAAGTCAAACAGCCTGCCCAGCTCATCCTGCGCGATGCCGACACGTTGGAGATGGCGTTCAGTACGAATTTCCGCCTAGATCGTAATGGGGAATTTCTTGCCAGCGCCATGGGCAGCCTCGCCTTCTTGTTGATAAGCCTACTGCTCTTCAACGATGGCGACTCCCCGTTTATCCTTACGGGCGCGTTTTTGGCGGTCGCATTAACCCTCTTTTACGTGGTGGCGCTCACCATCCTGAACAAGACCCACATTAAAATGGATGAGGATACCATCACGGTAAAACGCAGGCCGCTGCCCAACCCGCTTAATCAGGGGCATGAAGTGTCACTCGCGGGTGTGACCGCCATCAAATATGAAGAAACCGCTTTATCAAAAAAAGAAGCCTATGATACACCCCGTTATCAGGTTTTTGCGGAAACCGAGGATGGCAGCCGCCGAAACATTGTCAATGATGTGACCGAAGACTATGCCGTATTTATCGCCCAACATCTGCAAGAACGCTTCCAAATGGAGGCTGACCTCGATGTTTCTCACCTTGAGGATGACGCGGATCCCCTCGAGGGTCAAGATGATCTGCACGAGGGTGTGCGCGCATCTCAAAATAATCCATGAGATTGGTTCCCTCCATCGCTGTGCGAAGCCTCCTGTGGATGCGGGGGAGGGTTAGAGTGGGGGTTGGTATTTTATTCCCCCCCACCAAGCGTCGCGACCACATTACCTTGCTGGAGCATAATGTTATTCAAAGCCCGTTCATAATCGCGGTTGAATTGCGCTCGCGCCGACACGATCAATACTCCGGCTAACACCGCCAGCAGCAGCACGATAAACACCAGCCAAACCCAACTCCCTTTTCGTTTTGGAGGCGGCGCTTTGGGGTCTAATTGGGGTTCCAAGTACGGACGGCTTTCGATCTCTTCGCGGTCGCCATCAAATTTTGGGGTAGGCATAAGGACACCTCTTTTGGATACACTCCATTTTACAACGGAAGGGCATCCATTGATCTGCTGGTTATGCCTCTTTATCGGTGTCTGTTTTTTTCAGGATGTCGAGCAATTTTAGGGTGGTACTCCAACTACGGATGGTCATGGATTTGTAAGCGGGTGTTCCGACAATTTTACTCAGTCGGCTTTTGGTGCGCAGCGAGCCGAGGCGTTGCGAGTATATCACCCCATCACCTTTCCAGACTTGGTCGACTCCCTCTTTGGGATCAAACACCGACATCGCATCATCCGTATCAAGTTCCATCAGGAAGATGGCATCGCTGTAATATTTTTTGGGTTCCTCACCGAAACCTTTAGGCTTGTTATCGACGACCGCTTGGAACTGCTTGCGCGGCAGCACCAAAACTTTGATGAGTTCGCTGTGCAGTTTGAAGTGTTCTGGCAGCGCCTTTTCAATCTGCGTTTGGATCGCCTTCGGACGTTTCTTGGATTTTAGAATCACGTTACCGCTGGCAAGATGCGTTGAAACATCCGAAAACCCCAGTTCTTCGAGGCATTTTCGCAAGTCTGCCATCGGGATTTTATTTTTGCCGCCGACATTGATGCCGCGTATCAGGATCACATTAGTATTCATAGTTTCCCATTGTACTTAAAAAGTATTTTCTGAAAAATGCGGGCAACCTAAGTCGCTCCTTTACCATTTAGGTACGCTGATAGTAATGAATTCTAGGAGTGTGTAAAAGGTCATCTTCGAATTGGGCTAATTCTATAAAACTGTGCCAAAATAAGGAATTATCTAATTTTTTGATCAATCAATAGCAATAATAAAATGGCTTCTATATATGAATGAACCGAGCCCCTTCGAACTCCCTAAAAGAATTCATCATTATTTAGCAACTATTTCAAAGATTTATGCTCAACATAGTGAGCAACACATTCAACAACTGATTGTAAACGCCCAAGTGAGAGTTATTGAAGGAACATCGTTCGATAATTGGAATGGAGGTATGAATGGGCATAATGTTATCCTCACAGTTCCAGAATCTGTTTACTTAAGTTTCATCGATAACAAACGCGACATAGAGGAAAAAATCAAAGATGATCTGAATAAAATTCAGCATGTTCAAGATGAGTTTTTTGACAATGTCTTTATCGAAATGGAAGATGTTGATAGTGATTGGAGAAAGGCATCAGGTATGCTTGTAACTCAAAATCGCACAATTTCACCTGATGCTACACGGCGAATTTGGGGTGACGACGGTTTTCGTATATTTCTGAGCCATAAATCTAACTTCAAAAGTGAAACCGCTAATCTGAAAAAAGAACTTAAATTTTTTGGTATTTCAGCCTTTGTTGCCCATGAAGACATACACCCCACGAAAGCTTGGCAAGATGAGATTGAAAACGCGCTCACAAGTATGGATGGGTTTGTAGCGTTAATGACACCCGACTTTCACGAAAGCGATTGGACTGATCAAGAAGTAGGTTATGCATTTGCCAGAGGAGTGCCAATTATTGCGGTTCGACTTGGTAGAGATCCATATGGGTTTCTTGGGAAATTTCAAGGGCTTCGTACAGACTGGTCAACTGCGGCGGTTGATATTGCAAACGTCCTCATCAAAAACGATCGGATGCTAAATGCCTATATCAATGCTTTGAGTAATTGCCCGAATTGGGATCAGGGGAACACTTTAGCAAAAGTTCTACCTAGTATTGAAAAATTATCTGTGGAGCAAGTGGATAAACTCATCAAAATTTATAATGAGACACAAGAAATACGCGGAAGTTTTGGCTTTAATGGGACAAAGCCTACTCTTTATGGATTGGGTTTAGTTTCTCACCTTAACAGACTCGACCCTAAACGTAATTTTGAATACACCCCAAAGCGATTTATTGAACAATTTATTCCATTCTAATTTTTAGAGCTTTTGGATACAAAAATGGATAAAGAGATACTCTCCCTTCTGAACCTTCTGTCACCTCAAAAGGTTTGGAAACTCGAACCGATTTCGCTTGCCAATTTAGTATTTTTGTTCTAAAATTGAATATATCTGACCAGCATGATTAATACTCTCTGTGCCTTTGAGTCTTGGTGTCTCTGTGTTAAAAAATTCTTCTATTCCCTTTGCGCCTTTGCCTCCTTGCAGCTTTGCGTTGAGTCTTTTGTATGGCAACGACAGCAGCGGCATATGTCGGAAATGTCGGCGGTGGACATAGCCGAGCCAGCCGCCGAAAATGCGCCATTTCAGCGGCAGCAGCCGAACTTCCCGCCAGACAAAATTGCCGATTTAGCGCCTTGCTCCCGTAAATCCGCCGGTCATTTCAGCGGATAAATGTGCAAAATATGCGAAAATTGCGAAGTTTCCGCATATTGTTTGCATTTAATCAATCACAACTTGCGCTTTGGGGGATGCATATCAGGGTCAGAAGCCCACTCTAAGAGATCATCCTCAATAACCGTGTAATACGATACGGATTTTCGCACGAGGTTAGCTCTCAGTTTGTCATCCAGAATCGCTTGGCGAATGGTCGCTGCCGGGAATGGATGCTCCGTATCTTTTAAGAAGGTTTCGGCCTCTTGTAGAGTCATAGTGTTCAGCTTCATTGATCGTCTGCGCCTCTCTGCATGCCGCTTACAAATTCGTCTTGATGAAGTCCGACACATCCTGCTGAGCGTTCGAATGGAACACCAATAACGTTTGCCCGATCTCGATCTCGGTCACCGGTTCCAGTTTGACCAGTGCCAACCCGTGATATTTCTTGCCGTTAACTTTAGTGGTCGTGTCTTTCTTGCGGTTGCTGTACCACCAGTTGTTCTTGCGCCAGATAATCACGCCATGCTGCCGTGAGATATTCGGATCATCACCGAGGTTAATATCATTGGTCGAACCGCGCCCCACATTCACCGTTTTGCGCGTTAGGGTATGTGACTGTTTGATGTCTCCACGCCGCATAGTGATGTTCATCAACTGTGGGCTGAGATCAATGTTATCCGGCGAGTTAATCAGCTTCATAATCCGCCGCCGCCCGATCATGCGGAATAACAGAAAGTTTAGTGCCATCAAACCGATAATCGCCGCCGGAGGAACCCATTGGTCACTAATCGTGTTGATGCGCTCCACCACTGCCGCCGGAATATTAATCGCCGCATCTGGAATACTCGGCGCGGCACTGGTTGGGCTGGTTGCGGCTTGCTCGGTCACAGGCATTGATACGGTTAACGGACTGCTGAAAGCCAACTTGGGATCACTGGTGCTGGCTCCCGGCACATCGGCTGTAATCTGATAAGTATCAGTGGGCTGCCGGTTGGGATACAAGCGATCAATCACGGTTTGAATGTTATCGACTTGCAACGTGGCTTTGCCGTCCGCTTGGAAAACCGCGTCACCCAGCTTGAAAACCTGCGCCGGATTGATGACCGAAGCCACCATAATCTGGGTCGCGGGCAGGGCATAGGACGGGTTACTGCTCACTTCAAACTGCACCGAACCACTCAATACGGTTGGATCGCCCACAATCCGCAGCGCTAACTTTTGTTGGGCATATAACCGGAGTTTAGCCGAGGTGGTCGCCAGTGTAGCGTTGTTGTTGTCCCACAGTTGAGCCTCAATCGTATAGTAACCGGGATAATGCTCGGCTGCGTTGAAGGTATAAGTAGGACTGGTTCCGCTTTGTGCCACCTCGTCGTTCACACGGAAAACGATCTTGGTGCTGTCACTGCTCAAGTCACTTTGAACCTTCACCCCAATATCGACACTGGTGGTGATCGGTTGGGTGGTATCAATTCCCTGCGCAAACGTGATCGAGTGTTGCAGGGTTTGGAACGGGCAGCTTACCGTATCGCTCAAAGCCGAGTCATTGTTGGTATTCACATCAATTTTGAGAGGCACAACACCGCTGGCATTCGGCGTTTGCCCCTGCATATTGACCGTCAAAAGCACTTCGCTGTTTAAAGTGCGAACCGTTTCATCGAGAAACTTGTTAATCGCCGTGCCAATCGAGTCCCGTGAGTTGCGCGTTTCGGTGTACAACCAGCTAAAGCCACCTGTGAGTTGAGCCATGTTTTGCAGCGCCGCATCATCTGTCCGGTCACGCGAGTAAAATCCAACCGGATAAATCTGGATTTTGTCGCGATTGGCTGCCTTGATGATGTCATCATCGCTGGCTTGCACCAGCGCTCGCCGCCCCGAATCAGTAATGGTCAGGATCACTTTGCGTCCGGCAGTGTTCGCTGGAAAACTGCCTGTGGCTTCTAGTAACGAGTCGTATAAACGGTTATCGCCGCCCAATACCACCAAATTGGTCATATGTTCAGCCACCAGCCGACCTTTATCAGTGTAAAACTGGGTAATCGGCGCGACTTCCTCGCTGAAAGTAATCAGTGCCACCCGATCTTGGGCGTTGAGGCCGGGGAACAGATGCCCGCTGATAGCGTTCACAATCTGGTCAATCGGTACGGTGTCGGTGATGTCCAACACCACAATCATTTGTAGGGGAGGGCGGTTATCCAGCCGTTCAATTTTATAGCGTGTGCTGTCGAGTGGTTGCGGATTATCACCTGCCGAAACCGCCACTTGATATGTGCCTGTCGGGATCGGTTGACCGTCACCACCCATCAAAACCGCGTTAATCTGGGCAGTGTTACTGTCACTCTGGAAGGTACATTGATACGCGATAAACGCGCCTTTACGGGGTGTGTCCTGCGCCATGAGTGTGGCAGGTAACATCACCAATGTCAGCAAACCGACACTGAGCAGGCGACGAAAACGACTAGCTAAGGGCATGATGGTAGCTCCGTGTGGGTTCGATGCGGCTGGCACTACTCACTGCGGGAGGTGTGCCAGTAATCGGTAAAACAGGTGTAATAAATGAATTGAGATTGTCTGAAAGAGTAGCGGATGCCGCCACACTTGGCAATTCGGTGGTTGTGGGAATGGCTGTTGGCTGGATGACTGTCGCGGCGGGGGAGGGCGTTACCGTTGCGGTCAGTGCTAAGATAGCGAGGTTTTGCTGGCGCGTGTTCAAGACACTAATGCCCCAGATGATGCCGATGATGATAATCAGCGCCAACACCACCCGTATCCGGTTACTGCGCCTTTCAGGATAATGTGTTTCCAGATGATCGTCAGGTTTGTTCAACCGTAACGGGCGGTTACGGTTGCCGACATAGATGCGGTCGGTTTCACGCGCGCGCCAAATATCCTCGACATAACCTTCGCGCATCACCTCGACTGCTACCGCGCTGGCATTATCTTTGGTGCCTTTTTCGTTGGCGATGCGTACTAACGTTTCGGCTAAAGTGTTGGCATGTTCGTCCGCCACCAAGCGCCCTAATTCTTCAAGCGTAATCACACCGGTCACGCCATCGCTGCACAGGAGCAGTTTATCTCCCGGCAGCAGCCGCAGGTTGATCAAGTCCGGTTGGATAACATCGGTTTTGCCCATCGCTTTTTCGAGGATGTCCCGCATGGGGGAAGGTGTGCGCGTTTCGTTGGCGTGGCGTGTGTTATCAACAACTGGTTCACGTCGGGCATGATCGCGGGTGATTTGTGTCAGTGTATTGTTGCGCCAATGATACAAGCGCGAGTCACCCACATGGGCGATATTGGCTTCCCAATCCTTGATGATGACACTGGTGAGGGTTGTACCCGCGCTGAAGGCCGACTTTTTGACGAAGTTCCGCATTTCCGCGTTGATGTTCTGGTAAGCCCGATTCAAGACTGCTTGAAAATCGAGGTTGTAGCCGATATTACGGTTAAACACCGCCAGTAAATAATGGATGGCGAAAGCGCTCATCTGGTCGCCGTACTGTGCGCCACCTACGCCGTCCGCCAGAGCAAACAGATAACCACGTTGATGCTGGTAGAGGCCGATGGCATCCTCATTATTATCGCGTACTGCACCGGTACTGGTCGCCCAACCAGCATTTACACGGATAACAATCGGCGTTTTATCCCACGCGAAAAGTTTGATGTGGTATGTTTGCTTGCCTACACTAATAACTGCGCCGCTATTCATCGGCACTTCACCGCTGACAGGCTTGCCGTTGAGCAGCACTTTTTCGCGGGTATAAACGACTGTCAGGCCGATGTGTCCGGCATTGCTGGTGGGATCAATTTGGGTGAAGCGCAGTCGTGTACTGCCGACCGTACCTACCGTCACCTCACTGCTGCTGCGTCCGATGGTCGTGCCGATATGAACCACCGTGCGTGTTTTGGTCGCATCATCCGTCAAATGGATTTGGGAGTATTGAGCCAGTTCTGCTAGTTTGACCCGTTTGGCAATCGCCGGATCGCTGCGGTAGGAGAGGCTGTCTCGCATATCTTGCATCAGGTTGCCGCCGGGGAACTTAACGTTTCCACCGGGTAATCTGAAGATAGACTTAAGCTGAGATATAAATCTGCTGAAACCCGAACTCAGCGCCCGGAAAGGACTGCCTAAATTCGAAAAAAAGCTGCGGATAATCTGTATTAAACGTGCGGGAAGCGAGAATAACCAGTTCATAGGCTCATTTTTTTAGATGGTATTTCTCCCAATCTTAACATCGCCCACCATTTTTTGTGGATTGTTTTCTGGTGAAGCGGCATTATTGGTAGTAGGTGTTCAATTTTGTCTATCGGATTTAGAGTAAAGGTAACGAGATGAAGCTGCCAAATGCGGAGAAGGCAGTTGTTCCATCTGATAAAATTACAGATTATCTCTTGTCGCTAACGCATCCTGATGGACGAGATAAAGCTATCTTTTTTATGGCATTTGGGTTTATACCAGATGTACCCACGCGGCTTGAAACAGCATTGCTTCAACAAGCGGCCTCACAAGATGTTGTAAAAAGCGTTTCAAGCGTGTTTGGTGTACGCTATGTTATAGAAGGTCAATTGGAAACACCGGATGGTCGAAACCCGCGTGTTCGGTCAGTCTGGTTCATCGAAAAGGGTGATGAAATTCCAAGATTAGTTACTGCATATCCGTTATAGAGGGTAGGACGATGATTAAAGATCATGATCGTGTCGTTTTAACGGTGGATTTGCCCGATTATCATCTGCTTGCTGGCGACATTGGCACAGTCGTTATGATTCATCAGGGTGGTAAAGGCTACGAAGTTGAATTTTTCACCGTCAATGGTCAGACATTTGATGTGGTCACTGTAGAAGCATCTCAAATTCGGGCAGTCAATAATAATGAACTGCTACATGCCCGTCCGATGCAGGAAAGTGCTTGAGTAGCACAGGTATTTAGAGAAAAACATTACTTTTTCCAATCTCTGTGTCTGTTCTGAAAACTCTCTGCATTGATCTTGGCGTTCTTTGCGTCTTGGCGGTTCGTTTGTATTATTTTGGGGAGTGCGGTTGTGGATGTAAGCCAAATTGTGTGGATTGCCATTATTATTTTGTTGGTGCTGGCGATTTTGCAGATTCTATATGTGTTTTATTTGTCAGTGACGATGCGCGAGGCACGGCCTGTGCGCCAACCTGCCGGACCGATCATGCCCACCTCGCCACAGGGCATGAATACCACCGCCAATTTCCAGAATCCGGCGGTTCGCATTGGGGCAGGCAAGATGGTGGTCGTCAGCGGTTTGCCGGGGCAGAAAGATATGCCCATACC
The DNA here is from genome assembly GCA_038328375.1 of Aggregatilineales bacterium. GTDB lineage: Bacteria > Chloroflexota > Anaerolineae > Aggregatilineales > Phototrophicaceae > CFX2. The sequence continues at coordinate 13,437 of JBBQLX010000093.1, read as the reverse complement.
CGGTAATAATTTTGGTATCGGACGTTTTTACAGTCCTGAAAGCAACATTCTGGTGGCATTTGATGAGAAAAGCATTTCGCGCCGTCATGCCATTTTCATGGGTGACGAATCACTGGGCGAGTTTTACCTGACCGATACCAACAGTTCGTATGGCACATCACTGCGTAAAGAAAATAAATTTGAACTGCTGCCGCCCGGTCAGCGTGAACGTATCTATAACGAAGATGTGGTGCAGTTCGGCAACAGCGTCACCATTCGCTTTTTACTGCCCAGCGCCACCCGTGCAGCTGCCACCCGCTTCTAGGTGTTTATGCAACTGGCAGCAGGCATCACCATTGGCGGTTACACGCTGGAAGAACGCATCGGGGCAGGGGCAGCCGGTGAGGTTTGGCGGGCGCACTGTGCCGAGCAGTTAGTCGCCATGAAGTTTATGAATGATGTACCTGATCCTGATGGCAAATATGCCCGCAGCATTCAGGCCGAAGTACAGGTACTGAGCCTCATCCAACATGCCAATGTGCCGCGTCTGTACGATTATGATCTGCAAACCTCGCGCCGTTATGTCGTCATGACTTTAGCCGAAGGCTTGAGTTGGGATGTGCTGATTGCGTCAGGTGCAGTTTTTAATCTGCGCTTGGATGCGCGGCTGGATTTACTACACCAGATTGCAGACGCGCTCACAGCCGTTCACCAACAGGGCATCATTCACCGTGATGTAAAACCGGGAAACATTCGCGGCACTCAACATCCACTACTTTTGGATTTCGGCGTGTCGATCCGCCAGCAGGAGATGAGCAGCGCGTCCTCACAGGTTGGCACAGGTTTGTATATGCCACCGTTGGGCGATGCGCTTGATGAACACAGTGATACTTTTGGTTTCGCCATCGTGGTTTACGAAATGCTGTTTGGTAGGCATCCGTTTTATGATCCGCTTCATCCGCCCACGATGCTTGATGAAACCCGCCGCATGACCACTTTGCGCCTGCGCCAGCATGATTGGTATGCTCCGACACGCCTGAATCCGGTTGAAATCCCCGGTGATTTGCGCGGTGTTGATCTGGGACGATTAGAGGCGATGTTCGTGCGCGCTTTTGGCCCAAGCCAAAGTCGCTGGCCGGATTTGGAAGCCTTTTTACAAGCACTGCGTGCGACGCTTCTGACCGCTGAAAATCAGCCGTATCTCGACCAAGCGTATCCGCCTAGGTTTGGCGAGGCGAAGGCGCTCAACCAACCGCATTACACCAGCCACTCGCTGGCAGAACACCAAGCCACCCACCACCCCGATGCACCCGACCGGATGCGCTTATTCTGGCGCGGGTTGATGGTGGCGATTATTCTCTTTTCCCTCGTGTGGCTGTTTATCATGGCGCGTTATCAGATTTAAAGTGTTTCTGTTCCTCGACATATCCGCCTTTTGACTGACCATCAATTTCAGCCTAACGCTACATGTTCTCAAATCCTTCCTCGCCTAAACTAGGCATCGTAACCTTTTGTAAACGGGGGACGAACGCTGATCGTGCGTTCAGGAGAAATAGAATGGCTTATGATCTGATCGTTATCGGTGGTGGTCCCGCCGGAGTCAGCGCGGCTTTACGTGCCAGAGAATTAGGGGCGACTGTCGCCTTAGTCGAGCGCAATTTCTTGGGTGGCACAGGCATGAATGACGGTTGTGTTCCGGTACGTGTCTTGGCGAAAGCCGCCCGTGCTATCCGTGATGCACAGCAGTTCGCGGCCTATGGCTTAGAGGCGCAGCCTCCGACACTTAATTTCCAAAACCTGCTTGAACGCGCCCAGCAGGTGGTTTACGAACTGCATGAGAAGAAACAGTTGGTCAACCATCTCGCCAATGTGGGTGTTGAAGTTTATGAGGGTGTCGGGGATGCGGCTTTTGTGTCGCCTGAGCGCATCCAATTTAAGGACGGGCGCGGCCTCACCGGACGCAAATTTATGATCTGCGTCGGTGGTCATTCACGCCGCTTGGAGTTCCCCGGCAGTGAATATGCCCTGACTTACGACGATGTTTGGAGCATGGATCAACTGCCATCATCGCTCATTGTGGTCGGTGGGGGAGCGATTGGCTGCCAGTTAGCTTCCGTGTTTAATACCTTTGGGGTGCAGGTCACACTGCTTAATACTTCACCTCGCTTGCTGGCGATGGAAGATCAGGCAGTTTCTGAGGCGATTACAGAAGAATTTCAACAGCAGGGAATTCAGGTCATATCGGGCGCTAAGCGCTTGCATCAGATTGAACGCTATGGAGATCGGCTTCAACTTATTTATGAGATGAATGATGAAGGACACATTCTCTGGACTGATTCGGTGATTACGGCGGTTGGTTGGCCCGGTAATCTCGACAAACTCAATCTAGCGGCTGCGGGTGTGGCGATGAAAGGGCCTTATATCGAGGTTGACGATCATTTACGCACGACTGCACCGAATATCTATGCTGCTGGCGACATCACCGGACATGTGATGTTGGTGCAAACCGCTAGCCATGAAGCCCGTTACGCGGTTGAAAATGCCTTGTTGGGCAAGAGTATGCACAACATCAATGCGTCTATTCCACACGGCAGTTTTACCGATCCAGAATATGCAGGCATTGGTTTGACCGAGGAACAAGCGCGGAAAGCCAATGATTGTGCGGTCGCGGTTGTGCCTTATGCCGATATGGATCGGGCGGTGATTGATGACCACACGGTTGGCTTCTGTAAGTTGATTGTTGATGTGAAAACACATCAGGTTATTGGCGCACATGTTGTTGGTGAACAGGCTGTCGAGGTAATCCAAATTATCGCGGCGGCGATGGGTGCGGAAATGCCTGTCGAAAAGTTGGCGCATCTGGATTTTGCCTACCCGACTTTTGCTGCCATCATTGGTTTGGCTGCCCGTCAGGTGTCGGTTGAAATGAACTGGATTCCGGTCGAGTCTTATTGGAATGGATTAAGCCGCCGCCGCATCGCTGAATGGGAACGTACCGCAGGCGGAACAACCACCGGGGTCTTCCCGTTGATTACCGATGAGCTTGGGCGTGACATCCATGAGGTAGAGGCTGTCTAAACCCGTTTGAAATGATGAGAAAGTGACGGCGGGCCACGCGGTCTGCCGTTTTCTATTCTTCTTAAAAGTAAATTCGTATCGACATCTGACCCAGATAAATCAGGTCGCCGTTATGCAGTTGGTAGGCTTGATGCGGTGTAAGCCCTTCGCGGTTTAAATAAGTGCCGTTGGTGCTGCCTAAGTCGGAGATATTCAGACAGTCGTCCGCCCGGAAAATGCTGGCGTGTTGGCTGGAAACACCTTTGCTAAAAGCATGATAAGAGGTGAGGTCAACATCGGGCAGTCGCACCGAATGGCTGCTGGAACGACCAATGATAAGTCGGCTTTGATTCTCAATAACAATTTGTTCGCCGTGATCGGTGAGTTCAAGGGTAATTTTGTTGCGAGGAAGAGGGCTGGTATTGGTAAAATGTATGGGCTGCTCATCATCAAAATCCAAAGCAGCGCTTATCTTGCGGGTAGCTAGGCCAGTATAAGTGGTTAATGGCTGGTGGCATCGTTGGCATACCAGCTCACCATCGCGGTTATTGTGGGTACATCGTGAACACGTTTGCATGATGGCTCTCTTATTACAGATGAAATGAGAATTGTTTACATTATATCGCTTTACTATTTGCCATAGTAATAAGTAAAAATAAAAAACATATATTTATGGGCGAATTGGGGAAATATTCATATTATCAAGTGTTGTTAGTAAATCTTCGCTCCAATAAATGCTTTTCTGGTTTGTGGGATATGGTTCGGATATAAAACATCAGCTAAATTTTTAGGATCGCGAGATGACCGAGCAAATAACTGCGGATAGCAAAGTTGAGGTGTTGTTCTTGACCGGACAACCGGGGGCAGGTAAAAGCGCCATCGCTAAGGAGGTGGGAGAACTGCTGTGGCGCAGCCGTGAGCCACACGCGATTATTGACATTGATGAACTGTGTCGTGGGTTCTTACCGACACAAACCTCCGATTTTAATCGTTCGCTTGCGGTCGCAAACTTGATCGCGGTCTGGGAGAATTTTTATACGGCGGGTGTCCGGCGGTTAATTCTCGCGCGAATTATTGAGTCGCTGGATGATCTTGAGCAGTTTGGCAGTGCTATTCCAAATGCTCAAATCACCATTTGCCTTTTACGAGTCCCGGAGGAGATAGTGCAACAACGCTTGACTGAACGCGAACCGGGTATTGGGCGGGCTTTCCTTCTGACTGTCACCAGTCGCATTGCAGAACGGATAGCAAGCCTCGATTTACCGGGTATCGTTGTGGATAACGGTGATCGCCCCGTAACTGAGGTTGCCCGCGAAATTCTCCAGCTTCTCGGATGGCCTTATCCACCTACCTAATCTTTAAAAATCTCAATAAGTAGATTTATGGATTGTGGTCTATGATATATAGAATGAAATATTCAAACTAATAATCGTCGGGATGGCTTTATGTCTGAGCAAGTATCTGCTTCCAAGGCCAAACGTGAGCCGCATAAGCTACCCGTTCGACCATCTTCACCTCATACTGAGGCTGCCATTCATGTACCAGAAGTCGAATCCCTTACCGTTTCTGAACAGAGCTTTTCTCCCCAACAACTGATCCAATTACAACGGACAATCGGCAATAAAGCCGTGAATGATCTGCTGCGAAAGTCGAAAGCCAGTACGCTTTCGCTGGTTCAGCGCGAAGGTGATGATTTGGAAAATCCGCGCGGACGAGCCAGAAGTTCCGCCTCTGCACCGACTCCAACGCCTGCACCAGTATCGAGTTCATCCGCTCCAGCGCCAGATCCGGTATCTGCACCCGCTTCCGCGCCTGTTGCACCCGGCCTAACGCCTAAACCTGCGCCACCACGAGCCGAGCTGACCAATGTTGGGCCACTGGCGGCTGACGCAGAAAAGGGCGGTTTCGCTGGCTCGGATATAGTGGCATCTGATGCCGAGATGCGGTATCCGGTTCAGGCGCTTAAGACCTACCGTGAAGCGGTCGGCGTTCATCTGCGTGACGGCAAACGTCATCAATTCAAAATTGAACGCTACAAAAAGTTTATTGAAGCCGATTATGTCCATCTCAAAACTGAGATTCCCAGTGTAATGAGTGAAGACAAAGCGCTGCTTGAACAAGAGGCGATTAAAAATCAGCCCGCGAAAGCCCTCAAGAAATTGGCGGAGCAGCGCAAAAAGCTGGACGAAAGAAAGAAAAAAATCGGTGGCGACAATTTATTGCAGACCGAATCTCAAGCCGAGGAACGCGTCCAAAAAGCCTATAACGCCAGTAATGTAGCCGAGTCCGAACTGCCACTGATTGAGTATGCTTACGACACACTCGTCCAGATGCGCCATGAGAATTTGGAAGGCAGCAAAGCCGGCATGTTCGGCGATAACAATCCCAAAGAACGCATCAAGGATTTTAAGATTAAAATCAAAGAGGCTGAAAGGGTCGTCAATGGACATCCGCTTGTGTACAGCGCCGACGCTAAAGCAGCTAATCGGAAATACATACTAGAATACAAGCAGCACATCGCGAAGCACGAAGCGCGTCTGGCAGTCATCGAAAATGCCAGAAAAGATCTGGTTAAAGCGCAAACGCTGCGTGGACAGGCCAAATTGAGTGAAGATATGATGGCTGTTAAGCGTAAGCAGCTTAAAGTTGAGAAAGCCTCTATCAAGGGTGGGGCGGGGCGCGGCGTGACGCTCGGAGATCACTTAGGTAAAAAGGTGGTTACTTCAATCGGCGGTGCGGTGCTATCGACAGTGACATTAGGCATTGTGGAACTAGATCAGAGTAAAGCGGATGGTGGTTACTCCAGCAAGCGTGAAGTAGTCACCATGCTGGATACATGGAAGCGCGATTGGGCATCATTGAAATCGGTTTGGACAACCCGACCCTATGGCAAGATGACGGGGCTGCATCTGTTCTTCCAAGGATTAGGCACACTCATCCTGAAGCCTTTACGTAAGATGTTTACGGCAGCCTCATTGATCTTTACAGGATTATCGCTCATTCCGGGTGTTGCAGTGGTTACCGGACCACTGGCGGCGTTCTGTACGTTGGTCACTTTGGGCTTGGTAGCGGCTAAGATGGCGTTGGATACGGTGCTGGCAACATGGAGTGCCTTGACATTGGCGCTCAACAAGAATGCTCACAACACCGATGTCCTCCGTGGACAGGCGACAGGGCAGGCAGCAGATGTGGCAAGTGGGGCAATCGCCGCAGCCGCAGCTTTTGCTGTACCGGCTATCGGAAGCGCAGCCGGTGGGGGCTACGTCAACCCGCTGCAAAACCTGAATTCGCAGGGTGGTTCGATTATGAATTACAACCCCGGTGGGGCAGGCGCGACAGGAAATATTGGTCAACAGCTTGCACAACAAGCGCAGGTACAAAGCGCCAAGTTACCCTCGACATTGGCGATGGTTATAGCCGAAAAAGGGTTGGGTGCGGTGGCGGAATTGGAAGGTATGGGCGAGGGAGCCAAGGCACTCTTTGCACAGCATCAAAAGCAAATTATGGCGCGCAACCTACCTGAGAGTGAACTCGCTATCGAAATTGAAAAGGCTAAATTGGCAACCGCAGAGTACGCTGAAGGCAAAGCCAAGAAAGACATTACTTTCTATACTCAACCGGGACACAGTCCCGCCTATCTGGCAAATGCTCAAAAACGGCTGCTCGCTGCCCAACAACAGCAAACGCTATCCAAATCGAGGATCGCTTCTGCGGCGAGCGGTGGCCCGTCAACTGCCACGCCAACAGCCTCCCCATCTACACCGACAACGGCTGCACCGATTGTCGCTCCTGTCTCGCTGCCACCCGTTGGTGTTCCAGCACCTGCGCCGGTTGCTCTGCCTGCACAGGGACAATTTGCAGCACGCATGAACCCGGAAACGGAAAAGGAAAAGGCCATACGCGCTGCCAGTACACAGGCTCTAGCAGCCAGAGCCAAGTCGCAGATTCAGGCATTGGCAAGCAGCTTGGGTGCATCTCAAGCACAAGGCGCACAAGTTTCATCTGGCGCACAGGCCGCAGCAAGCAGTGTCGGATCGGCAGGTCCAGCGGCACAACCAGCCGATTCGTCAAACGTCGTCGCTGCACAATCAAACGTCGCTGCCGCACAAGATATTTTGGAGCAAACACGCGTGGTTGCACAAGAAGCACCCGCCGCGATTGAAGAGGCACAAGCACCTGCGCCGGTCAGACCTTAAACAAAAATGTTTCACTAAAAGAGGCACTTCGGTGTCTCTTTTTTTGCCTATTTAGCCATCTGTCCTACTTGAAGTGTCGTCCCATTGTCCTAGATAAAATGACCTATTACGCCCGTAGCATCCATATGTTTCTGATATAGCCTAAAGCGTATGAGCACCGCTTAAAAAATGGTGTATTGGGTCAGTATAACTATGGGCTTAGAGTGAGGTTCATGATGGAAAACCAAGAGACTATTGTAGCTGTTTACGATCATTTTGAAGCAGCCAACAAGGCTATACAAGATTTAACGAACGATGGTATTTCTAGAGACGACATCGGCTTGGCTGTGAATAATGGTGATCGCAAAGGGGAATATAGCAATCTGGAAGCCAACGTCGAAAAATATGAAGATGTCACCGGTTCACAGGGTGGTGCTTTCGGCGCAGTGATGGGTGGGCTGGCAGGCGCGGCTGTCGCGCTGACAGCGATTGTTATCCCCGGCATCGGCCCGATTATTGCGGCTGGCCCGTTGGTGGCACTGTTGGGTGGTGCAACTGGCGCGGTCATTGGTGGAACAGCGGGCGCGATCAGTGGTGGGGTAGCGGCTTCGCTTATTCACCTCGGTATTTCGGATGATGAGGCCGATTACTATGCGGAAGCTATACAACGGGGTAACGCATTGGTAACGGTGACTGCCAGAGATGAAAATCAAGCCGCGCTGATTTCCGATATTTTACGACGTTACCAACCGGTCAACCTGAAGCGACGAGCCAACGAATGGCGTGAAAAGGGCTGGAAGGGATTTGAGTCCGAAAAGGGACACAATACCACTGATGACTTGCAAGGCGAACTTGAGCCGCGCGTGAATGTAGTCGAACATTATCCTGAGGAAGACGAGACAGTACGCCGCTTTCCCTATGTTCCACGGACTACTCGTTAGCTGCTGGTCATTCTAACCGAGGACAATTAAAAGTCTTCGTTGATGGTTGGGGGCGAGGTGCATCTCGCCCCTGATGCTGTGAAAATGTGATGTGATAAACGCCTTCGGGCGTTTTTCATTTGTATATAGGATAGAGTAGAAAGAAGAAATTTTGGAAGTGATTCGTAAATGGAAATTTCCGGTCGTATTTATAGCCAATTATCCTAGTAAGCCGCATCTGTTTAACCTACAAAAATAGACCCGTTGCGCTCAAGGTTCTCCCGTGATTGGGTCATATGCTAAGAGTATAAGCTCTGGTTCACCTCTTTTGGGGGACTATAGGCTTTCAAAATTTGGTCGTTTTTACAGAAAGGTAAAAACATGAAAAAGCAAGATACCGTAGTAGCCGTTTATGATAGGTTTGAAACTGCTGATAGTGCTGTTCGTGCGCTGGTTGCAGAAGGCTTTGAACGCACTGATATTGGCCTCGCAGCCAACAACACCAAAGGGGCTTACAATAACCTGACCTCGGACGGTGTCACCAACTTAAATACCGATAGTGATGTATCGGGTGGTGAGGGTGGCAGCTTCGGCGCAGTGGTCGGCGGGATCACCGGCGCAGTAGTAGCGTTAAGCGCGATTGTTATTCCCGGGATTGGTCCTATTATCGCGGCTGGTCCGTTGATTGCCCTTTTGGGCGGCGCGACCGGCGCAGTCGTGGGTGGTGCGGCAGGTGCGGTTACCGGTGGGGTAGCGGGTTCGCTCATACACCTCGGTATCCCCGAAGAAGAGGCCAACCATTATGTTGAGTCGGTGCGGCGTGGTCACTCGATGGTAACTGTTCAGGTGACCAACGATGACGACGCGACCACTGCCAGCAATGTGCTGCGACGTTATAACCCGGTTGATGTCAAGCAGATGGCTGACCAATGGCGCGAGAAGGGCTGGAGCGGCTTTGATCCGCTGGCCGAGCCTTACCAAGAAGATTTGGTAAAGGAACCGGCATTGACCGCGACCGAGCGCCAAGTGACTAAGGAAGCTGATGCCATTCGGCGTTTTCCTCCGGTTGATCCCCTGACCTAAGTGGTCAATAAATCAGAATGATGAGAGAGGCAGACCCAAGGGTTTGCCTCTTTTTATTTGGAGGGCTTGCCAGCGGCATCTACGACCGTACAGTTAACAGAAAAGGCAAGGTGGCGGCGGTGATGTGCGGCAGTTGCGGCAGTTTCAGCAGTTGCGGAAGTGCATTTTGTGAAGTTTCCGAAATGAGGTTGCAGTTGCGACAAGGTGCTTTGCAGCAGTCTGTGATCGGTAAGATGTTAAGATGCGTGAGCGAGAAAGGGCGCATAGCTATGCGTCCCTACAGACGATCCTATAAATATTTTAGCGGATATGGAAGGCAATCGGGTTACATTTTGGAAGAACATTTTGTAACTCTTTCGAGGGTGCGGCACTAACTTAGCAGGAGAGGATCGGGCGTGAGATGTTGGGCAATGGTTAGAGAATGGTATGCCGACAAACCTAAATTAAACATTGGTCATACGAAGTGACTGTTTATTGCTATAATAGAATATTAAAAATTGATAGGTCATTTATGGATAACCGACCGTATTATCGTCGACATCTTTCTATAACCTGTATGCTTATAGCGTTTGTCTTTATCATCGTTGTGCTTATCATTCTATCGCTTATGGAACCAGCGATAGGTACTATAATACCGACTACACTAATAAAAGATCTGTAGGGACAATATGGATAACCGACCCTCTAAACCCAGTTTATTGACCTACATTATTGTGTTGATTGTGGTTGCGATAGTTGTCATTGCGATTTTGGCGTTATTAGGACCAGCCATCGGCACTGTTTCATCCGGCATCCACAATAATCTTTGAACATTACCTTCGCATCTTTCACATTTCTATTTATTGTCTGTCTTCCCTATTCTTAATCTAGAAATAAACTTTAGAACTCATTTGCGCGAGCAGTGGAGCGCAAGACTGTCACAAAAAAGCCAGTCGGGTTGGCGAGGTTGGTGCGCTGTGACAGGCGGTGAAGGGCGAATTGAATATCCTTTTCGGCGTAATTGCGGGCAAGTTTACGGGCGTTCTTGAGACTGAGCTGACGCGTCGTGCCATCGGTGCCTGGGTTGACGCGGGTATAGATGGCTTGGGCGAGGGATTCGGCTTGGTCGGGGATTAGAGCATCCTCACCCCCAGCCCCTCTCCATTGCATTGAGAGGGGGGCAGGAGCAGAAAGCGTGTGGGAGGATTTGAGACCCTTTCCTTGGGAAGTTGAAGCAGGTGAAGTTATATCAACAGGCAAGAACCTCACCCCCAACCCCACATCAGCAACATTCGCAGGCTCACTCTGCTGATAGCCGTTTACAGAGAGGGGGGCAGGAGTAGGCGGTGAGTTGGAGGAGACGGATGCGGCGTGTCGTGTCCCTACGGAGGGAACATCCTCACCCCCAGCCTCTCTCCACTGCGTAGAGAGGGGGGCAGGAGAAGACAGAGAACGGGAGGGTCTGAAACCCTCCCCTACGGAAGATGAGGAGGCAGAAGTTGGCAGTGGGTTGGAGAGCGGAACGGACGCGGCATGACGTGACCCTACGGATGGCGAGGCGATGGGGATGATGTTGGGTGGCGGGTTATCGGAGCCGTACCAATAGAGGTTAGCTTTGCGTTGTTTGAGGCGGCAATAAGTGCCTTTTGCCAGTAAATGTTTCGCAATGGAGAGCAGCGCTGGATATTTTTTACCGACAAGGGTTTCGATATGTGCGCCAGCCAATATTTCATCGGTGAGCAGGTTGTCGATATTTGACCACGAGAGAGGTGTGTCGTGGTAGGTTGGCTGAGTATGGATGGGAATGAGCGTGTTATAGGTATTAATGGTGCGGCGGGACACGCCTAAACGGTTCGCCAGCCAGCGGCGGCTATATTCAGCCGGACGGCGTTTGATGAGTTCACGATGCAGCGCCATGCGAGTTTGGCGAGCGCTGGTCAAATCCTCAGGGGTGAGGGGATCGCTGCTGGAGGTTTTGACATCCAACAGCTTGCATAGCGCAGCCAGTTGTGGGAACTTGAAACGGCGTTGTTTTGGCCCTCTTTTTTTTATTCCTGATTTTTTCTCAGTAACAAAAAAGCATTTTTTTGTTTTCAAGGTCTGTTTCTGTCTTGCAGCCTCTTTAGAGGCCGGGGGGAGTGCAGAGGGGGAACGCTGCGGGAAGAAGGGCTGACCGTTAGGGGCGAGGGCGTTGAGGGCATTATAGACCGAGTCGCGTCCGACAATACCTTTCAGCGCTTGGATCGCTTGGTCAGTCGTGAATCCTCTACCGGGACGGAAGCCTGCCTGATATAAACCTTCTAAAGTGCGGACGACACAGGTGAGTTTGCGCTGCATAAGGGCTTCGCGGAGGGTGTTGGGCAACCCTAAGAACCTCACCCCCGATGCCTCTCCGTTTACAGAGGGGGGCGGCAAGATAGGACGTGGGGGACGGGAGAAAGCGCTGCGGATAGTGGCATAAGCTTCACGCTGGCGCAGTTGAGGTGATTCAGGCTTAAGGCGGGAGGGTCTGAGACCTTCCCCTATGGGTTGGTTGATGTGGAGGGAGAAGAGGGCGCGGCGGGTGAGGGTTTCATTCAAGCCGTGATCGCGGGCATAGAGTGCGGTGCGGAAGAGCGCTTCGTTGCGCCCGACTTTGCTGCACCAATATAGATATAGGCCATGGAGGGCGGCACGGGAAGGGGCAATAGGGGAATATGTCTCCTCACCCCCTAGCCCCCTCTCCATTGCATGAGAGAGGGGAGTGGAAAGATCGGTGTTGGAGATTGGGGAGTGGAAGGGTTTCAGACTCTTGCCTACGGGAGCGGTGGACACGTCATGATGTGTCTCTATAGAAGATGTATGAGGGGCGTTTTGCAAGGGAATAGATGCATCCTCACCCCCTAGCCCCCTCTCCATTGCATGAGAGAGGGGGAATAAGAGGTGAGACAGAGAAGAAGAATGAGCCGTTCCTACATTAATATAGGAAGGCGATGGGGTGGAATGAGTGCTGGTGATGAAGGATTGGATGCGTTGGATGTCATCGGTGGTGAGGGGACGGGGCATACCACCACGCGTGATACGGTAGGCTTGACCATCAATGGTGGTGGGCGGCGCAACAACATATCGACCATCGGAGAGCAGATCAATACCGGAGCGTTTTTGGCTGGCAAGATGCAGATGGGATGGTAGATGAAAATAGAGGTGGGGTAGGGCGCGTCCAGCCGATTGGACGGTGTGGGTTTCCAGAAGATCAGGGCAACGGCGGCGGAAATCCGCAAAAAGATCAGCGGAATCAAAGTCAAGGACGACGAGGCGGCTGATGCGTCCGGTGACGATGCCCAGCGCGGCAGCTCCACCGTGGGGCGAAAACCAGCCGTTAAACTCGTTGAGAGTGGCGAGTCGCTGTTGATAAACCGTCCATGAGCGAGCCGCCACTTTGGGACGGGCAGGATCAAAATCGCCCAAAAGAGGGATGACAGAATATCCGAGGTAATAGTACGACTCGGCATATGTTAGTAATGTTTGGAAATCATTAAATTTTGACAAATTTAAGCCATTCCCGCTCAGAATGGCTTGCATCTGTTGCTTAATAATGTTATTATTAAGAGCAAGCAAGCCATAGAAAAATGGTTACAAGCCACTATGGTTGCAAGCTGGGCGCGCATTTACTTAGCCGCTCCGGCGGTTGAGTGAGTGCCTTCTGAAGTCTCCCCAGACATACACAGAAGGCATTTTTCTTTATAAAATTAGTTGGTGCTTTCGCACCCGTGTCCTGATTAATTCCCCAACAACTGATTCGATCCCCATCAAAAGCACGTAAAGCAGATTTCAAAGAATAAGTTACGTGACAGGTAAGACCAATTTTTACGCTGCCGTCAGGATGTTCGTTTGTTAGTCCATAAGTAACCCTTAAGATTGTAATAAAAAAGGTGTCATTCCCACTTCTGAGAATGACACCTTTAGTAAGCTGTGCTATACTGTTTGGTGTGGTCTTCAGGAGCGTGTGGCTCTTGTTGATCCGATCTTCATCGTGTGAGAGCGATGTTGATCATTTCGTCGTACTCGTTCTCATCGAGTCCGACATCCAATTGAATACCCCTTGGCGGGGGTGCGGCGGAAAAGCGGACTAAGGTTCGCTTTTCTGCTTTCAATGGAAAGATGTTAATGTGGATTAGTATATACCTCTCGAACGACTCATGCAACTGACTCTATAGAAATTCCTACAAACTCCTGATTTCCTAAGTTTTTTAGGAATTGCGCCT
>JBBQLX010000092.1:0-25077 GCA_038328375.1 Aggregatilineales bacterium | reverse complement strand
TTTGTGGTCGCATCGTCCTTCTACCCGTGGATCGGCTACCTTTTCGAAACACGCTTCGATACTGATTTTCAGCTTGTCCGACATGAGGCTTCCCTTTTTGCCTCATTATCGCTTCTTCTCTATTTTGATGCGATTACCCTGGCGAGAGATGGGGTTTGGAGGTTGGTTAACTGTTAGTAAATAGTTTGCCAACAAACCTAAAATAAACTTAGCTGATAAGAAATGGTAAAGTGGTTGGTCAGCGGTTGAGGCACGCCGCAGCCCTATAGGATTCACTATTCAAAATGGATGTGTTTTGTTTATCACATCTTTACGAAACATTTTTAGAGCGGGTGAAGCAGTCTGCTATTCGGTTTGAGCGAGTTTGGGTTTACGGGTTTTGAGGATGCGGGCAACCCATGCAATACCGAAGAAGAGGGTACACATTAGCACAATGGCTGCGCCGGGTGAGACATTTTGATAGAAGGAAATGTAGAGTCCGGCTACACCTGAAGCAATAGCAATCAGGGAGGCGATGAGCATCATACGTGGCAGACGATTGGTGACGAGGGCAGCAGCGGCGGCAGGTGTGACGAGCATAGCACTGGTTAAGACAACGCCAACTACTTGAATACTGGTTACGACTGTCAACGATAGCAAGATGAGCAGCAAGTAGCGCAGGCGATCCGCCCGTAGGCCAATCACTTCGGCATGAGTCGGGTCAAAGGAGGTGAGTTCTAGTTCCTTATGAAAAGCTATCAGTGCCAGCAAGGTAATCAAGGTTACGCCGCCAATGAGTAGTAAATCAGCGTGGGTTACGCCCAAAATGTTGCCGAAGAGGATATGGGTTAGATCACGGAAAGAGCGGGTCGTGCTGATGAGTAAGATACCCAGCGCGAACATGCCTGTAAATAAGATGCCAATGGCTGTATCTTCCCGAACCTCTTCACGACGAGAGAGCCAACCAATCCCTAAGGCTGTGAGCAGACCCGCCACAACCGCGCCACCGAATAAACTCCAGCCATTTAAGTAGGCGACGACTAAACCGGGTAGGGCGGTATGAGCGAGGGCATCACCAATGAAGGCCATGCGGCGTAAGACCACATAGACTCCAATGGTGGCACAACCTATGCCTACCAGAATGGCAGCCAGCAGAGCGGTCTGCATAAAGTTATGACTCAAAGGTTCGACAAGCCAATCCATTGTCTAGCCTACCTTTTGGACGACGTGATATTGAGATACTGGTTTTATGGGTGATGAAAGATGTGTGGCCACAAATGTGGTCATCGGTGGCGGAACTTCATGCCCGTCTGCCAAATAGAGTGCGCCATCAAAGTCGCTTTCCAAACGGCCTAAGTCGTGAGTTGCAGCGATAACCGTTTTACCTTCACTTTGAAGGCGATTGAGGACATCGGAGATGATGGCACGCGTATCCGCGTCAACGGCGTTTAGCGGTTCATCCAACAAGAGCAATTCGGCTTCCTGAGTGAGGGCGCGTGCCAATAAAGCTCGCTGTTGCTGCCCGCCGGACAACTGCCCAATTTGACGTTCGGCTAAAGAGCTTAGTCCCAGCCGACCAATCATCTCCTCAGCGATATTTTGATCTTTTGCGCCCGGTCGTTTGAACCAACCCAAATGTACATAGCGTCCGGTCAATACCAACTTGCGTAAACTGATCGGAAAACGCCAGTCAATCTCGCCACGCTGAGGTAAATAGGCGACTCGCTGGCGACAATCGGTTATCGACTGGCCAAAAATGTTTATTTCACCTGTTATGATGGGCAACAAGCCAACGACTGCTTTGAGGAGCGTCGATTTGCCAGCACCGTTTGGGCCAACAAGCGCAATCCGTTTTCCTTTAGGGACGCATAAGGTTACATTGTCCAAGGCGCGGGTTTGACCGCTGGTACGGTAGCCAACACTTAGATTACGTATATCGAGCGCGGGTAGACCTGCGGTAATTGGAGTTGGTCGTTGCTGACCATATGAAAAGTGAAAATTTGGGGTCATGAATGAGCGAGTCTCCAACATCGGATAAATGATCCGATTCAATTTATCAGTTAATGATACGATGTATCATATAGACAGCATATCAGATTTGCGAAAGGCGGACAAGGGTAGGGCAAATAAACGATATGAGTTGAGAAGTATTTAAGTCGGTCAGACAAAAGAGGGCGCAACATATTACGCCCCGACATTTAGCATTTTGAGATTGAGAATCACATTTTTACACATCTCTATATGGATGCATTTTGTGATTGAAAACTTACACCTAGGGATTAATTACCATTCGGCAAGTGAACCGTCGTCATCATGGAATAGGCGCGGTGTTCCCCATGAGCCGTCATCGACCATAGATAGAAGGGCTTCTTCGTCTATTTCGATGCCTAAGCCGGGTGCGGTTGGCAATTCAACAAAGCCGTTTTTTTGAACAAAAGGTTGTTTCAGATAGCCTTCGCCAAAACTCACCTGTTCCTGACAGAGAAAGTTGGGGATACACGCATCCACTTGAATGGCAGCCGCCAATGAAATCGGGCCGAGCGGATTGTGAGGGGCGACCGCCGCGTAATAGGTTTCAGCCATATTCGCGATTTTGCGTACTTCACCGATGCCACCTGCATGACACAAATCGGGCTGTATGATGGCTGCTGCTTGCTTCTCCAGCACTTCACGAAAGCCCCAGCGGGTAAATAGTCGTTCACCGGTGGCAATCGGAATGGTGGTGGAACGAGCTACTGTGACGAGTGCATCCACATTGTGGGGCAGGACAGGTTCCTCGATGAACATCAGGTGATAATCTTCAAAGGCTTTCGCTAGTTGAATAGCCATCGCAGGACTAACACGTCCGTGAAAATCGACGGCAAGATCAACAGTATCGGGTATGGCTTCGCGAATCATCTCGATACGTTTTACTTGGCCTTTAATATAGGCTTTGGTATCAATTAGGCGAACGGGAGCATCTACGGCAGTTTTGAGCGCGGTGAAACCCTCAGCCACCAGTACTTTGGCTCGTGTCGCAACTTCTTCGGCTGTATCGCCGTGACATTGAGAGTAAACGCGAATGCGGTCGCGGCAGGCTCCACCGAGTAATTGGTACACTGGAACGCCTAATGACTTGCCCAGAATATCCCACATGGCCTGTTCAATACCGCTGATGGCACTGACCAATACCGGCCCGCCGCGATAGAAGGTGCTGCGATACATGACCTGCCAATGATGCTCGATGCGTCGAGGGTCTTGGCCGATGAGATAATCTTCAAAATCATGGACTGCGGCCGCGACGGTGCGGGCGCGGCCTTCGACAATCGGTTCGCCCCAACCGACGAGACCTTCGTCAGTGTGCATTTTTAGAAACATCCAGCGGGGTTTTACAAATATCGTTTCAAGTTTTGTGATTTTCATTTGATGTTTAGTTTCTGTTCAGATAATCATTTTAGAGATTAAGTTATATACTCATGATATGCGGAAGCGATGTTTGAATAGTTGGGTTGAGTTTATGCCTTCATAAGACTCCTTCTGCTCATTATCGAAACTACAGATGAGCCTAGATTACCTGTGCTACGTTTTATCACCGACTACTTAAATTTATTGCGTTGACATCGGAACAGGCAGATAACAAAAAACACCCTGCTAAGGTGTTTTTGAAGTTAAAACTGGGGGACCTGGATTCGAACCAAGATTAACAGATTCAGAGTCTGCGGTTCTGCCGTTGAACTATCCCCCACTGTTGAGGCGTTGGACATGTTATCATGCCCACCACCTCATTTCAAGAGTTGACTAGGAGGCTTTCTGCTCTGAGTTGTCTAAGCTGTTCATCGCCAGCTTGATACGAACAAGCGACTCTTCTTTGCCGAGAATTTCCATTGTTTCGAACAATGGTGTAGAAATTTGCTGACCCGTCACCGCTACACGCAAAGTTCCGAAGAGTTGACCATTGGTTAGACCCAGCTCTTCAGTAAGAGATGCAATAACATCATGAAGCGGGTTGAAAGTAAAGTCAGTTACTTTTTCCAGAGCTGTTTCAGATGTTTTTAATGCCAGAATGGTCTGTGCTACATCCATTTTCTTTTGGGGCAGTTTATCCACTGGTGGCGGTATAAATTGTTCGTGGAAGAAAAAGCCAGCTAATTCGACAACTTCGCTTAAGGTTTTGATGCGTGTTTGGACAAGCGGTGTAATTTTAAGCAGCACCTCAGTATTAACCTCAAGGTCTGCTTTTTCGAGGAATGGCTTTAAGCGTCGTGCTAAATCCTCGACTGGTAGCGCACGGATATGTTCTCCATTTAGCCAGTCCAATTTCTCTGGCGGGAAGGCGCTGTTGGCAGGGTTGATTCGTGCCAAATCAAAGCGCTCCACTGCTTCTAGCATGGAGAAGATTTCACGCTCATCGCCGAAGCTCCAGCCAATATTTGCTAGAAAATTATCTAAGGCTTCGGGTAGATAACCCCGCGCAATGTAATCATGTACCATCACCGGAATGATGTTGCCGAACTTGTCAACAGGGGGATTTCGCTTGCTCATCTTGCCTTTGCCGTTAGGATTGAGCATGACTGGCAAGTGGGCATAAATGGGCTGTTCCCAGCCAAATGCTTCCCACAACTGCCAATGGACCGGCAAAGAGGGCAGCCACTCGACCGCCCGCATGACGTGCGAAATCTCCATGAAGTGATCATCGACAACATGAGCCATATGGTAGGTTGGGAAGCCATCGGCCTTCAACAGCACCGTATCCTGCTGTTTGTCGTTCTCAAAGCGCACTTCACCGCGTACTGCATCCTGCACGACCGTTTCGCCGTCTAGTGGCATCTTGAAACGCACCACGGGGGCGCGACCTTCGGCCTCAAACTTGGCTTGCTGCTCAGGAGTCAAATCGCGATGCTGACGGTTATAACCGGGCGGCAGCTTGCGGGCTGTCATGTCATCACGCATTTTCTTGAGTTCTTCAGGTGTTTCGTAGGCTTTATAAGCTTTGCCGTTATCTAAGAGCGACTTTGCCCATTCTTGATAAAGTGGAAGCCGTTCCGATTGTACATACGGCCCATACGAACCGCCTACCTGTGGACCTTCATCCCAATCCAATCCTGCCCAACGCAGTGCTTCGGTCAGTGTTTGTAACGCTGTCGGATCAAAGCGTGTTTGGTCAGTGTCTTCGATACGCAGGATGAACGTACCTTTATGATGACGGGCGAACAACCAATTAAAGAGGGCTGTCCGAAGACCACCAATGTGGAGCGAGCCAGTAGGGCTGGGCGCAAAGCGCACGCGAACGGGGCGAGATGTTGAATCGGTCACAAAATACTCCTGAACAGAGTGGAAGCGGCCTAGTATCTTACAATAATTGGAGGATTATTTGTAGGGTACAGGAACGGCCTATATTTTGCGACCGCGGATGATGACGCTTTCAGCCAGCCCAATCCCTGCGAGGATTGACAGTAGTGACGTGCCGCCCGAACTGATAAATGGCAATGTCAAGCCGGTAACAGGCAGCATATTGAGGTTCATACCTATTGAAACCACCGTTTGGAAGAAAATGATGGCTGCCACGCCATAGCAAATCAAACTGCCTAACGGATCAATGGCTTGCCGCGCCCCACGTAATATACGCAAGATCACAATACCGATTAGTATCATGACAGCAGCACCGCCGACAAACCCAAATTCCTCCGCAATGACACTAAAGATGAAGTCGGTATGGCGGACCCTTAAGAAACGGAGTTGGCTTTGTGTACCATTGGCGTAGCCTTTTCCGCCAAAGCCACCAGAGCCAATGCTAATACGGGCTTGCAGAATATTATAGAAGGCTTCGGGGTCACTTTCGGGGCTGAGGAAGGTTGTGATACGTGATTTTTGATAGGGCTTCATTTGCGTCCAAATAATGGGCGCAACGATCAGAATAATGGCGATGAAGAAGCCGATATGACGAAGGCGCAAGCCCGCCGCCCAGACCATCGCGAACCAAATCACCATAAAGACGATAGTTGTACCGAGGTTGGGCTGAATGAAAATCAGCGCTGTTGGAATGGACATGTGCAGAAGCGACATGAAGACAGCGCGAAGGCTGCTTAACTTCTCATAATTCTGGGTCAGATGATGACCGAGCGTAATGATGATAATGATTTTACCGATTTCGGAAGGTTGAATGCGGATGCCAAGATTAATCCAACGCTGCGAACCAGCATCACCAACAACACCCAAAAATTGCACCAAAATTAAGAGGGCAACCATGATGATATAGAGCCACGTGTGCATACCCCCTAGCAGTCGATAATCGACCGCAGCGAGTACAAATACCAATACCAGACCGATAATTGCATAGCGTATTTGGTCCGGTACGCGGCTAATAATATCGGTGTCAATCGCACCAATCGTTGCACTGCGGATCATCAAGATGCCGAAGAGGATGAGGATGAGGGTGGTGCCAAACAGGACAAAGTCAAAGCTACGCCAAAAATTACTGGTTCTATTCATACCCACTTCTTGAAGGCTATTAAACTACGCCCCGATTATACAGAATGATGGCTGGATCGTGAATGAGCTGCTAGCCATCGTCAATCATCTCGTCATTGATGGTGGACGGATGCGCCAGTCGATTACGTGCTTCGTCTTTGTCATTCACACCCGTGAAGGGTATCTCGGCTTTAATCAGGCTGTTGCGGTCACGCTGTTCGAGAAATATATCGACATCGTCGCTGGCAACCGAGACATATTTAGAAATCACTTCGAGTATCTCAGCCTTCATGGCTTGCAAGCGTTCTGGAGGCAGATTTATACGATCATGCACCAGAATGAATTGCAGACGTTCCTTTGCAGTTATTCCACTGCCTTTAGTATTGGTTCGCCCGAGTAAGCGCTCAAAAAATCCAGACATGAGATACGTCCTTCTCTGTTATTCGGACTGACCGCCTGAAAATAATCGGGCAATGCGTTGGAAAATGCCACCTGTTTCATTCAATTGCATGAATGGAACTTCTTCACCGTTAAGTCGTCGGGCAATGTTACGGAAGGCTTGACCAGCGCGGGAATTATCATTCTGACTAATGGGGTTACCGCTATTAGATGACGGAATAACACCTTCATCTTCCGGTACAATGCCAATGAGTTTGATAGCGAGGATGTCGGTGACATCTTCGGCGGACATCATTTCGCCTTTTTCAACCATTCTGGCTTTAACACGGTTGAGGATGAGTTTGCCGGGGCCTTTATTGTTGGCTTCCAACAGGCCAATGATACGATCTGCATCTCGTACCGCTGAGACTTCGGGATTGGTAACAATCAGCACTTCGTCGGCAGGTGCAATCGCATTGCGGAAACCGCGTTCAATGCCAGCAGGGGAGTCGATTAGAATAAAGTCAAATTCAGGACGTAACTTGTCCGCTGTTTGAATCATATCCGTCGGGCTAACAGCCGTTTTATCACGCGTTTGTGCTGCCGGGATAAGGAATAAATCCGGGAACTGCTTATGCTTAATCATTGCCTGCCGTAATTGGCAGCGTCCTTCGATCACATCCACCATATCGTAGACGATGCGGTTTTCCAGCCCCATGACAATATCGAGATTTCGCAATCCAATATCCGCGTCAATCAGGACAACTTTCTTGCCCATTCGTGCTAAGGCAACGCCAAGGTTAGCGGTCGTGGTGGTTTTCCCAACTCCGCCTTTACCTGACGTAACAGTTATAACTTTAGCCCCCATAAGGATGCATGTTCCTTTCAATACGTCCAAGGTTCTACAATAATTTGTTCTTTACGCACCGAAGCAATCTCCGGTTTTGGTTGGCGGCGCTTATCTTGAGGTGAGGTGGTAATATAGCCCGCGATGCGAAGCTGCATGGGTGTCATATCCAATGCACATACGACCGCTTCCTCATCTCCATCTGCCCCTGCGTGAACAATCCCCCGTAATCTGCCCCAAATAATAATGTCACCCGCTGCGATGATTTTTGCACCCGGATTAACATCCCCTAATACCACCACATGTCCCGGACTATTTACCGTTCGACCAGAACGCAGTGTTCGCTTAATCATTACCCCAACAGTTCCATCTTCTTCGGGATCGAATTCCGATTCCTCGTCATCTTCACGGCCCGGAATGGGAGACGTGATGGTGGTGTGAAGATCGAGCGCTTGTGCTGCGTCAACGGTTGTTTCACTATGGCTTAAGACTGCCCACAATGATAGCCCACGTCGCTCTAATAAAGCCTTTAGCGAAGTTAGTTCATGTTTTGGGACAGGTCTAGCTCCCAAATCTACCGTAATGCGTGCGCCCGCAAAAAACGCGTTTTGTTGGTCAATACGCGCGGCAAGATCAGCCGTAATTGCTTGCCATTCTTCGGTTGGGCTAAGGGCAATTAACAACCCATCTTTTATTCCTTTAATTGCGACGATTTGATCTTGCATGAATGTCACCATGATAAAGGGTTAAGAAAGTGCTGAGGTAGATGTTAACCCCCATTTGTAAAGGATGTAGGTGTCTGTTAAGCATTAACTATACCTTATATTTTTTCACGCGCTATAACACGCCAGCAATCCGTGCCAATAATAGGAGCGGTAAAAGCGTAAATGCGCCAGTTGCTAACCAAGCCGTTTGGCTGCGTTTGAAGAAACTTTTTTGCAACCACTGTCCAAGTGTATAGATGGCATAGGTCATCCAGATAACATGTATAACCATCATTGGTAAGAGAAGAACATTGCTATCTTTGCCAAAATAGACCAAACCGAACAGCGCGTATGAACCATAAGCGATTAAGGTGGTTGTTCCTAAAGGTGGATACCAACGTGCCAATCGCGCTAACCCCAAAATGCCTAATAAGATGCCAATATCTGTAAACTGATTTCTAACCAGATTGATGAGGTAAATCCAGCGGGAAGCCTCGCGCCAGCCATCGGCAATAAAATACGGAACTTGAGTGCCAGTCGTTTGCAGGGTTGCAGCCGATTTGAGCCACCAATCATTGGACACATATTGGGTGATTAACCCTCGAATACCCAGCACGATTACGATTAGGATAACCCCCCAATACCAACGCGGGAGTTGCACTTTTGAAATATACAGTCCAACAAGCAGGGCAGGAGCAAGCAGGACAAATAAAGGATCGTTGAGTACACCAATTAACAATAAAACGAGCAAACCTAAAGTGTGATGCTGACCGGGAAGTGTCGGTAGAGGTGCATCAGGGCGTGGGTTACTACTCATGATGACATCAATCAAAATGTAGAGTAACCATGTGTTGAGCAGTGTTGTTACCCGTAGACTGCGTGGCGTTCCGACTAATGCCCAAAATAATACTGCGAAAACAACGACCCCGGCTACTAACCCGCGTTCAGTAACCCGACCAATCCAGATGAACAATCCGGTAACTACGAGCGCAACCAATAACGTCAGTGCAACCAGCACGACCAGTTTAGTATCTTCACCGCCTGTTTGTGACCAGAAGGCCGGACTAAAGGCCAAGGCAAAGCTACCGATGACGGCCAAGACCACGCCGAATCGTTGCAAAATTAAGGCTACACCACTAACAGAAGCTGCCATGCCCAATGCCCGAATAACGGGCGTATGACCTAGTATGATGAATACTATCAAACTTATTGCACCGACTAGAATGGCTGCTGTCCACTGTGTAACGAAGCGGCGTTGGTCGATAACCGTTTGCAAATTACCCTCCTGTGGGAATGACTGTTGGTACAGGCGTAGCAGGCGCTGCTATAGCATCTGCGGCAGGTGGGGGAGCAATGCCAGCCCGTTGATTTTTGAGTCGATAGTAAGCCTCCAAGACTTCCCGTACCATTGGCAGCGCCCAAAGTGATCCTTCAGTACCGTTATAGATGAAGCCAGCGACAACAATCTCAGGATTTTCGTAAGGCGCAAAAGCCACGAACCAAGCATGTGCAGGCCAACTTCCGAATTTGCATAACCCTAAACCGTTGGCAATATTATCGCAATACTGGGCAGTTCCAGTTTTGCCCGCAACCTCTACATACGGGAGGTTGGCTTTCATCGCCGTACCAACAGTTACAGCCGAGCGCATCCCCTGCCGCACGATGTCGATATTGCTTTGGCTGACAAAAGCGGGGCGATATTTATCGTTAAAGCGTAACTCAGTACACATTTTTGCGTTGAAGTTGTAATTCTCAGGAATATAAACCTCATAGTCGCGTATATCGCTTCCATCCTGATTTACGCTGAGATCAACAGTATTACGATAGGCAGATGGATTGCAGCGAACACCATTGTAAAAAGGACTATCTGATTCGCAGATACAATCCAGACTATCGGGACCTTTCATAATCATGTCTTCAACCAGAAGCAGCTTCAGTGTTCCGGTAACTTCCGCTAAATTGACATTCCTCAGGACATGTGGGGTGAAAGGCTGTACAACTTTACCTTCGGGATCAAGAAAGCTGTCGATGATAGTCGGTTGATACAGCGTTCCGCCATTGGCAACGGTAGCTGCCATGCTGATGAGTTGCAGCGGTGTGACATTCACGTAGCCTTGGCCTAAAGCCGCATTATAAGTATCACCTGTTGACCAGTTTTCACTGTATAACACGCGTTTCCAAGTTCGATCTGGCATACGCCCACGATTTTCGGCGGGCAGTTCAACGCCTAACTCGCTTCCGATGCCATAGGCTGTGGCGTAGCGGAACAAATCTTCGATGCCTAATCCGCCGGTACGTAATGTGACTTCGGGGACATCGGGATTGCCACCGCCGACTTGATAGAAGTAGACGTTACAGCTATTGGCAATTGCACCAATCATATTGATTAAGCCGTGTCCATCACGCTTCCAGCATACAAATGTTTGAGATGCGGCAGGGTCATTTGGTGCGTATTTGTTTTCGACCACCAGCCGACCGGGATCATCCAACACACTGTTAGGGGAGATGACACCTTCTTGAAGCACACCCGACGCGGTAATGAGCTTCCATGTCGAACCGGGCGGATAGAGGGAGCGAATGGCGTTATTAATTAGTGGCTTCAATGGGTCGTTGGCGACCTGCTCATAGTAATTCACATCAATCGTGCGGGCGAATTTGGTGTTGTCGTAACCCGGATAACTGACCATTGCCAAAATCTGCCCATTTTGGGGATTCATGGCGATGATAACGCCTTGCTGGCTGACTACCTTTTTGTAGGTCGAGTTCAGCAAAGCAATTTCGTTTTTGAGTGCATCTTCTGCGAGTTTTTGCAAATCGACATCGAGAGTCAGTCGCACATTTTGACCGGGTACAGGGTCAACTTGCTCCAACTGCCGGATGGTTGCGCCTGCGACATCAACCTCACGAAGTTGAGAACCTCGTTTACCCGCCAATTCGTTATTTAAATAGTACTCGATGCCGTCAACACCGATACGATCAAAAGCGGGGTCGTAACCTTGCTTGATGAGCTCTTCTGCATCCTCCGGCGGGATTGGAGCCATATAGCCAACAATGTGCGCGGTTAGTTCTCCTGTAGGATATTCACGTACTGGTTTTGCTTGTACGTCTACGCCGGGTAAGGACTGACGTTCCTCACGGATTTGCAGCGCGACATGAAGATCAACGTCGCGGGCAATTGTCACTTCACGGAAGGGGGCAATACCTTCACCTTCTGCTACAAGTTCTTCGATACTGCGGATTTTTTGTCCGGTTGTTCGTGCGCTTGCGGCAGCAATATCAGCCGTCGGCGGGACACTTACCAGCGCGGATAGCCGGTTAAAGATTTGCAACGTGGTTGTGCGATCACTGGGTAAAAGGGCCGGGATGATGGTCACATTAAAAGCGGGTACGTTTCGGGCGAGTGGTATGCCATTACGATCAAAGATAACACCACGGTCGGCGGCTATTGGAAGGCGGCTTAAACGGTTTTCATCGGCTGCCGCCTCATAGGTTTGGTAACTTGCAATCTGTAGATCATACATACGAAGTGAGAATAGAATAAACACGGCGAACATTACGGCTTGAAATAACGTCAGTCGCCACCCCTGAAAGGGAAGTAAACGTCTGTTCATTGTTATTGTTCTCCTGCCTAAAACTCATTGGTGGTTATGGATATTTTAGTTGTCCGGTGCTTTAGTTTAGTGTTTTGGTTCCCAGACAATATCCAGCAGTAGGTGATGCAAAAAAAGTGGTCATCGGGTTAATCGGAGATTGGTTCCTACAGCGCGTTGAATGATGCGCGTTATTAAATAGATCGGGACAATACCGATGAGATTATAAACGATTGTGGGCACGATGAATAACCGGAATTGGTCAACCATGATTCCATAGCCGAGCTGACTGGCGAATTGAGGTTGAAATCCGCTGAAAAGTAAAACGATCAAAATAGAGAATTCTTGAATGATCGTTCCAATTAAACTCACCCAGATCAATGTAAAAATGCCTACGCTGAAAAGCTGCTGCCTAACAGTATGAATTGCGAAAACAATGAGAATGAGGCCGATAAGTGATGTGCCGAGGGGGGCTGCTGAAAGCAAGTCTTTGCAAATGCCGCCGACGAAAGCCCACAACACACCTTGTTCGAGTGTCGCATTCAGCGCCCACGATACGACAACTAACAAGACTAGATCAGGGCGACCACCCCAAAGACTGATTTGTGGCATCACTGTGACCTGTAAAGCTGCGACCAATATCATAATCGGTAAACTAAGGAAAGTACCCATTGTTTAGCTTCCCGGAGCCGTTTGTGTGCTTTGCTCAAACACTGAAAGATCAACGGGTTGAAAGTTAGTGACTACGAGTACCGTTTCAAGCGTTGCGAAATTGTTAAGGCTGCGGACAACAGCATTTTGGAAAAGCTCAAACTCGCGCTGCTGCACACTCGTGACCTGTCCAATCACAATACCGGCGGGTAGATTGCCACCCAAACCGGAAGAAATGACAATATCACCTTCTTGAACTTTAGCGTTAAGGGGGATGAATTCCATACGTAAATCATTGCTGGATTGACCGACGATACTGCCTTCATCACGGGTTGTCTGGAGCCGCCCACTGATAGCGCTCGAAACATCGGTGATGAGGAGTACGCGTGATGCATTGGCTGTCACATCTGTGATGCGTCCAATTAAGCCCAACTGGGATACGACAGGCATTCCTATGGTGATACCATCGCGTGTTCCTTTGTTAATTGAAATGGTTTGCAGTGGGGCATTCGAATCGGCATTACTAATAACATCTGCTGCTAGAAATTCCTCGTTTTGGGTTTGCGAGGTGTAATTAACCAGTTCGGATAATCGTTGGTAGTCGTTGGCGACTTCGCGGAGTTCAACCAATTCGGATTGATAACGGGCTAATGCTTCTTCTAAATCCGCGACGCGTTTTTGTAATGTCGGCACATCGGATGACATATCGGCAATCTTAACCGCATCCTGCGTTGTCCGGTTGAGCAATCCAGTAACAAAGTTTAGAGGAGCAGCGATGATGCCTTTTATGGGGGCTAAGAATCCCGCTTGGCTGGTCGCGATTAATACCAATGCGATGGCGAGGCATACACCCAAGAAAAGAATACGATTCGACCGCCAGTTACGCACGAATTAATGCCTCAATTGGCTTACAATACCGTGCATTATATCAAACTTGTCCGACACGGTTTACTCACGATAACCTGAATGGAGATTGGAAGCAGGCCAATTTAGACATTTTGATAGATGAAACTTGATTGTTTAGTGGCGTGTACTGCCGCGTTCCAGACCGACCAACAAACGTCGAAGGTTATTGTAATCTTCGAGTACACGACCTGCACCGCGAGCCACACAAGTCATGGGGTCTTCGGCTAACCATGCCCGAATATTAACCTCGTCGGTAATACGGTCGGTGAGGCCTTTGAGCTGGCTGCTGCCACCCGCCATACAAATACCGCTTTCCATTAAGTCTGCGACCAATTCAGGTGGTGTGTCGTCCAGTGCATCTTTTACGGTATCAACGATGATGTCTACCGACCCTGAAACAGCTTCGCGGATTTCAATAGAACTGATTTCGACGGACGCGGGTAGTCCAGTCATCAGGTTGCGGCCTTTGACCATCCATGTACGTTCTTGTGGAAGCGGATAGGCTGAGCCAATTTCTTCTTTCACTTTTTGAGCAGTGGGTTCGCCAATGAGTAAATTGTGCTTGGTACGCATGTACTGCACAATGTCTTCATCCATTTCATCACCAGCGACACGGATCGAACGACTGATAACGATGCCACCAAGTGAGAAGATGGCAACTTCGGTCGTTCCTCCGCCAATGTCAATAATCATGCTGCCGCGTGTTTCCTGAACCGGAAGACCCGCACCAATGGCTGCTGCAACAGGTTCTTCAATCAAATAGGCTTCACGAGCGCCTGCACTAATGGTCGCGTCGAAGACCGCACGTTTTTCAACTTCGGTTACGCCACTTGGGATACCTACGACAACACGCGGACGTGGAAGTGGAACCCACGTCTGCTCATGTGCTTTATTAATGAGATGGTTGAGCATAGCCTCAGTGACTTCGAACTCACTGATTACGCCGTCACGTAAGGGACGAACGACGATAATATCCTTAGGGTTTTTATTCCACATTTCTTTTGCGCGAGCGCCAACCTCGATGGGGCGGCGTGTCTTTTTATCAAGCGCTACGAAAGATGGTTCATTGATAACAATACCCTTGCCGCGTACACTGACAAGAGTGTTGGCAGTGCCCAGGTCTATGCCGATGTCCAAAGAAAATATGCCAAGCAAAAAATCAAACGGACTCTGCACGTAGAAGCTCCTCACGGAAAAGGAAAGCGGGCGGCATTATAACACGCGCTCCAACGAATACAAAGATAACTAACCCTGCGACAACTATACTATAATGGTTGCTGGCATTGTTATATGGATAATGGATGCCCTGATTCTAAACCATTTAAATCGCTGCCTTGCACAAAGGCTCATATCAACAGCGACTTTAGGCTATGCTCGAACACGTCCAGCAAAACATTCAGAAGTTTCAGCTTATCACAACGGGTCAAAAATTGGTTGTGGGTGTTTCGGGTGGAGCCGACTCGTTGGTGCTTCTCCATATCCTCAACCAACTCGCACCACGTCTTGGTATTATCATTCATGCGGCTACACTTGACCATCAATTGCGTGGGGCAGAAAGCGCAGGTGATGTGCGTTTTGTCCAGCAAATATGCCATGAGTGGGGCGTGGACGTTACCCTAGGACAAGCTGACGTTGCCCAACTCGCTCAGAAACAGCAGCTTGGAATTGAAGCAGCGGCTCGTGTGGCGCGTTATGATTTTTTAGCACATGTGGCTGAAAAAGTTGGTGCAACTAGTGTCGCGGTCGCACACCATATGGATGATCAAGCCGAAACGGTACTCATGCATTTGATGCGTGGGGCAGGCGTACATGGGTTGGCGGGCATGGCACTACGCTCACCCGTACCCGGTCACACTGAGTTGTCACTGATTCGCCCGCTTCTTCAGGTATCACGGGCTGAAATTGAAGCCTACTGTGAACAGCATGATCTCATACCCTGTCATGATTCGACCAATTCAGACACTTCTTTATTAAGAAACGCGATCCGATTGGATGTGCTGCCAATGCTTGCAGAATACACCCCTCAGGTTAGACCTGCATTAGCACGGTTGGCTGAAATCGCAGCGGTTGAAGATGATTACCTTCAGCAGCATGTTCTGTT
The DNA here is from genome assembly GCA_038328375.1 of Aggregatilineales bacterium. Taxonomy (GTDB): domain Bacteria; phylum Chloroflexota; class Anaerolineae; order Aggregatilineales; family Phototrophicaceae; genus CFX2. The sequence goes on along the minus strand of JBBQLX010000092.1, from coordinate 9,474 downwards.
GTTTAGCCAATCAGCAGCGGTAACGGTTTCGCCCCGGCAGATTTCAATTGACCGAAACGCGTTTCAAGGTTTGCATTCAGCCTTGCAACGGCGACTCTTAATCTGGGCCATCGGACAGCTTGGCTCATCAGAAGACACGGCGGCGCAGTTGGTTATATATGCGATTGAAATCGCTAAGCGTGGTCAGCAGGGAGCAATCGCTCTGCTGGGTGGCGGTTTCAGATTAAGGGTCAACTACAATATATTTGTGGTTGAGGCTGAAAATAATGCAGAGATAGACCAGCATAACCCATTGCTCCCTATCAACTTTAGTCTTAATATCAATGTGCCATCTCGTCATTTGTTTGATGGTTGGACTTTAGAGAGTACGATGATTCTTCCATCCGAATCTAAAATGGTTTGTAGACTTTCTGTCCCTGAAGGATCGGACGTGGTATTGAGAACCCGACAGGTTGGGGAACTATTCGCGCCATTAGGGATGAATGGGCATACTCAAAAGCTGAGCCGGTGGATGGTCAACCATAAGATTCCAAAGGTGATTCGTCACCAAGTTCCGCTATTGGTTATCAATAATATCATTGCGGCGATTGCTTTAAACCACGAATGGTTCGTTAGCGAAGTATTCGCGGTACGGAATAATGATGAGCCAATTATCTATTTTCAATTTCTGGAAAATTCATGAATTCTGTTAAATTTTAAGTTATAAACAACTATGTAAGAACCGTTGTTGGTTGCGTAAGTAGATTAAGTTGTTTATCATTAAGACAAAATATGGGAATAGTGAATACTAGATATAGGTTGGCGCTATGGATACTATGGTCGATACTGCCCACGTTCTGGTTGTCGATGATGAAGGGGCTATCCGTTATTCGGTAAGCAAAACTCTGCAACGCATTGGCTATCAGGTTGATGAAGCCGCGAGTGGTGAAGAAGCACTTGAGATGATTTCCCGTCACGAATATGAGGTCATCCTCACCGATATACGTATGCCCGGTCTTTCCGGGGTTGATTTGCTCAAACGTATTAAGGATATCGCTCCTGATGGAATCGTTATCCTAATGACGGGTTACGCCAGCTTAGGAACAGCGGTTGAAAGTCTGCGGTTGGGCGCACACGATTACTTGATTAAGCCCAGCTCCAGCCAAGACATCCGGCAAAGTGTGGCGCGTGGTGTGGAACGTGCGCGTAACCTCAAGCGCCGTCGTGCGCTGTTGGATGCCATCCGCAGTAATGTTTTTGAATTGACGCGGGCGGATGTTGAAGCTATCGCAGCCGTTTATGAGGATGACGAACCGCCAGCGATTGCACCAGAAGCGCGTTACGAGAGCAGCAGTGCGCCCGTCGAGCCGATGAACGCTAACATGACGCTGGGGCCACTGACGATTTACCCCGGTCGTTACCAGATTTCAGTGGGTGACCAGCCGATTGACCTGACCCCGACCGAGTTCGACCTGTTGTTGTACTTGGCTGCACATCGTGGACGCGTGGTTTCGTGCCATGAATTGGTGCGTGAAGTGCGAGGATACGCAGTTGATGAAGCTGAAGCCCGCGAAGTGATCCGCCCGCATGTGAGTAACCTACGTCGTAAGCTCAAGCAAACTGGTAAGGATGCTGACTTGATTGTTAATGTGCGCGGTATCGGTTACCGCCTCAGTGAGACAGGTCAGTAAGCAGCTTGGTTGAATGCCCCGTTTAAATTTTCTATCAGCCTTTATCCCGACACAGAGACGCTTAGCGATAAGCCTCTGTGTTTTTATGTTGCTGAGTTTGGGTGTTAGCCAACCGACATTCGCACAAACTGATCCGCTGGCAAATCTGTCGCTGGAGCAGCGGGTTGCCCAGATGTTTATCGTTAATCTGTATGGCAGCCAACTGACCGAGGCAGGGCGAGATTTTCTTACCCAACAACAACCGGGTGGGTTGGTGCTATTACCCGAAAATGTTAAAACTCCGGCTGAAGTCACGCAACTCATCAACACCTATCAGCAGACGATTACGGGAAGCGGTGGACTGCCGCTGTTTATCGCGGTTGATCAAGAAGGTGGGATAATTGCCCACTTGAGCAATGGGTTTACAACGTTTCCAGTTCCAATGCTGCTCACGGCAACGGAAGATACCGATTTGGCTGAGCGGGTAGGGCAGGCGATGGCACAAGAGATGCTGGCGGTGGGGGTGAATATGGATCTCGCGCCGGTGGCTGACCTCGAAACCAATCCCAATAACCCGATTATTAAACGACGATCTTTTGGGAATGATCCTCAGATGACCAGCCCGATACTGGCAGGGATTATCAAGGGGATGCAGGGTGGAAATGTGCTGGCAACGGCTAAACATTTCCCCGGTCATGGTGACAGCAGCACGGACTCGCATACCGGTTTGCCTGTGATCGCACTCGACCGCGAACGGCTGGAAACAGTGGAACTTGCACCGTTCAGAGCAGCGATTGAAGCTGGTGTGAGTACGGTGATGGTGGCGCATATCTGGTATCCGGCGCTGGAACTGACGACAGATTTGCCAGCCTCGATGTCCCATAATATCGTCACGGGATTGTTACGTGAGGAAATGGGTTATCAAGGCTTGATTGTGACCGACGCGCTGGATATGGATGCAATTGATACGGTATACAGCTATCCGAATGCGGCGTTGAGCGCGATTAAGGCGGGTGTTGATCTGGTGATCGCAGCACACGTTAGTTTGGAGGCGCAGGCGGCGGGTATTCAGGCGGTGATTGATGCGGTGCGGTCGGGCGCGATACCGGAAGAACGTATCAACGAGTCGGTAAGACGGATTTTGGCGGCGAAAGAGCGTTATGGGTTGCTCAGTTGGCAGGCGCTTGACCCGAATATGGTTACAGAACGACTGAACTTAATGGAACACGCGCCGTTGATCAATGAGATGTTTGAAAAAGGTGTGACCATCGCGCTGGATAAAAACCATGTTTTGCCTATACAAGCGGGTAAGAGTGTGGCGCTGATTTACCCGGGTACACGCATCCAAATCCCCGAATATTGTAAGGTGGGTGGGGTGACGGTGCGGCTGTTATCCATCCATACTTCTCCTTCAGAGAGCGAAATTCAGAGTGCTAAAATACAAGCCAATCTGAGTGATTTGGCGGTGGTGTTCACCCAAAACGCTGATGCTGATGCGAATGAGCAGGCGTTGGTGAAGGCTTTACCCCCTGAGAAAACGATTGCAGTGGCGCTGGCTTCGGTTTATGATTTTACGGTTTACCCGAAGATCGCCGGTTATGTGTTGACTTATAGTCCGCTTCCTCAGGCGATTCCGGCAGTGTGCGGGGTTTTGTTCGGGAAAATTCCGGCGAACGGGAAGTTGTCGATTAAGATGCCGGGACTCCCTTAAAAACTGCGAAAGCTGCAAATCCGAAATCGCTCAAATGTCGCAATTGTCGGGCTTATAACGTGTGTTCTCCCTCATTTGTCGTCGATGTCGTCTTTGTCGGCAGTGACAGTTGGCAAAATCGGCAGCAATTTCGGCATTGCCAATAGGTGATTTTTTGCCTTTTGATTCGGAAACTTCTGCAATTTCGTCAGATTCAGAACCTTTGTTTGTGCAGTTTCGGCGGATTGCTCGGTGAGATTTGCTGCGGTGATTCATTTTGGGTCTGCCGCCGCTGTCGTTGCTTTATAGAAAAAGAGTTACAAGAGGCAAGTTTCAAGAAAGATAGTTACCCTGATTCCTAGTTGCGAAAACCTGCCTCAGAACCTCACCCCCTATAGCGCCTGCGTGAGTACACTCAGTCGGCGCTTACCCTCTCCGTGTACAGTGAGGGGAACCAAGCGAGGATTTGAAATTTGGATAGACTAACTAGCAATCACGGTATAGCTATATTTATTGACAATGGCGATTTTATGTCGGCGGCGGCGGCGACATAGACACACTCGGATTTCCGCCACAAAAGAGATGAAATAGTGTTGTAAAGTTACGAGGAAAAGACACATCTCTTCCCAAATATATCAATTCATTTTAGAACAAATGAGCGTGAAAAGCAAGCGGATTCGGTTCGAGTTTTCAAACCTAAGATGTCAATCATACTCATGGTTCGTAGACCAATTCAAAGCGGGAGTACACATAGATACTCTCCTACAGTGGCATGGTGTTAGCGTAAATGAAGGAAGTCGGTCGTTTTTCCATCATGGGAATACCGCAAATTTGGATGGTGATTATTTGGCGGACGGGAAAAATCCCGTCCCTACGAAAACATTGGTTGAGATGGCAAGTGATTATCCAATGAAATAAGCGAATGTCTATTGAAAACTGCCTTGCGTGTTGAACATGAAGGCGAAGAAGTTGGTTTGTTCATCGGTCGTCATGGGACGCGGACGGGCGAGGTCGTCAATGATGCCTGTGAAGAGATCGACATTGAGCAGATGAGCGTTGTAGATATAGAGTTCGTCCATGAAGAAGCGGCTGTTGCCCCAGAAGGGTTGGTCAAAGAAGAGGTTGCCGAGGCCGTAATGGATGAAGGCTTCTTGTCCGGTACGTGCGCCGTAAAAGTCGAGGGTTTGGGGCTTATGGGCCTGTGTGCCAAGGACGACATCCGCGCCTAAGTCGGCTAATCCTTGAAAGTCCGAAACTTGTTTAGCGGACGGTTTGTAGTCCTCAATTTCTAGATATTGGACTGAGACGACGACGAAGTTACCTTCAGCTTTGAGTTGGGGGATGACGACACGCAGCCAATCCCAATCACAGAAGGCCGCGCCGGGGGCGTTTTCACCTGCAAGGGCATAGTAAGGGCCGATCCAATTGCAAGCCAACATCGCGATTTTGTTGCTGTGATGGTCGAGTAAAAGTGGTGTGCGGGCTTGTTCCAAGTTTTCGCCACCGCCGATGGTGCGGATATTGTGGTCTCGATACCACTGAAGTGTTTTGAGGTAATTATCCGTGCCGAAGTCGTTATTGTGGTTGCCTGTAAGTTCGACAATATCTAAGCCGAGTTTGGTCAATAAATCGAAGTGTGATTCTTTGGAGCAAAATTCACCGAGGGGCGTGGTATCCGCTTTGGGGCAACTTGGTGAAAAAGAGACTTCGTTGCTAGTATGGAAAAAATCAGCGTGATTCACGGTATCCATAATGCCGGAAGCTGCCCAATCAGTGCCTTGCTCGTCGAGTTCGGTGCGAGTCAAACGAGTAAGGGCCGTGACACCGGACATGAGCAAACGAGTTAATTTCTGGGGTTCATAATTAGGATGGTCACTGCGAAAGGCAAAAGGATAGGTGTAAATGTCGGTATCCAACGGGTGTTGACCGTCCATGTGCAGCACGCGGTAATGGATGGTCAGACGGTCGAAGGCTAGGAGGGTATAAAGCGCACGATTACGCCCAAGGGTGTTGGCGAGAGCATCATCTGCTACGACCATAATTGAAGGCGACAGCGGCACATTTCGTGCTTGTAAGGCAGCGGCAGTGGTTTCATCCAGCGCAAGTTTGGAGTCGGCTTGTCCATCGCGAACCGCTTCTAATTGAGCAAAGGATATATCTCCCTGTAGGCTGGGAAAGGCCACGGCAGGCAGGAAAATATCCTGACCAGCATTTGATGTGGGATCAATGGTTGGCGAAAATGAAAGTACGACCGGCGTGGCTGTCGGAACATTTGGGGTGTTGGTGGCAAAGACAAGCGGCGGTTGGGTAGATGTGGCTTGGGTTTGCCACGCTGAACCATAAAAGGCTAGATAATCGGCGACATGCAACTGCCAATGAGCGTTATTGTGCTGACCTTCAGGGTAAACGGTGTAAGTGTGTAGGATGCCGCGTTCATCCAAACGTTGGTGCATCAAATCGACTCCGGGTGCGGCGTAATCCTCACTGCCACGATCCAATTCGATGCGAAGGGTATCTAAGTCGGTGGAATTCTTCGCCATTCTCAACGGATCAAAATCGACAGGGGCTTGGCCTTCGGCAAAAAAGGCACTGTGACCGCCGACCGAACCGAATAAATCAGGATGGCGGAAAGCGATTTCATATGCCCAAAAGCCGCCGCGTGAAATGCCACCGATGGCACGGGTTTCACGGCGGGCATCAATGCGATATTGGCCTTCGACCAGCGGCATGAGTTCGTTGAGAAAAACATTTTCCCACGAGACACTATCAAATTGATTTTTATTGGCAAGCCACTCGCCAAAAGGCATGACAATGATCATGGGCGGGAGAGTGCCGTTGGTGATGCCTGTGTCGAGCGCTTGTTGGATGCCTAAGCGCCCCCATTGACCATCATCATCGTTTGAGCCGTGCATGAGATAAACAACGGGGTAGGTTGTTGCTGAATTATCATAGCAAGGCGGTGTGTAGACCGAATAATAGAAGGTGGTTTCGGCGGGTGTACTGCGGAAGCTGCTACGGGTGATAGTTCCGTTGGGTGATGTACACGTTTGAGCGGAACGAATTTCAGTATTAGTGAGGAATGTGAGGCTCAAGGCGAGCGCGACCACAATCCATTGGCTATAACGTAAAGCGGTTTTCATCGTTGGTTGCATTCAATCAATCCTGAACCCAATAGTAAATTGGTTGTATAATGCCGTGCGCTGTCTGGGCTGGTTAACATTCATGGGTAATCGGGTGGGACAGGGCATGTGTTAGGTGACATAAGGTGAGATCAATTGAGACGATGGTTTTCCCGCCAGAGGCTAAAGCCGTCCGGCTCCATGTTCCGACAGGAAGCAGGCTAAAGCCCGCTCTGACCTGTCGGGGTACATCACAAAAGGCAATCATCGAACTCTTGAAATTGATCAATTCCCATGTCATGTTGTTTTATTGATACAAATCTAGAACGCTCAAAACATGCAGTGCCTCTAAAAATAACCAAATGATGTTGCAATCAGACAGAAGGCGTTTAATTATCGGCTCGTTAATTTCCTGAGGCGATGTTGATGGTTCCTCAGTCTGTGAGTATCGAATCCATTCCGATTGATAAGCGTGTATATCATCCTACCAGAACTTTCTGGTGGGTTATTCTACTGCTGCTGGTTGTGTCGTGGCTAGGCATAAGCGGTCTTAATAAAGATGCTATGTGGTACGACGAGATTTATTCGTACATTTATGCAGGTGGGCAGCAATACGGCCCGATTAGCGCGGGTGATGTGATCTCGCGGGTGGCAGAGCAGTTGCAACACGAAAAAAATCCACCGGGATATTACTTCTTACTGCATTTCTGGTTGACAGCAGCGGGTTCATCGGCGGAGGCTGGACGGCTGTTCTCGGTGTTATTCGGTGTGCTGTCGGTGGCGCTCACCTACCGATTGGGACGAGATTTCGCGGCGAGTGTTCATATTCCAGCGGCGGAATTGGTGGGATTGGGGGCAGCGGTCGCGGTTGGTGCGTCGGCCTATTACATCTATTACCTGCATGAACTGCGGGTTTATACGCTGATTGTGGCTTGCAGCGCGTTCGAAGTATGGGCCTATTTGCGTTTGATCCAAGCAGGGAAAACGCGCAGTTGGGCGCTGCGAATTGGTTTTGTAGTGGTGTCGGCGGCTTCATTTTACCTGCACTATCAATTGTTTTTCGTGATGGGTGTGATCGGTTTATATCACCTTGTTATGGTGCGGAAAAATCGGCAGTGGTGGGATGTTTCATTGCTGTTGGTGGTGGTTGGAGTGCTGTATCTGCCGTGGGTCGCAGCCGTGATTCATTTTTCGGAAGGGGCGAAGATCAACGCGGTTGTGGGGATGAGCTTGGATAAGGCTGTACCTGCGCTGCTGTTGACATTTAGTAATAATAGCGTGGCGCTGCTGGCGGTGCTGGTGATCTTCGCGGTTTACCGGAATGCTTGGTCGCTGCGATTTATCCTTTTTATGACCGCGGCAGGCGTGATTATCACATTGTCGGTTAATGTTTTTTACCCGTTCATCAACCAGATTCGATACATCATTTTCCTGTGGCCTCTGCTGGCGGTGTTGGTGGGATTGGGTGTCGAGCGCTTGAGCCGATTGGGTGTCTCGCCGTTGGTGATCCTGTCGATTTGGGTGCTGGCGGCATTGTGGACAATTGGCAGCGGGGATTTTAGTGGCTATCTCAACGGGATTATTCCATCGTGGCGAGAATTTCGTACAGTGCTTAAAGAACACGCTGAAGCGGGTGATATGGTGGCGTATCATGCCGGTAATTATGATTGGATTCGGTCGCTGGAACTCGACCATTATTTATATGGCCTGCCCATTAAACATCAGATGACCGAATATATCTCCGGCAAACCTGAAAACGACGATTATTTTAATCATGCAAAAGCGTTTGTCGACCAATCGCAGAATATTTGGTTGGCGATTTCGCATGTTGATCCACCGAACTTCCGTTTAGGGGAGTTTCAACGGGCGTTGGCGAGTGAGCAATTTGTGGAATGTTATACTGCGTTGGATGATATTTCGGTGACGTTGAAGTTATACACGCGCCTAATAAATCCGGCTGATATGCCGCTGCAATTTGGGGATGGTATTCATATGCAGATGGTCGAGAAAGCGGGTGTGAGCCAAAGTGGACAAGTTACAGTTGTGTTAGGTTCCACCAAATCGGAGAGTGTGTCAAACGATTTGTATTCGGTGGCGCTGCATGTTGAGGATGCGGCGGGGCAATTGGTGGCACAAGCCGATTATGGTTTGCCGAACGCACAAAAAGCCTGCCACGAAATCACACTGAATGTGCCGCAGGGCGCATACACTTTACGCGCAGCAGTGTATAATTGGCAAACAGGCGAACGCTTAACGGGGGTCGATGCAGCGACGGGTGAACGGGCTGACCGTTTACAGGTGGCGACGTTTACTGTGAAGTGATCGGTTCTCGCGTTTTCCAGAACAAATTTCCATCTTTGTGAGATGTGTCTTTTGGCAAGTGGACAGGCGACTAAGGCTTGTCACTGACTATTTAATTGGACACACTATCACGCATGTTTGGGCTTATTAGTGGGATAGACTTTGAGCATAGAAGGCTATGACTAAATGGGAACATTAAACCCGGATTTGCTCTCCAAAGACCTTGATACAGTTATGAATGAGGCGGTCGCGCTTAAAGATCAATATCGCAAGCCGACCCTGCAACCCGAACTGATTTTACTGGCACTGCTGCGACATCCTGATACATCGGCGGCCCGGTTGTTGGATGTGTTTAAGAGTACACGCGCGGTTGATCTTGAAAAGCTGGATCGCCAAGTGCAATTGGCAGTCGAAGGACGGGGCGATCCGAACGGCAATCTGGATTTTGTGGCAAAGGGCAACCGCCAAGTGCCGCTGTCCAAGCTGGCGATCATCCTAATTGACGACGCGTTGAGCCTCGCCAATTCGCAGGATGAGGTTCGCGTAGACACTGACCATATGCTGAGCATCATGGCGGAAGCGTCGATGTCTACGAGCGGTTTGCTGCGCGCGCAGGGCATTACACCCAAAGCGATTGCCGACATCCGTATGGATAATTCGCAGGTGCGGATGAAGCCTGATGGTACGACGCAAGACGTGGTGGCACAGGCCAAAG
>JBBQLX010000091.1:0-25732 GCA_038328375.1 Aggregatilineales bacterium | reverse complement strand
CCTGTGTCACTTCCTTGAGGCTCAAGCCCAAGCGCTGACGATCTGGCTCAATGCTAATGACGCGCAGCAACAAACGCTGGCCTTCGTGTACCAACAGGCTAGGATCAACGGGCGCGGGATCGGCAAGCTGGCTGCCATGCAACAGGGCTTCGATACCGGGTTCGAGGCTGACGAACGCACCGAACTGTGCGACGCGGGATACTGTGCCTTCGACCAACTGACCAACGTGGTACATTTCCTCGGCGCGCGCCCAAGGATTCTTCTGCAACCGCTTGAGGCTGAGGCCAATACGCTTGCCTTCGCTATCCAAACGCAGAATGTACACTTCGACTTCATCACCGACGTTCAGCACTTCTTTTGGATGCTTCACGCGATGCCAAGCGAGTTCCGAAATGTGGATCAGGCCGTCCGCTCCACCGAGGTCAACGAATGCACCGAAGTCGCGCAGTCCACTGACCACGCCCTTACGCACTTCGCCTTCCTTCAGTTCGTCCAACAGCAGTTCCTTACGGGCTTCACGACGACCACGCTGAGCATCGCGCTGGCTAAACACCAAACGGCGACGCTTGCGGTTGACTTCAATAACCTTGACGGCGATTTTCTGACCAAGGAGCGTAGTCATAAAGCCCTTGCGGTCATCTTCGGCAATGTTACGCGGCAGATCAATGACATGACTGGCGGGAACAAATCCGCGCAGGTTGCCAAAGGGGACAATAAGACCACCCTTGTTGGCATCGGTGACGGTGCCTTCCCACACTTCATCTGCTTCCATTAGTTTTTCGGCGATCTTCCAATCTTCGCTTTGCTGTGCTTGTGACACAGAGAGCAAGAGGTTATCGTCTTGATCTTCAATACGGACGACAATCACATCGACTTCCGCGCCAACCGTATACGAATTGGGGTCAATCCCAACACGATCAAGATCACGACGCGGAACAATGCCATCACGCTTGAGACCGACATCGACAATCAAGCCATTACGATCCACCGCCAGAATGGTGCCAGTAACAATGTCACCGCGCTCGGGTTCTTTGGCGAAAGAGGCTTCGAGCATCGCTGCGAAGTCCATTTCGTCCACCGTCATCGTCCCTAACAAAGGTTCTGCCTGCATAAGTGTAATACCCCCGGTAAAAATGGTTTTTTCTTTCAGGAAACAGACGCAACAAAACCCGGTTAACCTGATCGGTACAGGTTACCGAGTGAATGCCAGCCTAGTTTGGTTGATCTGGAACAAGCACGAATTGCTGTGGGCGTAATTTCTTATTGATAAGTAATTACGCTTCCCTTTCCTTAAAGATGGTGGGGATTATAGGTGTAGGGGTATTATTTGTCAACGCAGAAGAGTGATTGAACCACCAAGACGCAAAGATCAATGCAAAGAGTCCAAATAAAAAGGGCGGTTTGTTAACCGCCCTCAACCGTTCGTTATTCGGCCTTATCGCCGCCTTCTGCTTCGGGAGCAGGTTCGGTTTGAATTTGTGACTCTGCTGGCACGGGTTCGACTGCATTGGTCGTATCCGGTACAGGTTCGGTTGTACCATTTTCAGATGGAACACCTTCGCCGCCTTCACCTTCAGCACCGGCTGCATCCGTTCCCCAACGCTGGGTGAAACCCACACGTCGCTTTTCGGGTTCGAGATGGCTGATACGCAGGCTCAAACGATCACTCTTCTTCACGTATGAATAAGGTTCCTTGAGTGAACCATCACCCATTTCGCTTAAGTGCAGCAGACCTTCGAGACCGTTATCAAGTGCAATGAATGCACCGAAGTCGACCACGTTGGTGACGGTGCCGTCAATCAACTGACCTTCATGGTAACGCTTGTCGGCATCTTCCCACGGGTCATTCAAGAGACGTTTACGGCTCAAGGCGATACGGTTAGAACCGCGATCCAACGTCAAGACATAAACGTCGATCTCATCACCGACCTTGAGGACATCACGGGGATGATCCACACGATGCCATGCCAATTCGCTGACGTGAATGAGGCCATCCGCGCCGCCCAAATTGACGAATGCACCGAAGTCGCGCAGACCGGTGACCGTACCCTTGACCACATCGCCTTCCTTGAGTTCGGAAAGCAAGCGGGCTTTTTGCTGGGCACGCCATTCCTTTTGTGCTTCGCGCTCGCTGAAGATCAAACGACGACGATCTTGATCGACTTCGATGACCTTGACACCTAACGGCTTGGCTGCAAATTCATTCCATGCACCGCTGCGTTCGTTGGCAAGGTTGACCGATACCAAGTGAGAGCTGGGGATAAAGCCTTCCAGCCGATTCCAACGTACCAGAATACCACCACGGTTGTGTCCGGTAACATTGACCTGTACGACATCTTCCGACGTTAGCAGTTGACGTGCTTTTTCCCAATCGTATTGCTGCAAACCCATGTTGATCGAAACAATCAGGTTATCATCCTGATCACGAGGATTTAGCACATAAACCGGAACCTCGCCGCCAACGATAAGGCCATTCTTTACATCTGCGTCTAAACGCTCGATGTCCTGCGCTGGAACGATGCCATCCTGTTTCGCACCCATATCCACGATTATCTCGCGGCTTTCAATTTGCAGAATAATCGCGTTACGTATTTCGCCACGACGCGGCGGGGTATACGCAAACGACGATTCTAAGAGTTGCTCAAACTCGCTTTGTCCACCCGATTCACTATTCTTCGTAAACTTTGCCGATTTCATCCATTTCTCCTGTTGTGTACCGGACATTTTATGTCGGAATGTCCAAACCCATAATTCCGCGCCACCAACTTCTACAGGTCGCTTAATATAAACATCTGTTCAAAAAAAGTGCATTATTTAGTATGAGGCGATGGGAATAAAGATGTTCTATCGCCGGGGTGAATCGGCTGGTAAGGTAAAATAAGTAAGCTGGAGACTGTGTGAACCTGTACCACAGTAATTTAAAAAACAGGTTACACGATCTGTATTAGATTTAGGTTAGTGTGTTGAAGTAAAATGCGACGTAAACCTTATCCGTCAACAATTATAACAGAAAGTCTTGTGAAAACGAAGATGTTCTTCTGTTTAATTAATGTCCGGCACACCAGTTTCTAATCCCTGAGTACCGCGATCCAGCTCCCACGGGTAAATAATGTAAGCATCCGTAATAGACCCATAGAAATCCGGTTCAGCACGGTTAAACATAGACCGATAAGGATTGTAATGCAACACACAGGTATATGGAATGCCACCGGAGGACTGCACACGGCCTTTAACGGCAGTGCTGGTACGCCCACTTCCCCAAACATCATCTACTATTAATGTACGCCGATCACGCAGCAAGGTTGGATCAGGGAATTGCATAAAGGTAGGCCACGCCATCAAGCCCGCCGACTCGGTCGCTGGAAAGTCTACGGCAGCAGTTAAGATATGGCGGATGCCGATAGCTTCCGCAAGGAGACCACCCGGTATAATTCCACCACGAGTCACGAGTACCATTGCGTCAAAAGTGCCGACAATTTTCAGCGGAGGCAGTAACACATCAATAAGACGATCAACATCTGCCCACGAAAGCACTTCCTGCTTCATCGGACTCTTCATTAACAACCCCTTAGAAGTAGACACATCATGAATAAAGATTGTCTATTCTAGCGCACCAATTCATAGACGCAAAGTTATTTGGTGAAAATCAACAGATTTTCATACATTTTTGGTGAAGTAAAATCTATGTTTTAGAAATGAGAGAGAATTATGCATCCGATACGAGGCGTATTGGCGTGTTTATGAAAGGGGCGCAAGGCTTGCGCCCCCATGAAATCAAAAGTCAGGGGATTATAGACGTTCAGCGACGCTTTTACCCTGTGTAAATTGGAGCAAGTAGTCTGCCCCACCACCCTTGCTATCGGTTCCGCTCATGTTGAAACCGCCAAAGGGATGAATGCCGACCAAGGCTCCGGTACATTTGCGATTGAGATAAAGATTACCAACATGGAATTCGCGACGAGCTTGTTCCAGACGGTCACGGTCGTTGCTGAATAATGCACCCGTCAAACCATACTCGGTGCTATTGACTATGCGTAATCCATCTTCAAAGTCGTTAGCCCTGACCATCGCCAACACCGGGCCAAAAATTTCTTCTTGGGCGATGCGGGCATCCCACGGCACATCGCCAAAAATGGTCGCCGGAATAAAGTAGCCATTGGTAGCTGTCTCAAGCGGCTGTCCGCCGAGAAGCAACTTGCCTTCCTGAGTGCCGATTTCGATGTAGTCCATGATTTTCTTATAGGCATCCTGATCGACAACCGGACCCATATTGATATGATTGCCTTCGTCGGTCATACCAATAGTCAGCTTTTTGGCGATGTCAACGACACGGTTAGCAACCTGCTCATATACCGAGTCTACGATGATGGCGCGTGAGCCTGCCGAGCATTTCTGCCCTTGGAAGCCAAATGCGCCAGCGACGATACCTTGTGCGGCTTCTTCGAGGTTGGCAGTTTCATCAACCAGCACCGCATCTTTGCCGCCCATTTCGAGGATGGCGCGTTTCAACCAAATTTGTCCGGGTTGAACTTTGGCGGCGTTCTCATAAATCCACAGGCCAACTTGCTTTGAACCTGTGAAGCCGATAAAACGAGTGAGTGGGCTGGTCACCATACGCGCGCCGACAACTTCTCCCGGCCCTGTCAGGAAGTTCAACACACCTTTGGGCAGGCCGACACTCCAAAATAGTTCAGCGACTTTATAGCCAATCCATGTGGTTTGTTCGGCAGGCTTAAAGACAACGGTGTTGCCTGTGACAATGGCAGCAGCGAGTAAACCTGTGGGGATGGCAGTGGGGAAATTCCAAGGCGGGATAATCGCACCGACACCCAAGGGGATATTGTAGTAACCGACTTGTTCCGGTGGATATGGCGCGAGCATATGGCTTTCATCGGCAATGCGAATGGCTTGACGTGCGTAAAACTCTAAGAAGTCGATAGCCTCGGCGGTATCTGCTTCAGCTTCATACCAGCTTTTACCGGCTTCCAACACCATGTAAGCGTTGAATTCGTTTTTGCGGCGGCGCATGGATGCGGAGGCACGAAGTAGATAACGTGCGCGTTCTTCGACAGGTACATACTGCCATGTCTTGAAGGCTTCGGTGGCTACCGCAAGCGCTTTATCGGCATCATCAGCCGTACCATTGGCAAAATAACCCACGACTTCGGCGGGACGTGCCGGATTGATCGACGGGAACACATCTTTGCGCTCAATCACTTCGGCACCAATCACCAATGGATAGGTCTTACCAATTTCAGATTGAGCTTTTTTCAGGGCGGCGCGCATCGACGCATCGTTTTCGGGTTTGGAAAAATCGCTGAACGACTCAACGTTATAAGCAGGTAACATGGATGTCCTCCCATACGTTTACGGTGGAAATAGTGCGTTTATTTTACCATGTGCAGGTCGGTGATTTGAACCACAATAGTCCAATTTTAGACGCAGATTAGTACAAAAACTTGTAAATAGATCGTTATGGGACGAATTCGGCGCATATCATGACGATTTGGCGACCTTGAGAGCGAGTCAACACCAGTACGCGGGATTCATCCCCTTTGAGTTTTAACTGAGGGATTAAGGTATCGGGGGTGACTGCTGTCCCACGTTTCTTGACGGTCACATGACCGACTTGATGTTCACGCAAATAGGTTCGCAAATGCTTGAGGTTAAAGGGCATCCAATCTAAAATTCTCCATGAGCGCACCCATACCGAATCTGGCTTTTGGTCGCTGGTGAAGTAGGCGATGGTTTCATCAAGCAGGTTTCCGGCGAAGTGCGATGCGACATCCTGCACTAATCCCGCGCGTAACAGTGCCGGATCAGGTTCGACCAGCCAAGTGCGCGGTTCAGACAGGGTCATAGCGGAACTGGCTACATCTTTCGCTTCCCATTTATATATTTGATTACCAGTAAGCAAGGTTGCGGATAGACCTTTGGCTGTTCCATCACGCCACAAGACCGCTTCTTTTAAATCGCCATTCACCGAAATGAATTCTATACGCCCGCCATACGATTCGAGTTGGGAAAGGTCAACGCCGGGTGATAATTTCACAATCACTTGTTGATGCGTCCACGAACGGATTGTATTTAGCGGCGGTTGGTAGCGCTCCACATCATGAATGCGTCTGCCCTGCTCATCTCGTCTGCCGGGGTCGAAGAACACCACATCGGCATTAGGTAAGCCAGCACAGACATCGCCGACTTGAAACCGCGCTTTTACATCTAAGATGCTCGCATTAAAGCGGGCAATCTCAACCCGCAGCGCATCTTGATCAACACCGATTACATCTGCGCCTACCACAGCTAAAGCTAACGAATCCGCACCAATCCCACAGCAAGCATCGACGATCAGTTTTGCCCCAATTTGGGATGCACGATAATTTCTCACTAAGGGATCACTAGCCTGCTCAAGTGCATGACGCGTAAAGAACAGTCTGCTGGCATTCGCGCCAAATTTATCAACAGCTTTCAGACGCAGTTGAGCCATTTCTAAGGCTGCGCTGGCTTGCTCAGGAGAATAAGATTTGCGTAATGTGGTCAATAAACGGAGCGTGGATGATTCACTGAGGTCTTGTGATGCGAGATGACTCAATAATTGAGCGCCTGCGTCAGAAGCTAGAAATTGAATGCCGTGTAAGCTGATGGTCAAACGGAGAAACTTTCGTTAGAGGCTATTCATCGGCGGCTTCGGCATTTTGGGGGTCAATATCAAGCATGGCAATCGGCTGTGTATCAAAAATCTCATCACTGGGATTGAGGATGGTGGGGAACGGCCATTGTTTGACCACATCCCACTTGAACTTGGCAATTTTGTTGACGTTCGTGATGTGACCCGCCATCACAGCAGGCTGCATAAACTCGACGGCTTTGGGTAAGCTGCTAAAGGTAAGCAGTACGACTTCACCCTCTCCGGCTACACCCACCGCTTCCCACTGAATTTTGTCCTCAGCGGTCAAGCGCCATGTCGGTTTATGTGGGGTTTGATGAACAAGCAGATGCAAATAACGACCGACACGAGGATGAGCATCTTGAGCCGCAACCTGCTTCACCCGTTCAACTGTGCTGGCTTCGGTATGTGGCTTTTCGCCCCGTATCAACGCCCCAACTGGCAGCGGACATTCTGCGCCAACCTCGACCAAAATACGGGTGTAATCAGCTGATTCAAGTATTTTCACATAGCCTTCAGCCGGATCAAGTTGGGAGTTCATAATGATGAGGCGACCACCGGGACGCAGCACATGCATGGCGGACTTCAGCAAATCCGGTGAGGGTTCTGCGTTATAGGCGGCGACTGCATCAACACTATCTGCGGCAATGCGCCATCCCGTGAGCTTTTGAGGCGACAATACCACTTGAATATCGGGGCGCTGGTCACGCAGAACGGCTGCTGCTTTGCCAAAGACATCCACCATCCGCAGGGCCGTACCACTCGGCGGCAGATGCTTCGCCATTGCCTCAATGAGCAACCGTTCGACGCGGGGCGTTGTAGTCATTACCGACGCTTGTTGGCCTGCTGAGCGGCGGCGTGAACCAGTTCCACAACCTCGAACCATTCTTCTTCAAAAAAGTGAACTGTTACCGCACCCAATTCGAGATGATAAACGATCTCACCGTCTGGTTCGTGGGAAATCCAAGCAGCATAATTTTCTGTAACCGAGAGGCTCTCGGTTTGTACTTCTTCTGATTCGGGCATGAGTCAATTTCTCCTTGCGCCCAGCCATTCTCGAATTTGAGGGCTGATGCGTGTTTCTACACCTGTGGATCGTATACGGCGCACCCAATCACCAAAGAGTGATTTATTATTGTGACGTATCATTATTGGGAAGGGATCACGATCCATCAGTTTACCATAAATATATTGCCCGAAAATCCGCAGACTGGCAACTGTTGGTGCAGCAAGGATAATTCCCAAAACACCCGCGAGACTGGCGCCAGCAATAATCCCTAAAATGACCGCGATAGGATGCAGATTCAGACTGCCACCCATAATACGCGGCACAAGGATGTAAGCCTCGATATTTTGCAGCAGCGCCCAAATGATGACCACCATGAGTGCAAAAGCCGATCCCTCTAAACCGGGAATGGTGGTGGAATGTGCTGTTAATGCCAAGAGTCCGGCAGGAAATATTGCCAAACCTGAGCCAATGCTGGGGATGACTTCTAATATCATCGAGATCATGCCTAAGATTAAGGGATTAGGCATTCCGATGACGGTGGCGATGATAAAGACGACGATGCCCATAAACAACGCTAACGTCAATTGACCGCGCAAATAGGCATTCCAAACCTGCCCTAACTCATACAATAGACGACGCGCATCCCCTTGATAGGAGCCGGGAAGTAGTTGCACACCTCTATTGACAAAGATCGAGCCATCGCGCATCAAGAAAAACATCACGGATAGCAGGAAAATGAGATTGATAACGGCAGTGAGCGCCCCACCTACAACATCAAAAGCAGGCCCGGTAAAGGATTGAACAAAGGATTGTGTCGTCCTCACAGGATCAAAATCGCTGAGATTGATAATGTCGGTAACATGTTTCATGCCGGTTGCCTGCTGTAAGCGCACCAGCGGGATGAAGGGTTCGTTATTAATTAGAATCGGTTCACCATTAAAGGTCAACGGTTCGTTAAGCGAATGTTCCAATTTTTGTTCAACATCGCGCAGTAAGGCAGGCACACGCCGCCCAAATTCTTCGAACTGTGCCACCAAAACGGGTACAACCACCAATATCACAATGATGACGGTGGTCAAAATTACCATATAGGTTAGGCCAACTGCAAAACCGCGATGGGGCTTGTGCTTAAGTGGCCCAAGCGAGAGGATACGACGATCAAGAAAATTAACTATAGGGGTCAGAAGGTAGGCTAAAATAAGTGCCACCGAAACGATAGGCAATAATTCGCTTAAGCGGAAAATCGCCAACATCAGAGCGCCCACCGCGATAAGACCTATAACACGCTTGGTACGTCCCGTCCAAGGCGGTGATGATAATGAGGGAGGAGAAGAGGTCACGTCAATTGATCCCATAACCAGTTTATTTGAGTGTAGCATCGAATCTGCATCTGATTATATATACACTTCTTAAGCTATTTGGTTGCTATATTGGTCTCAAAAATGTGATTAGCAAGAGTTCAAAGCGGCTCAAAATAAATCAGGGAGAGTTGTTCACTCTCCCTGATCACAAATATTCGACTGATTCGTTTAGCGACTAGCTGCGGTTGTAATTACCGCCGCCGCCGCGGTTATCTCCACCACCACCGCCACCACGGTTGTAGCCACCGCCACCACCACTACCGCCGCGACGATCTCCACCGCCACCACCACGATTGCCACCGCTGCTGCTGCCACGACTGTCACGGGCGCGGGCTTCTTCGGCTGTCCAACCTTCGAGGACGGCCTGACGGCTCAAGCGTACTTTGCCACCGTCATCAACATTGGTGACCATAACCATAATTTCGTCACCGAGGCTGACTTCACTTTCGACGGATTCGACACGGTAGTCTGCCAACTGCGAGATATGAACCATGCCTTCTTTACCGGGCAGAATTTCCACGAATGCGCCAAAAGACTCGATACGCGTGACTTTGCCGGTATAAATCTTGCCGATTTCGATATCCTCGGTCAAGGCACGGATTTCATCAGCAGCAATAGCCGCACCACCATCAACGCTGGAAACGTAGACAGTTCCGTCTTCCTCAATGTCGATCTTCGCGCCAGTACGTTCCTGAATACCACGAACGGTCTTGCCACCGGGGCCGATGATGGCACCGATTTTCGATGGGTTGACCTTGAGTGTCAGGATACGAGGAGCGCTGCTGCTGAGTTCGGTACGTGAGGCGGGCAATGCACTGATAATCACATCAATGATCTTCAGGCGGGCTTCCCGCGCCTGAGCGAGGGCTTTTTCCATAATTTCGCTAGAGACACCATTGATTTTGATATCCATTTGCAGGGCGGTAATGCCCTTAGATGTACCCGCGACCTTGAAGTCCATATCACCGATATGATCTTCCAAGCCTTGAATATCGGTTAGGACAGCGGTCTTGCCATTTTCCTGAATAAGACCCATCGCGATACCACCAACTGGACGAGGGATAGGCACACCCGCATCCATCAGGGCTAAGGTGCTACCGCATACGCTCGCCATCGAGGTACTGCCATTGGAACTGAGGACTTCGCTCACCAAACGAATGGTGTAAGGGAATTCAGTTTCCGAAGGCAGAACATAACGCAGAGCAGTTTCAGCCAACGCACCGTGACCAATTTCACGACGCTTCGGCCCACGCAGCGGTGAGGCTTCACCCGTGCTGTAGGGTGGGAAGTTATAGTGATGCATGTAGCGTTTAGGTTTTTCGGGGCTGAGGGTGTCGATTTCCTGCGCGTCGCCGGGTGTGCCGAGGGTGGCAATGGTTAAGACCTGTGTCTGACCGCGCTTGAACAGACCCGAACCATGCACGCGAGGAACCGCACTGACTTCTGCCGCAAGTGGACGAATATCGGTTAAACCACGTCCGTCGGGGCGAATACCCTCATCAACGATACGACGGCGCACTTCTTTGGCGACAATCTCACCAAAGGCATCACCAGCATCGCCGATTTCAATCTGCTCGTCAGGATCAGTTAGATTCTGTTCTTGCAAGAACCCGACCAATTCCGATTTCAGCACATCAAGAGCCTCGTTACGACCACTGCGTTCGGTTTGTTCATTGATAATCTGACGAATACGGTCACCGCTTTTGGCTTCGACGGCGGCTGACACATTGGCTTTGGTCGCCGCAGGTGTATAGCTCGACTTGGCCTTGCCAAACTTTTCGCGCATTTCTTTGATGGTCGCAATCACGGGTTGCAAGGACGCATGAGCCAAGTTGAGCGCCTTGAGCATGGTTTCTTCATCAACTTCAGCAGCGCCACATTCCACCATGTTGATGGCTTCGGCTGTGCCTGCTAAACGCAGATCAAGCGCACTCTTGGGCATCTGGCTGATGGTCGGGTTGACGACCAACTCACCATTGATCAAACCGATGCGGACACCGGCTACAGGGCCGTTCCAAGGAGCATTGGAAATCGCCAAAGCCGCGCTGGCAGCAACGATACCCAACATATCAATTTGATGTTCTTGATCGTGGCTGAACGCGCTGAGGATAATCTGCACATCATTACGCAGATCATCAGGAAATAGCGGGCGCAAGGTACGATCTACAACGCGTGAAGACAAAATCGCCTGCTCGGAAGGACGACCTTCACGACGGAAGAAGCTGCCCGGAATGCGTCCGGCAGCGTACATCTTTTCTTCAAAATCCACGCTCAGGGGGAAAAAGTCAATACCTGCGCGAGCCTTCTTGCTCATGGTCGCGGTGGCGAACACAACCGTGTCACCATCGCGGACGGTAACCGCACCGCCAGCTTGTTCTGCCAGCTTGCCGGTTTCTAGGATGATGTCACGATCACCGAATTTTACGGTGAAGCGATGCAGCGTCCCCATTGGACTTGTTATCGTTTCCATACTCTATCTTTGCTCCTTAAAAAACGAAAGCCCGGCAGCCAGGAACTGGAAAGCACAGCTAAAGCAAAGTTTAGCTCCACGTTCCAATACCTGCTCTGTCAGGCATAACTGAAAAGGATGTCCCAGCAGAACATCCCGGGTTTGACATGTCGAATTGAACCTCAAACAGGTTATCGACGCAGCCCTAACTTCGCAATGATGTCGCGGTAGACATTGGGCTTTGTCTTGCTTAGATACCGCAAATGCCGACGACGCTGACCAACGAGCTTGAGCAACCCACGCCGTGAATGTTCATCATGAATGTGAGTACGCAGATGATCGGTCAGATATGTGATACGATTACTCAAAATGGCAATCTGAACTTCTGGCGACCCAGTATCTTTTTCGTGCCGCGAGTAGTCATTAATGAGTATCGTCTTCGCTTCTTTTTCCAGTGACATTTTACCCGTCCTTGTTTAGTCACCACACAGGCAGGACAGTTAGCCCGTTGGTCTAATTCCGATGGTTGGCATTATAGCAGAGCCACAAATAGGCGACAATCCTCAAGAATTAGGGGGTACAAGCAACAAAAAAGACGGCTGTAAACCGTCTTTAAGCGTTTCAAATTGCTCGAAAAAATTACTTGGTCTTCATGGCTTCCGCAACGAGGTTAACGGTGTGGTGTGTGCGAAAAAGGCTGTACTGCCCTGCCCGACCGGGTACCGCGTTAAGGATGTTTTCGGTTTCCATCAGTGAGAACCAGAAATCAGCAAGCCATGTTGTACCGGGGTCGGCGGTCTTCAGATTGGCCTCTGAGATAGGAATGTTACGTTCGTACATCGTGAGCAATAAGCGTAAGAATATGTCGCGCTGGCGCAAGATCGACTGGCAAGTTTCGGCATTCATATGCAGCGAGATGCCTTTAGTCAGGAAGTCACTTTGAGGGTTGCTGTATTCACCCACCGTCGCAGCATCATTTTCCTTCAAATACTCCACTGACTTTTGGAAAGACATGCCGGTGTCGAACACGCGCAAGCGCTTATGTAAGCTGCCAAGTGGACACCATGTGAAATTACGGAAGCTGGTAAACTGCTCAACACTTACAATGACACGTCGCACCATATCGGCTGTTTCAGGACTGAGCGTGTCAAGATCAGTGAGCGAAATACCTGCCCAATTGGGTGCTTCTTGTTCTTGCATTTCGTCATCTGGTAGCAAGGCACTCATTGCAGGCAAAATAACGTCCGGTTGCAGCTTAATCACTGGAACAAGGTCTTCCGGATTATGGCGATGCGGCAGCAGTTCACGAACCAGAATCTGTTCGCGCACGAGGCAGTCAATCCATTCACTGCGCCATTGGTCACTGACATTGCAACCCGGACGCTCAAGGTCGCGATCCATCGCCAAGCCTTTGAGCAGGAAGCCGTAATTGACGTATTCCCAACCGCGAACACCCAAGGTATTCATGACACGCACAACCACACGGTCACGGATGAGTCGTGTCTTTTCAACAATCGGATGGTTTACGTTCAAAGAGATCATACCATTAGCTGAAATCGCTTTCAGGATTCCCAACGACATGGCCTGTGAAACCAAATCTTCACCACGCGGACGGGAGATCACCGCCCCAACGTCTTGAAGCTGCTCGACCAATTGGTGTACAGACATGACTTCCGCACCCATAACGGTCGCCAAGCGGTCAAACTGGATGATGACACTCGACCATTGCGAAGGTGTGAATAAGGCGACATCTGCCCCATCCGACACCGACGCGACACTCAGCGATTGGTGAGTTTGTAGATTGGTGAAGTCTTCAATGTATTCGACGGTGATGCCGGGGTTATTTTCAAGCTGACGGCTGGTGCTGCCACGTACACCCCACACAATAACAGTCTTATTGGCCGCTCGTAGAGAGTTCAAGACCTGATTGAAATCACGGTCACCGCTTGCCATAATGAACACGTCAGCAGCATTTTTCTGGTTGCCATCGGTAATCACATCACGGGCAATACGCATATCGGCGCTATTTTTACCGGGTAGGTTAAACACGGGGTCGATATTTGCAATCATCAAACGGCTTGGCGCATCGTCGGCAATTTCACGCCCGGTATTATCCACCAGCGGCGGTAAACTGCCACGCTGCCCCCATGGTGCATAAGCCGCCATCTTGACGACCTGACCATGCGCTTTCGCCTGCATGACAAAGCGATCAATCAGATGATCCAGATTAACCACAAAACCTTGTTCATTCAAACTAATGGCAATGTTTTCAAAGTCGATATACACAGCCACATTTTTGGTTTGAATACCGGGCAAAGATTCGAGCGGTTGGAAAATGACTTGGTTGGCAAGATCCGTCCCAGCCAGAATATTTTCAGCGCCCCAGATACGAATACGAGCGTTACGGGTGGTTTTTACACGCCGTACCAACGGTACAAGGTCAGGATTGGTGGTTGCCAAAATGAGTTCGTCAACCGGTTCAGGGTCAAACGAGAAATAGTGAACAATCAGCGCATCCGCCAAGGTTTCACGGAGTGGCATATCGAACACATCATAACCAGCCGAACGAAAAATGCGCTGGAAATTCGTTCCCGTGGTACCGTGCGCGCTCCAATTAGCCACCGCAACCGCTTTGAGGCTATCTGCGCTGAATAAACCCGCCGCGAGTGCTGCGCCTCCGCGCAACCCGACTGCCAGTTCTTGTAAGTCTAACGAAATTCCCCGGCTGGTAAAACGCTGGAGTAAATCATCTACATCAACAATTAAGTAAGCTGCCATCTCTATCTATCCTAGAAAAAACAGATACCACCTGATCCTAATTTAGAACGGTGGTAGTTCGAGGAGCATTTTTTATTGTGCAACCCGAGAAAACAAAAGACTATCAATAATCAGAACTAGTTTTCTACCGTAAATTTATCAAATCCCTACTCGAGCAACAACCGTCAAAATGACTAAAAGCACCTCGCAATTATTATACGTAAGTTTGAATGCACAGCGTCATTGTGACACTATTTCTACACAATTGATGCTCAATCTGTAACGTTCATCCAACAAAATGGAATCTAACTGCGAAGGGGTGTTTGTGAAACGTTTCCATATTGAGCATTATATCACGATGTTGTTAAGGCTGTGTAATCAAAACATTCAAATGATATTAGAAATATTTCTTTTTACAATACAAAGAGACGCAAATGATTTCGCCTCTCAACCTTACAAAGATGTCCGTTATTGTCTAAATCTTACTTTTTAGCCGGGACAATTGCTATGACGTACATCAATTCCATCAGTACGCCTTGGAAAACAAAGCGACGGTATGGGCAGGTTGATTCGTTAAGAAGCACTTTCCACTGCCTCCGGGTTGCTCAAATGGAATGCAACGAATGGTCGCGCCCGTTTCTTCTTTGATGCGGGCTTCGTCATCACCCGAACCAGCCCACCAAACCCTTGCCCAGCCACCCTTTTCCATCAATGTTTTCATGTCGTCATAGTTGGTGACATCGTGGATATTGGCATCACGGAATTCGGTTGCCTGTTGCAGCATATTGGCTTGAATGGTGTTGAGCAAATCCTGAACCACCTTAGCAATTCCGGCCTGTGGGACAAATTGCTTACCTTCTTTACCGGGAATATCACGACGGGCCAGCGCGACCGAGTTGTTCTGTACATCTTTAGGGCCGACTTCCATGCGCACGGGAACGCCGCGCATTTCCCAATCGTTGTACTTGAAGCCGGGGGACATGCCTTCACGCTTATCTACATGAATGCGGATGTTGGCTTCTAGGAGTTCTTTCGACAAGCGACCAACGGCATCCATCACGGTGACACGTTCATCATCGGTCTTGAAAATGGGTACAACTACCACCTGAATGGGTGCAACTTTGGGCGGCAAACGCAGCCCTTTGTCATCGCCATGTGTCATGACAATCGCGCCAATCATGCGGGTACTTAGCCCCCATGAAGTCGTCCAAGGTTGTTTAGTCTCGTTGTTTTGATCAAGGAAGTTAATGTCGAAGGCTTTGGAGAAATTTTGCCCCAAGTTGTGGCTCGTGCCGGACTGCAAGGCTTTGGTGTCCTTCATCATGGCTTCGATGGTGTAAGTATGCACCGCACCTGCAAATTTCTCACGTTCGGTTTTGCGTCCCTTAATCACAGGAATAGCGGCTTCGGTAACGGCGAAGTCCGCGTAAATATCAAGCATCTGCATCGTTTCAAACTCGGCTTCCTCAGCCGTAGCATGGGCAGTATGCCCTTCTTGCCATAGAAACTCGGTCGTTCTCAAAAATGGACGCGTCCGCAATTCCCAGCGCACGACATTCGACCACTGGTTAATCAGCAGCGGTAAATCACGATAGGAATGAATCCAATTTTTGAACGAGTCCATAATGATGGTTTCAGAGGTTGGACGAATAATGAGCGGTTCTTCCAACTCCTTACCACCTGCAATCGTCACGACTGCGAGTTCCGGGCTGAAGCCTTCCACATGCTGCGCTTCGCGCTTGAGGAAGCTTTCGGGAATGAGCAGCGGGAAGTATGCGTTCTGATGGCCTGTGGCTTTGAAGCGGCGGTCAAGACCATTCTTAACAGCTTCCCACAACTCATAACCGTAGGGTTTGATGATGAGGCAACCACGAACCGGCGACAGATCGCACAGATCGGCCTTATAGACAATTTCGTTGTACCACTTACTAAAATCTACCGATTGCGGCGTAACAGCCTGCTGTGCCATTGTCGCTATCCTTTGATAAACTGTATTCAGACAATGCCGCGTATTATAGCGGAGATTAAGCTGAATTTGGTGGGTGGCGTTTCCAAAATCAACTTATATCCCCGCTTCACTACGACGATATTTTAGATTTCGCGCCGAAATAGCGAATCCAGCCCTTATCAACCGCCGCCTCATCTTGTACCCGTTTGAGGTAAGCCGACATGATGTTGCCGCGTGATAAATAGCCAACCATGTGGGTAGGTTGAGTACGATCTACGACAGGCAAGCGACCAATATTGTTACTCATCATGCGGAGAAGTGCCTGACGCACGGTTTCATCAGCATAGGTTATGATCAAATCACGATTACCCACTTCAATTACAGGTTCATCCAAATCGTCTTCACGAGCGGCTTTGAGTAAATCATGGCGGGTGACGATCCCTGTAAGGTGCTGATCTTCATCAACAATAAGCAAGGCTTGGTGACGGGTTAAGCGCGGATCATGCTGGTTAATCGCTTCGATCAACTGCCCAGCAGTCATCGTCTGAGGAACGGAAACAACATCGGTCGTCATGACTGTGCTAACTGAAATCATATCAAGAGGGTCAGCTTCATATTCATGATGCACCATCACACCTTTTCGATGTAGCTGCTCGGTCAAAATGCTGTTGGTCATGAGGGCATTTGCGACCGCATCAGCAATCACACTGGCAAGCATCACGGGCAGAATGGCGTGATAGTTCTGTGTCATCTCAAAGGCAAACACAATCGCGGCGAAGGTGGCGCGGGTTGAACTTCCGAAAACCGCTGCCATACCTGCCATCGCAAAGGCAACCGGTGCAGCATCCATGCCGGGAAACATCTGCTGCATGAGCAGGCCAAAGATGCCACCGAGTGCCGCGCCGATTATAAACACGGGAGCAAGTACACCGCCGGATGTACCTGAACCTAAAGACACTAACCAGACTGCACCTTTGCTGAACAGCAGCACGACTAGAAATCCCAGCGCAAATTTGTTGTTGAGGATACCGCCGATGACATCATAACCGGGGCCAAATACATCGACACCGGGATAGATGAATTTGGGGACGATATAGCCTACAACACCGACGAACAATCCGCCAATAGCAGGCCACAGGTAGGTATTGACCTTGGAATGGTGAAAAGCGTCCTCGATGATATAGAGCAAACGGGTTATTCCGCTTGCCATAAGTCCGCACAGAACGCCCAATACCAGAAAAAACACAAGGTTGATGGGACTGCCGAAATCAGCATTGCCGACGGAAAACACAGGACCGATTCCAAACAGTGCAATGTGAATGCCTGTGGCAACCGTACTGGCTATCGCCAGCGGGATGAACGACCGCGCCCGAAATTCAAACAGCAGCAGTTCAATGGCGAAGATGATGGCGGCAATCGGTGTTCCAAAGGTAGCGGCTAAACCTGCGGCTGCACCACAGGCCAACAAAACTTTGCGTTCAGAGGCAGTGGTATGAAGTGCCTGCCCTAAGATTGAGCCAATAGCCGCACCCGTTTGAATCACCGGACCTTCTGCGCCGAAGGGCTGCCCCGAACCAATTGAGATAGCGGCGCTGATCGGTTTCAGCAGGGCAACTTTGGGTGGTATGCGGCTGCTCTTGGTGAGTACCGCCTCCATCGCTTCGGGAATACCGTGACCCCTCACCAATGGACTGCCATAACGCGCCATCAACCCAATAATGAGGCCGCCAATCGCCGGAATAATGATGATGCCTGCACCTAATGGGCTAGCAAGCGGGCTGACGATTTCAGTGGAGGTCGTTTGGTAAAAGGCCAGATTGGTTACGAGACCAATCAAACGGTGCAGCAGTTCAGCCATTACGCCACTTATTGCGCCAATAAGAGCAGCGAGAACCGATAACTTAAGCAATGTCGTGCCGGACTGACGACTTTCAGACATAAAAGACATGATGTTCCTCTGAATACATGAAAATACACACACAAACAGCACTCCCCTTCTTAAAGGCGAATGTAAAGTGAATATAATGTTAAGTTCTAGGAGGAACTAACGTGGACCGGGTCGTGGTAAACACAGCGACCGGAATAGAGGAATATTGAAGTAGTAATCACGTTTGCGTCGCATGTCGGGATTGTATCACACAAGTGAGAGAAACTTAATCGGGACAACAAAATTTCTGAAAGGCTCAAAGCAACGGTCAGCTTTGAGCCTGTATCCATTGAGGAGTTAATCCAAAGTGATATTCGTTCGGATGGTTGATTTGTGTTCCGCCCACAGATTAGCGATTTCCTGTTGAACACGCGTTATAGCTGCATCCAATGCAATGATGACGACTTCGCTGCTATCACGGCGTTTGAGTTCAATGCCACCATTTTCAAGTGACTTTTTGCTGAGGGTTATGCGTAAGGGCAAGCCGATGAGATCAGCGTCGTTGAATTTGACACCGAGTCGCACATCACGGTCGTCAAAAAGGACTTCCACCCCCGCTTGGCGCAGATCAGCATACAACTGCTCGGCGATTTGATTAGTCGAAGCATCTGGCAACGCCAGCAGATGAACGGCATAAGGCGCGACTGAAATGGGCCATAATAAGCCTTTCTCGTCGTGGTGTTCTTCGGCAATACAAGCCAATAAGCGCCCAATACCGATGCCGTATGAACCCATGACTACCGGCTGTGTTTTGCCATCTTTATCGAGGAAAGTGCAGCCTAAACTGTCGCTGTAACGTGTGCCGAGTTTAAAGATATTACCCACCTCAACTCCGCGCACGGCTTTCATTGGTTTACCTTGCAGCGGATCAAGATCACCTTCACGGACGGAGACAATATCGGCAACGACATCAGCCTTATAATCACGCCCATAATTGACATTTAAGAAGTGAAACCCAGATTCGTTCGCGCCTGCAACCAAGTTCGGTGACTGTGGAATGAGATCATCAACCACGACGAGGGCATTTTTCACACCGATGGGCGAACCGTATCCCGCTACCGCACCCGTAGCAATAATTTCGTCGGCTTGGGCAGGACGCATGACACTGGCATGAACGGCATTGATCAGTTTGATTTCGTTGACATCCATATCCCCGCGCACAATCGCCAAGATGAACTGCTCACGCTGCTGATCGCCTTCGGTGATGGTCGCTACTTGGAAGACGGCTTTGGCAGTGCGTGAGGCAGGGACATTAAGGAAGTTGGCTAGAGATTCTATAGTGGTGGTATTCGGTGTAGCAATTTTCTCTAAAGGCAACGCAGCCTCAGCAATCGGAATGGGCTTCTGCGAAGTCGCCACTTCACGGTTGGCTGCATAACCACTTTCGTCACTAACCATCAACGTATCTTCACCAATCGGCGTGAGGTACATAAACTCGTGGGCTTCTTTGCCGCCCATCATGCCCGAATCAGATTTAACGGCGATAGTCGGTAATCCACAGCGGTCATAAATGCGGAAGTAAGCGCTGTAATGGGCGCTATATTGTTTATCCAACCCGTCCCAATCGGCATCTAAACTGTAGCTGTCTTTCATCGTGAATTCACGGACGCGGATGAGTCCGGCGCGGGGACGCGGCTCGTCACGCCATTTGGTTTGAATCTGGTAGATTAGAACCGGAAGCTGACGATAGGAACGAATCTCTTTGCGGACGAGATCACTCACGATTTCTTCGTGGGTCATGGCGAGCACCATGTCGCGGTCGGCACGGTCTTTGAAGCGCCCCATCTCTGCCCCGATTTTGTACCAGCGACCGGACTCCTGCCAAATATCAGCGGGATGAATCACGGGCATACTCATTTCCTGCCCACCAATACTGTCCATTTCTTCGCGGACGATGAGTTCCACTTTCGCCAAAGCACGTTTCGCCAGAGGAAGATAGCTGAATATACCAGCCGCTAATGGACGTATAAATCCCGCTCGGAGTAAGAGTTGATGACTGGCAACATCAGTATCGTTCGGTGCTTCGCGCAGGGTTTGGCTAAAAAGCTGACTCATCCGCATAATGGTGTATCCTATTAATAGAGAGCAATTTCATTTGAGACTGTCTGGTTAGTGTAATAAACGGTCTCCAAAAGTTCAAGAGGGGTCAGGGATAAGAATGCTACGGTTTCTTCGTCATGAATGGATTTTGCTTGCTCTATTAGCAATTGCTGTCGTTATGCGATTTGATGATCTCACACACGCGCGCTATTTAGGTGATATGGTTGACTTCAATATCCCATGGGCGCAAGCGATACAGCAATTCGGACTTTTCAAAGTCTATGCCATGTCCCCGGAAACCAATTATCCGCCTATTTATCTTTTCATTTTAGGAATAACTTCATCTATCGCGCCACCCATGCAAGGGAGCAGCATCTCACTCGGTTTTGTTGTTTTAACAAAGTTATTTTCAGTGATTGCGGAGCTAACCCTTATTGGGATCGCCTATTGGTGGCTCCCAACAAATACCCGCCTAAAGTGGGTTATACCACTTGTGCTGGCTTTAAGTCCGGGACTGATTGCAACAACAGCCTTTTGGGGGCAAACCGATTCAATACTCACTCTATTTCTCGTCCTTTCAATCGTCGCCTTAAACCGCAATCAATCACGCATGTGTTGGGTCTGGTTTTCTCTGGCGCTGCTGATGAAGTTTCAAGCCATCGTCTTGCTGCCAATGTTGGGCATACTCTCCCTAAGGCGTTTTGGCATTCGCTCGACAATCTTTGGCATTTTAGCAGCGGGTATCATTTTCGGAATCGTACTAGCACCGTTCGTTATCTCTAGTGGACTCGAAAATACTTTACGTCCGTTTAGTGGCGCAACGGATCGTTATCCAGTTGTCACTGTAAACGCATTTAATCTCTGGTATTTGGTTATTCCACCTCTATGGGGGCTTTTACCAACCTACCCTTCTTTAATCCCACTGGATACCAATGTGCTACTCGCTAATCTAAGCATCAGACAAATTAGTTTGATACTGTTTGCGAGTTATGTGCTGCTGATGGTCATTATGATGTGGCGACATTATCCGGCACGACGCGAATTCTTATGGGCAGCGGCACTTTATATGGGCTTTTTTATGCTCCCAACCCAAATGCACGAACGGTATCTTTATCCGGCGGTCATCTTTTCAATGATGGCTATCGCACAGGAACGACGTGTGTGGCCTATTGCCGCGATATTGACGTTGACCTACACCGTCAATATCGTCATCGTCGCCACAGTTGATTTTTACTGGTTGGGTTTGGATTTGAAAGTGCTGTTGGGAGGAATAGGGTTAATAGCTGGCATTTTCAACCTGCTGTGTCTGGCTGGCATCACCTTGTTAGCGACGCGTGTCTCTTCTGAGACAGACAATAGTACGGATATTGAGGGCGACATGCCATTGAATACTCTTCAAAGTACTACTTAAGAGCGGTTATTGATCCCACTACATCAATGTATTTTGAGATCAAACACTTATCAGCCAAAGCAGTTCACTTCTTGAGATTTCATTAGAAGGGATCATTCTAATAATGGTGCGCTTCATCAAATACGCGTGGCTGCCGTGTGCCATCCTCGTCTTTGCAATCATGATGCGCTCATCTGACCTCTTTCAACGTGGTCATGACGCTGACATGTTTTTCTTTAATGCACGGTGGGCGCGTGACATCCAACAGTCGGGGCTTTTCCATATTTATGTCGTTACACCGGATGTCAACTATCCGCCAATCTTTCTATTCATTCTGGCCTTTACCTCGTGGTTAGTGCCTCCGTTTATTGGCAATATCATGCCACTTGAGTTTCTTATTTTGACCAAACTCTTTTCAGTGGTGGCTGAAATCATCATGATTGGCCTTATTCACCGTTGGATTCCCAAAAACACGCGCCTGAAGTGGATTGTTCCGCTGTTACTGGCTGTGCATCCCGGTTTGATTGCCACCACCGCTTTTTGGGGTCAAACCGACTGCATTCTTACCCTTTTTCTGGTATTGACAACACTCGCGCTGAACCGCAGCCAGCGATACATGACTTGGGTGTGGTTTGCGTTGGTTATGTTGATGAAATTTCAGGGTATTGTACTGCTGCCGATGGTAGGCATTCTCTCGCTTCGGCGTTTTGGGCTGCGATCTACAGTCGTTGGCATACTCTTGGGGTTGGGTGTTTTCAGTTTAGTCTATGCGCCATTTGTGATCGGAAGCGGCTTTGACAGTGCCATGAATCCATTTACGAAAGGCGCAGTTGATTTGAATCCAGTTATCACAGGCAATGCTTTCAACCTGTGGTATTTGATTACGCCCTCGATATGGACACTTTTACCGACTGATCTTAAACTCGTTCCATCCGATGCCGCGTTGAGATTAGGCGGGCTAACGCTCAAAAATATCGGATTCTTGATGTTAGGCGGTTATGTCTTTCTAGTGGTGATTTTCATGTGGCGGCACTACGTCGAACGGCGTGAATTTGTATGGGCGACTGGGTTATATTTAGCGTTCTTCATGCTCCCAACCCAGATACACGAACGCTATCTTTATCCTGCTGCTGCGCTATCAGTGATTGCTATCGTACAGGATCGCCGGATGTGGGCAATTGCGCTACCGTTGATGCTCTCTTTTACTGTCAATATTGTTGCTGTGCCGCAGGAGCATTTCTACTGGCTTGGTCTCGATTTAAAGACGATGCTTTATGGATCAGAAGTGGCTACAGCGACCTTTAGTCTCTTTTGCTTGATCGGGTTGGTATGGATTATCGCAACTAAAAGTCATCGTGCAAAAACGGATGAAACACGTGCATTGCCCTTGAGTTTAGACACAGCCTAAAACTGATTATTTCTCCCACTCACGAGCGGCGTTGATGTCGAGTTTATCCATAACAGCCTGCCCCAAATCGATGTCGTGAAGACGGGCAAGTTGGAGTAAGTAAAGCAGCACATCAGCGAGTTCACCCGCGAGTTCGGTTTTATCGGGCGCTTGCTCAGTCCATTGGAAATGCTCAAGCACTTCACTGGCTTCGAGTACCAAGGAGACGGCTAAATTCTTAGGGGTTTGAGGGTGTGCCGAGTCTGGTTTATACCAGCCTTTACTCTCGACAAAGACTTCCATAGCGGCTTCAAGTACCTTGAGTTCCATACTCGCCTCCAATCAAAAAGGTGAGGCATATCATACCGCACCTTCTCACATCAACGAACTGCGTAAATTCGCTGGTTCAATAGGCGTTCTTGCTGCGGCGAAGGACTGTACTCCAAACTGTGCGGATGATTATTTTTATATCCAACCACAGTGACCAGTTTTCGACATACCACAGATCATACTCGGTGCGCTCGGCAATCGAGGTATCACCACGCAAACCGTTGACCTGCGCCCAGCCGGTCATGCCAGCTTTCTCGCGGTGACGTTCCATATAACGGGGGATGCGGTCACGGAATTGTAAGACGTAGACGGGACGTTCCGGTCGCGGACCAACCAGACTCATCTCGCCCACAAGCACGTTAATCAGTTGGGGAATTTCATCCCAATTGGTGCGGCGCATAAAGTGACCTAAGCGGGTCACACGCGGATCGTCTTTGACCGTCCAACCGGGGCCACCGACTTCGGCATCGGGGCGCATAGTGCGAAACTTGACCATATAGAAGGGTTTGCCATCCAAGCCCATGCGTTCCTGTGTGTAAAAGACTGGCCCTTCGGACTCCAGGCGCATAGCGACAGCCGTCAATAACATGAACGGTGACAGGAATACGAGGCCAAACCCCGCGCCCAACATGTCCATGCCGCGCTTGAGACTGAGCCGCCAACCGCGCATGGCGATGTCGCGCACGGTGAGCAGCGGCGTACCACTGAGGTCATCGACGCTGAGATCACCCGCCATATACGCGAACATGTCAGGATAAATTTTAATATCGACGCGCCCACGCTGACACAGGCTGATCAGTTCGACAATCTCTGCCCGTTGAGCATCGGGCAAGGCAATGACCACTTGATCGACTCCACGTTCGTCGATAAGGGTTGGCAAATCCTGATAGACACCGATGACTGGAATGCCAGAGACATTACCGCGTGTGCGGGTTTTACCATTGACGACTACACCGACGGGATTGTAACCAAGAGCCGTGTTGATGGTGATTTTACGGGCAATTTCACGGGCAATTTTACCGTTACCGACGATCAATAGGTTATCGAGTCCCAGCCCGCGCGTCCGCAGCCAATAGCGTAAAGACTGCTGAACTTCGCGTCCAGCAATCGTCAGGATCATGCTAAAAATCCACACGTAAAAGAGCAGCGCACGGGGATAATCTACACCAAAAATAGTGTTGTTAAAAAGAATGCCCTGCAAACCGTAGACCATTAAAGAGCCGACAGTTAGCACACCAATGACTTTACGGGCGTGGTCAATACGGCTGATGGCACGGGGTAGATGATAGAGCCGTGACAAGTAGAGCGTAAGTACGATGACGACGACTTGCAAGATGAGCGTCGGAACGTAAATGAGAAAAGGTGGCGGATCAAAGGGCAACTTAAATAGGGGCAGGTTTAGACGGGCGACATAACCCAACGTAAAAGCGCTAGCCAGCATCAGCGCATCAACAAGCGGCTGGATGATGTTCAGTAGGGTGCGAACACGGTTGCTTCGGGGTGCAGCGGAAACCGTTAGGGGCTGGTCTGGTGTGCCGTTTGACGTAACTCCGGCAGCAGTTCCGGCCCGCCCTTGACCATCAAACCCAATATCACCAACAGATGCATCCATAAGGGAGTCGTCCGACGATAATGCTTGCGGTAGAAGATGAGCATCGCCCGCTGAAACTCGAACTGTGCTTTCTTGCTGCGACGGCTGGATGCCCGTTTGACGTGCTTGACCATCACTTGCGGATGGTAAAACACCTTCCACCCTGCCTCTTTTATCCTGAATGCCCAATCGAGGTCCTCTCCATACATGAAAAACATCTCGTCCAGCAGGCCAGCATCGCGGATGGCTTCTCGCCGAACCTGCATGTACGCGCCGACCACCGAGTCTACCTCAATTTCTACATCGGGGTCAACGAAGGTCATATTATAACGCCCAAATTGCGGATTGTGGGGAAACAATTTTGAAAGGCCGGAAAAACGGTAGAAAGAAACCATTGGCGTAGGGAAGCTGCGACGGCAAGCCACATCTAAAGACCCATCTTCCAAAAGGAGTTTCGGTCCTGCTACACCCACATCAGGACGCGAGTCCATGAATTTTACCATGCCATAAAGTGATTCGGGTGGGACTTCGGTATCAGGGTTGAGGAGCAGCGCGTAGCGGGGTGCTTCAGCATCAACATCGCCTTTGCCCCGATAGCCGAGCGCTTTGAGTCCCAGATTGTTCCCGTAGGAAAAGCCCCCGTTGGTTTGGCTGGCAATCACCTCGACTGATGGAAACTCGCTCCGAACCATATCCGCGCTCCCGTCAATAGAGGCGTTATCGACCAGCACGACCTTGAAGGTGAAATCACCCTTGCTAGCGAGTACGGTTTGCAGGCAGCGACGGAGTAAATCTTTGGTGTTCCAGTTGACGATGACAATTCCGAGATCGAGCATGGTTTATCCCTCTTGGGAGGAATTTTACCACATTCAAGTT
>JBBQLX010000090.1:0-26021 GCA_038328375.1 Aggregatilineales bacterium | reverse complement strand
TTGACATTCGACCAGATGATCCAACTGGTGTGGTATCTGAAAG
Source organism: Aggregatilineales bacterium (assembly GCA_038328375.1). GTDB lineage: Bacteria > Chloroflexota > Anaerolineae > Aggregatilineales > Phototrophicaceae > CFX2. The sequence continues at coordinate 25,978 of JBBQLX010000090.1, read as the reverse complement.
ACATTGATAAAGCCAACATTAAAACGGGCGTGGTTGACACCGCCTACACGATGCCGTATATGACGGCGGGTGGTGCAGCGGTTCTCATCCCTGATCGGGCGCGGTTGGGTGAGTTGATGGTGAAGGTGTTCGGGGATAACTATTCGCAATAGGGAATACCCCCCCCGCAAGCGATAGAGGGAACAAGGCAGGGCAAAACGGATTTTTCAACTGAGTAGTAGAAGCAATACAACAAAAAAACAGCACACTGGTGAGTGTGCTGTTTTATTTTCAAGGATCCCGCTATGCCGTGTGCCGCGATGTTTTTGAACCTGCTTTCGCAGGGTGGGCATCTGACTGTTAACTTGGTCTTAACCACGCAGGTCTATCACCGAATCACCAGACGTTGACGCCCGTCATATGAGTGTTGGCTCAAACGCATTACGCCATCACGGGCACAGCAGGTAAGGTCATTTATACCAAATGAACCCTTTGGTGTAAAGACTAATTTTGGTGCAAGGGAGGGTCTTAACCAAGTCATAAAGACAGCATAATGACACGGGAAGATTCAGTGTTATAATCGGAAACTTCTAGCCATAGAGGGAGAAACAATGTATGACTGAACAACAAAAACCAACTACGCTTACCACTGCGGCGGGTATTCCCGTTAGCGACAATCAAAACTCCATGACCGCCGGACCACGCGGACCGGTTCTTGTTCAGGATTTCCACCTTTCAGAAAAACTGGCGCACTTCAACCGCGAACGCATTCCAGAGCGGGTCGTACATGCCAAGGGTGCGGGGGCATACGGCACATTAACTATCACACATGATATTAGCCAGTACAGTAAGGCTAAGGTATTCAGCCAAGTAGGCAAGCAAACCCCTGCTTTCCTGCGCTTCTCGACGGTCGGCGGCGAAAAGGGTTCAGCCGATACAGATCGTGATCCACGCGGCTTCGCAATGAAATTCTACACCGAAGAAGGCAACTGGGACTTGGTTGGCAATAACACCCCCGTTTTCTTCATTCGTGATCCGCTGAAATTCCCGGACTTCATTCACACCCAGAAGCGTGTGCCACAAACCAACCTGAAGTCAGGGACGATGAAGTGGGATTTCTGGTCACTGTCACCCGAATCACTGCATCAGGTGACGATTTTGTTCAGTGATCGTGGTATACCGGATGGCTTCCGCCATATGAATGGTTACGGCAGCCATACCTACAGCTTGATTAATGCCAACAATGAGCGCGTGTGGGTGAAGTTCCACTTCAAGACCAAGCAAGGCATCCGCAACCTCGCAGCATCGGCAGCCGAGTTGCTCTCCGGTCAAAATCCAGATTACTCAACACAAGATTTGTTCTATGCCATTGAACAAGGCGAGTTCCCACAATGGACGTTCTACATCCAAGTGATGACCGAAGAACAAGCCCAGACATTCCGCTACAACCCATTTGATTTGACTAAAGTGTGGCCTCACGGTGAGTATCCACTGATTGAGGTTGGTACACTCGAACTGAACCGCAATCCAGAAAACTATTTTGCAGAAGTTGAACAATCTGCGTTTGCTCCAGCAAATATAGTGCCGGGTATTGATTTCTCGCCGGACAAAATGTTACAAGCGCGGATTATGGCATACACCGATGCCCATCGTTACCGTTTGACGGCAAATTACGAAACCCTACCAGTCAACAAACCTCACGTTCCAGTGGACAATTACCAGCGTGATGGTTTTATGCGACATGATGGAAATTCGGGCAGCAAACTCAACTACGAACCGAACAGCTTCAACGGGCCACAGGAAGATCCGTCGTACAAGGAAGCTCCCTTCCCTGTCGATGGCGAAGGCGCACGTTATAATCACCGTGATGGTAACGACGATTACACGCAAGCCGGTGATCTGTTCCGTTTGATGACACCCGAAGAACAAGAGCGTTTGATGGAAAACATCGCGGGAAGCATGAAAGATGTGCCGCAATTTATCCTCGAACGCCAACTCGGACATTTCTATAAAGCCGATCCAGCTTATGGCAACGGGATTGCAGCGAAGATTGGGCTTAGTATTCCTGAATTGACCTAAGACAAAATTTGATCAAGCAACAAAAATGGGATGCAGTTTGCATCCCATTTTGATTCTAGCGTTAGAGCCGCAGCGACGAATTTGGCTTATTCTTTTTCTTCGGGCGGCATGACCACGCCGATATGGACTTCCTCAAGCTGCTTGGCAGTCGCTGGTGAGGGCGCGTGTACCATGAGGTCAGAGCCGTTCTGAGTCTTGGGAAAGGCGATCACTTCACGGATGTTTGGTTCACCGCACATCAACATGACCAAACGGTCGATACCCCACGCGATACCCCCATGTGGCGGTACACCGTACTGGAAGGCTTCCAACATGTGACCAAATAATTTACGGGCATGTTCGGGGTCTTGCCCGATGAGTTTGAAGATACGCTCTTGCAAATCTGCTTTGTGAATACGAATACTCCCTCCCGCGACTTCATAACCGTTGCAAGCGAGGTCGTACTGTTGACCGCGCACTTTGGTGGGGTCGGTGTCCATATATTGCACGTCATCCCAAACAGGTGCGGTGAACAAATGGTGCGACGGATCCCAACGCTTTTCGTCTTCGTTCCATTCGACCAACGGAAAGTCGTAAACCCAGACAAAAGCCAGTGTGTCAGGATCACCGAGGTTTTTCTGGGCGGCGATAGTGCGACGCACCGAGTCGATAACCGCATTGACAACTTTGCGCGAGTCAGAGACGAACAGCAGCAAGTCACCCGGTTTGGCGTTGGCCTTCTCAAAGACTTCTAACTTCTGGTCGATGGTGAAGTATTTGCCGATTGGCCCTTTTACTTCTTCGGCTTCATTTTCGGGCAGCGCCATCCATGCCAAGCCTTTTGCGCCAGCCGAACGCGCCAAGGTTTCGAGTTCACCTGTATCTTTACGTAGTTGTGTACCGCTGACCTTAGCAGCACCGGGGATACAAATAACCTTGACCGGTTTGCCTTCAGCGACGTTGTTCTGGAAAACAGGGAAAGCACTCTTACCCGCTAATTCACTGATGTCGATGGCTTCCATGCCATAGCGCAGGTCAGGCTTATCCGAGCCATAAGTCTCCATCGCTTCGGTGAAGGTGATGCGCTTGAAAGGCTTGAACAACAGTTTCTTGTCGCCAACGGTTTCGACGAGTGCGGTCATCATATTTTCAATGAGCTGCATGACATCTTCGCGCTCGACGAAGCTCATTTCGAGATCGAGCTGAGTGAATTCCGGTTGACGTTCGCCGCGCAGGTCTTCGTCACGGAAGCAGCGAGCAATTTGAAAATAGCGTTCGTAACCCGACACCATCAACAACTGCTTGAACTGCTGAGGGCTTTGTGCCAGCGCATAGAACATGCCGGGATGATAACGGCTAGGAACGAGAAATTCACGCGCACCTTCAGGTGTGGTCTTGAACAGAATCGGTGTTTCGATTTCTACAAAGCGCTGACCGTCCAGATAATCACGCACGAATTTGACGATTTTATGACGCAGCACAATATTGTTCTGCATACGCGGACGGCGCAGATCGAGGTAGCGGTACTCCATACGGCGTACTTCCTCGACGTTTTCTTCTTTATTGATGTAAAACGGCGGATTCTTGGCGGGATTGAGTACCTTAATTTGATCCCCAACAACTTCAATCGCACCGGTTGGGAGTTCATCATTGCTTGTACCATCAGGACGCAGGCGAACATTACCCGCTACTTGTAGGACGAATTCGCTGCGAACTTCACTGGCGATGGCGTGGGCTTCGGGCGACGTTTCTTGATTGATTACCACCTGCGTAATGCCCCAACGATCACGAAGGTCAATGAAGATCAGGCCGCCTTGATCACGGCGACGATTGACCCAACCAGCCAGCGTTACAGCTTGTCCGGCATGTTCGGCGCGTAATTCTCCGCAGGTATGTGACTTCAACATGAGTGTAGCTGCTCCTCAACCGATGCATTTTATTCGCAATAAATAGATATGGGCTACGAATCAGCCACTTGGATAGCCTTTGTGAGCTTAAAACGTAGTCGGAAAAGGATAGCACGGTTGAGGCGAGAAACAAATAGCTAGGTTAGTGGAATCAAAATGCCGGAAGACATTTTCCGGCATTCAAGGAGCTAAGAAACCCCCACCCTAACCCTCCCCCGCAAGCGATGGAGGGAATTAAATACGATACCTTAAACATTTGATAATGACTTTAACTTGCGGTGTTGAGGAAACCACCCGCAAGCTGGCGATCTATCCAACGGGAGATGAAGGGATAACGATAATCATGGCGGTTATAGGTTTGGTAGGCGGCAATGGTTGCCAGTAAAAGCGCGGCAATCGGAGCCGTGAAAATAACCAGCGCCAGTACGATGCCGACAATCGCCCACAAGGGAACTAAGACAATACCCGCCAGCACAAAAATAGCGAGTAACGCGATAATCATGCCGATGCCCCATGCCAAACCGCCGACGACCGCCAGCGCTAATACCCCAACCGTACCGAGGATTTGTAGGCTAAAGGCTTGAAGTGCATGAAAGACCACGTAGTCCGATTTCTTGCGGAACATCAAGTAAATCACCAGCGGGATAAAGATGCTAATAGGAATGGTAAAGCCCGCCGTCAAAAAGCCGCCGAGCATCGTCACCCAAATGCTGGCATGAGCAATGGATGCCCACAATTTTTCCTCGTCAGTGACATTCATGGTGCTGTAGCTGCGTGGCATAACTTTACGCTTACGCGGCTCTTGATAGCGCATCTCGTATTCATGAACCACTTCATCTTCAGTTTGCATACGCGGCGATGCTGATAAACGCGAAACCCGGTCGTTATCTTCCGGAACGCGATTAGGGTCAAAACTCATTCTGAAACCATCCTCGTGAAGCATTCGTAAGTCTTTGGTCTAGATCATCACAGGTCATTCATATTCCGTAATACGCAAGAAATGATACAAGGTTGCAGGGATTGTATGTTATACTCCCGCGCATGATATGGAATAACACGTTCACGTTTACAAAACGCCAGATTGGTTGGCTGCTGGTTATTGGGGATGTCGCTGCTTTTGTGGGCATTATGGCGCTCAATTTCCTGCGGCACAAACCGGTCTCTGAAATTGGCCCGGCACAGCAATTGGTGTTCGCACTGTTCGCTGTGGGATTCCTGATTGGTTTATCGCTCATTCCACTAGGTGATGCGCCTGCATGACTCCCTCGCAAAATGGTACTCTCAACCGCATCCACCGCTTATTGATGACAGTGGCACTCGGTTTACTGCTCTTTTACTTTGCTGTTTATCTCGTCTATGCTGTTAACCTGATCCAGTTTCCCTTTGATTATGATCAAGGCGAAGGCTTTGAACTGGTCGATACGATCATGTTCAGCAAAGGTCAATGGCCGTATCAAAGCACCGAAGCATTCCCCTTCTATTCCAGCAATTACCCACCCTTATTTCATGTGATTGCCGCGCCGCTCGTTCCCCTATTTGGTACGAGCTACGCTTATGGGCGATTGTTGAGTTTCCTTGGGACACTGGTCACAGCTACAGCGATTGGTTATGCGGTTTATCGCGAAGGACGCAATCGGTGGATTGCCGTCTTATCAGGACTCGCCTTTTTAGCCTCCAATACTATTTACCATATCGGGCCGCTGTTCCGCCAACATGCCACGATGGTGATGTTTGAAACACTGGCGATTGTGGTGTTGGCACACGTCAATGAAAACACCAATACACGGCGACGAAGGCTGCAACTGGCACTTGGATTAGGGTTAATTCTGGCAGCAGGTTATACCAAGCAGCTAGCGGCAATTACAGCCATCGCAGCGGGATTATTCTTGTTGATCCGTCAGCCACAACGCGCAGTGGTTTGGGGATTATTAGCCGGTATCGTCGGCGCGGCGATATTCGTAGGCATAAACGTGGCGACCAACGGCGAATGGTGGCGGCAAGCAATCGTCGCCAACGTCAACGAACTGAAAATTATTCAAACTGTAGCACTCTTTAAGCAGTGGTTTGGCCTGCACGGATTTCTGATTATTCCGGCAGTGCTGCTGGTGATATACGAAGTCTATTGGGATCGACTGTCGTTGTATGCAATATGGTTTGTGGTGGCGACGGCTATCAACGGCGCGGCTTCAGGTACATGGGGCGGCGGCGATAGTTATTTCAGTACTGCCATCGCAGCAACCTGCATCCTCAGTGGAATTTTTGCGGCTCGGACGATTCGTGCGGAGTGGAAATTTCCACCCAATTATCTCAGCCAATTGATCCAACCGTTTCGTCAATATGCGCCAACACTCGCAACCGCTAGTTTGATCGTTATCCCACTAATCTATGTTGGATATGGACGGGCGGTGCTGCATTTACCCACCGATCAACCACCGTTCAACACCATTGCAAATGTATTTAATATCCACGCCAATGCCATGAACGGGTTTTATGACTCGGCGCGGACGCAAGATGGTCAATATGCAACCGGATACGCCAACATCGGACATCTGACCACGCAAGCCGATATTGATGCGGGTTGGCGGATTGTTGATCTGATTAAAGCCACCGATAAACCAGTGATTAGCGAGGACGCAGGCTTCACATTGATGGCAGGTCGTCCCGTGATAACCAACCCAACCCAGCTTCTGAACCTCGAAAAGAAGGGTTTGTATAACGGTACGGAATTGGTCAAGATGATCGACGAAAAGGCTTTCGGACTCATCATTTTACGGGCGCAGTTTTACCCTGATGTAGTGTTGCAGGCTATCAGTCAAGCATATACCCAAAATGAGAGTATCGTGATGAACGGATTTAGTTATCTAATTTTGGCTCCCAAGTGACATTAATCCTTTAGTTGCGCCAACGCACAGCCTGTTATATGCTGTGGTTAGATGCCATTTAGAGGGTGATGTATGCGTTCCACAAGGCTAGTCGTCTCCATTGTTGTTTGCCTCTTACTCCTTTCCGCCCGAACCATTTTAGCCCAAGCCGCGCTCGATTGTGCCACATTAGTTAACCAATCTTTGACCGATTTTGGCAATAGCTGCCGAGACCTCCAAAGTGGATCACTGTGCTACGGGCATAAGGCGGTCACAGCAGAAACCAACTCCAGCAACAGTGGATCGTTCCAAAATCCAAACGACGAACTGCCACTTAGTACGGTAGAAAGTATCACAACTTCAGCCGCCAATCCGACAACCGCCGAATGGGGTTTAGCGCTAGCAAATATGCTTCAAACAGACTTGACCAACTCGGTCAATATATTGTTGATGGGTGATGCCAAGCTGGCACTCGCACCAACCGCGCCGACCAGTCTACAAATCAGCACAGGTTTTGGATCGGCGGCTTGTGGTGAAGCACCCTCAGTAGCAGCAATTGAAACTACAGGTGACACGGCAGCAACATTCAAGGTTAACGGGATTGATGCTCAAGCCAATTCGCTGGTTGTGTTTCAGCAAGAGTCGGCTAATGCCATGAAGGCCATTGTTTACAGCGGGTTATTCAGCGTCAATGGCGGTGGAACAGCACAGGCCGGACAAACCTTAGCCGGAGTTATGGATAACAATGGAATCGTCTTGTTCTGGTCAGCACCACGACCGAGCAATGAAAATGAAAGCAAAGCCGCAGCCGTCGTCGTAAACGCACTAAATGGACTTGGCCTCACACAGTCCACGCCTGTCCCACCACCGACTGCCACGCCGATCCCACCGACTGAAGTCCCCGTTGCTAATACAAGCTGCGGCGATGGCGTTACCCATGTGGTGGAACCGGGGGAGAATCTCTTCCGTATTGCTCTAAGATATGGTACGAGCATTGGCACGATTCAGAATGCGAATGGCATCAGCGATATGAACCAGATTGTGGTGGGGCAAACGCTGGTAATTCCATGTGGTGTGGACAGTGGTACATCCAGTGTCGCACCTGAGAATACAGATAATAGCAGTGAGCCAACGGCTGCACCCAGTGGTGACAGTGCAACGCCTGTACCCGTTATACCCACAAATCAGATGATTGATTGCAACGCATTCAATGGGAGTTTGCCCGCCGACGCACCAGCATCGTTCCAACAATTGTTTAATCAATTTTGTAGTCACCCTTAAATCAAAAAAGGTAACAGCGCATGACCACACGCAAATTCTTGTTTATCGGTTTTCTACTCGCACTTCTATCTGGTGTGATAAGCCTGCCGATTGCGACTGCCCAACAATCACCCAAAGATACGGTTAAGAACGTCATCAACAGTATTTATGGCAGCGGTGATATTAGTGTGATTGATACGCAGTTCGCACCGAATTTCCTGCGGCATCCGGCGGAAAGTGATGTCACCGCACTCAAGATTTCAGCCCTATCGCTGCGGGCGGCGATGCCTGACCTGAAAGCAGTCAGTGAATTAGCTGTGGCAGAAGGACAATTTGTGGCGGTACGGGTGCTGCTCAATGGCACTTTTACGGGTGAATTTGTCGCACCAAACGCACTGCCGATTGAACCGAACAATAAGCCGATTACATTTGCCGTACATTTGCTCTACCGATTTGATGAGACGGGCAAGATTGCAGAGGAATGGGACGGTTTCGATAATCTCAACTTTCTCAGCCAGCTCGGAGTGCTGCCGACATTAACCAGTCCACCTGTTAGTCCTGTACAGTATCCTGACGTGGTTGACGTGGGCATGTCACCCCAAAATAAGCAGGTGATTCAAGGGTATTTTGATGCCTTCAATCAAGGCAACCTCGTAATTATCGACACGGCGTTTAAGGACGATTTCTCGGCACATAATCCGTTTGGTACGCTGGATCGTGCGGGCATGTCCGGTGACCTGTCACGGTTACGGGGTGCGCTGCCTGATCTCAAAGAAAACGTCACGCAACTGGTCACCGAGGGGAATTGGACTATGGCCTTGTATACGCTGCAAGGGACTTTTAGCGCCCCTTATGTGAATGCCGATGGCTCATCCATTCCAGCGACAGGCAAAACGCTGTCCCTTCCCGTGATTACGTTTTACCGCTTTGACCAGCAAGGGTTGGTGGCGGAGAGTTTCGAAACCTATGACGGCTTAAGTTTCCTGACTCAACTGGGACTCATCACGGTCACTGCACCGATATTGACACCGACTCCGGCGAGCTAAAACAATCGGTTATCATTTTCCCTCACCATCAACTTCTTAATCGAGGTTGCATGGAGAGGGAAATGAATTCCCCTGCTTATCTCAGAATAGACCTCGCTTATAGATAAGCACGATCCTTAATCCGAGCAAATATTTGGAAACTCAAACCGAATTGGCTTAACATTTTTCGTACTTTTGTTCTATAACTGATATATAATAATGCATCATATCTTTGGCTTGATAGTCAGATTGCCTTTCGCAGCCATCGCCGCCGTATTTGAGCTTGCAACTTAAAATTTCCCACTTGAAGCACTCTAAAGATCAACAAATACAGCAGCAGCATATATACTGCACAGCGGTGGCATCAGCCGAGAAAACCGCAGCACTTGTGTCATTTCAGCGCCTTTAAGCAACCGATCCGCCGACATAAAATGACAATTCAGCGGTTTCTCACTTGCTTCCCGCCTGCCATTTCAGCGGATAAATTGCGACCGAAGGGAGTCCCGTGGGCAGTTTTAGCAGCGATTAGTGCAATATTTATCAAATAGTTGTGTTATGAGCATAAGAATCAAAAAGGCGAACAACGCTTCATCTTGTCGCCAAGTTTAGGAAATCACTGCCGAACAAGCCCCTGAGAGCATTGCCCGACAATATTCATTTTAGGGGAGATAGATTTTCTGACCGACATAAATACGTGTGGGGTCGGTAATGCCATTGATCTGTGAGAGAATCGCTACTGTCGTCCCATGATTAAGCGCGATACGAAAAAGGTTTTCACCGCGCAGCACAACGTGGAACTCTCCCGTCGAAGTTGTGGGGACTGTTCCGCCGGTTCCATTAGTTGTGGTGCTGGATTGTGCAGCCGCTAGAGCGCTTCCATTACCACTGACAGCCGCAAAAGCTGTCACCTGACCGTTGGAATTCACCTGTGCATAGGCGATACCCTGCCCCGGCCCATTGACTTGAACAATCGCCAAGGCCTGAGCCGAGCTTGATCCTGTCCCAAGCGCACCCGTTGTATCACCCGAAATTGGAGCCGAGTACAATGGTCCGCAAATGATGGAAGGAAGCACATAACGTGTTAAATTCGGGTCTTTGATTTGATGTATCTGTAACTCATCCGACTTCAATGCCCACAGAGCAACCTCAGCGCCAGATTTAATCTGCTGATTTTGCCCTGACGAAAGTGCTATTGAAAGTGGATTAACAATTTCAGAAAATGAAGCCTGTAAGATAAAAGTGCCCTGCATATAAAAACTGATCGATGAACTGCCGCACTTATAGCTAAAAAAAGCAGCCCCCGGCCCACTCTGCGCAGCCGCAACAGCCGGAAACATTAACGCTAGCAAGAGAAGAACAAACCCTATAATACGTTTATGGTGATTGAGTTGTAATGACATAAAGGTTGTCTCTTAATACATGTAGAGGGTAAATTGCGAGTTCACCCTCCCCATGTCCATATTTTACGGTGAGGCGAAAGCAAAACCTGTGGCAGAACCACCGAAAAATGAGGCGACTTGAACAAAAGCGTTCGAGCCGAAGGGTGTGCCGATGGAAGTCGCGAAAGCTGCCGACGGCCCACTGGTGAAAACGGTCGAGAATGAAGACGAGACAGGGGTAAAGGCGGTCGCACTGGCGAAACCATCACCAATTGAACCGGCTTGCGTGTAGGCAATCGGGCCAATTGATTGGGCATAGCCAAAGGCAGCACCAAACCCAGAGGTCGAAGCAGTCGCAAATGCTTGCGCGTTTGCAACCATCGGAACGAGAGCCAGCGATAGCATCCCAACCAGCAGGATAAGCGCAATTAACTTACGCCCTCCCCTGAGCATCCCCGGCTGCACACTAACCAAAGCTAAATTCCTCACAGTGTGTCTCCTTTAAAAACTCTTACCGAAAATTACAGATAACAAAATGTTATCTATGTTTGGAGTGTAACAGAATTGCAACACTTCCGTCAATCAGTCCGAAGGAGATTTGTTAGAAAAGTTTAACAATACTAACAAAATTTACTTTCGGGTTGTTATATTAATGTCGGGTCAAAGAGGAATTTAGACAAGTTCGTCGCGGAAGCCAAAAGGGTTCTGGCGAGATACTTTTTTGGATTTGCCACCGTTGTTGCTCAATCCAATGGGACGACGATCATGCAGGAAGTCATTACCCGCACGAAGTTGACGCATGAGGCTATCAACCGACTGCTGAAGAAATTCGAGGGTTACTTCGGTGCGATGTTCGTGAGCCGCCAACATACGGGCATGGAGCGCAGCTTCGCGGACGAAAGCACCGGGTTGGTCAATCAACTGCTGGACAACTGCAATATGATCATCACGCCACTGATCCGCCATATAGTGCCGTAACATTTGCTCGGCCTGTTGGTCATTTTGAATAGTGGGGATGACAAAAATGCGATCAAGGCGACCGGGGCGTTTGGCAATGCGTTCATCAATGACTTCGGGGTAATTGGTGGTGGCAAGCAAGAGCGCGCCTGCGGGGTTATTCGGTGACTCGACCCCATCCAAGACATTTAGTACACGGGCTTTATCATCACCTTGAAGGTAAGCATCAATTTCTTCAACAATGAGCAAAACGGGATAACGGGCAGCCGTAACCGCTTGTAATGCTCGCTGAATTTTTTCAAACGATGCCCCATCACGGTCAGAACCTGAGACATAAACCACAATACGCCCGTGACTGATGGCTAATTTTGCCATCGCCGCGCACAGCATGGTCTTGCCTGTACCGGGAACACCCGCCAGCAGCAGCTTACGAAATGGCGCGAGTTTAAGCTGGCGATAAATATCGACACCCTTGGTGAAAAAGGCTTCCATATCATCGGCTAAATCGCTCTTGAGTTCATCGGGCAGAATGACATCATCCCAATCAACAGTGGGGTCAAAGAAGGCATCCGTACCACCGATGATATACACATCACGGCGGCGGCGAATACGGGGACGCACGGCACGAGCGCAAGCAAATTCAAAGGCAGCCCATGTTTCTAGCTTATCACTGGGAACAATGGCAACAGCCGTTAAGTCTTGAACATCATCGTCAAAGTAGGAACTGGCGTAGATAATCTCGAAAGGATTATCATTTTCTTGGGAGAACTTGAAGATGTAAGCGCCAGCGGTTGCCGTCAGCACCATCTTTTTTCCGCGTGTGCCATAATCGCTAATGGGAACGATTACGGGACAGTCGAGCGATTGTAGGCCATCATAACGGGCTTTTCCGCGCAACTTACGCCCCGCACGAATCTGGTTTTGAGCAATCATGTTGCTGCATTCGGCTGAAGCCCAAATCGTCACATACTTACGATCCGGCCAGCGCTGTTCCCAAACCCCTTTTGCCCACTCAACCAGACGTTCATACTGCATGGCTTCGTCCGACGCTCCCTAATTAGACACCCGTCTTGATACCACTATAAGGTTTGCACAAAAGCGGGAAATGGTCAAACGGTATTCAGAAATACGTGGAAATTACTCATCATGTTAGGCCATTATAGTGCGTTTTTAAAATTTCGGTAGGGTACTTGCACGAACGCTTATTTGTCGGGAGAATAGGTACAGAGATGATTAGCAAACGCCTATTTTAGGATTCTGAGGAAACCCATGACGACAGCCTATATCACCCATCCCCGTTATACAGAACACCATTTGGCAGGTCACCCTGAACACGCGGGACGCATTCGGGCAGTGTGGGCAGAACTCGATAAGGCGGGACTCAGCGCACGTATGAACAAACTTAAAGCACCGCTAGTGAGTGACGATTGGATATTGAGTGTCCATACAACCAAATATTTAGAGTTACTGCATTGGATAGAGCAGAATCCGCCACAGGGCGTACATCATCTTGACCCGGATACTTATGCTGGCGTGACCTCGTTCGAGATTGCAAAACTCTCGGCAGGTGGCGTGATACAAGCGGTCGATGAAGTAATGAGTGGACGTGCCAATAACGCGCTGGCAGCCGTCCGTCCGCCGGGACATCATGCCATGCCGGAACATGCGATGGGCTTTTGTTTGCTAGGGAACGTGCCTATTGCAACCCGCTATGCACAAAAGCAATTCGGCATCGAACGAGTCATGATTGTGGATTTTGATGTGCATCACGGTAATGGGACAGAAGCCATGCTCTACGATGATCCGACTACCCTATTCATTTCCAGCCACCAATATCCGTTTTATCCGGGAACAGGTGCGCTGGCGGATACAGGCAGTGGCAAAGGAACCGGTTATACCATCAATATTCCGCTGGCAGCAGGACACGGCGATAATAGTTACGCGGCACTTTACGAGCAGATTATTTGGCCTGCGGCGGAGCGCTTCAAGCCAGAACTGATAATTGTATCGGCAGGTTTTGATGCCCATTGGCTTGATCCGATTGCGGGAATGCGCCTGAGTCTCACCGGATATGCTCATTTGACGCGCGAACTAATCAAGATGGCGGAAAAATACTGCGGCGGAAAAATAGTTTTTGCGATGGAAGGTGGTTATAATCTTGACGCGCTCAGTCATGGGATGGTGAATATCGGACATGCGCTTCTCGGTGAAGATACGATTAGTGATCCACTTGGGTCAGCGCGGGATAGTCGAGAACCGGATGTGAAGTCGTTGATTAGTCAAATCAAGCAAATTCACGGGTTATAGGAAATATGGATAATAAGTCAGCAATTGAAGAAGCAATCAAAACATTTGCTGAAGCATTAGGGAGTAAACCCAAATGGGTTATTGTCATTGCATATAAGGGGCGATTTATAGGCCGACATGGAGAGTATCTGGATGAAAATGAACTAGCAACAAGAAACATGATTCTAGGTCAATTTGGCAATAGTATCTCAGATAGTTCTCGTTTTACACCTCTTGATGATGAAAAGGCTACAAAAATAACATATGAGTATGCATTAGCAACACAGAACTTCAATGAGCAGCTCAAGGCCGAGCGCGATACATTTGCAATCGCATTAGATGGAAATTACATTATTTGGTTCACATTTAGATACATAGTTGGTATCAATTTTTCTAACGTTGAAATTGCTTCGCTTGATCATATGCTTGACACCATCTATCACAAAGTCGTCGTTTTACATGATGCTATTTGGGAGATTGATGGCTATCATGAGGAAGATTAGCTTACTAAATCTCCTGAGATTCTTCTGAATTCATTGGAGGAATATCCTTCTCATCATTTTTAGAAAACCATCTGACAATAACCAGCACACACCAAATAATCAGGGTTGAGCCAAGCGCCAGAAACCACGCCCCTACTCCAACGGACATGCCTACCGCAGCGGTTGCCCAAATGCTGGCTGCGGTGGTGAGGTGATTGGCTTGCCCCTTGCGCTGAATGATCGTACCCGCACCCAGAAAACCGATGCCAACTACCACCTGCGCGGCTACGCGGCCTGTATCACCAATAAATGCATGGGTTGAAAGTGATGTGAAGAGACATGATCCAACAGCTACCAGAATATGGGTTCGCAAACCGGCAGGCTGACCGCGATGTTCACGATCCCAGCCAATCAATGTGGCTAGGAAAGCAGCCAGTAGCAATTGAAGTATGACTGTGGCTTGATCAAAGAGTGACATGGCTTAAAGTATTCCAAACATATGCATCAAATATATTTAACTGAAAAGAGCATATTGTGGCGACTGAGTGATGTCAACGGTGGAAATAAAATCAGGACGAAGATTACGTCCTGATTATGATTGTGGCAGTAAAAAACGGAGATACTTGAACTACTTGGCCTTCTCGATATTCTCGCGTAAGGTCTGAAGCTGATTGATGTGGGCGCGTAAGGCGGAGTTCTGAGCCGCATAGCGCTGTGCCAGAACTTCAAGGCGGCTGTAGATCGGTATTAAGACCTGCTGACCGTATTGAGTCAGGCGACCGCGTTCTTTCTGGGTCAATTCGTCCAGCGACGTGTGATAAGACTTTTGAAGCTCATCTATACGCTTGTGCAAGTCACGTTTGGTGTCGTTGATCACACCGCGATAATAACGCCATGCATAGTAACCACCACCAATTAAAGCAGGTGCGCCAACAATAAAGGCGGGTAGTGCTAAGGGGGCAGCGCCCAATCCAATGATTGGCCCAGCGGGGGCAAGTGCCAATAAAATCAGGATTAGGCCGCCGAAGCTGGCAAGCACACTGGTGGTAAAACCCGCGCTGTTGGTTTCAAAAATATCCTGCATTTCAGTGACGATTTTGCCCGTTGAGTAGGTTTTCAGTTCGGATTCTGCCATGCGAATGGCATCCTGTAGGGCCTCACGCTGCTCGGCATATACGCCTGCGTCTAAGCCACTGATTTCCTGTTCCATCAGTTCACGAAGCTGATTCAGACGGTCAATGACGCTGCGCCAATAAAGACGACTGCTATCAACAACCGCATTGATATAACCATTTGTAGCATCACCGATGTCCCGCAGAGCGCGTCCCACCACGACTTCTTGAAATTCAGATTGTAGAACTTCACGCTTAGGAGTACGTCCAACCTTACGAATGGAAAGATTGGTGTCGATGAAGTTCATGCCACGCATACGCATCCCTTCAAAGACTTGATCGACCTCGGCACGGGCTGCTTTGAGCTGCCCATCCAAACCAAGTGACTGCTGTTCCAGTTCGCGTTGAACATCCTTCACTTTGGTGGTATCCACATTGACCAAGTCGGCTTTGCGCTGAATACCTGTCTGAGCGGTATTCACGAGATGGGTTGCCATATCCAACTGTGCCAGCAACTTTTGTTGGGCAGGTGGCGCTTCGTTCAATACGCCGCGCAAATGAGCGCGTACCGCTTCGATACCACCGGGATCACCAACGGTAGCACCTTCTTTTTTGGTATTGAGCGCTTCACGAGCCGATACCATAAACATCAGTGGGCGCATATCCAGCAATTCTGATGCCTGCTGCTCGATAAAGCGACGCACTTCAACCTGTTCTTTGGGCTGAAGCAGATCAATCTGATTGACAACCAGCACAATCTTTTTGCCGTATTTTTTCGCCAATTCCAGATAAGTGCGTTCCGTTTCAGCAAAGGCACGTTTGGCAGAGATCACAAAAATCACCAAATCGCTGCGATGCAAAAATGATTTCGCTACACTTTCATGCTTCTGGAATACCGAGCCTGTACCGGGTGTGTCGACTAAGGCAACACCGGGCGCACCTGTGTTGGGGTGTGACCATTCACGTATGCCATCGTCACGCATGGTCGGCTTACGATCTAATTCACCATAATGAATCAGTTCAATGGCTTCGGTGGTTGGCGTGATACCTGTCGGTAAGAGGCTATCACCAAGCATAGCATTGATAAAGGAAGATTTACCGGCGTTAAACTCACCGATAATAACAACCAAAAAGAACATATCACGTAGATCGTGGGCGACATCCAAAAGACGTTGGCGATTTTCCTGCGCCACATCACCCATGTCTGCGAGTGTTGATCCAATATCTGTCAGCAGGCGAATTTCTTCTTCGCGATATGCTGCCAGCGTTCCATCCAGCGTATTGAGCATGGTCAATATAGAAGACCTCTCTATCCGAGAATACCCTTTTTACCCATTTTAGCGAGTGCAGTTTCGATACTGACGATTTCATGATCGGCAGCCAGTAATGTTCCGAGTTGTTCGGTCTGAATTTGCGTTTGCGCGGTGATCAGCCGTGTAAGCGGTTGAATCGCATCCTGACGCAAGCGCATCCCATAATCAATTTGTTTATCGGCTGCACGAGACAGCGCATCAATGTAACGTCCCCGCAGCTTTAGAATGCGATTGGTGAAGCCTGTTTGCAAGATACGTCCACGTAAGGGCATATACAACAACGCTATCAACCCTAGACCAATCAATACGAGCAGCAGGATTATTTTGGATTGCGAGTCGCTATTTAGTGTACCAAGAGCGACAATCCCGAAAATAATCAGCAGTAATTCAAAGACGGCGAGATAAAGCATCGAGTTCCGCAAGATTTGCTCTAAGCGTCCGGTTTCATCCTGACGGGCTTCATCTTCAATGGCTTCTAAGGTAGGCCTCACATCTTGAAGGTTACTGCGGTCATATTTGATTGGTGCTTGAACATTGCCAATTACTTTACCGCTAATCGACGAGGGAAGCGCCTCAATTTCCTTGCGGGCATACTTCACTAGATCGTCAATATCCTGAATGTCTTTGCCTTCTAAACGCGGTGGTAATTTATCCGCCACAACGGGCAATTCATGAACCGGATCAAATGCCTTACGACGCTCGAAGGCGACATTGGTATAAGAACTGCTGCGGCGGAAGATACGTGACAATCCGACCAGTTCCACTATGCCACCCCAAAGCGAACGGAAGGCATTGTTGAAGCGAAACGTGTCCTGAATGGCTTCGCTGCCACGAACGGCAATCGTATCAAAATGCTCGGTGATTTCGGTGTTGATGTCGCGAACCGCTTTGTCCTGATCGCGCTTTTGAGCAGCTAACTGCTGTTCAATGTTCGCAGTGATACCTTGATATTGATCCAGTGCCGACTGATTGGTACGAACGGCAGTCAACGCGTTTTGATTAACATTCTTGGCAATTTGCAGCGGTGTTTGCAGCTTTTGGCGTAGCCGTGCCACGTCGTTCAGTTGGTCGTCTAGGTATTCTTCAATACGGCTTAGGCCGGAGGCTTTCCACGCGGCTCTATCGAGTTCACCATTGTGACGGGCGGCCTGCCCCTGCTTGGCGGAGACTAACCAGACATCCGGTTTGAAACCGAGCCGTGCCTGACTCTGATCCATGACATAATCATGAACCGTTTCCATCTCTTCGGCAGAGAGCAAATCGGCCTGATTAATGACCAGAATTACCTTTTTGCCATATTCTTTTAGCTGCTGGATATATTCCAGATTACTAGCGGTCATAGCCTGTGTCGCCAACATGACGACCAGCACCACATCCGCATTATGCAGGAATTGGCGGGTAATCTGCTCGTGTTTCTGGAAAATGGATTCGAGGCCGGGTGTATCAACCAGACTGACTTTTTGGAGCAGCGGCGCAGGATACAGCAATGTATCCGCACCATTACCGCCACTGAGCCGTTGAGTTTGTTCACCCCAACGCAAAATCGTGATTTTGTCGGTGGTTGGCACAGGGCCAATAGTCAACAAATCTGGTTCACCGAGCAGCGCATTAATGATGCTGGATTTACCGGAGTTAAAAGGTCCCACAAGCACAATTAAAAAGGGATGATCCGCATGGAACAATGCATCTCGCATCTGTCCTAACCGGTCATCACCCAAATTATCAACTTTGGGAAGAACTTCGAGCAAGCCTGTAATCAGTTCATATTCACGGCGGCGAATGGCTTCATATTCGGTCGCCAGTTTGGTGTCAACGTTTACCAGTGCCAAGTAGCTTCACCCTATTCTACTTACAAGCCGACATGCACTTTGTTTGTTATACTACATTACTTAAGAGCAGAGTGTACTCCGCTATAGCAAACAACACTATAGCATATCCCTATCAGAAAAATATAGGACAACCTTACTGAAACGGAGTAGGTAACAGTCGAATGGACGCGTTGCAACAAAAAGAACACGAACTCGAATTAGTCATGCGACTCGATCAAGTGCGTGACACACTGAATGACGATGGTGACCCACAAAATATGTTTGATGCACTTGTGAAACTGCTTCACGAGTGGTTTACGTGTTCAGCAGCGGCCGTTATGCTGGTTGCGGAAACCAGTGATGATGTCGAGCTTATATCTGCAACCGGTATGCCGACTCATGTGGCAACCGAACTCTGTCAAGCTGCCATACAACAAAGTGGCAGTAATTTATTAATCAGCGCACCTTGGAAATATACTCTGGGTATTCAGATTGTACTCAATGATTATCCACTTGGTGGATTTGTGCTGGCACGGGACGACGAAGCGTTTAGCCAGCAAGATATGACCGAAATCGCGCTGGCGGAAAGCCAACTTGACTCAGCTATCATGCAGGCACGAATGACGTGGAAGCTGGGACAGCGCAACCGCGAACTCGAAGCGATTTATGAGATTGACCGTCTGCGTGACCGTACCAGCACCGAAGGCGAACTTATTCGAGATTTCACAGCAGTCGCCAGTGATTATTTTAAGGCGGATTTTTGCCTTATTTTGCTAGCACAACCCAATACGAATGATATGATCGTCCGTAGCATTGTTGATAAGCATGATTTACCGCCAGCAATTTTGACGGAGATTCAGCGAAAAGCTGGACAACTGACGATTCCCCAAGTGATTCCGATGCCGCAAGGTACAACACATCTCAAAATGCTGGCTGCGCCATTTGTGGTGGCTGGCGCACGGTTGGGCGCAGTCGTTGTGGGACGCGAGCAAACATTTAGCATTGGCGACCATCGCTTACTTCATGCGATGATGACCCAAATGGACTCGGCGGTGGTTTACGTCCGCGTGCTGCAACAGTTGACCCAACGCAAACGTGAATTGGAAATTATCTATAAAATTGACCACATCCGTGATAAGGAAAAAGATTTAGACTCGATGTTGCAAGCAGTTCTTTTTGAACTGACTCAAAGCATTTCAAGTGAAATGGGTTACATCATGCTCTATAACGAAAGTGGCAACCAAGAACTCGAAATGCGGGCGGTGACGGCTGATGGGAAAATCGTTTCTCCCAGTTATCAGGAAGTTATCCAATCTATTTCCCGCTCCGCACTTGAACAAGGCAAAATGATTTACGGTAATCAAAAGAGCAGCGAAGTCCGCACTTACATCGCAGCGCCACTCATTCTGAATGAACGGATTATCGGTGTGATTGGCATGATTAACAGCAGCAACGGCGATGAATTCAGCGAAGAAGATCGCCACATGATGCACGCGATTACCAGTCAGGTTGATACTGCTATCTTCGAGCGAATGGAACAACGGCGAATGCGAACAATTCTCAGCCGTTCAGTCGATCCCAAAGTAATAGAACATCTGCTGCAAAAAGCCAATCTTAATGTGCTGGATGGAGAACGAGTCAACCTTTCGGTACTTTTTGCGGATTTGCGCGGCTCAACGCGCTGGGCAGAGCAAGTCGCGCCAGAAGAATTCGTGGCAACGCTCAATCTATTTTTAGGGCAGATGACCGACATCATTCTTGAATTTGGTGGCACACTGGACAAATTTGTAGGCGATGAGGTGATCGGGTTATTTGGTACACCGGTGCATCAGGATGACCATGCTTACCGCGCCGCCGGTGCTGCCCTCAAGATGCAGGTTGTACATAAAGAATTACAAGCTCATTTAGCCGGACTAGGTCGACATCTACCCGACATGGGCATCGGCATTAGTTCCGGTGAGGCGATTGCAGGGGAAATTGGTCACCGCATTCGAAGTGAGTTTACGGCGCTCGGCAATGTAGTTAATCTTGGATCGCGTTTGTGTGGGGCAGCATTGGCTAAGCAAGTCCTCATCAGTGATACGACTTACCAGATGATTTCGCGGTTCGCGCAGGTCAATAATCTGGGCGCACAATCGTACAAAGGTATTCAGCGTCCCGGCGAAACCTATGAAATTCTCTCCATTCAATAGGCGATCTTATGCTCAACGAGTCAATCCATTACATTGAAAACAGGCTCTACTGTGACGGGGTATCGGTCCAAAGTATTGCTGACGAAGTTGGAACACCTGTCTACATCTACAGTTTAAAACGCGTTCTGGATAACCTTGCGCACATTCGAGCAGCATTCGGTGAACTCAATCCGCATGTTCATTACAGTGCGAAGGCCAACGCAAGCCTCGCCGTGTTGAGTACATTGGTCAAAGCAGGCGCAGGGATTGACGCGGTAAGCGGCGGGGAAATTTATAAGGCATTGCAAGTCGGCACAAAACCAGAGGACATTGTTTTCGCGGGTGTCGGCAAAACACGCGATGAGCTACGATATGCGCTGGAACAAAATGTGGGCTGGTTCAATGTTGAGAATGTTCTAGAACTCCAGCACATCAATGATCTGGTGGCTGAGCTGGGACGAGAACCCGCGCGGGTGGCACTGCGCCTCAACCCCGATGTGAACGCATCGACACACCATCATATTGCGACGGGACACAAAGCGGCGAAATTTGGTTTATCGATTGAGACAGTCAAAACCGTGCTGGCGAACCGCGCTCAATATCCCAATGTGCGGATAGAAGGCATTCACATTCACATTGGCAGCCAACTCCATGATACGGAAGCCACGCGGCAAGCGGTCAAGGTTGCGCTGGATTGCATCAGCCCTTATCCTGATATTCGAACATTCAATATCGGTGGTGGTATGGCGGTGCGGTATTCACCTGATGAGCAAATTCCGCGTTGGGAAGATTTTGGCACAGCAATTACTCCCCTGCTCAAAGATTACCAAGTTATTCTCGAGCCGGGGCGTTCGATTATCGCGGACGCGGGGATGCTGGTAATCTCGCTTTTGTATGCCAAAGAACAAGGCGGCGAACCGATTTATATTACCGATGGAAGTATGGCGGAACTGATACGCCCTGCTCTATATGAAGCACACCATGAGATTGTGCCTGTGGTGCAAGCACCTGCTGGAAGTTCACAAAAAGCCTATCATATCGTTGGGCCGGTATGCGAAAGTGCAGATGCGTTGGGACACGACATCCACTTACCGGAAATGGAAGCGGGTCGTTTACTCGCGGTGTTGACGGCTGGCGCGTACAGCATGGCGATGGCGAGTAATTACAACCAGCGTACCCGTCCGCCGGAAGTGGTAGTGAGTGAGGATGGTCAATCGTGGCGGTTAGCCCGACGGCGCGAGACGTGGGAAGACCTGACAGCGATGGAAATCATTTGAGCTAATAAAAGACTGTCCAAATAACCCCGGTATCAATAAAAAAGATCGGCTATACTGGAAACAGGATTTTTTCCAATACGATAGGTGGATAACATGCGCGTCTTTATCAATTACGCTCATAGCGATCTGAATGTGGTCGAAGAAATTGCGGCGTTTCTCCATGCCGAAAACCATGACGTTGGTTCAGAGGAACCACTGCTACCTGAACATGATTGGGTAGAGAAACTCAGCGAACAAATCGAAGCGGCAGATGTGGTCATATATGCGATTTCGCCAACCTCTTTAGCTTCGGAATGGTGCCAATGGAGTTTGGGACAAGCTGTGAAGGCCGGTAAACCCATTATCCCTGCCCTCTTACGTGAAAGTGCGTCCTTACCGGATGGTCTATCAACGCTGCCT
This sequence comes from Aggregatilineales bacterium, assembly GCA_038328375.1. Lineage (GTDB taxonomy): Bacteria > Chloroflexota > Anaerolineae > Aggregatilineales > Phototrophicaceae > CFX2. The sequence continues at coordinate 3,704 of JBBQLX010000090.1, read as the reverse complement.
TATATTGATGTGGCGGACGGTGTCAATGACGAAGATAAGAATGTCCTACGAAACGCTCTGGCAAACCTCGACAGTTACAAAGTGTTACTCGACCAAAGCGTATCTGTGCCAGATTTGCCCAATGGCATTCCCGCCCAAGCTGTTGGAACACTCGACATTAGCCGTGCGACTTCCCCAAGACGAACATTACTGCCTAACCTACTGAATATTTTGCCACCTCCATTTGAATGGTTGGATATTCCAGATGGAGAAGTGACGTTGAAGGATGCTAGTGCAGATGGCGGTTCAAATGGTGGAGCGTTTAAAGTGGGCAGCTTTGCCATTGGAAAGTATGCCATCACCAATGCCCAATATCGCGTGTTTTTGGAAGATAGCAAAGGCTATAACAGCGAGCGTTGGTGGGATTTCTCGGACGCAGCGAAAGCTTGGCGAGAGGTGAATGCTAGCGCACCATCTGTTTCTGAGGAGGCCGAAAAACCCGTCGTGGGGGTTTCGTGGTTCGAGGCGGTGGCTTTCTGCCGATGGCTGAACGTGCGGGTGCGTCCGGGCTTGGCGATGGCAAATCGCGATATGCCGGGACACGTTCAACCACGAACATCCATGCCGACGGTAGCACTTCCTACTGAACAACAGTGGCAGCACGCGGTCGAAAACGATAGCGAGAAAATGGATCTTAATGGAAATGTGATGGAATGGTGCATGAATAACTGGGGAACTGATAATGTGGTTTTGGGAGGCGACGTGGAGCGCGTTGTCCGTGTCGGCTCGACAGAATACGACGAAGAAACACGTATGACGCATCGTGATTTGGCGAAACCGGATGCCCAAAATACGGAGTTTGGTTTCCGCATTGTGTGTTATTTACCGTAAACCCTCTACTCTCCCCCGCAAGTGTTCAGGAGACGATACTTTTTTGATGACCAAGTAATCTCTCCCTCAGAATTCCCCCTCTCTGTACACGGAGAGGGGGCTAGGGGGTGAGGTTCTCTTTCAGGGGTAGGTATCCGATAATTGAGGCAAAATCGTATTGATTTCATCAACTCTACCAACACCTTTAGGACTTCAGCAGTCCCGTTTACGGGGCTTTATTAATCTTGCCGGAGGGTTTATCCTCCGGCAATTGCAACTTTACACTTCTCATTGAGCAAATACCTACCCCTGAAAGGGCTAGGGGGTGATGTTCTTCCCCTCATATTCACAAAACTGTCGTCTTATGAACCCGCAATCGAGGGAGGGAACAATTCGGGTTCGACATAAAATATTCAATTTAGTTTAGCAGCAGACTGCCTTCCACCTGCTTGTCGAAGGCAATACCGCGCAGCTCGGTGATTTGGTCACGAAGGGCAGCCGCTTTCTCAAATTCGAGTGCTTGGGCGGCTGACTTCATTTCCTTTTCCAATTCCTTGATCATCTTGTTGACATCTTCCTTCGGCAGCAACGAGAGATCCACTCCACCTTCAACCTTGGACTCATCCGCAACCATTGACTTAACACGGTCGGTAAGATCACGCACCTGCTTGATGATCGAAGTGGGAACGATGCCGCGTTCTTCATTATGATTAAATTGGATAGTGCGACGACGATTGGTTTCATCAATGGCGCGTTTCATCGAGTCAGTCATGCGGTTGGCGTACATGATGACTTTACCCTCAACGTGACGGGCAGCGCGGCCTATGTTCTGGATTAACGCTGATTCAGAACGGAGAAAGCCTTCTTTATCGGCATCAAGGATGGCGACCAATGATACTTCTGGGAGGTCGATACCTTCACGCAGCAGGTTAATACCGACTAACACATCATAAATACCCAAGCGCAAGTCACGCAAGATTTCAATACGTTCGATGGTTTGAATCTCAGCGTGTAGGTATTGAGCGCGGATACCCATTTCGTTGATATAGCCTGCCAATTCTTCCGCCATACGCTGGGTGAGCGTGGTAACCAATGTACGCTGACCTTTTTGAACCCGTAAGGCGATTTCTTGGAGCAAGTCGTCGATCTGGCCTTCGATGGGACGTACAAAGACTTCAGGATCAAGCACACCAGTGGGGCGAATAACCTGTTGAACAACTGCCTGACTGATTTCGCGCTCGTAAGGGCCGGGCGTTGCAGTCGTATAAATAGTCTGCCCCATCCGTGTTTGGAATTCATCGAAACTCAACGGACGATTATCGAGTGCGCTGGGCAGACGAAAGCCGTAATCCACCAGCGTGGTTTTTCGCATCTTATCGCCGTTGTACATACCGCGTAACTGCGGGACGGTCATATGGCTTTCGTCGATGACCATCAGATAGTCACTTGGGAAGTAGTCAATGAGGGTTGAAGGCGGACTGCCTGCTGGACGTTGATCCAGATGGCGTGAGTAGTTTTCAATGCCAGATGAATAACCGACTTCACGAATCATTTCGAGATCGTAGCGAGTGCGCTGTTCGATACGCTGGGCTTCCAGCAACTTGCCTTCACGCCTGAAGTTGTGGATGGTTTCTTCCAGTTCAACTTCAATGTCATGGACGGCTTGCTTGGTCTTGTCTTCATCGGTGACGAACTGCTTGGCTGGGAAGATTTTAATCTCCTTAAACTCGCCGAGAATTTCACCTGTTAAGGTATCAAACTCCACCATGCGCTCGATCTCATCACCGAACAACTGGATACGATAAGCGGTTTCAGCGTAGGCAGGTACGATTTCGAGTGTATCACCGCGTACACGGAAAGTACCGCGATGCAGATCAAGGTCATTACGCGAGTATTGAATCTGTATCAGTTTACGCAGAATCGTATCGCGGCGAATAGTCTCACCGACTTTAAGCTCGACGATTGAACGTCCCCACGCTTGAGGACTACCGATACCATAAATACAGGAGACAGAGGCAACAATCAACACATCGCGGCGGGAAAATAACGCGGCGGTGGCGGCGAGGCGCAGACGGTCAATCTGTTCATTGATTTGCGTCTCTTTCTCGATGTGCAAATCCATGCGCGGGACATAAGCTTCCGGTTGATAGTAATCGTAGTAGCTGACGAAATACTCAACCGCGTTTTTAGGGAAGAACTCTTTGAACTCGGAATAAAGCTGAGCCGCCAGAGTCTTGTTATGAGCAAGCACGAGAGTAGGTTTCTGGACTTGTTGGACAACTTGAGCTATCGAAAAGGTCTTACCCGTTCCGGTCGCGCCGAGCAGTGTTTGATGTTGTAAACCTTTATCAAGGCCATCAAGTAAGCCAGCGATTGCGGTAGGTTGGTCACCGGTGGGTTGGAACTCCGAGACAAGCTGGAAGGGGGGCATGTCAGGCTCCGTTTCAGAACGTCAGTTCGTAATTGGACTGAGAATTATAGCGGAAAATTGAGAGCTGGCAAAGGGTGTATTAGATAAATAATGTCTCACATTGGGTCGTTCAGATAAGCCTAGATACGAGTGTCATCGAGTGGAAAAAGTGTATATTTGCCCGACAATATAGAATTGATTTACGAGAACTCAGCCATCATTTGGTATAGGTGAGAAAATGCACAATTAGAACACGTATCCTTAACTGACCATTGACACTGCCCTACCCGACTGCTATTATTCCTCTCATACGATGCGGGGTAGAGCAGTGGAAGCTCGTCGGGCTCATAACCCGGAGGTCGCAGGTTCGAGTCCTGTCCCCGCTATTCATGGTGATATAGCTCAGCCGGCTAGAGCGATGCACTCATAATGCATAGGTCCCTGG
>JBBQLX010000089.1:0-26354 GCA_038328375.1 Aggregatilineales bacterium | reverse complement strand
ATTCAACGGGTGGCATAGTCTGACCATCCACGCTGACAGGAATACCTTTTTCAAAGCCAATTTCAATGTACTGACCTTCTTCGGGCGCATTTTCAGGGCTAGCGCTGATCTGATACATGTCTTCTTCTGGCTCATTCCACGGATCTTCCAACAAACCACCTTCGTGACTCAGGTGGAACAGGTTACGGTCGCGGCTGTAAATCTTCTTCTCGGTGGCTGTTACAGGAACATTGAATTCAGCAGCATAAGCCAACGCATCTTCACGGCTGCGAATATCCCATTCACGCCAAGGGGCAATAATCTTCAACTTAGGATTTAAGGCCATCACAGTGAGTTCAAAACGAACTTGATCGTTACCTTTACCAGTCGCACCGTGTGCAACCGCGTCAGCGCCTTCCATTTCCGCGATTTCTACAAGATGCTTGGCGATCAGTGGACGCGCAAATGACGTACCGAGCAAATAATCACGCTCATATACTGCTCCAGCTCGCATGGTTGGGAAAACAAAATCAGTTAAAAATTCCTCGCGCAAATCGCGAATATAGAGTTTGGATGCTCCTGACTTGAGCGCCTTTTCTTCCAGCCCGTCCAACTCTTCTTCTTGCCCTAAATCGGCACAAAAACAAACCACTTCAACATTGTTATAGTTGTTTCTGAGCCAAGGAACGATAACCGACGTATCTAGTCCGCCACTGTAACTCAGAACGATTTTTTTAATCCCGTGCGTGTCTGCCATACATCCTCTTTTGCGTTTTGAAAGAAAAACCCCGTTGGGTTCGGGGTCGATTGCGATAATGGAGGTGAGAATAACCCGCCTGTAATGTTTTCGTCAAGCATGTTTCGGGCAACGGATTGTAATGGTATGTAATCCAAATAGACGATACAGGCGTATATTAGTACAGTGTTGACCACGTCCACCCAAGGAAAATTTTGATGCCCAAGCAAACTGCTGTGCATAAACGCCTAGCGGATTCGAAGGCTCGTCAAGCGGATTGGAAGCAGTGGGGACCATATGTCGCTGAACGAGCGTGGGGTACTGTTAGAGAAGATTACAGCGCAAACGGGGATGCTTGGAATTACCTGCCCCATGACCATGCCCGCAGCCGAACCTACCGCTGGAATGAGGATGGTTTAGGGGCAATCTGCAATCGCTACCAAAACATCTGCCTCGGCCTCGCCTTATGGAATGAACACGACCCCATCTTAAAAGAACGTCTTTTTGGATTGAATAACGATGAAGGCAATCACGGGGAAGATGTAAAAGAGTATTATTTCTACCTCGATAACACACCATGCCACACTTACATGAAAATGCTCTACAAGTATCCTCAAGTGGAATATCCATATGAGGCACTGGTTCATCACGGACGTAATCGCCAGCAAACCGAACTGGAATTGATAGACGTCATTCCGCAAGCTTTCGCAGAAAATCGCTACTTTGATGTGTTTATCGAATATGCCAAAGTCACCGATGAAGATGTGATTTGTCGGATTACAGCGATCAATCGCGGGCCGGATGCTGCGCCGCTTCATCTGATGCCGCACATCTGGTATCGCAACACATGGTCATGGGGCTACAACGCTGAACGCCCCACCCTTCAAGCCATAGGTACGGGCGCAGTCGGCTGTGATCACCGTCACATCGGCAAACGCTGGTGGTACGCCCAATCTAACGGGCAAAATATGGGTTTGATGTTTACCGAAAACGAAACCAATATGGAGCGTATTTTTGGTCAACCGAACACTCAACCCTATGTAAAAGATGCCTTTCACCAAGCGATTGTTCACGGTCAACCGGATGTAACCAACCCTGACCATGTGGGAACAAAAGCAGCAGCACACTTCGAAAGAATCCTCCAGCCTGACGAGGTTTTCACCGTACAAATTCGTTTTTCCAACGTGGAACAAAAGCGTCCGTTCACGAACTTCAATAAAGTTTTCACCCAGCGTATCCAAGAAGCTGATGAGTTTTACGCCGCTGTTCAAGGTGACAAACTCACTGAAGATGAGCGTCAAGTGCAGCGACAAGCCTTTGCTGGATTATTGTGGAACAAACAGTTTTATCACTACAGTATCGAACTTTGGTTGGACGGCGACCCCGCAAGCCCACCACCGCCCGAATCGCGCAAACACGGGCGCAATTCAGAATGGGATCATCTCTATAACGTTGATGTGATTTCCATGCCCGACAAATGGGAATATCCTTGGTATGCATCATGGGATTTGGCTTTTCACACCTTGCCCATTGCCATGATTGACCCCGATTGGGCAAAACGCCAGCTCATCCTGCTGCTGCGCGAATGGTATATGCATCCCAATGGACAGATACCCGCTTACGAGTGGAAGTTCGAAGATGTAAATCCGCCGGTACACGCGTGGGCCGTTTGGCGCGTTTATAAGATTGCCCGTAAAGTGGAAGGCTTCGCAGATACCGAATTTCTGGAACGCTGCTTTCACAAACTCTTACTCAATTTCACTTGGTGGGTCAACCGCAAGGATTTTGAGGGGAATAATGTCTTTCAAGGCGGCTTTCTGGGGTTAGACAACATCGGCATCTTTGACCGTAGTTCACCACTTCCCAACGGTGGTTTTATCCAGCAGGCCGACGGTACTGCATGGATGGGCATGTACTGTCTAAATATGTTGGCAATAGCATTAGAACTCGCACGAACAAAACCAGCTTATGAGGATGTTGCCACAAAATTTTTCGAACATTTCATCTACATTGGGAATGCCATGCATGATTTGGGCGGGGAGTACGGATTATGGGACTCAGAAGACGGGTTCTTTTATGATGGGGTACGCTTTCCAGATGGGTCATATGTGCCATTACGTACGCGCTCCTTTGTCGGCTTAATCCCCTTGTTTGCGGTTGAAACGCTCGAACCTGATTTATTGAAAAAACTGCCACAGTTTGCTCGCCGTGTCGAATGGTTCACAAAATATCGACCCGATCTTATCAAACGCATTGCATCACTCACACAACCGGGCGAAGGTGGGCGATTTCTGCTATCAATCATCAACCACGACCAGCTCGAAAAGATTCTAAAGCGGATGCTTGATAGGGAGGAATTCTTGTCAGATTACGGACTCCGTTCCGTATCGAAATACCATGCAGATCATCCCTACACTTGGCATTTAGAGGGTAACGATTTAAGTTTAAGCTATGAACCAGCCGAATCCAGTACAAGCCTATTCGGAGGCAATTCTAACTGGCGTGGCCCCATCTGGTTTCCCGTCAACTATCTAATGATTGAATCACTACAAAAATATCATCATTACTATGGTCAAAGCATCCGTGCCGAATTACCAACCGGCAGCGGGGAAAATGCCTCACTGCACAAAATAGCAGAAGAACTATCACAAAGACTGTCTTCTATTTTCTTACGTGCAGCCGACAATCAACGGGCTGTCTTTGGAAAAAACCCTTACTTCCAGAATGATCCTTACTGGAAAGATCATATTCCGTTTTACGAGTATTTTCATGGGGATAATGGCTCTGGACTCGGTGCAAGCCATCAAACCGGTTGGACAGCTTTGGTCGCCAAGCTTATACAGCAGACAACAGGTGAGTAAATCTTCCATGAGAAGTGGTGAGAATAGCAAGCAATTGCTATATTCAAATGATAAGCTAAAGTGACCCTGCCCCACTCAGGAGAATGAATAATGCAAATTCTTGGAATTGATATTGGCGGTTCTGGTATTAAAGGCGCACCTGTCGAAATAGAAACAGGTGAACTCTCGTCGGAACGCTACCGTATTCCAACACCAGACCCCTCCGAACCTGAAGCAGTTGCCGATGTCGTGAAAGAGATTGTCAAAAACTTCCAATGGAAAGGTCCAATTGGCTGCACGTTTCCGGCAATCGTGCGCCGTGGTGTGGTTGAAAGCGCCGCCAATGTTGATAACAGTTGGATTGGAACCGATGGGCAAAAATTGATCCAGAAAAAAACCAAATGCCCAACCCTGCTCTTGAATGATGCGGATGCAGCGGGGATTGCTGAAATGCAATTCGGTGCAGGACGTGGTAACGAGGGAGTGGTCATAATGCTCACTCTGGGAACGGGCATTGGCAGCGCAATTTTCAACAAGGGTATTTTATTGCCAAATACTGAACTTGGACATTTAGAAATACGGGGAAAAGATGCGGAACATCGCGCTTCCGACCGTATTCGACAAGCGAAGGATCTTGACTGGGATGAATGGGGGGATCGTGTCAATGAATATGTACAGCGCGTCGAATATCTTTTTTCACCGGACTTATTCATTATCGGCGGGGGTGTCAGTAAAAAAGCTGACAAATTCTTACCATTCATCCAGCCAGTCCATGCCCAGATTGTACCAGCACAACTGCTCAACGATGCAGGAATCGTTGGGGCCGCGATGGCTGCTTCGGCCTTAGCGAGTTAATACACATGGATGCAACACTTCTTAAACGACATGCCGCAGAACGCGCGGTTGAATTCGTCCAATCGGGAATGATCGTCGGCTTGGGTCACGGTACAACCGCCATTTGGGCAATCCGGCGCATTGGCGAATTGATAAAAGCGAACCAACTTACGAATATATTGGCAGTACCTTGCTCTAGCCAATCCGAAGCCGATGCACGTGAACTCGGAATCCCTTTAACGACACTCGAAGAACATCCGCATATTGATCTCACCATTGATGGAGCAGACGAAGTCGCACCGAACTTTGATGTCATCAAAGGTGGTGGTGGCGCACTCTTACGTGAAAAAATCGTTGCCCAAGCCACCAAGCGCGAGATTATTGTGGTCGACGAATCAAAACTCTCGCCCTCATTAGGCACAAAATGGGCAATCCCTGTTGAAGTTATCCCTTTTGGTTACGGTTCCCAAAAAGCCTTTCTGGAAGGTTTGGGGGCAAAAGTGATCATCCGTCAAAAAGACGGCAAAACATTTCATACTGACCAAGGTAATATCATTCTTGATTGCAACTTTGGAGCGATTTCTGATCCTGCTAGATTAGCTGAACAGTTCAAGCAGCGCACCGGAATCGTCGAACATGGTTTATTTATTCGACTGGTCAGCGATGTTATCGTCGCGTCAGCCAGTGGCACACGCGAATTGAAGCGGCAAAACTAATAGAGGAGAAGCAAGCAAATGAAATTCGCAATGGTAGGTTTAGGACGTATGGGCGGCAATATGGTCAAGCGCCTGTTGCTGGGTGGACATGAAGTTGTTGTGTGGAATCGCAGTCAAGACCCGGTCAAAGATGCCGTCAGCGCAGGCGCAATCGCCTCGACGACTATTGATGATCTTGTGAGTAAGCTGGACGCGACGCGTGTCGTCTGGATTATGTTGCCTGCTGGCGATGTGACCGAAAATATGATCAAGCAGCTTTCGGAGAAACTCTCCCCCGGGGATATTATCATCGACGGTGGTAACAGCAACTTCAAAGACACTATCCAACGCGCCGAGTGGATAACCGCTAAGGGTTTCCATTACATTGACGTGGGTACAAGCGGTGGTATCTGGGGTTTGACCGAAGGCTATGCCATGATGGTCGGTGGTACGAAAGAAGCGGTGGAGCAAATTCGCCCACTTCTAGAAACACTAGCACCCACACCTGAATTGGGCTGGGGACATGTAGGGCCATCCGGCAGTGGACATTTTGTCAAGATGGTACACAACGGTATCGAGTACGGCATGATGCAGGCCTATGCTGAAGGCTTCGAAATTATGCGCGCTAAGAAAGACTTCAACCTAGACATGTACCAGATTGCCGAACTCTGGCGTTACGGCAGCGTGGTTCGTTCATGGCTTCTGGATTTGACTGCTGACGCACTCAAAGAAAATCCAAATATGGATGGCATCGCTGGTTGGGTGGCGGACTCGGGAGAAGGCCGTTGGACGGTTTTCGCAGCCATCGACGAAGATGTTCCTGCACCAGTCATCACCCTAGCGTTGATGATGCGCTTCATCAGCCGCCAAGACGAAAGTTATGGCGCGAAACTGCTTGCTTCAATGCGTAATCAATTCGGCGGTCACGCGATTAAAAAGGAGTAATTCCTGTGGGTGATACAAATGGGGCGACGATTGTCATTTTTGGCGCATCAGGAGACCTGACACAGCGCAAATTGATCCCAGCCCTTTTCAATCTCTTTCGCAAAAAACGCCTACCTGAGACGTTCAACATTGTCGGAGTTTCGCGGACTGTTTTCTCGCATGAGCAATTCCGGCAGCAGATGCATGATTCGGTGAAGGAATTCAGCGCGGAAACCTTCACCGACGAGTTTTGGAATCCATTCGCCGAGCACATTTGGTATACACCGGGCGATGCGTCTAAACCTGAACAATTGGCAAAGGTTAAATCATTCGTTGAATCGAAAGAGAACGGCACGAGTAATCGCCTCTACTATCTTTCCGTCGCACCCGATTTGTACCCTACCATCGTTAACAATCTCGGTAAGGATGACATGACATCGGAAGGGTCTGGCTGGCGACGGATCATCATCGAAAAACCCTTCGGGACTGATCTCAAATCGGCACTTGAACTGAACAAAACGGTTCATGCCAACTTTGACGAGAGTCAGGTTTACCGGATCGACCATTATCTTGGCAAAGAAACCGCGCAGAACATCTTGTTCTTCCGCTTTGCCAACACCATCTTCGAACCGGTATGGAACCGCAACTACGTTGACAATGTTCAGATTACGGTTGCGGAAACTGTCGATGTCGGACACCGCGCCGCGTACTACGATCATGCAGGTGTGTTGCGTGACATGTTCCAGAATCACCTGCTACAGTTGTTAGCATTGGTGACGATGGAAGCACCTAATGGCTTCAATGCGACCGATTTGCGTAACGAGAAGCTCAAAGTTTTGAGTGCCATTCGACCGATTGCCCTTAATGACACAGTACGTGGGCAATATGAAGGCTATATCGGTACGGAAGGTGTTGCCCCCAATTCGAAAACACCGACTTATGCGGCTCTCAAACTGCATATTGATAACTGGCGCTGGCAAGGGGTGCCGTTTTATATGCGTTCTGGTAAGGCACTCAAAGCCAAGACCAGTCAGATTCGTGTACGCTTCCAACGCCCACCGGGCATCATGATTAATGCCCTAAATGATGAATCCTGCACACCGAATACCTTGACGATATTCATCCAACCGGACGAAGGTATTCACCTGAACTTTCAGGCCAAAGTTCCAGATTCAAGTAATAATACCCGCGATGTTGACATGGAATTCAGCTACAAAAAATCATTCGGTGAGCAGCAAATTCCCGAAGCTTATGAACGGCTGATTTTGGATGCCCTTCACGGTGATCCAGTGCTATTCACGCGCAGTGACGAAATCGAACGCCTGTGGACGATAATTGATCCTCTGCTTAAAGGTTGGGAAACCAAGGATGCACCTCCGTTAGTGACTTACAAACAGAAATTATGGGGACCAACTGAGGCTGATGAACTGCTGGCAAAGGACAATCACATTTGGCGGCTAGCTTATAAACCGGAGGGTTCAGAGTGACGAACATTCGTGTTGCCCCCGATATGGCGACCTTAGCCCGAATGGCAGCCAATACGATACGAGAATTGGCACAGACAGCTATTAGTCAGACAGGGCGATTCACCATCGCCCTGTCCGGCGGGTCAACACCCAAGGCTCTTTTCCAGTTATTGGCCTCTGATTATAAAGAGGAGATTGACTGGAAAAATGTCTATGTCTTCTGGGGTGATGAGCGATGCGTTCCACCCGACGATGCCGACAGCAATTACAAGATGGCTCGTGAAACATTGCTGGCCCATGTTGCACTGCCAGCGGCTAATGTCTACCGTATTAAAGGTGAACTGCCACCCGAAGAAGGTGCTTCCCAATACGAAGAAACCTTATGCGATGTATTCAACAACCAACTCCCGCGCCTCGATTTGATCTTGTTGGGGATGGGTGACGATGGACACACGGCCTCTCTATTCCCCGGCACAGATGCCTTAAATGAGCATGAAAAGTGGGTTATCCCCAACCACGTTTTAACTGCCAAACAAACGTGGCGAATCACTTTTACATTGCCTGTTATCAATAATGCTGCGAACGTCATGTTTCTGGTGGCGGGAACCGGCAAAGCTGATACACTTAAACGGGTCTTACAGGGTGAATATAAACCGACTGAGTTACCTTCCCAACTGATTAAGCCAACGGATGGCAATCTGGTTTGGGCGATTGACCACGCAGCGGAAAGCTTACTGTAAGGCCAGTTATGGGTAAGGTTTTGTGCATTTAGATTCACAATCTGCACAAAAATTGCAGTTTGCGCAGATTTTCCGCTGAATTGTACGGCGGGAACGACGGGAAGATCCGCCGAATTGACATTTTGTGTCGGCGGGAGGCTCGGTGCAATCCGCTGAAATGACACTTTTGCAGCGGATCGCTCGGCTAATGCCACCGCCGTGCAAATTGTGTCTGCCGCCGCCATATTTGCTCTCATTTTAAGCAAAAGGCACTCGGCGGTAGATGACATAAAAAATTCTCCAAATTAGTTCAACTCCTAAATCTATTTTAGAACAAAAGTTCAGTAAACACAAGCAATATTGGTTCGAGTTTTCTAACTATTGGGCGGATTGAGATCCTGCGATTATTCAGGGTAAACAGTCAATCTGAAAAAGGAAGGGTCACAGACCCTCCCCTACGGACAATCCAAATACATAAACCTTCAAATTAAGGTTGTGGTCGCTCAACTAAGAGGCGATTGCAGCCTTAGGAATGAGTTTTTCGGCAGCAACACCGTGCCGTTTTTGAAGCGTGTTAGCGGCGCGAGTGACTTCTTCTTGGCGCTGCGTTTCAGTCCATCCGAGCGCAGCGGCAAGGATAACGGAGACTTCATTCAACAGGTCACCCGTCACCAAGCCCAACATCGCTAAAAGAGATCGCCGCAATAGCAAGTCTTCAAGATGGACAATCTTTTCATGCTCTGCCAGAAATTGAATCTCACGTTGGCTAAAAGTTGACTGTGAGCGAAGTGGTGAATCCTGCCCTGCCGCGCAGAAAGCCGCGATCTCACCCGCATATGTTCCATAACGTTCAAACAAGGTTTTGACGCGCTCGGCAGGCAAATTCGTTTTCTGCTGGAGTGCTTTCAACCACTGACTCTGTTCACTCTCAGAAACGGGATAGCCTTTACCACCACCGATGGCAACGTTTTTGGTGTCTGACTTTCGGCTTCGTCCGATGCGACCTAGAACCGCATCAGCCGCTTGCTCGGAAAAGGCTCTAAAGGTTGTCCACTTGCCACCAATAAGCGCCAGCACAGGGAATTTGACTTTGTCGTCAGGTTCAATCGTGCGAATGCTGTGGTCACGGCTAATTGCGCCGGTTCGAGACGCGCTGCTATGTGGCAACGGACGCACACCACAGAAGCGAAACACAATTTGTGCGCGATCAATTTTGATATTCGGGAACACAAAACTGACCAACTCGATCATGTAATCGACTTCCTCTTCGGTACATACCGGATCAGGAATATCGCTGCGAATATCGGTTGTGCCAATAATGACTTTGTCCATGAGCGGGAAAATCAGGCAAATACGCCCGTCTTTATTCTCGAAAAACAGCTCACTGCCACGCAGCATTTCGTGCAGTTCAGGGTTATCGACAAGGATATGTGACCCCTTGGTTCCGCCGATAAATTGGGTTTGCTCACCAATGGCGCGATTGGCAAAATCAATCCAAGGGCCAGCAGCATTCACAACCAATTTGGGCTTAACGGTAAAGGTATCACCAGTCAATTCATCTTTCAGGGTGACACTATCACCTGCCCCACCCGCCAAACTGACGTAATTGAAGGCGTGAGCGTTGGGATTCGCAGCCTCGGCATCCATCACCATTTCCATGCAGATACGTTCGGGGTAAGGCATCCACGCATCATAATAATTGGCGGTCGCCACAATCTTACTATTCAACTTAGGACGCAGTTTCAACGACTCCGCACGTCCAATCAAGCGATGTGTCGGCAATCCCTGTTGACCGCGTGTAAATCCGTCGTACATCATCAAGCCGAGTTTGATAATAATGCCGCCGCGTTCTGAGGGTTTGTCGCGCAAATTAAGGAACTTAAGCGGTGCGTTTAAGAAACCGGAGAACCAACTGTAAATGGGGATGGTTGTGGGCAGCGGCTTGGAATAATGAGGCGCGTTGTGCAACATTCGGTTACGCTCGGTCAGGGCTTCGCGCACCAAACGAAATTCGCCATTTTCGAGGTAACGAATGCCGCCGTGCAGCATATGGGATGAACCCGCGCTTGCGCCATTACAAAAATCACCCTTATCAACAATCAGTACATCCACACCTTGCAAAGCCAAATCACGGAATGTTCCGATGCCGTTGACTCCCGCCCCGATGATGAGTACCGATACTTCAGATTGTTGGCGTAATGCCGCCAGTGCGTCTTTTCGGATCATCTTACACCGTCCTCAATTTCTCACAAATTTTACACCGCAACCCGCATGAACCATGCATCCAGTTCAGCCGCGCTCAGGAAGCCATCCGCCGCGCTGGTTGCACCGATTTTATAGGATGCATAAACCACTGCCTTACGAATTGCCTCGTATGGATCATCCGTTTGCTGGTAGTAATGAATAAACGACGAAAACAGCGCGTCACCCGCCCCAATTGTACTCACAATCGGTCGTGTTTGGGCGACTGGAATGCGTTCGATAAAATTATCCCGCTTCACGGACAGGAGCGCTCCTTGCGCGCCCATGCCGATAACGATAATCTCGATTCCATAGCGGTGTATGAGCCATTTTGCCCAATCTTCCGGCGAACAGGGTAAATGCTCATGACTCATAAAGAGGATATTGGCGGCTGCCATATAATCGCAGTTATATGAATCATCGATATCGCTAATGGCGTGAACGTCAGTCGCGACCATCTTACCCGCACGAAGTGCAGATTGAAGGAAAGGCCGCGTGAAATTCACATTGCAAAGTACTGCCAGTGAACAATTAGCTAAAGCTTGTTCGAATAACACCTGTGGATAAATGCTCTCTTGAATATCCTTCAAATCGACATTGATTTGGCGGTTACCGTGCGAGTCGTAAATCACCACTGAATGCGGCGTTTGCTTCAAGCGATCTAATGTATATTTCCCACGAATCTCTTCATCGCTCAAAGCTTGCTTCACCAATTTTTGCGCCGAATCGCGCCCCGTCAGCGACAGAAAATTAACGGTATCGCCTAAACGGGTCAGTGCTTTAGCGACATTAAACCCGACACCTGAAACCGAACTATTGATGCCATGAAAGGGATACATCACCGGATTATAGGGAATAGGAAATGAATCTACCTTGAGAGTCACTTCAATATTGGTCAGGCCAGCAACAAGTATTTTGGTCATCATCAAAATCCTAAATAAGCTTATTCAGATAAAGTGCATCATTTAATGGCAACATTAACAGCGCCTAAAATTTTTAAGACTCCCAACCTTTCGCCCGTTCCACAGCACGTTTCCAGCCTGCGTAAAGGTTATCGCGGGTTTCGACTGACATTTTCGGCTCGAAGGTTTTTTCAACAGCCCATTGATGAGCAATTTCTTCCTGAGACGACCAATAGCCCGTCGCTAATCCAGCTAGATATGCCGCGCCTAAAGCGGTCGTTTCTGTTACCGCTGGACGCTGCACAGGCACACCCAGAATATCTGCTTGAAACTGCATCAAGAAATCATTTCGTACCATACCGCCATCGACGCGTAAGGCTTGCAAGGCCAAACCTGAATCCGCGCGCATGGCTTCCAACACATCGCGTGTTTGATAGGCGACACTTTCCAAAGTCGCACGAACGATTTGGGCGCGTCCGCTGCCGCGAGTCAAACCAACAATCGCACCCCGCGCATATTGATCCCAATAAGGTGCGCCTAATCCCACAAATGCTGGAACCACATAGACACCACTAGTATCCGGAATACTTCTGGCAATCGCTTCTGTCTCAGAGGCATTCGCCACTAACTTCATTTCATCGCGCAGCCACTGTACCGCCGCGCCTGCGATAAACACGCTGCCTTCGAGCATGTATTGCATCGCGCCCTGCCCTACTGTCCAGCCAACTGTGGTTAGCAGATTGTTGTGTGACTCGGTGGCAGTATCGCCAGTGTTCATCAACATGAAGCAGCCTGTACCATAAGTATTCTTCGCCATACCCGGTTCATAACAGGCTTGCCCGAAGGTTGCCGCTTGTTGATCACCTGCAATGCCTGCAAGCTTGATCGGTGCGCCAAAAATCTCAGCCGACGTTTCACCGTAAATCATGCTGCTCGGTACCACTTGTGGCAGCATCGAAGCAGGAATATTCAACCGCTTCAAAATGGTATTCGACCACCAACGTTTGTGAATATCGAACAACATGGTTCGGCTGGCGTTACTGACATCCGTGACGTGTAACCGTCCGCCTGTCAGCCGCCAAACGAGAAAAGTATCGACTGTTCCGAAGGCCAAATGCCCCGCTTCAGCTTTTTCGCGCGCTCCCGGGACATTATCCAAGAGCCAAGCAACCTTTGTGCCGGAGAAATAAGCGTCGGTTACCAACCCCGTTTTTTCACGGATGGTTTTGTCAAAGCCTTCGGATTTGAGTTGGTCACAAAACCCCGCTGTGCGTCTGTCCTGCCAGACGATGGCGTTATGAATAGGTTGCCCTGTTTCACGATCCCAAACCAGTGTCGTTTCGCGCTGATTGGTGATGCCAATTGCCACAATATCGGCAGCAGTCAGTTTTTGAGAGTCAATTGCTTGCCGTGCAACTTGATACTGTGACTGCCAAATTGCTTCAGGGTCATGCTCGACCCATCCCGGCTTGGGATACAACTGCGGAAATTCTTGCTGCGCCGATGTGACAATTCGCCCGTCTCGATCAAAGAGAATCGCACGGGAGGAGGTTGTACCTTGGTCTAAAGCGAGGATGTAATTTGCCATTAAATTTATTTCCTACAGACATTCAAGAAGGATATATCACAATAATCAGGCGCGGTAAGGTTGTGAATACTTACCGCGCCCAGTTTTTAAATCTTAGTTGATGACAATCGTTGTCTCGGCATCCGGCAGCCCTTTGGCCTTCGCTCGGATTGTGACTGTCCCTGCCTCATCTTTGGCACGAACAAAAAAGGCTGCTTGTCCGCCAACAAGAGGGAATGGATTATCACCAATCAATTCAGCAGGACCATCAATCTCAAAATCAATCACTTTGATGGCAAAGGGTAAACGATTACCAAATTGATCCACAATTTTGAACACTAAGCGTGTCATATCCGCGCCATCGGCATTCAGTTCGGTATCATCAGGCAGCAGCAGCAACTTCTCTGGGAGTGGGCTGCAATCAATCTTCTGCTCAGCAACCTTCTCACCTTTGTAGTAGCCAACGATATGCAAAAATGGCAGCTTACCGCCCCATGTTAGCCAAAGATTCAAGCCGGGAATGGTAAAGGGAGGATGTGCCAAATTGGAGAACGTTGCCCGATCAGGTTGGTAATGCCCAATATGATCCTGACCAACATATACATCAATCTCATCACAATTGCTGAAAACCGTGAGCGGATCATTACCGCCGGTGCTGCGATCACCCATCGACCAAACAGTTGCGGCACGAAGGACAGGTCGTATTTCAGGTGAAATCTGGCTTTCATAGAAATAAGCGGCGTACTTTGGCAAACGGAACATATCCATCACACCGTGATAGCAAATCATATCGCCCGAACCGAATTCCTTGTGGGTGTTGTAATCAAAGGCGCACCAGCCAATCGCGCCGGATACTCGCGGCATACCCATTTGCTTATCCTGAACACGGGCATGACGCAGGGCGTGTTCAATCAGACGTTCTTCTTGGTCAAAACTCTTGGTTGGATACATATGCCCGTTGAACTCGGTCACCAGATGCGGCTGGTTTATCGGTTCAATGATGCTGTTCGAGAAATCATTGTAGGTAAAGACATCTTCCAAGAACTGGCTGTCGGGGAAGTTCCGCACACCGCCGGTGGGTCGTGTCGGATCGAGTTTGTGCGCTAACTCGTTGGTTGCTTTGTACAACGCCTCACTATCAGGCGATTCATTGATGCGCACACCCCACATAATGATCGAGGCGTGATTACGGTCGCGCATAATCATGGCTTCCACATCACGAAGCGAAATGCCCTGCCAATCGCTGTCACCGATATGCTGCCAACCGGGAATTTCCTCGAACACCAATAGACCAATTTCATCGCAGCGGCTAATGAAATGTGTTGATTGTGGATAATGTGAGGTACGAACGACGTTACAGCCCAACTCGTTCTTGATAATGTCGGCATCTTTGCGTTGCAAACGCGCCGGAGCTGCCGCACCAATAAACGGGAAGGTTTGATGGCGATTCAAGCCTATGAGCTTGAGGTGTTCGCCATTGAGGAAGAAGCCACCTTCTTTGCGGAATTCTGCGGTACGGAAACCCAGCTTAAACTCAACAGCGTCCACTTGCTTGTTCGCAGCGTCTGTTAAGCTAACCGAAAAAGGATACAGCTTGGGGTTTTGCAGCGTCCAGAGTTCAATGCCCGATGCAGGCAGTGTGATTGTCAAAACCTGATTGCCACTAACGTCGTTTTGAGTCTGTGTCGCCCCATCTTGTATCCCAACTGTGACTGAATACTTTTGGACTGAGCCGCTTGTGTTGGCAAGTGTTACATCCACTTCTACATAAGGATTAGCTGTCAAGACATCTTTGGTTCGTGCGAACACATCTTGGATATAAACAGGTTCGACATAGCGTAAATTCACTTCACGATAAATGCCACCGAAGGTCAAATAATCCACGACAAAGCCGAACGGCGGAATATCCGGGCGCTCACTCGAATCCAAGCGAACGGTCAATTGGTTTTCACCTGTTTCGGTCACATGATCCGTAATATCAAACGAAAATGGCGTGAAACCACCTTCGTTATCACCGACTTTTGCGCCGTTGACATAAACTTCGGCAGCGATCATTGCCCCTTCAAAGTCGATAAAAACTCGTCGTCCATTTCGGGCTTCCGGCAGCTTGAAACGCTTCCGATAAGTCGAAACAAACTGATACTCCATATTATCGAAATTGTGATAGGGCAAAATCTTATTGGTGTGCGGTAGAGTCACCGCCTCAAATTGACTATCGGGAACAGTTGCTTGAACATCGGCAGGTGTAAACAACCAGTCAGAATTAAATGGAATTATAGAACGCAAGACATTAAATCCTTAAATAAAAAGTGCGCTTAAACACTTTGCGAATTACACATAATGATAAACCTTATCAACGCGGGTTGCCAACACGGGTTGACTCAGAATAATCCGACCACATTTCCCTCATCATCCAGATCAACACGCTCCGCTGCGGGATGTGATGGAAGCCCCGGCATCGTCCGCATTTCGCCACAAATCGGATAAATAAATCCTGCCCCTACCGAAGCACGGACTTCGCGGATTGGCAAGCGGAAGCCTGTTGGCGCACCTTTAATCGTCGGATCAGCCGTAAAGCTCAGATGGGTTTTCGCCATACAAATTGGCGTTTGGTCAAAACCATTTTTCTCAAAAGTTGCAATCTGCTTTTCAGCCTCTGGCGTATAATCCACACCGTCTGCACGGTAAATCTCGGTCGCAATGGCTTCAATCTTGCGTTTGATTGACCATTCCACCGGATACAGGAACTTGAAGTCGTTGGGTTGGTCGCAAGCTGTCACCACCATCTCAGCGAGTTCCGCCGCGCCTTTACCGCCTTCTGCCCAATGTCGTGCGACCGAAACACCCACAGCGCCTGCCGACATCGCAATTTCGCGAATCGCTTCCATTTCGTTATCGGTATCCGTCGAAAAAGCGTTGATCGCCACCACTGGATTGACGCCAAACTTCCGCATATTTTCGAGGTGGCGCACCATATTTGCCGCCCCAACTTCGACATCTGCGATATTCTCGCTGGTCAAGGCAGCGTCCAGAGGCTTACCCGGCGTAATCTTATATTTGCCTGTATGAGCTTTCAACGCCCGAACGGTCACCACCAGAACCGCAGCATTCGGTCGCAAACCAGAAGCCCTGCACTTTATGTCAAAGAATTTCTCTGCGCCAATATCGGCTCCAAAGCCTGACTCAGTAAGGACATAATCCGAGCATTTAACCGCGATCATATCCGCCAGCACCGACGAATTCCCATGGGCAATGTTGGCAAACGGCCCGCAGTGGACAATTGCAGGGGTATTTTCCAGCGTTTGCATCAATGTCGGCTTGATGGCATCGCGTAATAGAACCGTTGCCGCGCCCGCCGCTTGCAACTGCTCAACCGTAATTGGTTTTTTGTCTTTGCTATAAGCGATCACAATTCGCGCAATCCGCGCCCGTAAATCTTCAAGCGAGGTGGTCAGCGCCAAAATCGCCATAATCTCGGAGGCAACGGTAATATCAAATCCCGTTTGGCGAGGGATGCCATCACCCTTATCACCCAAACCGATAATGACGTTGCGTAAGGTGCGATCATTTAAATCCATCACCCGCCGCCAAACAATATTGTGTTCGTCAATATTGAGCGCGTTTCCGTGATACAAGTGGTTATCAATCATCGCCGCAATCAGATTGTGCGCTGCCGTAATTGCGTGAATATCACCTGTGAGATGCAGGTTAAAATTTTCCATCGGCACAACTTGGCTGTATCCGCCGCCCGCCGCACCGCCCTTGATACCAAAGGTTGGCCCTTGCGATGGCTGCCGAATGGTAATGACTGCCCGTTTGCCAATGTAGTTTAGTGCCTGCCCCAACCCGACAGTTGTGGTCGATTTTCCCTCACCTAGCGGCGTGGGCGTAATCGCAGTCACATCCACATATTTTGCCGTTGGACGATCCTTCAGGCGGTCTAGCACCTCAAGGTTGATCTTCGCCATATACTTGCCATAATGCTCAAGGTCATTGTCGGGATCTAAGCCGAGTTGTTCGGCAATTTTGTTGACATGAACCAGCTTGGCGGCCTGAGCAATTTCAATGTCTGAAGGAATAACTGGCATAATCTATCACTTTCGCAGTTGATGAACATACCCGTATAGTAAACAAAAAAAGGCTAGTATGACAACTTGGGATTGTCATACTGGCCTTATGCCATTCATCAACTTGCGCTGATTATAGCCATCATGTGGCTAACCGCAGTGATTTCATCTTCATTCACGGTATGTCCCAAATTCGGATACAAAACGTCAGTCACGTTTGCACCCAACTTACGAAATACGGCAGCACTTTCAATAACACGCTCTTTGGGAATGTGGAAATCTTTGTCGCTGCATCCTAGAAAAACAGGCGTTTCATCCATCGAACCGCTGTATTCGCGCAGCACATCACCAATTAAACCACCGCTTAATCCGGCTACCCCACCATACCGTTGCGGATTTCGAGCAGCGTACTCCAAGGCTAAACATGCACCCTGAGAAAATCCCAGCAAAAGCACTTTGGTTTTGGGTATGCCATTACCTGTCAACTTCACAATGATGTCATCAACCACTTTCAGCGCGGACGATAAATAGGGTTCATTACTAGCGACAGGCATGATGAAACGGTTGGGATACCACTGGTAGCCAGCCGCTTGTGGCGCGAGATAAGCGAAATCCGGCTGATTAAACTCGCTGGCAAGTGTCAAAATATCCTCGGCTGTTGCCCCTCGACCATGCAGCATAATCACTGCACCTTTTGCACCTTCTATTGCTGCCCCGGCATGTAAAATCGGTTGTCCTTGGTGTAGTCCATTCGCGCTCATGAATGTGCCTCCTCAGCCGGTTTCCATTCGGGAACGATCAGCGGAGTGAGCCGGTGGGTGACCAATTCGCGCTGCGGCTCTAACCACGAAGGCAGCATCAGTTTGGTTCCCAATGTCGCCACATCTTCATCGGCAGGGAAACCCGGCCCAACTGTCGCCAGTTCAACAATATGTCCATCGGGATCATTGGTATAGATACTTTTGAAGTACACCCGATCCATAATGGGTGACACTCGATAACCCGCCTTGTTCAAGCGAATCCGCCATTCGGCTTGCTCATCTTCATTCGCCACCGCAAACGCAAAGTGATGTGTTTGCCCCGCACCCATTTGGGCATAACCTTCCTTCTCAGGGTCACGCTCGAAATAGGTGATGAGCGTTCCCGGTTTTCCGTCTTCTACGCCCCAATACCAGTGTGCAGAGTTCGGATCATCAAAGTTAGAGGTCATTTTGACGCGTCGCATACCTAATAACTCCTCATAAAAGGCATTGGTGCGCTCAATGTTCGAACCGATAGCCGTGATGTGGTGCATCCCATGGGAGAGCGCCATATCAGCCGTTATGATCGGCACAGGTTCAGGCCATGTTTCTGCCATTATCCGCGCTTCATCACGATTATTGACCATCATTTGGGCAGGTGGTTCGCGGTATTCGGTTCCGATTTTGTCTGCTGCTTCATCCAACGTCCAACCGGGGCCAACCGTCGCAATTTCGACAATCGTGCCATCAGGATCATGGAAATAGATGGATTTGAAGTAATGCCGGTCAAGTGGGCCATCAACTTTCAGCTTTAAATCAGCCAGACGGCGCTTCCACTTGAGCAAACTCTCATAATCACTCACTTGCAGGGCAAAGTGATGCGTCCCTCCGACACCCGGTTTGCCCCTTTTAGCACCTTTCCATTCAAAGAATGTAACGGCTGTTCCCGGCTTGCCTGTTTCATCACCAAAATATAGGTGATAACTACTTGGATCATCAAAATTAACA
The DNA here is from genome assembly GCA_038328375.1 of Aggregatilineales bacterium. Classification (GTDB taxonomy): domain Bacteria; phylum Chloroflexota; class Anaerolineae; order Aggregatilineales; family Phototrophicaceae; genus CFX2. The sequence goes on along the minus strand of JBBQLX010000089.1, from coordinate 7,636 downwards.
GTTTGTTTAACCAATCGAAGACCCAGCACTTGTGTATAAAAATTGACTGCGCGTTGAGCATTTGCACTGATGATGGAAATGTGGTGAAGTCCCAAGACTTTCATGCGATATTCCTTTCGCGTGTTTCGTAAACAACTAGGATTACTTTCATTGACTATACGAAAATTCTATTTCTTACTGATGAGCAATTCTCTGATTAACATGCTTTACTCTACCATTTAGTCAATAACGGTTGGTCAAATGTTACCGAAATGATCACTTTCTTAAACCAAATTTGGCAAAGTTTAAGAATAGTGTATACAATTTCGACTTACGAACCTTTTGGGGGGAAGCAGTGTATTTCACACAGAAGATTTGATTCGTGTTCGTTGGCATTTTCAAGGAGCTAGATTATGAAGTCTGTTTTTCGTATGGTACCGCTGCTTACAACAGCAGTTGTAGCTTTAGGGCTGGTGTTCCCTGCGTTCGCGCAAGACACCCAGAAACTCGAAGCGCCAGATTGCGGCACTACCTACACAGGTAACCTCAAGGCCATCGAGGTAGTAGACAAATACACCTTTAAGTTCACTTTATGCAATCCTGATCCTGCTATTCCTTCCAAGGTCGCTTTCTCTGCGATGGCTATTCACTCAGCAGACCAACTCACAGCCACAAATGGCGGTGGTGCAGAACTGCTCGATAATCCCATTGGTACTGGCCCTTACATGCTGGAAAAGTGGGACAAGGGCAATGAAATGGTGTTCACCGCCAATCCCAACTATTGGGGCGATGCACCGATTGAAAAGACAGCCATTCTAAAGTGGAACTCCGAAGCAGCCGCCCGCTGGAATGAACTGCAAGCTGGTACAGTTGATGGCATCTCGAACGTGGGTCCCGGCGACTTTGTAACCATCGAAGCCAACCCCGACTACAAGCTGTATCCGGGTCTATCAACCAATACCTTCTATCTGGGTATGAATAACACATTCGCGCCTTTTGATAATATCAAGGTTCGTCAGGCAGTCGCTCTGGCAGTTGACAAGCAGCGCATTGTCGACAACTTCTATCCCCCCGGATCAGTAGCGGCCGATCAGTTTATGCCCCCCAGCATTTTCGGTTATACCGCCGATTCTACGACAGTGGAACTTAATCTGGAAAAAGCCAAGGCTCTGCTAGCCGAATCAGGCGTTACACTCCCCATCAAGGTTGATCTGAGCTACCGTGATGTTGTTCGTGGCTACCTCCCACAACCCGGTGTTGTCGCCACGGACCTTCAGGCGCAGCTCAAGGAAATTGGCATCGAAATCAATATTACCCCGATGGAATCAGGCGCATTCCTTGACGCAGCTTCGGCTGGCAAGCTGCCCATGTTCATGCTCGGCTGGGGTGCAGATTATCCCGATGCGACCAACTTCTTGGATTATCATTTCGGTGCGGGTTCCAGTGCCAGCTTCGGCGACAAAGATGCCAAGCTAACCGATCTGCTGACAAAAGCTTCACAGCTTTCTGACCCGGCAGAACGTCTGAAACTTTATACCGAAGCCAACAACGAAATTGCTGACTTCACCCCGATGGTTCCGATTGCCCACGGTGGTAACGCAGGTGCTTGGAAAGCAAGCATCAAGGGTGCTTATACAGGTGCATTCTCTGCCGCACAGTTCCGCGTAATGGAAAACCCCGACAGCGATCAACTCGTTTTTGAACAGAATGGTGAACCCATCAGCTTGTACTGCAACGACGAGAGCGACGGCGAAACCTTTACTGCCTGCGAACAGATTACCGACTCCCTGCTCGGCTTCGAATTGGGTGGTGGTAATGTCGTGCCTGCCTTGGCAACCGAATGGTCAGCCAATACAGAGCTGACTGAATGGACTTTCAAACTGCGTGAAGGTGTCAAGTTCTCTGATGGTTCAGACTTTGACGCTAACGACGTGTTCACCACATTCAGTGCCATGTGGGATGCGAAGAGTCCGATGCATGTCGGTCGTACCGGCGCATGGGATTATTTCAGCGTCTTCTTTGGTGGCTTCTTGAACGCACCAGCAGCTAGCTAAGTCGAAACTACGTTTGTCTTGAATGTGCAGGGCGGGTGTTTAAACACCCGCCCTTCCCTTTTGAGTAGATTTGGAACTACGGAATAACTCATCATGTCAGCATTTATTTTACGACGGCTCGTTCTCGCCATTCCGGTATTGTTTGGCATTCTCCTTGTAACCTTTGCTCTAGGACGTTCAATACCCGGTGATCCGTGTAAAGCAATGCTCGGTGAAAAGGCTACTGATGCGGTCTGTATACCCCTAATCCAAAGACTAGGATTAAATGAGCCGATCCCAACCCAGTTTGCGATCTACGTCGGTAATATTATTCATGGTGATTTGGGCAATTCGTTCCGTTATGGTCGTCCAGTGACAGACCTGCTTGTTGAGCGCTTACCCGTCACAATGGAGCTGGCGATCACGGCGCTGCTTTTCGCGATTGTCACAGGCATTCCACTCGGCATTATCTCAGCCTATCGCTACAACTCAAAACTAGATGTGGTGACGATGGTTGGGGCAAATGTCGGTGTCTCAATGCCCGTCTTTTGGCTCGGATTAATGCTCGCATTTATATTTAGTGTCATTTTAAAAGATACGCCTTTTGTGTTGCCCCCTTCTGGCAGGTTAACCGCCGGTGCTAACTTCGCACCATTTTATGCTTCGTGGGGACTCGCAGCCACCGAACAAACCGCCAGCAGCCTTATGATTTTTATCTCTCGATTAAATATTTTAAACTCGGTTCTCACATTAAATGGACAGCAATTCCTAGATGCTGTTCGCCATTTAATCCTACCCGCCATAGCAGTTGGAACTATTCCACTTTCGATCATTGCCCGTATGACACGTTCCAGTGTGCTTGAAACACTTGGGCAAGATTATGTTCGAACGGCCCGCGCCAAAGGGTTGTCAGAATATCGTGTTGTGGTACGCCATGCAGTTAGCAACGCGCTTCTGCCAGTAGTCACCATTATTGGCCTCAATTTCGGCGGTCTAGTTGCGGGCGCGGTGCTTACCGAAACCATATTTGGCTTCGCTGGTATCGGCAAAACACTCTTTGATGGCATTACAGCACGCGATTATGCCCTTGTACAAGGTGTAACACTGGTCACAGCGGTTGCCTTTGTCCTCATAAATTTACTGGTAGACATTCTGTACGGATACGTAGACCCGCGTATCCGATTGAGTTAAGCGTTATAAGGTGGCCCCGGACATGACAAGCGTAAATCCGAGTATTGTTAGTATCAAAGAAGCTCAGGTTCTTCCTAAATCAGTTTCTGATAATCGTCTGTTAGAAACATTGAAGAACTTACGGCGTAACCGATCAGCTGTGTCGGGTGCATTAATCATCGGATTTCTGTTTCTCATTGCCATCTTCGCCCCGATTCTTGCCCCGTATGATCCCAATCTTTCGATGATTGGTCGACCGGGGGAAAGTGGTAAATTACCAGCAAGCGCACCCTGTATTACGGTATTAGGCTGCGAAAAACCACAACATATCCTTGGTCTAGATTTGAATGCGCGCGACGTATTCAGCCGCTTACTTTATGGCGCACGTATCTCACTGCTGGTTGGTATCACCAGTGTAACCTTTGCGATTGTTGTAGGCTCAACACTCGGTTTGGTTGCAGGTTATGTCGGTGGTTGGACAGACAATATCATCATGCGACTGATGGATGTGTTATTAGCATTTCCATCCTTGCTGCTGGCAATCACGATTGTGACAGTATATGGTCCCGGTCTCCAAAACGCTCTTATAGCCATCGCAATCGTTTCCATTCCAGTATATGCCCGTTTGATTCGGGCCAGTGTGCTGTCTGTCAAAGAACTTGAATTCGTCACGGCTGAACGCGCTCTTGGTGCGCCACCCGCGCGTATCCTCTTTCAACAAATCTTCCCCAATACCTTAACCCCGCTGATTGTACAAGGAACGCTTGGCATCGGTGGCGCAGTGTTGGAAGCAGCAGCCCTTTCCTTCTTAGGCTTAGGCGCACAACCGCCTCTTGCTGAGTGGGGGCAAATGCTCAGCGAGGCCCGGAACTATGTTTTCACAGCCCCGCACCTCGTATTCTTTCCCGGCATCGCAATTATGTTAACTGTTCTTGGCTTCAACCTCTTGGGTGATGGTCTGCGTGATGCACTCGACCCGCGCCTTAACCGCAGCTAGTAGCCTTTGACGACGTTCAAAACGGTGTCGTACAAATGACCATTTGTAGCAAAGGACTCGCCGTTATAAATGGTCGCTTTGCCTTTCCAATCGGTAAAAGTGCCACCTGCTTCTTCCAATATGACCTGTAATGGACCGCAGTCCCAGATTGCCATCCATGGGTCAATCATAATATCAGCGCGTCCTGTGGCGACTAAGGCATAACCATATGAGTCACCCCACGTTCGCTGGATATAAGTGGATTGTACAAGCTTGTTCCATGGTTTTGCACGATCAGCAAACTTCGAATAATCAATCTCACTCGAAAGTAGCACCGCGTCTTTCAACTCTTTCACATCAGAAACATGTGCGCGGCGACCATTCCAGAAACAACCACCACCACGCGTCGCGTAAATCGTCTCATTCAGCGCGGGGAAATTTGCTACCCCAACCAGTGGCCCTTTATCATCGGTTAAAGCAATCAAGTTCGAGTACATCGGCACACCCTGAACGAATGACTTAGTTCCGTCAATCGGATCAACAGTCCATGTGAGGCCGCTCGTTCCAGCTTGGTCGCCAAATTCCTCACCAATGATGCCATGATCCGGCCAATATTGTTGGATCAATTCGCGCAGACGTTTTTCGGCACTCTTATCAGCAATCGTCACCGGCGAATTATCACTTTTGTGTTCAGCCACGACCCCATTTTGAAAATAACCCAATGTAATACGGCCTGCTTGCCAAGCGGCATCCAAAGCGAAGTCCAGCAAATCAGAAATTGGTGGTGTAGTCATAAAAAAACTCCAGTCAGAGAGTAAATGAGTGGATATAATACCTTTTTAGCCATCGTTGGTACAATCCACGCATTCAGCCTTACAGATGACTTAAGGAAATAGACATGAAAATTCAAGCAGCTCTCTTATTGGAAGCGCATACACCTTTTATTGTTGAAGAAGTCGAACTCGATGAACCGCGTGCAGGCGAAGTACTGGTTAAGATTGCTGCATCGGGTGTTTGCCACAGTGATTATCATCTCGTATCCGGCGCAACCAAACACCCGATGCCAGTGGTTATCGGTCATGAAGGCGCGGGTGTTGTCACAGCGGTTGGCGCAGGCGTGAATCGCGTACAAGTTGGCGATCATGTCACGCTCAATTGGGCTCCCGATTGCGGTCACTGTTTCTACTGTCTGCGTGGCAAACCCAATCTGTGCGAAACCTATGTTGATCCTATTTGGGCAGGCACGATGCTCGATGGCACAACCCGCCTTCACTGGAAAGGGCAACCCGTTTATCACTATTGTGGTCTTGCCAGCTTTGCCGAATATGCCGTTGTACCACAGGAAAGCTGTGTAGGTATCCGCAAAGATGTCCCGCTAACCGTTGCCGCGTTGGTCGGATGTGCCGTCGCTACCGGAGTCGGCGCAGCGATGTATACTGCTGAAGTAAAAGCGGGAGAATCAGTTGTGGTCTTTGGCTGCGGCGGTGTTGGCTTGAATATCCTTCAAGGTGCGGCCTTATGTGGTGCTGAAAAGATTATTGCGGTTGATAGTAATCCAGCCAAAATGGAAATTGCCCGACAGTTCGGCGCGACCCATACGATTCTATCAAACGAGAATCCAATCGAAACCATACGTGAAATCACTAATGGACGAGGCGCAGAACATGCTTTTGAAGCGGTTGGCATTCCTTCGCTGCAAGAATTGGCACTTGAGGCGATTCGTCCCGGCGGCACATTAACACTCGCTGGCCTTTCCGCAATGGGTACCGGCACCAACCTCCCCGGTGCGATCATCACACGCCAAGAAAAGGTCATCAAGGGCAGCTATTACGGCACAGTCAATGCCAATCGTGACTTTCCGATGATGCTCGACCTGTATATGTCCGGCAAACTCAAGCTCGATGAACTGGTGTCGCAGAAATATCGTCTCGACCAAATCAACGAAGCCTACGATGCCATGCTCACTGGCTCAGTCGCTCGCGGTGTCGTCGTTTTCAACTAATCGGTTTATCCACCTATAAAGATGGCTGGTCGTTTTTCAAGGAAAGCGGCCACGCCCTCCATATGATCGGCGCTCTGACCTGCAACATTTTGCAGTGTGGCCTCATTTTTCATAGCAGCTTCCAATGTGCTGGTCGAGGCAAAATTCACCGCTTGCTTAATCAGTCCAATCGTCTTAGTCGGTGCAGTCGCAAACATCTCAGCCATTTTTTGTACAATTTCACCCAAATCAGCATCCGCCACAACTTGATTCACCAAACCCAAGGCCAATGCCTCTTGCGCCGTAACCTTCTGTCCGGTCAACATCAACTCAAGGGCTTTGGTCATACCGATTAAACGCGGCAGCATCCATGTTGAACCGCTGTCAGGAACCAAGCCGATCTTCACGAAGGCTTGCAAAAAACTGGCACTTTCCGCCGCAATCCGCAGATCACAAGCCAACACTAAACTCATTCCAGCACCCGCTGCCACCCCGTTTACCGCTGCAATAATCGGCTTTTGCAAACTTTGCATGGTCAGAATCAGTGGGTTATAAGTCGCGTTCAAATTTTCTTCGTATGAAAAACCGCCGCTCATCATCAATTCCGAAGCGGCTGCCAGATCAGCACCCGCGCAAAATCCTCGCCCTGCCCCTGTTAAAATAACGACTCGCACCTGCGTATCTTTTCCGGCATCTTCAAATGCCTCTTTGAGTTCGCGCAGCAGTGTTGGAGTCATAGCATTGAGTTTATCTGGTCGATTAAACGTGATCGTCAAAATGCCGTTTTCAACCGCGTACAAAATAGTTTCAAAAGACATAGGATTATCCTTGCGTTAAGCACTTGGGAAAGTTTAGCTGAACATAGTAACATATCCGCATCAATCTAGAATAATCATCAACCGATGACGAATGGGAAATCAAAATGAAAAATATCGCGGTTCTCACAAGCGGAGGTGACGCGCCCGGTATGAACGCCGCTGTACGGGCAGTTGTCCGTACAGGCATCGCCAAAGGTTGGGAAGTTTATGGTGTCCAACAAGGATACGAAGGCTTGATGAGCGGTGAAATGCAGGTTATGGGGCAGCGTGATGTCGGTGGCATCGTCCAACAAGGCGGAACCATTCTCGGCAGCGCCCGTGCATTAGAATTCAAAACAGTTGAAGGCCGCCAAAAAGCCTTAGCCGAACTCAACAAACACAATATTGATGGTTTGGTTGTTATCGGTGGCAATGGTTCGCAAGCCGGCGCAAATGCCCTTTCAGAAATGGGTCTTCCCGTCGTGGGCATCGCTTCCACCATCGACAATGACCTCTATGGCTCGGAAATGACTATTGGTGTTGATACGGCTCTCAACATTGCCTTGGAAGCCATCGACCGTCTTAAAATAACCGCCTCATCTCACAAACGAGCCTTCCTGCTCGAAGTCATGGGGCGCGATTGTGGTTATCTGGCGCTCATGGCAGGCATCGCAGGTGGCGCAGAATACATTTCCATCCC
>JBBQLX010000088.1:0-26379 GCA_038328375.1 Aggregatilineales bacterium | reverse complement strand
AGCTTCAAACGCCAGTCATTGATGAACGCCAGATAGGTGCTGTCAATATCACGGGCATAACGCTGGTCACTCAGGGCATCCAAACTGCCTTTTAGAATATTCTCATATGAGAGCTGCCACAGTTGGTCAAATTCGGTCAGGTAAGAGGCCGGGTCTTCAAACGACAGCACCAGCCAGTCGCGCCGTGCGTTGAACAGGCGCAGTCGTTCAAAATTGGATAGGATTGCCCATGTGCCGTTGTTTTTAAAAGCGTAGTTGATAGCCTGCTGTTCTTCCTGTGTGCGGTCGGTCGCCATACCCGGCAGAGTCATCTGTTCCGGTGTGACGACACCCCGCAGGGTAAATCGGCTTTGCTCAAGCTGATTTATGATGCCAAAGCGCTTGGCCTCCAAGAAAATATTCCCGCCTTTTTCGGGGAAAAGCGTGATGTCCGGTCGTCCAGCCTGTGTATACAGTTCGTACTTGTAACGCTTGGGGTCTTCAATCGGCCAGCCTAAAACATCCCGCAGCAAGACATCAATAAACTGGCGCACGACACCATCTTCACTGATCGTCCTGCGGTCATCGGCGCTCAGGTTATTGTACTTTTCCAGCAGTTGTTTCAAGTTTGCGCGGGCTTGCATTTCGTTCAGCGGCATAAAGTGGCTCGTTTGTGAAGTAGTTTGTTCGAGAGATTGTAGTCACAAATAGAGAGAGGTGCAAAGTACCGAACAAAAATTCTACCATAATTCCTCACGTTTGAACGTTGGAAGTTGGTTCGTATCCCATTTGTAAAAACAAACCCCAAAATCGCTTTAACCCATTTTTCGCTGTTTTTCAGGTCATCCGTTCAAGCCGTTTTGATGAACCTTGATCGCTTTTTCTCGGCTAAAAACCATCCCATCACCCGCAAAATCGTAATATTTTCCTTAATGTTGCCTGTTATAGCCTGTTTATCAGGTCATTGTTCAAACATCATCAAACATTTTCCCTACATGCATCCATAAGATGTCCGGTGACAATTAAAGCTCTATGGCTCTAAAGTGAATAAGGTAGTGGTTACTTATGCATCGCACTCAACCGTTACAGCCACTATCCCAAAATTGTAGAGGCGCAATATTTTGCGCCCTCTGCTTTGATGGAACCTTCCATCAAATATGAACAGCACAGCACAGTAGCAAGCCTTAAAGAGGAATTCGAAAATGGACTACAGTCAACAAATGTTAGCCAGATCAGAGCACAATCTGATGGTCAGTTCACTGCCCACGGTTAAAGAACAGAATTACACCACCAGCGAAAATAAGAATGGAAATCCGGTAAAGTGGCTGCAAGCAGTCTTCATGACCCTGCTCCATTTGGTCACCCGTTAAATTCACCCCGCAAAAGTCTGCCTTAGGTTACGCCGTCGCAAGATAATCCAGATCACCACAGGCGCACCAATCAAGGCAGTCACCGCGTTCAATGGCAGCACGATTTGGTTCCCCGGTAATTGGGCAATCAAATCCGCTGTCAACGCCATCGTCCCGCCCAGAATCGCCGTCGCCGGAATAAGTAGCTTGTGATCTGACGTACCTAACATTGCCCTGCACAGATGCGGCACAGCCAACCCCAAAAAACCAATCGGCCCACAAAAAGCCGTCACCGTTCCCGCCAATAAAGCCGTACTGGTGATGATCGCTAACCGTCCACGCCGCACATTCATCCCCATACTTCGCGCATAGCCTTCGCCCAACAGCAGTGCATTCAACGGCTTGCTCAGCATAAATGCGCTCACAATACCCACCAATATTACCGGAATGAAAATTGGCATTTGCCCCCACGTCACCCCGCCAAAGCTGCCAAACGTCCAACTCATATACGCCTTGATACGCTCGGTCAGGCTGAAATACAGCAGCAGTGTCACAACAGCACTGGTCGCATAACCGAACATCAAGCCAAGGATCAAAAGCGTCATCACACTTTGTACCCGCGAAGCAACGCTCACCACCAAAAACAACGTAATCGCTGCCCCCACGAATGCTGCCACTGTTAATCCGAGGTCGCCAGTCAAACCTAAGCCTGCTAATAACAATGAACCGGTTGTCCCAGCACCCAATACCACCAACGCCACACCCAGACTCGCCCCCGAACTCACACCCAGCACAAATGGATCAGCCAACGGATTGCGGAATAATGTCTGCATCTGTAACCCACTGACACCTAATGCCGCACCAGCCAGTAGGGCGGTCAGCGCTTTCGGCAGTCGGAAGTCGATCACAATCGTTGCCCAAGTTGCTCGTGCCGGTTGTCCGCCCGTCAGAATTTTAAGGACATCGCCCAACGGAATACTGACCGATCCCGCAATCAAACTCAAAACGAACACGAACAAGAGTAAACCAGCCAACACCAGCAGCATCCCACGTCGTGTACGTGATGCCATCCGCATTTTGGTTGCGGTTTGCGTACCGGAATATTTTGTTATCGTGCTGCCCGTGTTCGTTGTTTCCATATCACCTGATCTACGAAACCTTCATTCCTAAAGCCGAAAGTACACCAATGTCCATGCCGTTTTCTTTGGTGTAACCCAGCCCAAATCCGTCATCATAACCCCACAACGTCCAACCGATTCCAAACTGCTCAGCCGCATTCCGCACATCCCGAAACCACTGTAAACGGTCGCTGTAAGGTGCAACTTCGGGATATACCCCAAACTCATTCATCGTCAGTGGCACACCATATTGCGCCGCCCAATCCGCTGCCTGTTTAATCCGCGCCGTCAGCACTTGAGCATCCCATGTCGTATTGTTGCAATAGTCATTTGACCAATCATTAGCGTTCTGATTTTTGAAATCCGGCATCTTGCCGCAGCGCCCATCGCTTGATGGGTAACGGATGCCCCGCAAACTACCCATCACATCATCCACCCACGTTGCACCCTGATGCGTAAAAATAAACGGTTCGTAGAAGTGGAAGTTATAAATGATGTTGGCATCATCCAACGGCTTCATGATCAGTAGCCCATCAATGCCGTTCCAGTTCGGCCCGCCAACGATAATCGTGTATTGTGGCGCACCCGCCCGAATCGCCTTGACGAATGTTTCTTGCAGCGGCAGCCAATCCGCTGGCTTATCCGGTGATGGCTCGTTCATCACCTCGAAAAACACCATCTCCGGATCGGTATAATTCAGATGTTCCGCCAGCGCCTGCCACATACTCGCATAGGCTTTTTGCATGGCTGGTTCGTTCATCAGTCGCTTCTTGAAATCATCTTCCCATCCGTGAATATCCACAATCACCGCCAGATCGTGCGCCGTAAATCGTCCAATCGCGTAATCCAGAACCTTCAGCAGCTTTTCATCCAATTGTGTCGGATTTTGCTCGTTGAGGAACAACTTGGGTTCAATCGGTAGCCGTACATGCGTGAAACCCGCATCACGAATCGCCTGCGCCTGTTCCTCACTGACATAAGTATCATAATGATGGTCTGACTTGTCGTTGTTCAGCCAAAACCAGCGTGTGACATTCACGCCCTTTGACAGTCGTGCCACCCGTGATGCATTCACACCCGACTCCTGTGCGAACGCCATCGTCGGCAGCAAAAACAATCCAATGATCATCGCCATAAAACGAATAGTTGATTTCATATTTCTAACTCCTGTGCTGATTACCTTTTCAGGGTAGCACAGAACATTTTCTGCAATCTTAATGAAAGCTCTTCCCTGTGTTTTGGTTTAGGAGACGACACTTTTCAAAATAACGCCATGTCTTTCTCGTAGGGGAGGGTCTGTGACCCTCCCGAATGGTCTTCACTTTCGCTTATATATTCAAAAGTGTCGTCCTGTGAATTACTACGGGGGAGGTTGGGTGGGGGTTCTTACTCCCCCAACCGCGCGTAAAAATACAGCATGTAATCCGTCAGCAAATCAGGATGGAAAATCTTGACCAGATCGCTCAAGATCACATCAGGATTCGCATAGCCACCTTCATAGTAATCACTGCCACCGTTGGCATTGCTGCGAGCGTTGTTGGTGTAAATCTGTCCGCTCTTGAAAGCCTCGAACTGCCCCAAGCGCTCATCGCCTGCCAGCACATCAGCCTTGCTCGTCCCGAAAACATTCAACCAGTAATCCGCGCCGCTGGCCTTATCCAACACTTCTTCCAAGCTCAGCGCAATACTGCCGGTTGTCTTGTCATCCGCCCACAGATAATCCGCGCCAGCATCCCGCAGCAAGGTCGCCACATAGCTCTCGCCACCGGGCATATACCATGTGCCACTGTAAGGTATATTGACGAGCACCGTCGGCTGCGTCGTCGCGCTCTTGGCGAGTGTCGCCACCTTCTCATAACGATCATTCACATCGGTGAACGTCTGTTGTGCGATTGCCTCAGTGTTGAAGAACACACTGATGAACTTGCCCCATTCCGCCACACCCAACGGCGTTTGGTCAAGGAAATCCGCGTCGATCACCACCGGCAGTCCCGCCTGCAACATCGCCGGATAAGCCGTATCCTCATCACTGAAACGTTGTGACAAGATCAAACTTGGTTGAAGCTCAATCAACTTCTCGACGTTGATCTCCGTACCGCCGCCACCGCCACCAACCTCAGCGATTTTGCCATCCTTCACGCCATTCACAACGACCTCGTTGTTGGTGTACAGTGCCGTATCCACCGCCACCACCTTGTCCAACAAGTCCTGTGTGGTCAGATGGGGCAGGAACGAAGTCGAAAGCGAAACCATATTCTTCACAGGCACATCAATTTCGGTCTCGCCTGTCTTGAGTTCTGGCGCAGGAGTGCCGCATTGCACTAGCACATAAACCAACGGCTCGGTCGCACCTTGCCAAGGCGTTGTCACCGTCACAACCTTATAATTGCTGTGGTATTCCACCGTGAAACCTGATGCGGCATCCACAGTGACCTTTTCAGGGAAATAATCGGTTTTGTCGTCAAATGTCTTGACGCATTCCGTCGTTAGATTAGCGGTCGGTGCTTGAGCCGCAACAGGCAGCACGACACCAACAACCGTGAATAAAGCGATCAATATGAACAATAAACGGGACTTCATGGGCGCTCCTCCTCGAAGCATATTGCTTTGCTTCCGCCCCTTGCTTTGCTCCCCTCTCTACGAAGTGGGGAGGGGTTGGGGGGAGGGGATAAAGCAAAACATTAAGATAAATGCTCAAGTACCGCGCTTCGTTTGCAGAGAGGTGGAGTGGGTGATTGAATTTGCCCCCGACCAGCATATTGCCCCACTAGGAACAAAAAACCCGCTGGTCAGCGGGGTGCATGTGTAGGAAACATCCATGCCCGACCCCCCTTTGCCTCGAAGGTGGTACTCGAGAGAGTGATGAAGGCGGGTAATCGGGCTTGGTGTGGTTATCTTTAGCGAACTTCTAGAAATCTCCCTCTTGCTCCCTCCATCGTTTGCGGGCTGCGTAGCGTGGGGTAGGGAGGGGGTTATTCTAAAAGCTATTGACTATCGACTTCCAACGACCTTACCGTTGCGGGACAGCGCTGGACTTGAACCAGCTTCCCCCATTATGCGCGTCGCATCCGGGCGGTGGGCGCACCTTCTCACATTGAATACTGCCGTAACACTACCATTTGCCGAGCGCTTTTGTCAATGTGGGTTAGGTCGCCATGATGGGGAGATAGCCATCACTTGATATTTAAATAGTGGATAGGTTTCGCCACTCATAGTATCGAGAATAAAGATCGTGGCATTTCCGTTTTGGTTGCTAAAGTAAGTGATGAAGTGTCCATCAGGTGACCAGTTTTGTAGGGCAGGCACACCTTCAGCGATGTTATAGCTACGTGTTGATCCACTCTCTAACTGAATGATACGAATCTCAGTTTGACTTGCGGCAAAGGCCAATTGTTGGCTATCGGCTGACCAAAGCGGTGTAACCAAATAGGAGATGTCCGCGACACTCTTTTTATTTTGGATGCAGCTTGCCTTCAACTCCATACATCCCAGCATGGCGACAACCAGCTTCGACTGATCATCATCATATTGGGTATAGGTCAGTTTTTTTCCATCGGGCGACCATACCAGTTTGATCTCGTTGGCTGAATCACCTAAGAAGTCCAGTTCACTAAATTGGCATGGATACGATTGAGTGAAACACTCGATATTCATCCCATAGAGGTGCGAAATACCATTTTCAGTGGACGCTTGATAAATGATGTTCTGGCTGTCAGGCGACCACATGCCCGCGCCAATGGTTTGCGGCAGTTGATATTTCTCACCGGTACGCGCATTCACAATCAGGCTTTGCGGCACACCCTTGTCCGTGATGGAAAACAAAATCCATTGGCTGTCAGGTGACCAAAGATAGCTCGAGTCAAATGTGGTAAATTCGACCCCCAATTGGCGTTTGTTGCCGCCCACCGCATCCATAAGATACACATGAAACTTGCTGCCATTGAGCGCTAGGTAAGCGATTTGCGTCCCATCCGGTGACCATTTTGCCAGCGCATTGGTTCCCGAATCATGGGTTAATCGCTTCTCAAGTCCACGACTCATGTCCCTTAAAAATATATTTACAGAACTTGAACGTTTGCTGTCAAAAATGTTCGCATACGTCATCTCATCGCCGCTTGGCAGTAGATAACCCACGCCAATTGCCAACCCGACTGAGCCAGCAATCACCAGCCAAATAAAAAGCAGTGGACGAATCAAACGTTGAATAATCAAATCAGCTTGTATCAACTAGGCCATAAACGACATTCAATCTGTTGTAGTCGCTGTCTCGTAACATGTCAATCTCTCAATCATCGTTTTTGCTCTTCGTAGGCAATGACTCCCTTCTCCCTGTTACTACGGGGGAGAAGGTAAGCGCCGACTGAGTGTACTCGCGCAGGCGCTATGGGATGAGGGGGTTCATTTGCATCGACTTCTATCCCCTGCAATAATAGATAGAAATCAACTTTGCATTGGATTCTTCATCTCTATGCCGCACTTCTTTATCTCCTACGCCAAGAAAGACACCCGCGAACTTGCGCTCCAACTGGAAGCGGCACTTAACACCTTGCCGGATGTTACTGCTTGGGTCGATAAATCCCTCCGTGCAGGTCGCAGTTGGGAAATCCAGATTGAGACTGAAATTCGTCGCTGTGATTATATGATTGTCCTCTATTCACCGGACATGAATCGCCATCAGCACGGCGAACCAGAAAGCTATGTTCTCAGCGAAATACATTATGCTAAACGGACGGCACATAAGCCGATTATTCCGATCATGGCTCAAAAGACTGATCCGCCTATGAGCCTTACGATGGAACAATACATCGACTTCACACTGCCGAACCTTCGCCTCGATGATCTAATCTTTGCCATTTGTGACGAGTCTGGTGTAGGGGCGCATGGCAATGCGCCCTCCTCACCCGCGCCCACCGCTTCTAAGCCAATCCCATCACCCCGCCTCGAAATTCCCTCCTTACCACCAACCCCAACCGAACCTGACCCCGGCACACGTATGACCGACGATAAAGGCGTCGAAATGATCTACGTCCCTGCGGGTAAATTCTTGATGGGATCTAACGAACAAGATGATGAGAAACCTATCCACGAAGTCCAAATCGCTCAACCATTCTGGCTCGATCTGATTCCAGTCACCAATGCCGCCTATGCTCATTTCGTTAAAGACGGTGGCTATAAAAATCCCAACTATTGGACAAAATCCGGTTGGGATTGGCTTCAAACCGATAAAATAACAGCACCTGAGGATTACGATAACTTCACTGACCCTCGTCAACCGCGTGTTGGTGTAAGTTGGTATGAATCTTTTGCCTATGCCTCTTGGCGCGGCGGACGCTTACCCACCGAAGCCGAATGGGAATGGGCTGCCCGTGGGCCAGAGGACCGCCTCTATCCTATTGACGTTATTTTTGATGCAAATCGGCTTATTTATGACGAGAATTCTGGTGGTAAAACTGCCGCAGTCGGCTCAGGCATCCGCTTGTCAGGCGCATCATGGGTTGGTGCATTAGACATGAGTGGCAACGTCTGGGAATGGGTCAACAGCCTTCATCAACCTTATCCCTATAAGGCGGCTAATGGTCGTGAAGATGTAGAGGGTTTTGGAGGCCGGGTTCTGCGGGGCGGGTCGTGGTACGACAATCAAGACGACGTGCGTTCCTCGTACCGCGTCTTCGACTCCCCGTTCCGCCGTGACTTCAGATTCGGTTTTCGTCTTTTGCGTCCCCCTTCGAACCGCTGAACCCTGTCGGGGCGGTGCTGCGTCAGCAGCAGGTGCGTAGCACCAGCCCCTCTTCCTGTTCGCTTTCGCCAGAGTCGAATCGCCACTTC
This sequence comes from Aggregatilineales bacterium, assembly GCA_038328375.1. GTDB lineage: Bacteria > Chloroflexota > Anaerolineae > Aggregatilineales > Phototrophicaceae > CFX2. Next base: position 18,107 of record JBBQLX010000088.1, on the reverse strand, counting down.
AATGTTCAAAAACACATGCCGTAAACGGTCTTTGTAGAGCTGAGGCGTGCCTCAGCCACTTTTTATAGATACTATCTTTCAGGTTTACTTTTGGTTAACCCGACAAACTCTTCTCCAACCATCCACCAACTTCACACTCCATCTCACTCCCTCAAAACCGTTAGCGCCAACCGCGCCAAACAGTTACAAAATGTTCTTCCAAAATGTAACCCGTTGTCGCATCATCTGTTATACACTGGCTCTAGGAGAATCTTTCTTGGCTCCCCTCTGCCATGAAATGGAGAGGGGCGGGGGGTGAGGATTTCTCCCGCGCACCTTAACAACCAATCGTTGTAAATGAGACAAAAATCAGCGATTCTCGACAGCAACAATAGCAACATTACCGCCGCCATTTTTCGGACTCTCACCGCCGCCGCTTTAGCCTCAGTACTCGGAACTCAGCACTTAGGGCTAGGGAATTGGCAATCTTGGCAGCGGACATACCTTGTAGGTTTGCCGCATCTTTAGCCGGATCACCCGCCGAAAGGTCGCCAACTTTGCCAATTATCAACCCGAAATCGCCAATAATTGTCATTGTTTTGCCAAGAGTTGTTGGCGGAGACTTTGGACTTCTGATCAGGGTTTTACTCTAACTCTCTGTGTCTCTGTGGTTCAATGTCTTTTCCGTCTGGATTTGCCCATCAACCACTTCCCATACCGTCGCGCGGTCAACGAAGGAAGAGGGGAAAACATCCATATCGGTCGTGGTCAAGACGGTCTGCGTCGCCCCATCAATCCGCTCCAGCAGGTACGCGCGTCGGTGAGCATCCAACTCTGCTACCACCTCATCCAAAAGGAGAATCGGCCACTCGCCAATCCGGTCTTTCATCCATGTCAGTTCCGCCAGCTTGAGTGCCATCACCGCCGTTCGTGCCTGTCCTCGGCTCCCGTACAAACCCGCGTCTCGATTATTAATGTTCAGGCGCAGTTCATCGCGGTGCGGCCCACACAGCGTCATTCCCCTGTCAATTGACTCGCTTTGTTCTTTCACCAACTGCTCCGAGAACTGAGGCGCGATCTGCTCCGCGCTCAAATCACGGTGCAAATCGAGTCCGAACATATCAAAGGACATCTGCCCATCGCCCTCAGCCGTCGGTAAAAAGTTGGGTTGGTAGCGCAAGGTCAACATCTCGCGCTTACCCGTCAGATCAAGATGCGCTTGCTGGGCGCTCACTTCCAATTCCCGCAGGAAACGCTGCCGGTTCGCGATAATCACACTGCCCGAACTCACCAGTTGGTCGTTCCAGTAGGGCAGTTCGTCCGGGCTGGCGTGTCCATCACCGATGCGCTTGAGTAAGGCATTTCGCTGGGGTAATATCTTCTCGTAAACCGTCAGTGCCTGCACATAATCGCGGTCAACTTGCGAAAGTGTACTGTCCATAAACCGTCTACGCTCGGATGGACTCCCTTCAATCAATGACAGGTCTTGAGGGAGGAATAAGACCACAGCTAACAGCCCAACCAAATCCATCACCCGCTTGTCCACGCCGTTGATGCGGATGCTTTTCTTAAACCGCTGGCTGCCGTCCGGCGCACGATCCAGCACCAACGCCATCTCGATCCGGTTAAAGCTGCCGCCGCGTCCCTCAACCTCGGCTGCTAGACGCGCAAACGGCATCGGTTCATCCTCGGCGCGCCAATTAATCAACTGCCTGTCGCTAGTAGCGTGGGGTGAATGCGAAGCCGCGAGATAATAAATCGCTTCCAGCAAACTGGTTTTACCCTGCGCGTTCTCGCCATGTAACACAATCGGACGGTTAACGGGCAGGCTGAGTTCCAGCCGCGCATAGTTGCGGAAGTTCGTCAGTGAAAGATGTTCAACGTGCATAGAATACCGTGTGTTGTATCTGTCTAAAAACAGGGCTGATCGAACATTGTTGATAGAGAACCGAATTAGAACATAGAACACAAACTATTGTAGGGACACGGCATGCCGTGTCCTCCCAAAATCATTCGAAGTCCAATTAGCTTTCTCAGGTATAAATAGCGAAAGCGCTTTTATGGACTGCCCCTTACAAGGTCAAAGCTGCAAAATAGGGGAGAATGTTGGAGGCAGAAATCAGTCTTAAATCGTATGAATTATACCCTAAACTAGGCTAAATTTTAAGGGAAATCACCCATATAGTCTGTCAGTTAAAATAGGTCTATACTGAGTTGTGAGTGTTGCTCTCAAAGAACGTTTTTAGAAAGGCCAAAACCTATGTTTCGCCGTGGTAATCGTATTCAAAATGGCGTGGAGTTAACCCGCCAAAGTTGGGTGGCCTTACGCGCCAACCCACAGTTATTGATTTTCCCCGTTATTTCGCTCATCGGTATGGTAATCGTCACCATCTTATTTTTCATACCCGTCTCGGCGACAGGTATTTTTAGCGTTCTCAGTGACCAGAACAGCCGGAGTTCGGGTAATGTCAATAATGCGCTCTTTACCATCACCATCTTCTTATACTACTTTGTGACCTATACCGTCATTATTTTCTCGAACACCGCTTTGGTTGGTGCTGCTATGCGCTTGGCACGCGGCGAAACGGCCACTGTTCGAGATGGCATTAACATTGCCCTGTCACGTATGGGCAAAATCTTTGTCTATGCTCTCATCTCTGCCACCATCGGTATGCTGGCGCGTGCTGTCCGTCAGTCAGGCAACAACTCTCGTAATTTGGTCGGTATGATTATCGCGAATGTAATCGCTGCCATCATTCAAGGCGCTTGGAATCTGGTGGTCTTCTTCGCCATTCCCGTATTGATTGTCGAAGATGTGGGTGTGATTGACTCGCTCAAACGGAGTGTCGCTCTTTTCAAGCAAACATGGGGCGAACAGTTCACCGGCAGCGTGGCAATCAGCGCAGTGTCTTGCCTCGCAACCCTCGCTCTCGGTGGAGTTTCAGTGCTTCTTATCGGGGTGGCTGCTGCTCTCCAATCGCCGGTTTTGATTGTGCTTGCGATAGCCATAGTTGTTTTAGGCTTCATCTTCCTTAGCCTCATCAGCGGCGCGATCAATGGCATTTTCCAGGCTTCACTTTACCAATACGCCACCACTGGCGACTCTGGTAAACTGATTGATACCCAACTTGCTCACGACGCTTTCCTCCCTGCTACTCGCTAACTCATGTTAAAATGCCGGGACTAATCCGTTAGTCCCGGCACACCTATGTCACTTCCGTTACTCAATCTGCTTATTTTTGCCTTTACCACTTGGCTAGGCTTGTATCTCATCGCGCGTGACCGTACCAAACCGGTGTTGATTTTCACGGGCTTAGGATTGGTCGCTTATGCACTGATTATTGCTTTCAATTCACTGAGTGCGCTGGACTTACAGAGTATCCTAACTGTTACTTTGCATCCTCTAGGTTTGACACTTTTCTTTATACCTGCGTTGTGTTGGTTTGCTGCGACTTTTCACTTGCTTCCCGAAGGAACCCTTCCTAATCAGGTGTTTAAGCTCCTACCTTACATGGTTCTAGTGATGATCGGGTTGATTTTTGGCGTACTGAGTAGGTTTTCTCCTCCCATAGATGATACAACAGCCATTATTTTGAGTTTCGGTTTTGGTATTGTGGGTTATATCGTAATGGCACTGCTTGTATTGGCAGTAGGCTTTGTTGCCTATCGTTTGTGGCGTGAACGTACACAGCGTTTGTTGGCGCTGTTATTTGTGTTGACATTGTTTTTTACACTTGGCGCGGGGATGATTTTATTACAGTCTCGCCTCATTCCTTTTGATATTGCTTTGTTGATAATGGGTGTTGATTTACTGTTTTTGGACTTTTGTATCGCTGGTTTGGATGCCTTTGATGAAGGTGAAACGCTGCTGCCCGATGCAATCTATTCGTTCATTCGTGCCATGCTTATAGCACTCATCTTTGGTGGGCAGGTGGCTTTGGCCGCCGGTGGACAATATAACTTCACAATGCTGACCTTACTCTTCGGCGTGGTAGCCGTTGCTATCGCCTCGCAGGTATTCTCAGAAGGCATTCAAAGTGGGCTTGATCGCTTGGTATTTGCCCGATTGCCCGGTTTACGTCGCGCTCGTGCTGAACTTCGAACCGCTGCAAGTGTCTTACCTCGTGCTGATGAGACAGTTGATTTGCAAGCGTTGCCCGAAGATCAGTTTATCCGCTTAACCCGTCGTGCGCTCAGCCATATGAGCGATCCCGGTAAATTAGCTGTTTCACCGTTGATGCGCTTACCAATGCTCGATAAAGGTGTGGAGGGCGGTCATATGCTGGAACGCGCGGCAGAACTCAAACTGCTGTTGACCGAGAGTATTCAACGCCTCAAGCCGCCTGCTAAAAGTGAGTTTGGAACAACCGACGAGTGGCGCTTTTACAATGTGTTGTATTTTCCCTATGTGCTAGGTATCAAACTCCTGTCGTATAACCATTCCGACGAGCTTTCGGATGATGCCCGCAAAGTCGTAGAATGGTTTCGTGTCAATGTCCCCGAACGCACGCTCCACAATTGGCAAAACGCTGCCGCCCGCCTGATCGCCCAAGATTTGCGCGACCAAATGCATTAATTTGGCAGTTGTTGGCAGTCTTTTTCCTTCAAATGGCAGTGTGAAGTGGCTTATGTTTATTGGCAAGACGCGCCAATGCTCGTCTGTTTTGACCATAAACATGAGGAGATTTTTCAAATGGCTACACAAACAATCACGACCAAAACCACTAACAACGGTACGGCTCACTGGGCTGTAGAAGTTGATGGCCTATTCTGTGTCCTTTTAGGGCTGCTGTTCTTCTTGGATGCAAACGGCGTGAGTCAATTCATGGGCGCACAATCTGTTACGGTTATTGGTGCGCTCGGGTTAGGAACATTTTTGTATGGTGGTGGGCTGCTTTACGATGTATTTAAAGGCTTGGTGAACGCTCGTTTGCTACAAGCGCTGATGGCCTTAGATGCAGTGTGGGTGGTCGCCAGCGTGATCTTGTTGGTGGCTGCACCTGCCGCACTCAACACTGAAGGTCGTTGGACAGTACTCATTCTGGCAGATGTGGTGGCTGTGCTGGGCATCTGGAAATATGTGGGAATTCGCCGATTGAACCGCTAGTGATAGAAATGTGGGGGCAGAGCAGATATTTTGCCCCCTTATGAGGATGATCTCCAATGGATAACTTGTTCTTGATTACCGTCGCATGGTTTTTTGCGCATGAATTGGATGCGGTCTTACAGCACGAATGGCGAATTTTCTTTTTCCTGAAACCTCTTGGTGATGTTATGGCCTATCGGCTTTTTACGGCGTTCCACATCCCCTTGTTTGTCCTGATACTCAGCCAAATACAGGTGCGTCAGTTCCAAGTGCTGTTCGATGTGTTTCTCATCGTTCATGCGGGGCTGCATATATACTTTCGCAATCACCCTCAGTACGAGTTTAATAATGGGTTCTCGAATATATGGATCTTTGGATCAGTGCCTCTTGCTGCATTGCATCTCATCATGATGAGCATGGTTTGAAATCAAATAAAAAGGGCTAACAACTTCATGTGTTAGCCCTTTTGTATGCTGAGTTTATGCTGTCAGACTAGACGCGGTGGCAAGCAGCCCAATGTCCCGGTTCGACCTCGATCAATTCAGGATCAGGTTCTTCGTGGCACAGCCCAAATTCGACCGGGCAGCGCGTGTTGAAGTTGCATCCGCGTGGTGGGTTAGCTGGGCTTGGAACATCACCACCCAGAATGAAGCGTTGGCGCTTAGCTTCGACCATCGGATCAGGTACAGGCACAGCCGATAGCAGCGCTTGTGTATAGGGATGCAGCGGGTTGTCGTACAACTCATCGGTTGTAGCCAATTCCACGATCTTACCCAAATACATAACTGCTACACGGTCGCAAATGTGGCGTACCATGCTCAAGTCATGTGCAATGAACAGATAAGTTAGGTTCAATTCTTCCTGCAAATCTTCAAGTAGGTTGACGACCTGCGCTTGAATGGATACGTCTAACGCCGAAATCGGTTCGTCAGCGACGATGAAGCTCGGCTTAAGTGCCAACGCACGGGCAATACCAATACGCTGACGTTGACCGCCAGAGAATTCGTGCGGGTAGCGGTTGACATAATAGGGGTTTAAGCCTACACGCTCCAACAGCGCCTCAACATATTCTTGCTCTTCTTTTTTGTTGGGGATGATGTTGTGGATACGCAGCGGTTCGGAAACAATACGCCCGACCGACATACGAGGATTAAGCGATGCGAACGGGTCTTGGAAAATCATCTGCATACGACGACGCATCTTCCGCAGTTCTTCGGCAGGCATGGTGCTGAGTTCTTTACCCTCAAACACCACTGAGCCGGAAGTTGGTTTGTAAAGCTGGAGTATGGTACGACCTGTAGTGCTTTTACCGCAGCCCGACTCGCCTACCACACCCAACGTTTCACCGCGATAGACATCAAAGCTGACACCATCGACTGCTTTGACTGCGCCGACCTGACGTTGGAAAATGATTCCTGAACTGATGGGGAAGTGTTTCTTAAGATCCTTGACGCTAAGCAATACCTCACGGTTTTCACTTGGAGTCGTTGTTTGCGGTTGCGCGAATGTACTAACCATGAGCGATAACTCCTTCAGTTAACGGTGCACCTGTGCGAACATCAACCCAGCAGGCTTTCAAATGTTCGGGTGAGCTTTCGGGGCCGGGGATCAATGGCGGCATTTGTTCTGTACAAACATCAATGCGGTAAGTGCAGCGTGGCGCGAAAGGGCAGCCCTTGGGTTCGACACGCATATCAGGCGGCGATCCTTCAATCTGGGTCAGTCTCTCACCACCAGAGCGCTTGTCGTGACGTGGTAATGATTTGAGCAGACCGAGTGTGTAAGGATGGCGAGTGTCTTTAAAGACTTCTTCTGCTGAACCACGTTCAACCACGAGTCCACCATACATTACCTGTACAGTGTCAGCCAAACCAGCCACAATACCCAAATCGTGCGTAATCCAGATCATCGCCATGCCGATTTCATCACGCAGGCGGCGAACCAGATCGAGAATTTGTGCTTGAATGGTTACATCCAGCGCGGTCGTCGGTTCGTCAGCAATCAATAACTTGGGGTTGCAGGAAAGCGCCATTGCGATCATAGCACGTTGGCGCATACCCCCGGAGAACTGATGTGGATAGTTATTCAAACGTTTAGCCGCGTCTGGAATACCAACCATCGTTAGCAGACTGGCAGCCCGTTCATTGGCTTCCTTATCGCTCATACCGAGATGCAGTTTGAGTGCCTCAGTAATTTGTGTTCCGATGGTGAGTACCGGATTGAGCGAGGTCATCGGATCTTGGAAGACCATTGCGATTTCCGCACCGCGTACTGCCCGCATTTCTTCGGAGGTCAGCTTGAGTAAATCACGCCCCCGGAAAAATACTTCACCACTTTCAATCCGACCGGGTGGGCTGGGGATCAACCCCATGATGGAAAGAACGTGTACGCTCTTACCGCTGCCCGATTCGCCTACCACCCCCAGTGTTTCGCCTTCATGGAGTTTATAGGATACGCCGTTGACAGCGTAAACGATACCCTCCTGTGTATGAAATCGTGTGACGAGGTTCTTCACCTCCATCATGACGGGTTGTGCCAAAGTCTAGCCCTCCTACAATTACAACCGTTAAAGGTTTTTTACAAAGAAACGAATGGCTTATTATTCTTCCGCAAGTCTTACGAAAATGCAAAATTTCTAACCGCCAATGGTTTGTACGCGCATTTGTTACTTTTAACCAAAGACATAGGTTCAGAATCAATAGGGCGGAAATATCTCCGCCCTGTCGAGGATTCGTATGATAAACGGGGATTGTAGCCCTAAACTCTTTATTGCACCACAACTTGTGGTGTGGCATTTAACATGCCCGTTAATAAACGCTCCATTGCCATTGTATGGCTGCATACGCCACGACTCTTAAAGAAATCACAATCGCAGTGCCACTTTTGATCTGTATATCCAAAATGGTGTTCACTGTTTTCGCCATGAAAGATCGCTTCAAAGGATTGGGATTGGATGCGATCTTTTTCGTGGACATAACGGTTGGCCTTTTCAACATCGCTGACCACGTTTTGGCCGGGGGCATAGGGCAGTGGGTCACGTTTAAGCATCGGGCGGAAAAGTTTTTCCATCGCCATGACATGCGGGCATATGTGTTGGGAATGGAAACCGGGGCAGGTGCATGACCAGCCATCCTCACCTAATGTGATAACATAGTCGCTGTTGCTCCCGCGGAATTGGGCATTGAAAAGCGTAAAAGTGATACGTTCGGGTTCTTCGGCGTAACGACGGGCTTTCTCGATTTTACCGATCATTCCGTAATCCATAGCTGTCTCCCCTTGATTAAGTTACACTCACTTGAGGATAAATAAAAAGCGCGTGGTTCGTATCGAAACGAAACCACGCGCTGTGCATCCAGTGGGATTAAAAATTCAATTATTGGCTTCGAAACATCCATAGGTTCGCAACCTCTGTATTTTGCCAATATTATCTAAAGTTTAAGCCACAACATAGGTCTTGTCAATAAACCTCAAGCCTACCTTTAATGTATTAACGAGGGAGCAGAAATGATTGGCGCAGAAGATCATCGCGAGAAGGCAGGTAAAGGGCCGGTAACGGTTGCGATTGTCACCGTCAGTGACACACGTACCCCTGAAACCGACCAAAATCGACACTACATCGAAAAACGGATGCGTGAACTAGATCATCGTGTGGCGGCCTATCGCCTGATTAAAGATGAACCGGATCAAGTCGCCGCTGTCATCGAAGAACTCACAACCATGCCGGAAGTCCAAATCGTTTTGTTCAACGGTGGCACAGGCATCAGCCCCCGTGATACCACCTACGATGTGGTCAGCAAATACCTCGAAAAAACCTTACCGGGTTTTGGAGAACTCTTTCGCATGTTGAGTTTTCAAGAAGTGGGCGCGGCAGCGATGTTCAGCCGTGCAACCGGCGGCGTGTATCATGGCACATTGATTTTTTCGATGCCGGGAAGCCCAAATGCGGTGCAGGTGGCGCTAGAAAAGCTGATTATCCCTGAGATCAACCATCTGGCATGGGAGATTGCACGGAAAGGCTAGAGGGTTGACCTGTTGATGCGGTCGTAACCCTCTCTCATTTTATGTTGCTAAGGTGCTACTTTTTCTCAGCGATGTAAAACTCGCGGTCAGTGACGTTGCCCATTTTGTTGGCTTCTTGGAATTTTGGTGACCGAAAAAATTCCATCGCGCGTCCCAGATCATCAACCATGAAGTGTACCATTACCGCGTTACTATCATCATTTTCGCGGTAAATGCGCCAGCCAGTAATGCCATAGCTCGCCATATCGGGATTTGCATAGTTAAAAGCGCTTAACCAATTATCAAAATTGGGTGAAACAACACGAACCATTAAGTGCTGCATATTTATATCCTTTGCTTCATTTATTGAATGATATAGCCCATATTTCAGTATACATTCTCAAAGTTTGACAGCAAATGACTGCTTAACCCGGTAGTTAATATTAAAGGGTGTGACAAGAAGCAGCGAGGTTTGACAGTAACAAACCCCTATTATTCAATACACTAATTGGATTTTTCGAAGCGTTCCAATACATCGCTGATTGGGCCAGCCATGTAGAAATACTGCTCTGGAATGTAGTCCACTTCACCATCCAGAATACGCCGGAAACCTTGAATGGTATCAGCCAGTTTGACATAACGGCCTTCGCGACCAGTAAAGCGCTCGGTCACGAACATAGGCTGCGTCAGGAAGTTTTCGATCTTCCGCGCCCGCGTCACCAGCAAACGATCATCTTCCGACAACTCATCAATGCCGAGGATCGCGATGATGTCCTTCAGTTCAACATAACGCTGCAAGACTTTTTGCGCCTCACGCGCTGTCTGGTAATGCAATTCCCCGACAAGATTTGGATGGAGAATTCGGCTGCTGCTTTCCAGCGGATCGACTGCCGGAAACAGCGCTTTCGCAAAGATTGTACGGCTGAGAGCAATCGTTCCGTCGAGATGCGTGAAGACTGCTACAGGCGCAGGATCAGAATAATCATCCGCAGGCACGAACACAGCTTGCAAAGATGTGATAGAACCTTTGTCGGTCGAAATGAGGCGTTCCTGAAGCTGTCCCATCTCATCGGCTAATGTGGGTTGATAACCGACCGCTGAAGGCATACGACCCAGCAGTGCGGAGACTTCTGAACCCGCCAGCGAATAGCGGTAGATATTGTCGATGAACAGCAGTACATCGCGCCCCTCATCACGGAAATATTCAGCCATTGTTACGCCGGAGAGAGCCACGCGCATTCGGACACCCGCCGGCTCATTCATTTGACCAAAAACCATCGCCAACTTATCCATAACACCTGCGTCTTTCATGTCGCCGTAAAGCTGAGTCCCTTCGCGGGTGCGCTCACCGACTCCCGCGAATACTGAGAGGCCGTTGTGTTGGATGGCAATTGAGTTAATCAATTCGGTGATAATGGTGGTTTTCCCCGTACCCGCACCGCCGAAAATGCCGGTCTTGCCGCCGCGTGTGATGGGGGCAATCAGATCAATCACCTTCATGCCTGTTTCAAAGAGTTCTAGCCGTTTATATTGTTCATCGAATTCTGGTGCAATACTGTGAATCGAGCGTGTGGGCGTTCCTGCGGGCGGGGCAGGTTTGCCATCAATCGGCTGCCCCAACACATTGAACAAACGCCCCAACGAGGCTTCACCCACTGGAACATGGATCGGCGCACCTGTGGCGTAGACTGTCATACCGCGCTTGAGACCATCACTGCCGCCCATTGCCACCGTTCGCACTTCACGGTTGCCGAGGTGGATTTGCACTTCGAGTACCAATTCGCTGCCGTCCTCACGGTCTAACCGTAACGCATCGAATATCCCCGGTAAATGTCCCGTCGGAAACTCAACATCAATCACCGCCCCCATAATTTGCGTGATCTTTCCCTGTACACCGTTTATGGTTTGGTTGCCTCCTGCTTGCAACTTGACAATAATCTCAGTCAGTTGATCTGACTTGTTTTCCCATTCAAGTTGGCTCAGGCGTGTACGGACTCGCTGCAATTGTTCCTGCTGGGTGCTGATGGATGCTTCAAGTTCCTGCTCTTTCGCACGGAGCATGGTTTGGAGTTGTGCGGTTGGCAGGTCAGCCTCAAGTAATCGGGTAATGTCATCCAACGACAAACCCAATTCCTTAAGACTGTTGATGCGGTTGAGTCGGGGAGCTTGTTCCGCTTGGTAGTAGCGATAACCAGTATACGGATCGACAGCCGAAGGACTCAGCAGGCCAATCTCATCGTAGTAACGCAGCGCGGATACGGATACTTGGCAGAGTTTGGCGAACAACCCGATCCTGAACATCGACCCCTCCGGCGTAACTGGAATTCAGTCTCTCCATTATGCACCCAAAGCGTTTGCCTGTGCCTTATTTCACATACTCTACAACTCTCAAGCAGGTTGAGAGTCAAGAGGGCAACAAAAATTGGTCAAATTAGATTGCATCTGACTGTCCTAGACAGCTATCCTCCATTACGGTGATCCCATAAGGTGCCAAGTTTAGTACTCTGTTTAGTGGGATCACTATTTATTGGAAGCGAAACATGGACGAAAACAAACTAATTTTGGTAACAGGTGCTACTGGTTACGTGGGTGGACGATTAATACCACGTTTGCTTGAAGCAGGGCATAAAGTGCGGGTGATTACGCGGGATGCACGGCATGTCAGTGGACGCTCATGGTTGGAACAAGTAGAAGTGGTTGAAGGCGATGTGCTGCAAGCCCAAACATTAAACACAGCCTTAGATGGTGTGCATGTGGCTTACTATTTAGTCCACAGCATTTCTGCCCATTCCAACTTTGCCGAACGCGATGCCAAAGCTGCCCATAATTTTGCACAGGCAGCGCAAACCCATCAGTTAGAGCAAATCATTTACCTCGGTGGTTTGGGTGATAGCTCCGAAGAACTTTCCGAGCATTTAGAGTCACGGCATGAGGTTGGCGAAATCTTGCGGGCTTACGCCACACCCGTGACCGAATTCCGTGCGGCGGTAATCGTAGGGGCGGGCAGTGTTTCCTTCGAGATGGTGCGCTATCTCACCGAACGACTGCCGGTTATGATTACACCCAAGTGGTTATATACACGAACGCAGCCGATAGCTGTCGATGATGTGCTGGCTTATTTGGTGGATGCGCTCAATGTGCCGGAAAGTCATAATCAAATTGTCGAGATTGGTGGCAAGGATGCTATGCCTTACATCGACATGCTGATGCGCTACGCCAAAAGTGTGCATCTACGCCGCTGGGCAATTCCAGTGCCATTGCTTGCTCCTAAGCTCAGTAGTTATTGGGTGCATCTGGTCACGCCGGTTTCGTGGGATATTGCTCAACCGTTGATCGTGAGTTTGGAACATGAAGTCGTCGTAACCGATGACAGTGCGCGGCGTTTGTTCCCCGAAATTCACCCGATGGGTTATGACGAGAGTGTGCAGCAGGCGTTGAAAGAAACAGATGCCAAACGCGTCGAAACCTCATGGCTCGACTCGACAGCCGACATTTGGGAATCAGACGAACCCTACACCTTCGTTGAAAAACGGGGTATGAACATCGAGCAGCGCACGGTAGATATTGATGCCACCCCCGAAGCCATCTTTGATAAGCTCAATACCATTGGCGGACAAAACGGCTGGTTTGTACTGAACCAACTCTGGCATTTGCGTGGTCTTGCCGACCGCTTGATGGGTGGCGTAGGTAACCGATTTACCCGGCGTGATGCCATGCACCTGCGCGTTGGGGATACGTTGGATTTCTGGCGTGTCGAGAATATTCAACCTGCGAAAATGATCTTGCTCCGTGCTGAAATGAAGCTGCCGGGGAAAGGTTGGCTGCGCTTTGACCTTGAACCGCAAGCTAACGGCAAAACCCAGCTTAAACAAACAGCCTATTTTGCCCCGCGTGGTTTCGCAGGTTGGGTCTACTGGACAATGTTATTCGTCTTCCACAAGGTCATCTTTGACGGCATGGTCGCGCAGATCAAGGCGCTAGCCGAGCAAGCGGATAATGAGCCAAAGCCTGTTGTAACGTCACATCGTGTCGTGCCAATTGCGATTACGGCGACGGTTTTTGTGGCGTTAGGAGCGATTGTGACAGTGTTACTTCGACCACGTAGTTAGGACGAGAAGGGCGATATGCTCATCGCCCTTCATTTTCTCTTGAGGCTAATTCCGTTGCGGCATCTGTGGATTGCCGGGATTGAAGTGCTTGAGGATCACCAGTGGTTCGGTTGAACTGCCATTGATGATTTGTACGCCTGCTGTTGCCGCGTCATAGCTGACGAACATTTCATCTTCTGTCAATTCACCGTAGCGAATCAACGAGGGGGACGAAATAGCGTGCGTCCCAAAGCGCCCGTAACCTTGTACACAAATCAACCCATAAGCGGCTGGATCAGTGATAGTCACAGTGCGTCCCGGTAGGACAGTCAGTTCTTTGGCGCTATACCATTCGCTGCCGTAAGTAATCCAACTTTCATTGTAGCCCGCCGCTTGCATATGTTCTATGTCGCCTGCTGGACGCGGCACGGTAAAATGATTCTTGCCAAATTCAGGGTCGAGGTTGGCATCCCAATCCAGCATCGCCATGATGTAATCCAAGTCCTGATGCTTATCAGCAGGCACATCTTTGACAACCAAATCCCAGCCGACCACTTGATAATCTGCCACCAAAGACTGCCACATTGAGGAAACATCGCTGGCACGCTGCGGCTCATAAGTACAGAACGTTCCCGGCGCATGGAGGATACCGGGCGGCACATCCCAACCAGTTCCAACGGTTAAACGGTAGGCTTTCGACAGGTTGAGGATATGGTTATCACCCGCACCCCAATTTTTCAGACAATCCATCACTTGATCTTTGGTTGTACCCGGTTCAAAGCCAAAGAAGGTGTACGGATAAGTGTCCAGCGCGAAGTTATACTGTGCTGGAAAGAAATAGGCCTCCGGCTTGCCCAGCTTGCCCACATTAGCTGCCATTTCATCACTCTGGTGTAAATGATGCGGCAGCGGATACATGTTGTCGAAGAACTTGCTGTACATCACCCAACCGCCGTATTTGGCAACCGCTTCTTTGCCGAGTAGCGCTTCGCCCATCAGGTTCATAGCATCCCGCAGCGTGGCTTTTTCCCCCGCGTTAACGATATAGCTCAGTCCTTCGTCCGCAGGTGTGCCGGGGCCATTATCAGCCGCCGTAGTGGATGAGAACCAGCGTTCATCAATGCCGCCGCGATGCGCCCCCAGTGCATAAAGATCATTTGGATGCAGCCGCAGCCGCCGTCCCGGTACACAAAAACTGCGCGGAACCCATGTCGGTGCGAGGCGCACAATCCCTTTACCTTGTTCGAGTGCCTGATTCAAAAATTGTTGTTGCTGCTGATCGTTCACAATGAAATTCCTTTTTTGAGCATAAAAACTTTTATCATGGCGTATTTTACCCTTAGCGACGTGTGATAGCACTATTCGTGGTATTCCTGTGCGGACTCATCGGCAAAGACACCCTGTTTTCTCATAGGGAAAGGTCTCAGACCCTTCCGACCTTTTTAACCATAAACCAAAAATATAAAGAGGCAAAGCAGCTGCTGCCACCTTGCCTCTTTGAAAATGTCTGATGAATTGGACGGAGATCGGTTACGCGCCGCGCCCAAACTTGTTTGCGCCACCAAAAATGTTGGCAGGCAGTTTGAATCCCGCTTCTTTCAAGCGATCTTCAAAGTTGGGGCGGAAGCCTGTGCCTTCCAATAAGCCACCACCTGCATGTGAATAACCCTGACCGGTCATACCGGGAGTGCGGTACAGGAATATATCTTGGAGGGTAATGTTTTCACCTTCCATACCCTGAAGTTCGCTGATCTGGACCACTTTACGGCTGCCATCTTTCAAACGCGACTGCTGCACAAACATATCGACAGCGGCGGCAATTTGGCTGCGGACAACCATAATTGGCAAGTCCATGCCTGCCATCAAGCACAATGTTTCGAGACGTGCAATCGCATCACGCGAGCTGTTGGAGTGGACAGTGGTCAATGAACCATCATGCCCGGTGTTCATAGCCTGAAGCATATCCAGCGCCTCACCACCACGCACCTCACCGACGACGATACGGTCAGGGCGCATACGCAGCGCACCTTTAACCAGATCGCGGATCAATAATCGGCCCACAAGCCCATCGCTGCCCGGTACAGCAGGTGTGGTTTCAAGGCTGACGACATGCCGCTGCGTCAATTGGATTTCCGCCGCGTCTTCAATCGTGACGATGCGTTCGTCTTCAGGAATAAAGGAACTCAGCACGTTAAGCAGCGTCGTTTTACCGGAACCTGTACCGCCCGATACCACAATGTTCAGCCGTCCCACGATACACGCTTCGAGGAACATCGCCACATCTTTGGTGATCGAACCAAAACGAATCAGGTCATCAACACCCAGCGGCTTGGCCGGGAATTTGCGGATGGTCATGGTGGTACCCTTGAGCGCTGACGGTGGCATCACCAAATGGACGCGTGAGCCATCCGGCAAACGACCATCAACCATCGGGTTATTACGGTCAAAGGTACGACCTAACGGACGAATAATCCGCTGAGCGGTATATTGCACATGTTCTTCATCATCGAAAACAAATTCGCTTTCCAGCAGCTTACCTTTTTGCTCGGCGAAAATCATATCTGCGCCGGTGACCATGACTTCCGAAACGCTTTTGTTGCGGATCAGAGGTTCGATTGCGCCGAAGCCCATCAAGTCATTGAGCAAACCATCCTTCAGTTCTTCGATCTCACTAGCCGAAAGTTGTACACCAGCTTTCTGGATAACCGTTTTCAAGCGCCCGACGAGGATTTGTTCCTTCTCGGCATCCCCGCGTGTCCACTCATCGGCTTCATCCGGTGTAGCAAGGAGTTTGGTGCGAAATTGTTTGCGGAGTTGGGCAATTTTGGCTGAGCTGTGCAGCTTATTGGGAACGACATAGGCTCCCTCACGCGGCTTTTCTTCTTTGACCTCTGCCTTAATTGGCATAGGCGGTGGAGCCATCGGCGTGGAGCGTTCGTTGACCACTGCCTCAGCTACGCTGCCATTCGCTTTACCTTGTTCGTTACGGCGTTGTAAGAACGACATATGCACAACCTCTACACATTTATCAATCAATTCAATACTTTTACTGTATAGGTTAATTGGGCGAGAAAGCATAAAGACTTAAAAAATCTTCACGAATTATTCGTGATCTTAATGCTAATGCTTTCTGCTCTCTGGGTGTTCTATCAAGTTGCCTGTAGATGGCAATTAATTTTCATCTGGGTTTGATTGTTTTCCAAGGTGACTTTGTGGTTGCTCCGCTGTTGCTGCCCCGCTACACTAACAGCGTTTCGCCAACCACCGGAGCAAATAACCCTTGTCTCGTCTTTTCAAATCGTCTCATCGCTATGCCATTCTCAGCCTTATTCTGCTGATGGTCATAACGTTGCTGTTTTTCTGGCGCATCACGTTCAGCGGCATGATTTTGGCGCGTGGTGATGTTTACAGCTACTTTTATCCACTGTGGGATGCCCGCAGCGCGGCGTTTCGTGCAGGCCATATTCCATTGTGGTCGCCCGATGTATTTATGGGTGTGCCGCTGCTGGCGAACAGTCAATTAGGGACGTTTTATCCGCCTAATTGGTTAGTCACGCCGTTTGATGCGCCGACGGCGATTACATTGAGTTTGCTGGCACACACTTTTTGGGCGATGCTCGGCGTGTATTTACTAACGCGCCTTACACTCGCGCTGGATCGCATTCCGGCACTGTTAGCAGGGGTAGTGTTCGGTCTGGGCGGCTATCTCGGCGGACAGAGCGAACACATTAACCAGTTACAAGCCTTGTCATGGATGCCGTGGCTCTTTTTGGTGGTTGGCACTGTAGGGACACGGCATGCCGTGTCCCCCGTATTTTCATTACAGAACACACTTTTATTTGGCATATGTGTGGCACTGCAACTCCTCGCAGGCCATCCTCAAACCGTATTTATCACATTGGTAGGAATCGGCGTTTATGGCCTCGCAAGAACAATTGCCAATCGCCAATCGCCCGCTAGTTGCATTCGATGGCGCTTCTCGTTCAACGTCCCTTATTTGCTGCGTTTCATTCTGTTAATCGCGCTCGGCGGCCTATTGGGATTAATTCTGGCAGCTCCGCAGTTGATCCCAATGTTAGAGTTAGCCGGATTAGGCAATCGTGGCGGCGGACTCGACCCTCAAAAAGTATTAGCCTTTTCCTTCACACCGCTGCTGATGGGACGCGGTTTGCTCCCCAGCTATGATGGTCTGCTGTTTGGAGAATATATCGCTTATAGTGGCGTAATCGGCCTCGGCTTAGCGATTATTGGCTTATTCACCCGTCCGCCTCAAAATATTGATAATGCATCTCAACTCAGTACTCAGCACTCAGTACTCAGCACTTCTTTTCTCCCCTTCATTTTGCTCATCATCATCGGATTTTTCTTGGCGCTCGGTGCATTTAACCCCCTGAATTGGCTGCTGGCATCCTTACCCGGATTCAGCTTTTTTCGTGTGCCTGCCCGTTGGATGGCGCTCGAAGCCTTAGGAGTAGCAGCTTTGGCAGGTGCAGGCTTGCAATCGCTTAAATATGTACGTCCACGCCTGTGGGTATTAGCCTTAGTCGTCATGGTCATGCTCGGCTTAGCCGCCGCCAGCACATTAGCAGGCAAGCAAGCGGTGGATGTCATCGGGCCAGCCGTGCCAACCCTTCGCAGTTGGATTGGCTGGGGTGTGGCGTTGATTGTTCTACTCACTTTAATCGTAGGCAGGCGATGGCTGGGTGCGGGGCAGGTAATGATTCTTATTACGGCTGCGGCGGTGATCGAGCTTTTTCTCGCCTCACAGATTATGCCCATCAACCTAACCACGCCCAAAGATGTCTACAGTGCCTCTCGCTTCACCATTCGCCAGTTGCAAGTGTTGGATGCCGCGCAAACTCCACCCGGACGTTTGTTGAGCATTTCACCGCTGGAATTTGATCCCGGTGATAAGGATGCGCTCAATGCCCGCTACGCCGCTTTGGGTATGAATG
>JBBQLX010000087.1:0-26866 GCA_038328375.1 Aggregatilineales bacterium | reverse complement strand
CAGTTGTCAGTTTACAGATTCAAGAAAGGGACGCTCGTATAAAATATAAGAAAGAGATGATACAAATGAATTTTTGAAGTCAGATTATTTGCGCTTGAAAATTTCTATTTCATCATTGTAGCAACCCAGAGAAGACCTATAAGTCCAATACCGACAAGCACGATTCCCGAACAAGTCATAACTGGCTTCGACAATTTATGCCACCACATAGGCATTTCATTTGGTTCATCAATAAGTGTTACTACACCCAAAATTTTCTTTAATCGTTTATCTAGATCCCACCAATAACTATTAAAAAAGATAAAGAATATACCCCATCCAATGACACATAAGAAAAATGATGAACAAACAACAATTCCCAACATACCAATCACTTCTATTTAATGTTCGGATTTATTCATCGTAAACTTCACGACGATGCCCAATAATGGCTACAAGTAAGATATGCCCATCGGTGTCAAGCTCATATATAGCTCGATAATCCCCTATTCGATAACGATAGTAACCAGTCCACTGCCCTGTTAATGCCGCATGATTTACATCTTCAACGTTAACAGCTAACCAGCGTAATTTTTTGACGATTCTTTCGGCATTTTTTCGATCAATTTTCTGTAAATCAGCTTTCGCAGCAGGTGTAATCTGAAGGACATAAGGTTCAGGCATCTAAACCCAAATCCTTCACCACATCGTCAATTGAAAGCCGCTCTGGTTTTTCGACACGATACTTACGCAAACGTTCGGCAATTTCTGGCGCAAAGTTTGGTTCCGTAGACATATCTTCGCCAAGAACTTCAAGTAAGGCATCACGAACAGCATCATGAACGAGGATTTTGAGTTCGTCGGGTGTAAGCGTTATTTGTACATTCTGTTGGTCTGTCATTATATATTTTCCTCACTTATCCAACTTGCGGGATGGACGGTTTGGCATGGATGCCCAGCAACATACCTTCGATGCCCAAGTCCTCATCAAGTTCTTCCCAATGAATACCAAATGCCCAGAATTCATAATTGGCGAGCTGTTGAGGTGTAGCACTCATCAGATGCGGATACCACGATAAAGGCGTACCAATGAGACGACCATCTTTAAGGGTAACCAATAGTAGACCATCACGAATTTCAAGTGAAACGGGAATTTTACCCTCATCAAATTGGTTTTTGATTGCCATTAGTTTATCACGACTGCTTTACACAGAGATATTTTTCGCCGCGTTCATAAATGGCATATGGGCGTTTGTATTTGCCACTCTCAAATGCATCATGGTTATCTGCCTCAAAAACAATTATGACGGGCGGATCATATTTCTTCCAATGATCGGGATCGTCATCAGGATCAAGTTCGGAATAACCTGACCGTTGTTTCGCAAATAGATCTACTTCGGCTTCGGTTAAGTAACTATTCATCTCATCAATATCACCGCCAACGTGCATTACGAATGCATAAAACATGGTCATTTTCCTAACCTAACTAGGATTAGTTACTCTGCAAATCCACCCGAATATATTCAAGCGCTTCTTCAAGTGTTTGGAAGAAGGGAATAGCGGTGCTGCCGAACTGCTCTTGCTTGAGAAAGTCTGCGTACATGCGAGCGAGTTGATGACCACCGACAAATACGCCTTTGATTTTGGGATCAGCCGATGAGCCAAGCGCACTTGCACCAATGGCTTTGATGATGTTGACCACATCCGCAAAATTCCCCTCACCCTGACGAACATCCGAGATGCGATAAACCGTGCCTTCGATCTCAGCCGCAATGGCAGCACTTTGAACGAAGGCTGATTTGACCGTGTCCACATCCATGTGGCCTTCGTAGGTCAAAACGATGACGGGTAGGTCAGGTAATTTTTCAACTTTTACAGGCATAGCTCATCCCAACTTCTGCAAGTCTAATTGCTTTTGCTGTTCGATTTTGACGAAGTGCATCGCATCATCCATCGTGTGAAAGATGGGAATGGGCGCTGCGCCAAGCTGTTTGAGCGTATCAGTGTACAAGTGAATAAGCTGATTTTTTCCCACAAAGATCACCTGAAATTTGGTGTCGGTCGCATTCCCTTGCACATTGGCACGACTGGCTTTGATAATCTTCACAATTTCAACGAAGTTGCTATCAGCGTTATTTACATCGGCGATACGATACACGGTGCCTTCGATTTCGGTGGCGAGTTTAGCGCTTTGAATAAAAGCCGATTTGACAATTTCGAGATCAAGAAATCCTTCGTAATGCAACACAATAATGGGCTGGTCAGGTAAACGTTCAACAGTTACAGGCATCAGAAACTCCTTAATTCGGAAGGATGACCATGATGCGATAACATCACAGCACATCATTAATATTAAAATTATTTTATGCTACATATTTGGTTTCTGATTTTACCAATACTTAATTATCAGAAACTACTCCTTTATTAAGCAAAAAGTTGAGCAACACTCTCACGGAAAACTTCGGTATGGCGGTCAATGTCAGCGGCAGTCGCTTGCGGTGCAATGAGCGCCATGTTATGAAACGGCGTAAGCAAAATACCTCGATTAAGCGCGGCGAGGTGCATATAACGGTCGAGATCATCATCCATTGAAGCGACGGCTTCGCCACCATTTTGAGGTGCGTTTTCACAGAACCAGTATTCGGCGCGGCATCCGAGCTGCGTCACATGCCAAGGCAACTGATATTCATCAATGACCGACTGAACACCCGCAGCCCAACGTTCAGCCAATGGAATAGTGTGATCATAGGTCGCCTGTGTAAGCACATGCTCAAGTGTGGCTTTCATGGCTGCAACCGACAAAGCATTGCCTGCCAGTGTGCCACCGATACCGCCTGTATCAGCGAGATCGACGCTCAAGTTAGCGCGGACACGTTCGGCAATTTCGGTGCTAAAGCCATAAACCGCAGCAGGAACCCCACCCGCAATCGGTTTGCCGATGGTGAGCATATCCGGTTGGAGGTTGTAAGCGGCTGTGTATCCACCGGGACTGGTACAAATGGTGTGGGTTTCGTCGATGATCAGCAGCGTTCCGGTGCGGCGGGTAATTTCGCGCAGCGCATCATGAAAACCGGCCTGTGGATGAACGATGCCAATATTGGTCATCACGGGTTCGGCTAATACGCAGGCCACATCACCATCAGAGAGGGCGGCTTCTAAGGCAGCAAGATCATTGAACTCGACAACTTTGGTGGTGAACACAGGATCGATAGCTGGGCCAATATTGCCACGCCGAGAAGCGGCTTTGCCATCATCTAAAGTGACGAAGGTTTCATCTACCGTGCCGTGATAGCACCAATTGAAGATGAGAATGTACTTACGTCCAGTAATCTGACGGGCAAGACGAATAGCAAAACGGTTGGCATCGGTAGCCGTAAGAGCAAGCTGCCAATACGGAAGGCCAAAGCGCCGTTCGAGTTCCTGCCCGATCCAGAGTATATCCTCAGTGGGAAGCATGTAGGTGATGCCACGAGCAACCTGTCGGGCAATCGCCTCCACAGTCGATTGAGGAGCATGTCCGGTCATCGCGCCGGTATCACCAAGGCACAGGTCGAGATATTGAATACCATCGACGTCCGTGAAATGTGCGCCGGAAGCCTGTTCAACAAATAGCGGAAATGCCCCTGCCCACTTGACCATCCAATGCATGGGCACACCCGACAGCCAATGACTCTGCGCCTGGTTATATAACACTTGCGAACGCGGATGATTAGCGATGAACTGCTGCTGCTCTTGTTCGAGACAGGCTTGCAAACGACTGCGATCAATTACGGTAACAATGATTTTTCTCTCCCCGTTTTAATGCGATGAAACTATTTTATGTCATTGAAACTTGATTGGCATTTGAAATGGGTGCAACCAAACTGATGATGGTGGTTGCAGTCTTTAACTTAAAATCAGACTCAGCAGAGACAATCAACAATTCTTTATTGTGATCGATTTCAAATAGGGGTATCCAGTGATTGTTATACTGCTGCTGATATTTGTCCGGACCGAACTCGTCGGTTATTTGAGTCGCCTTGACTGTTTCGCCAGCTATGAAACGCTGTTGCAGTTCTTGATAAGTGAATTTACCGTCAAACAGGAAACTGCCACTCAGATTAGTATTGACACGCTGCTTGCGATTTTCCACACCCAAGCGCGGCACCAACTGATAGACATTATTTCGCCCGAATATGCGACCGTATTTGACACAGGCCAATGCATTCACTTCGTCATTCGGCGTGAGCGCAAGTAAGCGTCCGATGCCGCTGAGGTCGATTTCATCGGTGAAGGTATCGGCCATTACGCTGCCATAAAAAACCGATAACCCCTGAAGCCGTGCCGTTTGAATATTGGTGTAGTTGGTATCCACGAGAAGGACACGATAGCCAGATTGCTGCACAACTAAGGCGATTTCCTGTGCCCAAGTGTGTGCGCCAACAATCAGTAAACCCATCGGTTGACGTTGAACCAATCCTAAACGTTGGGCTAAAGGCCGGGACGTAAAACCGTAGACAACAACAGTCACAATAATGACGGCAAAAACAACCGGCACCAACAGACGCGCATTTTCGGTGTTATGGGCGATCAATTCCAGCGCGAAAACCGAGGCGACTGAAGCTGCTACAATCCCGCGAGGTGCCATCCAACCCAAGAAGATTTTCTCTTGCCATGTTAACGGCGAACCTAAGGTACAGATCCATACAGCTACAGGACGGACGATAAAAAGCAGCGCGGCGATAAAAAAGACCGTACCCCAATCGAGACGTGTGAGGGAGGCTAATTGTAAGCGCCCAGCCAAAATGATAAACAGACTGGAAACCAACAAAACCTGTAAGTTCTCTTTGAACTCGATAATGCGCAGCAGTTCGGCATGATGACCGGGAACCAGCGACCAACGCCCGAACAACTTTAAGTCCTGATTAGCGAGAACGATTCCGGCAATGGTTACGGTGAGCAAACCCGATTCATGCTGCATCACGTTCGATATGACGAAGGATACCAGTACCAAAACTAATGTGATGGGACTTTCGAGGTTATGCGGTAATGCATCCCGCTCGGATAGAAAAATCAGTAAACGGGCGGTCGCATATCCAAGAATCGTGCCGATTAGGGCGGTTTTGATGAAACCAACAATGATAATTGGCGCACCGCCAGTGGTATCAGTAATACTTATGGCTTCAAAAACGAGTACCGTCAACAAAGCGCCAACTGGATCAATAACGATGCCTTCCCACCGTAAAATCGCACCGATACGCGGTGAAGGGCGCACCTGATTGATGATCGGTATGACGACTGTTGGACCCGTGACAACCAGAATCGCACCGAGCAGCAAACCGAATTGGATATTCACATTCAGGAACAACACCGCCGCAAGTGCAGTCATAATCCATGTTAGGAATGCACCTATAGACAACAGGCGTAAGATGACCGAACCTGTGCCAGCCATTTCCTTAATACGCAGGTTAAGGCCGCCCTCAAAAAGAATAACCGCCACCGCCAAACTGATGATGGACAGCAAGCCATCACCAAATAAGGCATTCACATCCAAGAAACCGGTAACCGGACCAACAAGAAAGCCCAATGTCAGCAGAAACAAAATAGATGGCAAATGCAAGCGCCATGCCAACCACTGTGCCAGCATTCCACAGGCAAGAATTACGACGATACCTGTTATCAGGTTCATAGGCGCGATATTCCCCAACCCATTTGATCAGATACGGGCTTCATCATTCCCCCTAAAAACTCTATTTAGACCGAGACTGAAGACTTTACGCGACCGACAAACTCATCAAACAGATAGAGTGAGTCATGTGGGCCGGGAGCGGCTTCTGGATGATATTGGACGCTGAATACACCAAGGCCGACATGACGCAAGCCTTCAACCGTGTTGTCGTTGAGGTTGATGTGGGTGATTTCCGCACCAGCCAGATCGCTATCACCGACGACTGCGAAACCATGATTATGGCTGCTGATTTCGACGACACCCGTGAGCAAGTTCTTAACCGGTTGATTGCCAACACGATGTCCAAACCGCATCTTTTCGGTTTTGCCACCAAGCTCGAGTGCAATAATCTGATGTCCGAGGCAGATGCCGAAAACGGGCAGCTTACCCAGCAAATCTTTGACATTCTGGATGGCGTAATCAACCGCCGCCGGATCGCCGGGGCCATTACTGAGGAACACACCCGCCGGATCCATCGCCAAAATTTCGGCAGCGGTAGTATGCGATGGCACAACCGTGACGCGCAAGCCGCGGTCGGTCATCATACGCAGGATGTTGCGCTTGATACCATAATCGTAGGCCACAATCAGCGGGCCAGTCGAATCATAGTGATGGTCACGATACCATTGCGGGTCGCTGCGTTCGTTCCAGTTATAAGGTTCAGCGCAGGTAACCGAATCCACCAGATTCCAGCCGGACATATCCGGTGATTGGCGAGCGATTTCAACCAGATTCTCTGGATCGTTAGCTACTTCACCGTGGGCAATCGCCGCGCGCATGACACCCACACTGCGAATATGACGGACGAGGGCGCGTGTGGCAACATCCGAGATGCCGATAATCCCCTGTGCCTTGAGATAGGTATCCAAATCGCCCTGCTCACGCCAATTGCTGACCACAGGACTAAGCGAACGCACCACAAAACCCGACACCCAGATACGCTCCGATTCGGGATCAAGTAGGTTGATACCTGTATTGCCCACATGCGAGACGGTCATAGTGACTATTTGCTTGTGGTATGAAGGATCAGTCAGGATTTCCTGATACCCCGTCATGGAGGTGTTGAAAACCAACTCACCCGTTTGTATACCCTCGGCACCGAAGCCCGTTCCTTTAAAAATCCGCCCGTCCTCGAGCGCCAAACATCCGATCATATTCACCACCAATAAATCCAATTAACCGCAGAGACGCGGAGATCATAGAGAAAACTAAGAGCGATAGTCACCATTGATTGACACGTATTCATGGCTGAGGTCGCACGTCCAAACGGTCGCTGAACCCAAACCCATACCGAGATCAAGTAAGATGCTGACCGAGGCTTCTTTGAAGATGCTCGATGCTTGATCTTCGCCATAACCCGAAGGCATACCGTTTGTAAACAGCAGTAGTGATCCCAAGTTGAAATCCTCGGTTTCGCCGGGAGCAATCCACAACCTGACCAAATCGGGATCAATCGGCACCCCTGCCCGACCTGCGGCGGCAATTATACGTCCCCAATTGGCATCGTTGCCAAAGAAAGCCGTTTTGACCAGTGGCGAGGTAGCGATGGCATTAGCCATTTGATGAGCTGCTTCGGGCGAGGATGCGCCACGCACAGTGAGGGTGATGAACTTGGTCACACCTTCGCCATCGCGAACGATGTCCTGCGCCAATTTACGGCAAACCGCCGCCAGTGCCTCATGGAAAGCGGTGAAATCATCGGGTGATTGCAAGGTGACTCCACTGACACCATTCGCCAGCAGCAGCAAGGTATCGTTGGTACTCATATCACCATCGACCACCACGCGATTAAAGGTGGTTTCAGAGGCCGATTGGAGCAGCCCTTTAGCCGTGTCCACAGGCAGCAAAACATCGGTCACAATCACACCGAGCATGGTCGCCATGTTGGGAGCGATCATACCTGCACCTTTAGCAATGCCTGCAATATGATAAGTCGTACCAGCGGGTGTAGTCACTTGGACGGAAGCCATTTTAGGGCGTGTATCAGTGGTCATGATGCCAGCAGCAGCAGCAGACCAATCATTACCGAGTGAGCCAGCCGCCAGATCAATACCATGTGCGATTTTTTCCATCGGAAGCTGCGAACCGATGACACCCGTTGACAGCACCAACACTTCATCCGCTGCACAGCCGATTTTGGCGGCAGTCAGCTTTGCCATCTCGTGAGCATTAGCAAGCCCTTGCTCACCAGTACAAGCATTGGCACATTTGGTATTAATCGTCACCGCATAGATATGGTCTTTGTTACCTTGAAGCACTTCCATGTCAAAAAGCACGGGCGCGGCCTTCATATAATTGGTGGTGAAAACACCCGCAGCCACACACGGCGTATCACTAACGATCAGCGTCATGTCGAGCGCATCATTTTTCTTCAGCCCCGCATAAACACCTGCGACACGAAAACCGGGTACATGTTCGATAGAAGGATTGACTTCGGTCACTGAGAAATGTCCTTTGATAATTAAATCACAGAGAAATTCACGTAAGGGTTTGCCGGCAGCAAACCCCGTAAAACTAGGTTGCCGAGAAAATGGTTGTGAGCTTGTCCACAAGATTATCCACGTTCGATTTTTCGATAATCAGCGGCGGGACAAAACGAATGACGTTGGTTCCGGCGTTGACCATCAGCAAACCCTGTTCGTAGCCCTTGTCGATGATGTCGCTGACATCAGTAGTGAGTTCGAGAGCGACGATAAGACCTTTGCCACGCACTTCTTTGATAATTGGGCTGTTGATTTCTGACAACCGTTCCATCAGATAATCGCCAACTTCGGTGACATGCGCCAGAAACTCTGGCTGGCTGATGCGTTGGACAACATGCTTGGCAACACTGGTGACCAGCGAGCCACCGCCGAAGGTCGTGCCGTGTTCGCCAGCGTGCATGGCATTAGCCACCGTTTCGGTCATCAAGATTGCGCCGATGGGCAAGCCACCCGCCAACGGCTTGGCAAGGGTCATGATGTCCGGTGTTACACCCGTCCACTCATGCGCCCAGAGTTTGCCTGTGCGTCCCATACCGCACTGAACTTCATCGAAGATCAACACCGCGCCGTTTTGGTCGCAGAGTTCGCGCAAGCCTTTGAGGAACGCCGGTGTCGCGACGTTGATGCCACCTTCACCTTGGATTGGTTCAATGATGACACCAGCAGTCTTTTCACCGATAGCCGCTTTGGCACTTTCGAGGTTGTTAAATTCCGCCAGAACCGCACCGGGCATCAACGGCATAAAGGCTTTTTGATATTTCTCTTTGGGTGTCAGGGCAACCGCGCCCATCGTCCGCCCATGAAACGCGCCTGTGAAACAGACAATTTCAGTTTTGCCGGGTATCCCTTTTTCGTATTGGACTTTACGGGCAAACTTGATCGCGCCTTCGTTGGCTTCCGCACCGGTATTGCTGAAAAACACGCGGTCAGCAAACGACTTTTCGACCAGCATATTTGCCAGTTCGATTTGCGGCGCGGTGTAATACAAGTTGCTGGTGTGGATTAAGCCCATCGAAGCGGCTTGAATGGCTTGGGCTAAACCCGCATCGCTATAACCGAGGGCATTGACAGCAATGCCAGCCACCCAATCTTGATAAGACTTACCATCACTATCAAACAGGGTCGTGCCTTCACCATGTACCAGCACAAACGGCGGGCGCTTATAAGTCTGAACGATATGATCATTCTCATCTTGAATGAGTTGGTCAGTCATAGTCGGTATCGAGGTTGTTTCAGTCATTTGTCTTTTAGTCTCCAGTTTATTAATTGCGGCACAAAGAGATGGTCAATTAACTAAGGTGTTTCAAGGAAGTTTCCATTTGCTTAACTACCGGATGGGTTTTCCCCAAGGCTGATACAAACAAGGGCAACGCCTTTTGAAAATAGAGGCGTGCTGCTGAACGATCATTTTGCGCTTCACACAACTGTGCCAAAAGCAAGAAGTTATCGGCTATATCAGCATGGTTGGGAGGTAAAATTATTTGGCGTAATTCTAATGCCTGCTCAAAATTACGACGCGCACCAACATATTCGCCCCCATCAGCCATAACCTCCCCGCAGGCTTGCAAACAAGCTGCCATATAATGGGTGCAACTGGGGTTATTAAGACGTTTCCACATTGCCAATTCCCGTGTCCAATAATCCCACGCAATTTCGGATTTTCGCTGCATATAGGCTATACGCCCGATATTATGCAAGTTCAGGGCGAAATCAGGACCATCCGCACTACCTTGTGTTTGATATATATCATAAGCCCTCTCAAAATAATTTTGTGCGGCTGGCAAATCTTTGAGGCGCTGACAAACGAATCCAACATTGTTGAATATTTGGGCAAGATGTAATGGATTTGAATTGGGTGCCGATTCAACCAAAATCGCTTCTTCTAAGAATAGGCGCTTTGCACTAACAAAATCTCCCTTTTGGAAAGCCTGTTTGGCATCTTGCTCAATCTTTTGCGAATTGACCATCCCGTTTTTGAACGTCCTTTTAGCTAGTTGTAGTTTGATTCTTTTGTAGATATTCATTCCACCCCAGCTTGTCTTCGATCCACAAATCCGACAATTTGAAACTTTCTAGCCAGCCACTTTCGATTTCATACGCGAGAATGGCACGTAACCATCCGTAAATCCGTGTCGCCGCTTCGGGAGCAATGCGCCCTGAGTCCAGTACATGCCGCACCAACTTCTGGCTGTAAAGCGAGTCCCTTGCAAGCGCGTTATACATCAGGTGATGCAGCTCGTAACAGTTAGGGCATAACTGCACCGTGACTGCGTTCTCGCCATGTGTGGCAATGTCCCACAGGTGATGGCGCTGCGAAATCGGATACCCGCAGGCCGAGCAAGCCGTCATTCGTTCTTTGTCGGTGGCACGACGACGGCGCATGAGCTTGCGATACTTGTGCGCTTGGTAAAAATCCAACCAGTGTTCGATGATGTCACGGCGTTCGGCAGCATCTTCTTTGTCGGCAAGCGCTTCATCAAAGGCGGTGATAATTTTCTCCGCCAACCGTTCCCGATAGATATAACGCACGAGGGCGTGAAGCTCCTCGACACGCCGTTGTTCGTTGGGCATAACTTAACCTCTAAGGGCTCGTTTTACGAACGCACAAACAGCGTCATGTTTGTGTACCTTATTTTACATCACGACATATAGGCAATAACACCTTCTTCATGGGCGGCGACATCTAAATAGAAAGTCCGCAGACGGTCAAAAGCGTGCCAGAGTTCGGCAAAAATCTTATCTTTGCCGAGCAGGGAAATACTGTGATAAACGCCTAAACGAATCATAGCGCGCACATCATAATATTCGGCTAACATTTGCGGTGTGACTTGATTAAGGTTGTAACAGGTGGTTTGGAGTTCGCTATGTGGCAGGAAGAAAATATCTGTGCCATTAAACTTAATGCCTTGTAACTCGTTACCACCGACAACCGCACGACTGGCCCAATCGACACCCCGTGCTGGACTGCCCATACGGCGACGTTCAGCCAGCAAATAGTGAAGAATGTCCCAGTAGTGACCGAGGTAGTAGTTACGCTGGGCAAGGCCGGGCGTTTCGCGAATGAGAGTCAGGAGTTCAGAACCAAAATCCGCGCCTGCGGGAGTAGCCGTCGGCTGCGTTTCCAAACGGGGAGGCCACACCGGATTGGGTTGCTGAACGGGTTGTTCTGATGCTAGAAAAGCGAACATTGAACTGGCAGGGGCAGCCGATTGAGCCTGTGGTATCCATTTCCAAGTTTCGGGTATTGCCTGATAGCGCATTTCGAGACCCATAACTGCTGCTCCGTTGCTAGTAATTATTCAACAGACACGACATACCATATCCCGACAAATCATTCATTATTTAACGAGAAAAGACTGTTCCTCCACCCGAAGCTAAACCTCTGAGATTGGTAATCACCGCGCTATGGACACCAGTTTCCAGCGCATGAAGAGCAGTTTTCACTTTGGGTATCATGCCGCCGAAAATTGTGCCATCGTCAATCAGCTTTTGCGTTTGCTCAGGTGACAAGGTCGGTACAACCTTATTATCGACCAGAACCCCTTCCACGTTAGTTAGAAAAACAACGCGGTTGGCATTAATCGCTGCGGCTAATGCGCCAGCGACATGATCAGCATTTACGTTGAAGTTAGTTTCTTCACCCAATGAGACGGGTGAGATTACGGGTGTTATATCTTGTTCAAGCAAGCTGAGAACAACCTCGCCGCGAACCGATACCACTTCACCTGTGAAGCCCATGTCGTGCCCTGCCACTTGCATCTGGCGGGCGCGAACTAAACCACGATCCACACCGGACAAACCCAGCGCGTCGATGCCCACATTCAGCAAACACCGAACGAGGCGTTTATTGACCGTGCCACTCATCACCATCTCAGCAATCCGAAGCGAGTCGCGGTCAGTGATCCGAACACCATCTAAGTAACGGGGTTCGATGCCCATCACTTTTTGCATGGCGGTGATTTCCGCGCCACCGCCATGAACCACAACTGTCGGCGTGTCCAGTGCTTTGATGGCTGCGGCAAAATCGGCTAAGTAAGCGGCATCATCCAGTTCGTGACCGCTCACTTTGACGAGGGTTGGTTGCATGAGAACTCCATTCGGAAAATTGATCACAAAGACCTAAACGGTAGATGGCAATGAGATGAGCGCGATAGCGACCAGTGCCGCCAGAATACCTAAAACTTGGATGCGAGTCAGGCGTTCTTTCAAGAACAGCCATGCCAGCGTCACCGTCATAGCCGGATAAAGGGATGAAACAACTGCCGCGATGTCCAAACGTCCGGCACGGGAAGCCAGCATAAAAAAGATATTGCCCGTCACATCCAACACACCCGCCATAATAACCGTCAACCAATGCCGTGAGTCTCGCGGTCGCCATTCGAGTCGCATGAAGCGCGTGATGAGTAACAAGACAATCGCCGATGTAGCACGGGCGGCAACCTGCGGCCAAAACACCGTATCGGATTCAACACGGTGGATGAGCAGCAAGAAACTGCCAAAACCCAACCCACCTAAAAGCGCCAACAACAGCGTTTTTTGATCGGGCAGCCGACCATCCGAGTAGGAAATCAGCACCAAACTCAGGATGCCGACCGCGAACCCGACCAATTGCAGCGCTGGCGGTAATCCACCCGTACTGATGCCAACAATCAATGGGATTGATGTCGCAAGAACTGCTACCAGAGGCGCAGCGATCCCCATCCGTCCATAACTCAACGCCTGATAAAACGACACCAACCCCACAATACCTGCCACCCCCGACAGCGCACCCCAGATAAAGTCAGTGGTTGGTGGAACAGGTTCGTGTGTCACAATCGCCATCACGATTAGCAGCAGTAAGCTTAGCAAGTGCGCGACACCCACCACCGCAATCGCTGGCAATCGACGTGAGGCAAGACCACCGTTGAAGTCGGCGGTTCCCCACGACATCGAAGCCAGCAGACCGAAAGCGATTACCGCAAGTTCCGGAGAGAGAATCATTCAGAACCCATTTCTAAGATTAGAGCAAGCCAGTCGTTTCAGGCCAACCGTACATCAAATTGAGACATTGAACCGCCTGCCCCGAAGCACCTTTACGTAGGTTATCGGTCACGCTGGTGATGTGCAGGTAACGGTCAGTCACCGGAGTCAAGCTGATCGCCGCCGTATTAGTGCGAACAACATGCTTGAGTGTCGCTTGTTGGCCCGCAGGCAAGACTTTCACCATCGGCTCAGAGCCATAAGTTTCTTCGTAGAGCGCTTGAGCGTTCTGCGCCGAGAATTCCGGCTTGAGCGTCACATAAATACTCGCCATCAAACCACGATCAAGCGGCAGTAAATGTGGTGTAAAAATGAGGAAACCCGCTTTCGGATTGAGCTTGAACATCTCCTGCTCAATTTCACCGGTATGACGATGAACATGTCCCGGACTATAAGGCGAGAAGTTGCCGTAGACCTCAACAAAGTGGAGATTCGGTTTCGGTTCACGGCCTGCACCCGATACACCCGACTTGGCATCGACAATAATCGGCGCATCATCTACTAACCAATCGTGCCGCAGAACCGGCGCGATACCGAGTAAAGTGGTCGTCGGATAACAACCGGGCGCGGCAACAATATCCGCACCTTTGATCTTGTCACGGTTAAATTCCGGCAAGCCGTAGGGTGTAGGCAAGAGTTCAGGGTTTGGGTGAATACCACCGTACCACTTGGAATAGACTTCAGGCGTATCGAGGCGTAAATCCGCTGAGAGATCAACCACCTTTTTACCAGCGGCATGGGCTTTGGCAGCCATCGGTGCGGAAGCTTTGTGCGGCAAACCGAGAATGACCGCATCCACAGCGTTTAAGTCAACCTGATCATGCGGCGTATAAGTCAGGTTTGTAAACGGAATCGGTTGACCGGCGTAGGTGTTGCTCGTCCCAAAGACCAACTCGACATTCGGGTGCTTGGCGAGGATTTCAACCGCATCCTGTCCCGCATATCCCGACGCACCATACACACCCACTTTGATTTTCTCAGCCATTGTTGCTCCTTTAATGTGCCTGTTTGATCCGAGCGTTAGAGGCTCGACAACTGCACATGCCATTTAAGACTAAGGTTATGCGATGTAAACGGAGTGTCAGCCGACCCACGCTGCCCTTGCCCGACACTCCAATATTGACCCCAATTTAAGCGTTCCGCACCCCAATAGGAGATGCCATCCAATGATGTCCAAGGTTCATTATCATCCAAGCGCCACATAATTCCACCAGCACCCATACCCGTGTGGAAAGCAATTTGGATATTGAAAGGCTTGCTCAAATCAAGTTGTGAGCCAATCCATGTATGCGGACTGCGCCCCGCTGTGGGACTCATTTTCACCATGAGTCTGTGATCGTGACCAACAACACCAATCCACAATTGCGCGAGGTTGACTTGATCATCCCACGCCGAAAACAAGGTTTGGATCGGCTTAATCTCTGCTTGCGAGGAAACCTTACCCGTCAACTCAAACACGACGATGGCAGCTTTGTCTTTTTCAGCGGGACAATTCACCGGATTAGGATAGACACCTTCATTAAAGTTCGACCACTCTATAGACGAAGGCAAGACAGGAGGCCATGACAACCACTCTCGTATATCGCCCTTAGTATCCAGTACCTGATACCGCAGCCCTTGGTTATCAGCTGCGACTTGCACACAATGTAAATACTCGACTTCTTCGGGCATCCGATGCGCTGTGCCAGCACCAGCCGTCAAAATTTGCAATACTCCTTGATGCACTTGCACATCAAAAGCGAGGATATGGCTGCAAAAGTAAACATCAACCTCATGTCGTACCAGCACATTCCAAAAGATTTTGCCATTCTCATGCTCGATTTCGCGTTGATAACTGCCCGAAAAACCATTGACTGGAAAAACTGGATGATGCCCAAACACAAATTTGAAAGGCGCATCTGCATGAGCCGCTAAGGTTGCGTCGAGCCAATCTGTTTCAACCGTTCCCTCACCGCCCAAACCTGACCATAACGTGTTGACGAAAATCATCAACAGATCGCCCTCACGCACAAAATAGGAGAGTGTCTCTTGTCCGGTTGGGCCATTTTGCGGCAGATGGCTCATCACCTCGCGGTAAACAGCCTCACTCACTTGATCGTAAGTGGTGTGATTACCGGTCGTGTGATAAAACGGAACCAATTGAAAATCGTGCCAAGCCATCTCGTGTTCGAACCAGTAGCGCCACTGATCACGCAAAGCCGCGTCGTCAGCAACCAGCCCACGAATCTCATCGCCCGGAAAAAGGATAAACTCCGGTTGAGGTTCAAGTCGCTGAATAACCGCGTTAACTGCGGCAAATGTGGACTCGTGGAGGAATCCTGCCACGCCTGAACAACTGTCGGCATAGACCACAAATTGATAGCCATCGCCACGCGGCAGCAAAGCAGGTATTCCTTTGACAGATGTTGACTCGGTCGATGCAGACACGATCACTCCCAATTATCCCCATACAACAAAAACCCCCGACCTCGGTGTGAGGTCAGGGGGAGTTTTTGCAATCTGGCTCGCGTTTCAACGTCGCTTTAGTACCAGCACAAAAAATCCAACATGACCTCTTTGGTCTGCGGACGACGGCTGCGACGACGCAGTGTTGTGCCAGTAATCATCAATATCAAATCCGGTTAAAGAGACGATAACCGAAAGTTTAAGCAATCTGCTGGCAAAAGTCAACGTATTTGTGTAAGAATTTTATAGTGAAAATCATCAAAGCCGTCCCTAGGGATAAACTCCCCTCACTTGATGACCAAAACCATTAAGAACAATATAAGGCCAAGTAAGACCACGAAGGGTACTGCATGATAGAATGCGATTGTAGACAGACTGAGGATTTTTATGTGGCAAGATGAGATTCGGAAGAATGTTCGCTTTAATTTTACCGTCAATGTATTGGATGCTGCTTTTTATGGTGTAGGAGTTCTGGGGTTAGCCTCATTTGTAACCGTTATCCCTCTGTTTTTAAACCACCTTCACGCTTCAACATTATTAATTGGTTTGATCACATCTTTTCACGCCATTGGTTGGCAGCTCCCGCAGTTGTTCACAGCAAGTCACGTATCAAAACTACGGCGCTATAAACCGTTTGTGATGTGGATGACGCTGCACGAACGCTGGCCTTTCATCGGTTTGATGCTGATCGCCATGTCATTGCCACTACTCGGTGATCAACTGGCCTTATGGTTGACGGTTTTAATGGTATTGCTATTTTCGTTAGGCGGCGGATTAGCGGCCAATGCGTGGCAAAGTATGATCGCCAAAGTGATGCCCAAAGACCGCATTGGAACCTTCTACGGCACACAATCGGGCGTGGCAAATCTCACTGCGGCAGTTGGCGCAGTCGCTGCCGGTTTCATACTCAAAAACATGCCCTTCCCTCAGGGCTACATCGTTTGCTTCGTTATCGCCAGCATCACCGTTTTTATCTCGATGGCCTTTATCGGTGTAACCCGCGAACCTCGTCATGACGAGGAGATTGAGGCCGCCCCCACAGGCGATCAGGTTCGGCCTGTCAAGATTGATTACGGCTGGAGCCAAATGCGGGGCATTTTACGCGAAGATGTGAACTTTCGGTGGTTTTTGACGGCGCGGACGTTGGCGCAGTTTGCGAATATGGCGCTGGCTTTTTACACTCTGTATGCTGTCAGACATTTCGGTATGAATGAGCAAACGGCCGGTATCCTCACAGGCGTACTGCTGCTTTCAAAAACCGTTGCCAGTCCGCTGCTCGGTTGGGTCGGTGACCGTTGGGGACACAAAACTGTGCTGGTTTCTGGCGCACTGATTATGAGCTTGAGCGCAACCTTAGCAGTGAGCGCACCTGTGATTGGTTGGTTCTACATCATTTATGCGCTGGCTGGCTTAGCTGATGCGTCAATGTGGACGGTGACGATGGCCTTCACCCAAACCTTCGGCACAGGCAGCAACAAACCGCTTTATATCGGCTTAGCAAACACCTTAACCGCGCCCTTTGCTCTGCTTGCGCCTTTTCTCGGCGGTGCCTTAGCGGATAGCTTTGGCTTCAGCGCCACCTTTACCATATCCATTGTGACAGGCTTACTCGCAGCATGGGTCTTCTATTACAGTGTGCGTGATCCTCAAGCCTTGCGGCAAACGCCGATTTTAATTCAGCCTATTGCAACCGGCGATTAATTTCGCAACAAGACATCCCATTAAATCTCATTTATGAATATGCCGTTGGTTTTTACTAACGGCATTTTTATTCCTATCATTTTTATCATTCAATTGTCGAAGGTTACCCCTCATTTGCCACTTTGAAGAATCATTTATTTAGACGATACTAGAAAAATCATTTATTTCATTGCAAGGTCAATCATTAATTCTGATAGAGTTGAATGAAAACTTCGGTAAGGAGCAAAATATGATAAAAAATTCTCGCTGGCTTATTGGGATCATGATTTTGAGTTTGGTGGTCTTGAGCAGTGGTGTGATCGTTGCATACGCCCAAGATTGTGATGGCACGACTGGAAATGATGTTATTAACTGCACCACCAACCCTACTAATCCCGAGAACCAGATTGATGGCGATCTCGGAGACGACACCATCACACAAGGTGTAGGAGTCACGACCTTATACATTGATGCCGATGGTCAGTCCGGTGTGGCTGATATTGCAGGTAACGGAAATGGCGGCAACGATTATATCGTCAATAATGGTATTGTGACCATTTCGATTAGTGCTGATTTTGTGACGGGTACACCGGGTAATGATACCGTTATCAATAATGGTACGACCGGGGATATACTGGGTGATGAAACCACCAACACAGCCGCCCAAAATGGTAATGATACAATTACCAACAATGGTACTGTCACCGGGACGATACGCGGCGACGGCAATGCCTCACTCGCGTTAGAAGGTGGCAACGGCGGTAATGACACCATTACCAATAATAGCACCGTCGGCAAAGACATTGTTGGCGACTCTGGTGCCACGGGTGTCGGTGGTAACGACATCATTACGAATAATGGTACGGTCAATGGCAATATTATTGCTGACATGGCTGACATAAACGGCAATGCTGTGGTAGGCAACGGCGGCAGCGATCATGTTACCAATAATGGTACGGTCAATGGCGTTATTGACGCAGGCGAAGGCAACGATAACGTCACAATTGGTGATGGCGCAACTGTTGGTGGGGCAATTAATGGTGGCACCGGAACGGACACACTCCAGTTCAAATTCAATGATCCCATCGAAGGCGCTGCTGCTGCCGCAACCCTCGCAGGCATGTCTCCCTTAGGCGGCACGGCAACCTTTGGTGGACACACCTATTCATGGACGAATTTCGAGCAGTTACAAGCCATCTTTACAGCCGCAGCAGTCGCCGGACAACCCGTCACCGTCAGCGTCTCCACTCGCGGTCAGATCAAGGACGGACGAGTCAATGGTTATGATCTCGGCGCACCCTTTGCGGTTTACTGCTCGGCAGATGACTTTGTTCAAGTTATTGACATCCGGCAAGATGGAACCAATCCAACGGCTTTCGTTGTGAAGTTTGATGTCATCAACAAGGCCATCACCACAGCGAAATCAACTGGCAAATCGGTGGGCATCGCCAGCGGCGAAGGTGATTTCTTGTCGGCAGATGCCAATGGTTCACTGGTCGTATCTGGCCCGACACTTGATGGAACGAAAACCTATACCTTCCACTTCCAATCAGATTGCTCGTCTACTGTAAATGGGATTGAAAGCTAATTCCCTAATTGAGTAATCGTCAAAGCGCCGTTCGAACTGTCGAGCGGCGTTTTTATTTCTCTCATTGCTAGATAAAAAATTAATCTTAACAAGAGGAAATCTAATCGCATCATGTGCTTCTTAGGTTAGAAAACTCGAACCATTAATTACGAACTTTTGTGCTAAAATAATATTTATGCTTAATCTTCTCTTCTCCTCTTTCTCTGTGTCTCTGTGGTTAAAAATGCATTCGTATTTGCATTTTCGGCGGCTCTCTCCCATACACCCGCCATGCAGTTGCCCAAATTGCAAAAGTGGTGGAATTACGGGAGCGTCCCGCTGCACTCAGCGGATTGAGCCGAACCACCCGCCGACACAAACTGTCAATTCAGCGGATACAGCCGAGCTTCCCGCCCGCCATTTCAGCGGAAGTAATGCAATTTGTGCAGTAAGTGAATCAATAACTGCATACCTGTTTATTTAAGGCGGAATGATAAATTCTTGCGAGGGCGGCCCCATCATTCCAGTGGAATCAAGTGTCGAGATGACCAGCCCGCCAATAACCTCTGGGTAAAAACCATCCCACTCGACACTGTTGGTGTTCCACGGAAATTCCTGATTAATGATGAGTGAACCGGGGTTACGGAGACCAATTTTATAGCCAGTTGCTCCGGGGATCGGCTCCCAAACCAACGTGCGTTTGGTTCCCTCGCCCGGTCGCAAGGTAATGTTCTGAGGGGGTGGTAAACCATCTGCCAACACAGTAACTGATGCCAATATAGACTGAGTGGTACGACGGAGATAAGTGGCCTGCACATCACCAATCACATCCAGCGGCGTATGCTGCCGCCCCCGATCTTCCAAGGACTCGATAAAGCGAATAGCTGGAAAACCCGCATCACTAAAGGACATATGATCGCTATAACGCCCAAAGCGATCTTCCGAGTCCTGCAACTCGATAATCATATCGGGTGTCATGGTGAAGTCGATCCAGTAGACCGCCCGGGCTAGCTGGCGCGACGGTGAACTATCTGGCCCAGCCGAAAAAATACGCAGGTGATTATCATCAATCTGACCATTGGGGCCGGTGCTGCTGCCGATGATGTCCATATTCAGCATGTAATTAAAAGGAATATTCCGATATTGATTGACAAACGCTTTACTGCCCATGCGTCCGACTTCTTCCGCACCAAAGGCTACAAACAAAATAGTGGCGCGGTGGGGGCGCTGTGACAAAATGCTTGCCATTTCGATAAGCGCCGCAATACCTGAACCATCGTCATTCGCGCCGGGAGCCGGATAAGACGCGTCATTTGGATCAATTGAAATACTGTCGTAGTGTGCGCCAATAACGATGATGCCACCGCCGGTCACGCTGCCCGAAATCGTACCAATGATATTACGCTGGGTCGTGTTGATACCCGCCCAATTCACATTAAACGGTTGGTCAACTACCACAAAATGCCCTGAAGACTTAGCCGCTATCGCATCAAATTGTCCACGCACATAACGGTAGGCCGCAGCCACGCCTGAATTGGGCAAGTCCGGCGAATTCACATGGCGCGTACCCATGTCTTGTAAAGTAGTGATGTGGATAAATAGATGATCGGTATCCACCTGATCGAGCAAAGCATCCATGTTGGCTTTTGCCGTCCCCGGATTAGATGGGAGCTGATTTGATTGCGGTGTTTGAATAGGTGGCGGAGCAGTCTCATAACCAATGGTTGCCTGTGCCGTATCTGTCACACGCGGCACCAAAGTCGGTGGCACATTATTGTTCGTCAAATTACAGGCAGCAGCCAGCATCACGACGACAATGAGAAGTACCCCAAGGGGTATGAGAGGTTTAAGCTTCATAAAACCGATTTTACCACAGCGTCAAGAGAAAATCCGTTAAGCGAGGGGAAGGCGCGGGGTAAGCGTATCACAGGTTAGCACCACCACAAAATGGGCTGCACTTGCCGCAAATGCGGTGTGAGAGCATAATAAGGGACTTGCCTATTGTTACTCGATTTAATTCGCTGCTGAACATTGAAGGAAAAGCCGTTTTGACCAGTGTGAAAATGATTACTGCCATGCTTGTCCTGCTGATGGCCGCAGGATGTGGTGGCGCACCTGCTGCTACCGAAAATCCGGTGTCGATCCCGAACCCTACCCCCAACGTCGTAGCCCAGCCTACAGCGGGTGAGATGCCAACGAATGAAGCGGGTGTTAAGCTGGTTGCCAAAGTGAATGGGGAAGGCATTACACTCCCCGACTTCGAGCAGGCGTTGGCGCGTAAAGTGCAAGAAGTTAACGCGGCTTCACCGGATGCCTTACGCAGCGATGTACTGAATCAAATGATCGAAGAGCGACTTATCATTCAGGGCGCACAATCCCAGAATATGATGGTCAATGATGCTGACGTACAGGGCGAACTTCAAGCCCAAATTCAGCAGGCGGGCGGGGATGCAGGTTGGGAAGCATGGCTGAAAACCAACCAATATACAGCCACAGAATTTCCACAGGTTCTGCGAACGTCACTCATTTCCAACAAGGTTCGGGATTCGTTGACGGCTGATCTAGAAGGAAACGTCAAACAGGTTCATGCGCGGCACATTCTGCTGCGAACAGAAAGTGACGCAAAAGATATTCTGACCAAGATAAGCGGTGGGGAAGATTTCGCATCGCTGGCAGCACAATACTCTCAGGACGAGACGACAAAGGAACGTGGTGGCGATCTGGGCTGGTTTACACAGGATGAATTGTTAACACCCCAATTGGCTCAAACCGCTTTCAGCTTACAGGTCGGACAAATTGCTGGGCCAGTCGCGACCGAATTAGGGTATCATGTGATACAGGTGATGGAGATTGCCGACCGTCCGGTTGAACCTGAACGGCGGGTATACATTGCCCAAACCCGTTTCGAGAATTGGCTTCGCCCACTCTATTACAACGCGGTTATTGAACGTTACAGTGGGTAAACTTAAGTTTATCTTTTCGACGTGATGAAGAGAGGGTAGCGCTATGGGGCAAAACCGGATTTACAATATGATCAGCATCATCTTTTTGGTGTTGTCCTTACTAACAGTAATTTGGGTTATTATGCGGTTGCTGGGTCCAGCAGTTGCTTAGGGGGTAAGCATGGGAGAAGGCAAAGGAACCATTTATAATATGATCAGTTTGGTCTTCTTGTTTTTGACCGTGATGGCGATTGTCTTCGTCATCATGCGGCTATCGGGGCCGCCCGTCGAAAAACAACAGGCTGCGGTGCTGTTACCGACAGCGGTCATATTACCGTCGCTCACACCCACTCCGGTACCGCCTACAAGTTTACCGCCTACATTCACATTCACACCAACTGATACATTGACCCCGACCAATACCTTTACCCCTACACCAATCACACCAACCGCAGCGCCATCCTCCACTATTACCAATACACCTGCGCCTACTGAAACCCCAACGATTACGGCAACGGCTTCTATTAGCCCAACACCATTGCCAACTGAAACACCAACTGGCCCAACGCCAACACTGGCACCCTCACAGAACCCTTACCTATTTGAACTGCGGCGTGGAGAGGTAATTCTGACCCAGAACTTTGCCAACTCCGCAGCCTGTGCATGGCAGGGATTGGGTGGTCAAGTCTTTAACACCGAAAATACACCTTTAAACGGGTTGAAAATCCATGTCTTCGGAACAAACTTCGACCGGACGGTAGATAGTGGCAGCAATTCATTGTACGGGCCGGGTGGCTGGGAAGTACCAGTTGATAACAAAATCAGCGCACAGACCTATTATGTAGAACTGTTGAGTCCGGGTGGAACGGTCGTTTCGGCACGAATAGAAGTGACATTCCCATCAGACTGCGCCCGGAATGTCGCATTGGTCAACTTCATTCAAACACGCGCTACATAACGTTATGAGCGATGATCAAACAACAGGTGGGGTACGACGCTTCGGACGCAGGGATCGCAAACGTTCACTCGATCCACGCGGCCCATTGTTCCCACCCGAAGATTTACCAGCCGATAGTGAGCAGGTTGAAGGTCTTGCTGAGCCAACGTCAGCCATAGAACCGGACGTGTTTGAGATTCCCGAACCGCCTCTGGAAATCTTAACTCCGCCGAAAGTTCAACCGCCAAAAAACAAACCTGCTCCTGCTAAGAGTATAGCTAGAACAGCACCACCTCAACAGAAACATGTGATGGCAAATCTGTTGACCATCGTGTTTTTGCTGGGAACGATAGGCATGGTCGCGCTGGTGGTGATGATTACCCAAAATCCGTATACAGCATTAAACCCTTTCCCGCCTTTTACGCCGCTGCCGATTGTCATCACGGCTACGTTCATGCCGCCAACCGCAACGCCTCCGGGAACAATTGCGCCGACGGCAACTTTTACACCCTTAGCTGTCGAAGCCAATGGTACGCTACAGGCGGTATTCAGCTTTACACTGGCTCATGAACAACCTGTCTATGCGCCAAATGCCAATGAAAAAGGTTGCAATTGGTCAAGTATCGCGGGAACGGTCACAGATCGTCAGGGTGAAGCGCTGGACGGATACCGCATACGGGTAACGGGTAACGGCCTCAATGAAACGGTATTTAGTGGGGCAGCGCTGACGTTCGGTGCCGGGGGATTCGAGTTGTTCTTGAACGGGACACCGCAAGCCCAAACCTACACGGTGCAGCTATTAGACCCTCAAAGCCAACCTTTATCACCCACCTATAGTGTGGCAACCAAAGAAAGCTGTAACCAAAACGTAGCGGTATTGCAATTTGTCCAACAGTAATTGGCCTAGTTAGATTTGGTGCTAAATTGGTAAAAAGATGGTGAAGGTTGTGCCTTTACCAACCTGACTTTTCACAGCAATTTGACCTTCGTGCAAATCAACAATTTCCTTTACGATGCTCAAGCCCAAACCCGTACCGGGCATGTTACTTTGGCCTGCGCGTTCGCCCCGATAAAAGCGAGTAAAAAGGTGTGGAATATCATTTTCGCCGATGCCCATACCGGTATCTGTAACCTCTAAACACACATGCTGACGCGGTTCATCAAATGAGGTTCGGACGGTGATGCTGCCATTAGATGTGTAATTGATAGCATTGGCAACAAGGTTCGTAACGACCTGTGCCAGTTGGTTAAACTCGCCGCGAATTTCAGGTATTGGGGAAGACGCGAAGGTCATCTGTAACCCTGAAATTTCGGCACGCGGTTCAAGAGCCATGATGACCTGTTGAACGACGTTGTTCAGATCAACCGGAGCAAAAGCAATCTTGTCGTGACTTAACTCAAGCCGCGATAAATCCAAAGTGGCGGTCACAAAATTAGCGAGACGTTCCAACTGTTCTTTAAGTGCCAGAAGATAGGCAGGATGTTTTTCAGGTGGGCTGTGTTGGAGCAAATAGACACGCGTGCTTAACACTGTCAATGGTGTCCGCAATTCATGCGTCACATCCGCGATAAATTTGGTTTTTAGGCGATCCAACTCCGTTAAGCGCTCGTTGGCGGCTTGCAGTTCAAGTGTACGTTCGGCAACACGCTGTTCTAGGCTGGCATTCAGTTCTTGTATTTTGGCCTCGGTCTGCTTGCGATCATCAATATTTTCGATAATCGCAATGGCCTGTGTTTCGCTTGCAC
The DNA here is from genome assembly GCA_038328375.1 of Aggregatilineales bacterium. Taxonomy (GTDB): domain Bacteria; phylum Chloroflexota; class Anaerolineae; order Aggregatilineales; family Phototrophicaceae; genus CFX2. The sequence goes on along the minus strand of JBBQLX010000087.1, from coordinate 2,361 downwards.
CGGGAAATAAGGATACATTCAGCCGCACCCAAATGTAGTCACCATTTTTGCGTCGATGGCGCTTTTCCATTTGATAAAAGTCAGATTCGCCCCTCACCAGTTTTGTATAGTGGATAAGCGTAGGCTCACGGTCATCAGGGTGTGTGATCTCGGTAAAGGTCATTCGCGCTAATTCAGCCTGCGTGTAACCGAGTAACTCCTCAAAAGCAGGATTTACGGAAACCAAATAACCACCCGCATTAGTCACCGCTATGCCGACTTTTGCTCCCGTAAAGATTGATCTGAAGCGGGCTTCACTAGTTTGAAGGCTGGCTTCCGCACGTTTGAGAACACATAGATGTCCCAGCACATTACCGTAAAGCGTCAGTAATTCGAGTTGGTGAGATTGAGCAGGCTGTTGTGAAAAAAAATTATCGGTGGATAAGCCACCAATAATTTGTTCGCCCTCAATGAGGTGTCCCATTGCCTTCCAGCCATGCCCCACCGATTGGGATTTTTCATTGAGAAGCGCAGTATCGGGGCTATAGAAAATCTTCTTGTCGGGAGTCAAAAATGTATTGGTTAATTGGGGCAGGATTTGGGTTGTTGGGGCGCGAACGTTTCTTTCATCACGGATCGTGCCATCTTCAGCAGTGCCAAATGTCCCGATGGTAAAGTTCGGATCAACCGGATCAATCAACCACAACCCCAAACGTTCGAAATGCAAACGACTGCGACCCAATTCAATCGCCCGCAAACAAAAATCATCAAAGAGTTCGATACGGGAAAGTTCAATGGTTATATCTTGAAGCGCTTTCAAGTGTTCCAGAAAGACGCGCGATACTTCTTCACTTTTCCGAAGGGCATTTTGGGCTTGTACACGTTCGGTGATGTCAACGTTGATGCCCATGATACCGAGCTTGGTCTTGTTATCGGTGACAGGGGTTGTGACCGCAAAAAAATGACGTTCTTCACCATTGAAGCTATAGCTCACATCACGCTGCAATGTTTCACCCGCAACCACGCGGGCATTGCTGGTTCGCCACTGTTGGAAAATTTCCGGCGCTACATCCATGTCCTCGATTGTCGTACCGAGCAGTTCACCTCGAAGATGGACTGATTCCGGAGTTTGAAAAATACAGCGTCCATCGGCATCCCGCACCCACAAGTCAAAGGGAACATTGTTAAAAATTGTTCGCAGAAGCACCTCATTACGGCGCAAAGCTGCTTCTGTCTTTTTTTGTTCAGTCAAGTTGGTTATTGAGGTAATGATACCGGTTGTACGGCCTTCATCACGGCGCAACGCACCATTAACAAGCACGTCTACCGGGTCACTACCCTCGCGTTGAAAACGAGTTTCATAGACGGTGCGAAAATCAGTGGTCAGACGTAAAGCGGTATTACTGACGGTGGCGCGTTCATCCTGCGGCAAAATCGTATTTGGGATTTTGCCAATGAGTTCATCCGGCGTATGACCCAACATTTCGGCGTAGGCAGGATTGACATATTCAAAGCGCCCTTCTGTATCGGTCACAGCTACACCTTGCGCCATAGCATTGATGATTTGAGCGATATAATCATGCTCTCGCACTAATTCCCGTTCAATGCGCAACCGATCTTCAACAGTGACGGCCAACACCATCGTGCAGATGGTAATGAGGGCGATAAAACTCCACAGATAGATCAAATCTTCATGGAGATTTGCATAAGCCATAAACTCCAACTGTTGAGCCACATCCGCAAGTGCAACCAATACAATCATAAAACAGATGGTCGAGACACCCCTCACACCAAAGCGAAAGGCCGCCCATAAGGTAAAAGGTATCACGAGATATTTGAGGGGATAACCAGACATTGAGGGGATATTGTGCTGGAAAATAAAACCGCTTACAACCACTACACTCACACCCAAAAGCACAATTTCTAGCCATTTCAAAGGTTTTTTTGTGAGCGTGGAATTATTCCACCAAAGCAGGATGAAGGGGGTCACGATTAGAATGCCGAGCGTGTCACCCATCACCCATTCCAGCCAAATGTAGGGAATATTTGAGAGCGTGATTGTATTGCTGATGACTAGAGCAAAGCAGCCCAGAATCGACGCGACTAAGCTGCTGACCAACACACCCGCCAATACAAACGTCAGTACATCCGCGATTCGGTCAAAAGTCGTGTGGATGGGATAGATACGTCGCAGGAAATATGCACCAAGGAACGGTCCCAGTGTATTACCAACGGATATCATGAGTACCACTGACAGCGGTATACCTGTTCCGACATTGACTAAAAATGCGCCGAGGACAATACCGGGCCAAAGACGCAAGCCACCGAGCAACAAGGCTGCGAGGGCAATCGCGGAAGCGCCCCAAACAAGAGTGACATTCT
>JBBQLX010000086.1:0-27121 GCA_038328375.1 Aggregatilineales bacterium | reverse complement strand
GATATTAGACCATCACTCCCATTTTGGTGGCTATTGTGGATATATGGATTTTTTAGGTCTTTTCTTATACCCAATAGAATTGTCATTTCTGATGTCAGAATAGAAGTTCATACTTTGACTTGGCAACGATCTTTAAGCTGGCAAGACATTGATAACGTCAAGATACATAAATACCAAACATTTGTCTACTCAAGTAGACTTCCCGTGTTTACTTATCTAATAGGTGCTTCCTTATTTGGATTTAGGCGCTCTTTTGCACTTAATTGGCGAGATACAAATTACGATAAGGCGTTATCCCTTCTGAGAAAGAATTTAGGTGGTGTAATTGAGCAATATTAAATAGCTTGACGAGCGCTACAGAACGCCAATATTTTTGATTATGTAATGAGGATCGCAGGAGGCAAAGAGGGCGGAACATGTTCCGCCCCTACGAAGAATTATTTGGGAGCTTCGATTCTCCATTTAATCCTTCCCCAACAAGTCATCGAGGGAGGCGAGTTCGTCGGCTAGGAGGGCTTCGATTTCGGCTTGGGTCATATCCTCGAACTCATCGACTGCTTCGGGCGCGGGTGGTTCGGGCGTTTGCGTCACGGTTTCCGCGCCAGCCTCAACGTGAAGTTCTTCGGCTAAATGTCGGGTCAAGGCTGCCACCGAGGGATAATTAAACACCAAGGTCGCGGGTAACTTCATAGTCATGCTGCGTTCGAGGCGGTTACGCAGTTCGAGGGTCATGAGTGAGTCTAAGCCCATCGCTTGCAAGGGTTTATTGACATCCACGCGCTTGGCTGCCATGCCTAAGACCGCGCCGACCTGTTCACGAATATGAGTCTCGACAATCGCCAACCGAGCCGGAACATTGTCGGCTTCGGTAATACGCGAACGTAGATCATCGGTTGCCGCTTCGGTTTGAGCTTCGACTGCGGGTGTTTCGCGCACCAAATCCTTGAGGAGTGATGAGGTGGCTGCGGGTGGATAAGTCTGTACCCAACGGTTGACCTCAAAGGGCATGACAATCGATTGGGAGGCGGTTTGCGTCAGGAGATATGCGAGAACCGCCACACCTTCATCGGGCGCGATGCTGCCTAAACCTCGACTGGCGAGGCGTTCCCCACGATTAGAAGCTGCTGCCGCGAGGCCAACATCCGACCACGGCCCCCAATTGATGCTGAGTGCAGGCAGATTTTGTGCGTGACGATAGGCTGCGAGGCTGTCCATAAAGGCGTTGCCCGCCGCATAGTTGGCCTGCCCCGGTATGCCGAGAACTGCCGCCACTGATGAGAACAACACGAACCAATCGAGGTCGCTGTTAAGGGTTGCTTGGTGCAAGTTCCAAGCGCCATCGACTTTGGGACTCATAGCACGATAAAAATGGTCGGCTGTTTGTTCGGGCAAGAGGCTGTCATCCAACAAACCGGCTGCGTGAAAGATACCTTTCAAGGGGATTGTTTGCCCAATCGCTTCGATGGTTTGCTGCACTGAAGCCACATCAGTCACATCCATTTGAACGGTTTGGATGTTGCCGCCTGCTTCGATCAGACGATCAATATGGGCTTGGGCATCTGCATCCGGCGCACGGCGACCCGCGAGAATGATTTGTCCCGCGCCATTTTGGGCTAACCAACTGGCTACGGTGAGGCCGATGCCACCCAAACCGCCCGTAATCAGATAAGCGCCATCGGAGTGAACGGCTGGCTTGTTAGGCACGAACACGGGAACTTGGGTGTCGCGAATGCCAATGACGATTTTGCCTGTGTGCTTGCCCTGCGCCATGTGCCGGAAAACATCGGTGAGTTGGTCAGCATGGAACAATTGGAAGGGTAAGGGATGGAGTTCGCCTGCCTCGACCCATTCCATCACTTGACGGAGCATGACACCAACTTTGGCAGGCCGTTCACGCGACATGTTATCCAGATCAACCGCGTAATAGGCGAGGCTTTTGCTGAAGGGGAGCAAGCCGACCGCGTTGTTATCGTAAATATCGCGCTTGCCGATTTCCACAAAGCGTCCGTAAGAACGGAGCAAACCCAAGCCTTTGGCGATGGCTTCACCGGAGAGCGAGTTGAGAACAATATCAACCCCTTCGCCGTTAGTGGCGCGTCGAATGTCGTCGGCAAAGGCGAGTGAGCGCGAGTCACTGACGAAGGTTGCGCCAAGTGACATCAAGTAGTCGCGTTTTTCGGGCGTGCCTGCGGTCATCCATGCTTCCGCGCCGATGCGCTGAACCAGTTGCAAGGCTGCGAGGCCGACACCACCCGCACCCGCGTGAATGAGGACTCGTTCGCCTGCTTGCATCTGCGCCAGTTCATGAAGGGCATAATAAGCCGTGAGGAAAACAATCGGGAGTGTCGCGGCTTCCTCAAAGGAGAGATGCGCCGGTTTACGGGCAACGAGATGGGCATTGGTGACCGCGTGAGTCGCCAGCGAGTCGAAGGCTACCGCGACCACTTCATCCCCAATTTGCCAGTCGGTGACATCCGCACCAACACGCACGATGCGTCCGGCACATTCGATGCCGAGCGGGCCGAGTCCGTTTTCATAACCGGGGTAAATGCCCAAAGCCGATAGGACATTCATGAAATTGAGGCCAGTCGCGACAATCTCAATCTCAACCTCGCCGCTTTGAGGTGCGCGGCGGTTTAATGCGTGAAGGCGTAAGTTTTCCAACACGCCGGGGGTGGTGACTTCGGCGCGGAACGGTTGATTTTCAGCATGAACCAACTGCATTTCACCAGCCGACTCGGTACTCGGCGGTGCGCCTTTGGATACTAATCGCGCAGCCAAGCGTTGACCACCACGAAGGGCGATTTGATCTTCACTGTCATCTGCCCACAAAGCTTTGAAAAGTGATTTGCTGTCGGTGGTCGCGTCGAGGTCGATGCGAACCGATTTGAGGTCGGCCTGTTCATTGGCAAGCACCGCGCCAAATCCCCACAGGCTGGCTCCAGCGGCTTCGGTTGATTGACCGTTTACTGATTGTGCGTCGCGCGTCACCAGCCACAAACGGGGTGCGAGGTTGGAGGCATTGAGGGCTTGGGTGAGATGTAATGCGCCGATAGTGCTGGGGTAAGTGGCGGATGGCAGTTGGTCGGTGGTGGAGTCTAATGCCCACAGATAGACGATGCCCTGCCAATTTGAACCTGTTTGAAGGACTCTTTCAAAGTCGGCAGGTTGAAGCGGATTCACGCCAAAGGTTTGATCGGTTTGTGTGAAGGCGTCACGCACATAAACCACGCTGACGTTTGCGCCAGCCGATGTGAGATAAGATGCGAGTGATGCGCCGATTCCACTTTCATCTGCGAAAACCAACCAATCGGTCAAGGCAATTGATGGCGATGTCGATTTGTTCTCGGTGGGTATCCACTGGATTTCATAGAGGCGATTTTCTAACTCGGTTCCGCGACGATCCATGTGCTGCATCCGTAAACCCTGCGCCAGCATGAGCAGATTGCCCTGTTGGTTATAGAGGTAGACATCGCCTTGCAGTTGGTTGTCGAGTGCAGTTTGGGTGGCGTAGGCACGGAACTCGGTTTCGGATGCGGGACTGGCGAATAATGTGAGACCATCAACCGCAACGGGTAGATACAAGTCGCGGTCATTGGGTGGAAGTGTCGAGAGTAGGAGTTGGAAGCAAGCATCGAGCAAAGCCGGATGAATCTGGTAGGTGCTGGCTGATGATTTGAGGGAGTCAGCTAGTTTGATGTGGGCGAGACTCTGGTGGTCTTGGGTAGCCAATTCAACGATGCCTTGAAAGGTTGTGCCGTAGTTCAGGCCACGATCCAACATGGATTGATAATGGGAGGCTGCGGATTGCATAACGTCCATGTGAGTAGTTAGTGACGAGAGGGATAGTACGGCTGGTGTTTGGGAGGCTGATGCGAGTGTGCCGCTGGCGTGTTGAATCCAGTTTTCACCTTGTTTGGAATAGACTTCGAAGTGAGTCTGTCCCATCGCATCGGGTGTGAGAGCGACTTGGATGCGGGTCGATTCATCGGCTGTGAGGAACATGACCTCTTTGAAGGCCATATCATGCAGAGTGTAGGGAGCAACACCAAGTGTTGCGTGGGCTGCGGCTAGAGCCATTTCAGTGTAGGCTGCGGCAGGGAGCATGATTTGATCACGCACTTGATGATCGGCAAGATAGGGCAAGTCGGTGGGATCAATTTCGGTTTCCCAATAGGTGCTGCCATCGTGAGTCTGCAAGGGCTGTCCTAAGAGGGGATGCCCGTCACGATTGCCACGCGAACGGCTGGCTTTGGCAGTGGAGGTATACCAGAAACGTTCACGCTGCCAAGGATAGGTCGGGAGTGCGAGGGTCTCGCCACCTTCGGGATAAAGCTGTGCCCAATCGACTGGATAACCGGCCACGTAAAGCTGACCGATGCCTTCTAAGAGGGTGGCACGTTCGTCAGCATCACGACGAGTCGAGGCAATGGTGGTCAGTGGAGCGCGTGAACCATAACCGCGTTCGACGGCTGTCAGCAGTACCGGATGGGGACTCATCTCGATGAAGGTGTTGATGCCCTGATCGAGTGCCTTCTCGACGGCTGTGGAAAAGCGCACGGGTTGGCGCAGGTTGCTGCCCCAATAAGCCGCGTCGAAATTTTCACCAGCTAGCAAATCTCCGGTGACGGTTGAAAGCATTGGAATACTGCCAGAAAGTGCCTGCAAATTGGCGAGATCCACCACAAGCTGCGGACGGAGCGCATCCATATGTGGGCTGTGGGCGGCGACATCGACATTGACGAAGCGGCAGAAAATGCCCTTCACTTCCAACTGTGAGACAATCGCTTTGAGGGCAATCGGATCACCGGAAAGGACGGTCGAGGTTGGGCCGTTACTGACCGCGACACCGAGGCGATCTTGAGCGTTGGCATCGGCGATGGCTTGCTCGGCTTCGGCGTAAGTCATTTCGACCAAGGCCATCGTACCTTTGCCGTTAACCTGCATCATGAGTTGGCTGCGTCGACAAATGACGTGGGCGGCATCATCAAGGCTGAGTACACCGGCGGCATATGCCGCCGCGATCTCGCCCATGCTGTGACCAATCACCGTGTCCGGTTGGATGCCCCACGAACGCCACAAAGCGGCCTGCGCGATTTGGATGGCGAAGATGGTCGGTTGAATAACGTCGATGTGTTCGAGACGGGCTGCATCACCTGTTCCGTTGAGCATATCGAGGAGTGACCAGTCGGTGTAACAGCGCATGGCTGCATCACATTGTTCGAGAGTCTCGCGGAAAACGGGTTCTTGCTCGATAAGCTGACGACCCATGCCGATCCATTGACCACCTTGACCGGAAAAGACAAAGGCGACTTTGCGCGGTGAGAGGGGTTGATCGGGTGAGACAGCCACACCTTTCTTACGTTCACCGTTGATGAAGGCAGCTAAGTTTTCGCGCAGATCGTCGTGGTTGGTCGCCACAACCGAAAGGAGATAGTCATGATGGGTGCGATGTGCGCCTGCGGTATAAGTGAGATCATGCAGATTGATGTCGGTTGGAAGGTCAGCGTAGAGCTTGGCGAGATCGAGCAAGGCTTCGGGCGAACGGGCAGACAAGGGCAGCGCATAAGCTGATTTCGCGGATGGTGATAGGTGCGGTGAACTTGTTGGCGTACTTTGGAGAACAATGTGGGCGTTGGTTCCGGTGATGCCAAAGGCGCTGACTCCCGCATAAATGGGTTGGTCGCTTTCGGGCAAATGAGTGATTTCGGGGCGTACTTCGACTGGAAGCTGATCCCAAGGAATGTCGGGGTTGGGCTGCTGATAATGGAGTGTAGCAGGCAAAGTGCGATGCTTGAGCGCCAGAGTAGTTTTAATCAAACCAGCCAAACCTGCCGCACCTTCGGTATGACCGATGTTGGTTTTGACTGAACCGACGACGCATTTTTCGCCAGATATGCGGCCTTCTGCCAGCACAGTGCCGAGTGCGCCGAGTTCGATGGGATCACCAGCGCGTGTACCGGTGCCGTGCGCTTCAACGTAGGATACGTCGCCGGGAGAAATGCCAGCATTAGCGTAGGCAGTGCGTAATAATTTTTCTTGCCCTGCTTGACCGGGAGAAGCGAGATAACCACTGCTTTGACCATCATTGTTGACCGCGCTGCCGCGAATGATGCCATGAATGGTGTCGCCATCGGCTTCGGCCTGTGACAGCAACTTGAGGGCGAGCACCGCCGCGCCTTCGCTGCGAACATAACCGTTAGCACGAGCGTCACCAAATTTACATTTGCCATCGGGAGCCATCATGCGCGATTGGGAGTAAGCGATGGTAATTTGTGGTTGTAAGATGACATTGGAAGCGCCCGCCAAGGCCATTGTACATTCACCTGAACGCAAACTCTGGCAAGCGAGGTGAACGGCTACCAATGAGGACGAACAGGCGGTATCGACGGTCATGCTGGGGCCTTGCAAGCCGAGGACATACGATAAGCGACCGGAGGCGGCATAACGTCCGCTGCCAGTGGTCATGTAAAAATCGACATGATCAGTGTCAGCGAATAAGCGTGACTCAAAATCGCTCAGCCACAAACCGACGAACACACCCGTTGAACTGCCTGCGAGTTTTGAGGCATCCATACCTGCGTTTTCCAGCGCTTCCCAACCAACTTCGAGTAATAGGCGTTGCTGCGGGTCAAGCCATTCGGCTTCGCGCGGTGCGATGCCGAAAAAGGCGGCATCAAAGCCTTCGATGTTATCTAAATAACCACCCCAGTGTGACATAATTTTGCCGGGGGTGGCGGGTTGTTCATTGAAATAGTGTTCAGCGTCGAAGCGATTCGAGGGGATTTCGCCAATCGCATCTACGCCGTTGACCAATAATTGCCAGAACTCATCAATGTTTTTCGCTTTGGGAAAACGGCAGCTCATGCCGACGATGGCAATTGGTTCAGTCATCAGAAATATCCTCTCACACTACGGTGTTTAAGAGCCGTATTTTTATGTTTGTGGTCACGGCGTGCCGTGTCCCTACCTAGTTTGACCGTTAAAGCAATGAGAACCTGTTTAAAAATTAAGATCAAAATGCCGGACGCGATATATCGCGTCCCTACAAATAGGATCGCCTTTGTAGGGACGGCATACATGCCGTCCGTTTAAACCCTATATTCAAACAGGCTCTAAGTATGCAAATGTTATTAACCACGTTAGGTAGGGATATGATCGTCTATTGAACTTGCAAGAAACTTACCAAAAGAGATCATTTCAATCTCAGGGAGACTCTTTTTGTGAGGTGTTTTGAATGGCTTGTGAATGCGGACGCGAGGGTTGAGTTTTCTCAGCCAATTTACTCAGCAGGGTGTCATATTCGCCTAAAATGCCTTCGATTTCTTGAGCAATACTTTTAACAGGCGGAATACCCTTGCGTAATTTATAAAGCAGTTGCGGCTCTCTTAACAAGCGCACAATCTGCCGCTGCAAATCTTCAGCATTGTCGAGCTGAAAGAGCAGACCCGATTCCTCATGAATGACCAATTCAGCCATGCCACCACGGTCGGCTGCAATGACAGGGACACCCATTTCATAGGCTTCTAAAATAGCATTCGGGCTGTTCTCGTACCAACGAGACGGAACGGTTAGCACATCCATTGCGCCCATGACATCCCAGACGGCATCACCCCTATAGGGACCATTCCAACGAATGCGATCAGAGACAGCAACTGAACGGGACTTTAGCGTTTCAACATAAACAGGATTTTCCGTTTCGGAACCCCAAATGTCGATTTCTACGGGTTCTCCAGAGGCAATCAGAGGCAGGAGTGCATCGACCAATAAATCAACACCTTTGTGGGGTTTGATTTGCCCGACATAACCGAGGCGCAAGACACCATCATTTCGGTTTGTTCTGGGCGCAATTGTATGGGTTGGTTTTTTAAGACCTTGGCGCATAAACCGGAAATTGCGCGTATCGAAATCGTAATCCGCGAACATTTGCATGAGGTAATTGGATGGGCAGATGACCAAATCGACGGCTTCGAGTGTGTTACGCAGGGTGATGTCACGGCGTTCTACGGCATCCTTCATGCGGGCGCTGAGACTGGCGCGGTGCATAATGGGCCAGATGAGATCCATCACTGAGGGAGCCCAGAGGGCTGGTAAGCGGTAACGGCGTTTGTATTCCATCAAACAACGCGCACATTTTTCGTGGCTTTCAGGCCCGCTGCACAGAACTTGCGTTGGTTGAATAAGGTTGAGGCAGGAACACATGAACCAAAACTCGGTCAGTGTGAGTACGACTGGAATGCCTGCGCTCTTTGCGGCTTTAACTGCTTGAACACCGAGTAGATAACCACTGACGATGTGGACAACATCAAATTGTTGGCGGTTAATGACGCGTTCGATTTCAGCGGTAATGGGTTGATAGTCGTACAAGCGGATTAAGGGATTGTCAGGATCGCCTTGAGCATCGAAATAAAGACGATGCACAATATAGCCATCCTGAAAGGAGGTTGTTACACGAAAGTTCGCATCATTCGCGGCCTCGACAGCAAAGACCTCGACATGATGACCGTTTTTGGTGAACCATACAGCCATGCGTTCTGCACGTCGCTCGGCACCAGCCGAATGGGTTGGTGGGTAGCCATGTACGACAATAAGAATATTCATTGCATTTTACAATCAGCTTACTTTATTTAGTTTAGTGGTTCCGTAGCTTGCAATTACCCTTTGACTTTGAAAGGTAGGCATCCATGTTGGCTGTGATACGATATACTGTAAGGTATGAACATAACAAACCACTAAAATCCATTATTTAATAATGTGATTATACATGATTTCAGGTTGTGGACGACACAACTAGAATAATTAAACGTTGTTAATAGCGGTATTCGACACTAAAACCTAGAGGTTTTCAAACTGCTGAACCCTCAAACTCAAATGCACACCCGTCCGAACAAAAGCGATCTCATTACAACACGACAGGAGTCAGTATGTCGGGTCTTTTCGGTATTGTAAACGCTGACGATACAGGCACGTATTTAGCTCGTGCTGCCCAACGGATGACGCACTACGATTGGTACACAGTGGATCGTTGGATTGCGTCCGATAACCGGGTTGGATTGGCAAGGTTGGGCATCGGAATCTTCAATAAGAAGCCTCAGCCCGTTATTAGCGCTAACGGCAAATTGGTGCTTTTTTTGAGTGGTGAATTTTATAACACGGCTGGTGTACGAAATGACCTTTCGCTCAGGCAGCCGGATATTGATGATGCGGAACTGGCTTTAGCGGCATTTGAGGCATGGGATACGGATTGTGCGCGGCGGCTTGAGGGCGCTTTTTTCATCGCTGTTTACGACCTTGAACGGCAGCGACTCGTGTTGATGAATGATCGGTTTGGGCTGTACCCGCATTACATCAGTATCAGTGGGACGCATCTGGTGTTCGCGCCGGAAGTGAAGGCGCTTTTGGATGTGCCGTTTGTGACACGAGACTTGAACCTCGTGGCGGTGGCGGAATATTTGCGATTCCAGCATTTACTCGGCACTAAAACCTTTCATGAAAGCATCCAACAATTTCTGTATGGGAGTGTGGGTGAATTTGAACTGAATACGGGGCGTTGGACTTTGACACGCTATTGGGATTGGGATCAAATTCCCGATAATCCACAGGTGAGCTTTGATGAAGCGGTGGTGGAAGTCGGGCGACGTTTAAAGACGGGTATCGAACAGCTTAGCAGTGACGCACTGCGTCCGGGTGTTTTCTTAAGCGGCGGATTGGACTCACGGGCGATTATCGGGTTAGTGCCGAAGCGTAACCCGCCAACGATTACCGCTACGTTTGGTAATCCGCAAAGCCGCGATGTTTATTATGCGGGGCAGATCGCGGCGGCGATGGGTACACGCCATCATTGGTTTGATTTACCTGTGGATGGCAGTTGGGTAACACCGATTGTCGATAAGCATTTTAGTCTTACCGAAGGCTTCCATTCATGGATCCATCTACACGGGATGACGATGCTGCCGACCTTGCGCGGTCTGATTGATTACAACCTCTCGGGTTGGGATGGTGGCACGTTGATGGGTGACACAGACCTTGTGAACCCGATCCTCAATAATCCGGTGAATTTCTCGACTTTGGTCACGACCAGTTTCCAAAAGTTTAACCAGTCGTTTACTTGGCCGGGGATCACCGAAGGGGAGGAACGCCTGCTGTATAAACCAGCCTTTGCCAAACAAATGGCGGGTTTGGCGTTCGACTCTTATCGCGAGGAATTATCCCCTTATTGGAACTTCAAGCATGATTATTCGCACGAGTATTTTTATCTAGTGAATCACTGCTTGCGGATGACGATCAATATGATTACGTTTGCGCGTTCGCATATTGAGGCGCGGTTACCCTTTTGGGATTACAGTCTGGTGGATTTTGTTTATTCACTCAAGCCTGAGATTCGCCAACAAAAACTGATGTACCGGCATATTCTGACGCAGCGAACCCCACAACTGGCGCTGATTCCATATGACAAGAAAGAATATCTGCCGACATCGAATGCGGTGCTGCATAACGTCCAAGCATTAAGTAGGCGCGTGGGTCGCCGCCTGCATTTGTATCCTGAGCGACCGCTAATGTATGCCGATTATGAGATCTATCTCCGTAAGGCACTGCGTCCGTGGGCGGAGAATATTTTATATAACGGTCGGCTGGCAGAACGCGGCATGTTTGACGCGAATTACGTCCGCGATTTGATGGATCGGCATATGGACGGACGCGAGGAATGGATTATTGGTAAGGTGTCGCCGTTGATTAGCCTTGAGATGGTGATGCAGAATTTGTTTGATTAGATTCGAGATAAACAATCGGGAGCAATGATAAACATGGAATGGCATGATGGTGCAATCCCGTTGGCGGATGATCCTTCGTTAAAGCCGGATTGGTCGATGGTGGTGTGTGGTGATTGGGCGGCAACAGAAGGACATATCAGCAGCATAAGGCAGTCGGCAACGGGGCTTTATGGCGATTTGCTGCCGATACTCCAGCAAGCCGATTTGTCGGTGGTCAATTTGGAGTGTGTGTTAGCCGATGAAGGCAAGGCGATTGTTAAGGATGGCGATCCGTTAAAAGCGCCGCCGGATGTAGTAAATGGTTTGAAAGCTGTGCCTTTCAGCGTGGTTTGTTTAGCGAATAACCACATTATGGATTATGGGGAAGCGGGTTTGCAGGCGACTTTGAATACCTTGCAGGCCAATCAACTGAGTGCGATTGGTGCAGGGTTGAGCCTGAGCGAGGCTGAGAAGCCGTTTAAGACGCAAATCCAAGGGGCGCGGGTCACGATCTTGAACACTGCCGAAGGGGAAGAAGGGGTTTCGACAGGCGCGGCGGGTGTCGCTCCACTGAATGTGTCCCGTTTATCGGAACAGATTGCGGGTTTGCGTGCCGAGAGTGATGTGATTGTGGTGATTGCCCATGCAGGACGGGAGCATGTGCCGTTCCCACCACCTTATATTCAAGAGAGCTATCGGGCGCTGATTGACGCGGGTGCAGACGTGGTGGTGGCGCATCATCCTCATGCTGCACAGGGGATAGAACACTATAAACAGGGTTTGATCGCTTACAGCCTCGGTAACTTTGCTTTTCTTTATGGGCGGTCAGAATCCTATCTATGGTCGCAGTTTGGATATATGCTGCAACTCCATTTTGCGAGTTCGAAGCTGCATTCGGTCAACGTTATTCCGTACCGGATATTGGAAGACCGCTTGATGCTGTTACAGGGTGCAGATAAGGCCAAGTTTCTGGGCGAACTCAAGGCGTTTTCCGATATGCTGGATGATCCACAAAAAATCAAAAACTTATGGGATGCTTATGCCGATTTGTGGCTGGAACACCGCTTCAAAGAGGAGACCAACAGTTGGTTGGTTTCTTTGTTACCTGCGGAAGATTTGATTCATGCCGCGAGTGGCAATATGAACACGTTGACGGGTTTGCGAGGCCGGATTGCAAGACGGTCGTTGCGCTGGTTTGAAGGTTGGCTGCGACGCGCTAATGCTTCTAATAAGGGGCTGACGGATCAACAGCGACACGGGGCGGCTATTCTCCGCAACCGTTTTGAGACACTGGCACACCGTGAACTTCATTTAACCGCCTTGGGGCGAGTGATGTCGAAGACAGTAGGAACAGCCGACGCGAATCTCGTTAAGCTGCTTCAGAGTTGGTCGAGCCGATCAGAGTTATAAGCTATCTGGCTGTTCTGAATCAGGATGATTCGCAAAATTCACTCCAAAAATAGTTTGTTGCCCTTTTGTCGGCAGATTTAAGGGAGCGATCCGCCGAAACTGCGGAAGATTCTTCAATTTCGTCAGATTCGGAAATGCAATTTAGTTAGTGGTCTTTGGTCCATAGTCCTTAGTCAAAAACAAGAGCGCCTGGTTTGTCGATGCCACTGATTTTATGTCGGTGTTGGCGGAGTTGTCATGCCAAAAAGCTGTTTTTAGCCGAGAAGTGTCGTCCATGTCGTCGTCGGCGCGACATTTGGCAAATTTGGCTGCAATTTCGGCAATGGCAAAGGAGGATTTTTTGCCAGAATTGCCAGCGAAATGTTAAGGTGCGCGGGCGGATTTGGATCAGAGGGCTTGCCAGTGGCATCTACGACCCTACAGCGCCATATATATAATATTCGCTGTGGAGAGCGAAGGGGTTACATTTTGGAAGAACATTTTGTAACTCTTTTGAGGCGTTGGCGTTAACGGTTTTGAGGGAGTGGATGTGTTAAGTAGGTTTGAAAGTAGTAGGTAAAGCGTTTGGGATGGTTTGTGAGTTTAAACCTAAGAAGGAATTTAGGGGTTTATAGTAAATAAGTTGTCGAAAGGTTTGAGATAGCCTCTGCCTGTAAACGTTCATAGAGGACATTTTGTGTCTACAAGCAAAATGGAGAACATTCAGGGAGGGTCCGTGACCCTCCCCTACGAGAGACTATATTTAATCATGAACGATTAGGCCGAATGGATGTTGATTAGCGAGCAAATTTGCCGAGTTTGCGGGTTATTCGACCTGCGAAGCCTGCTAGCAGCGCCTGTTCGTCGGGCGTAAAAGCCTTCAATACCCAGACCAGCACCAAATAGCTGATGGCGGCAATCGGGATAATGATCAGGAAGCTGATGAACTGGGTTAGGACGTAAACAATAACACCCATCAGAAATACGGCTAGCAGCAAGCGAAGGACATGTTTGAAGCCCAGACCCGCGCCAAACGAGTGCCGGAACAGTAAATAAAATTGGGCTGCCCCCAGCATATCGGTTAATACGGTAACAAAGGCGGCACTGATGACCCCGAAGCGCGGGATCAATATCAAATTGACGACCACATTGAATATAGCGAGGCTGACATAGATACGTGCTGCCCCTTTTTCCGCACGGATGGATGAACTTAAGTTGCCACAGAAGGCGTTATACATTAAGAAGGGCAAATCCCAAATGATGATGGCTAGGATTACGGCAGCGGGGAGGTTTTGCGCCCCATAAAGCGCACCCGCAAGGTAAGTGGCAATCAACATAATGCCGGTTGAAATGGGCAAACTGAGAAACATAATCATCTTAACGGATCGGTAATACCACGGGCGGGTCGCTTCGGGATCAGCGGCGTGTTGACGTGCCAGCGTGGGCAGGATGGCAACATTGAAGGCACGGGTAATGGTCATAAAGGTAAAGACCAGACTATAGGCGATGGTATACCAACCGACCTGAGTCGTATTGACAAAGCTGCTGAGAATGATGGTATCGACTAGAAAAGAGAAGGACAGTGCCAGTTGAATAAACCCAAAGGGAAGCCCTGCCCAGATTAGCCCCCACCAGCGCTGCGGACTGATATGGAATTTAGGCGGTGCAAAGTGATAGCGTCGTATCACACGAATGCTCATGAAAATCAAAACAGGGAAGTTTAGGAAGGAAGCAACAACCAGCCAGACATAGTCAAAACCTGCAAACAGGAAAATGCTGCCCGCAATTAGAAAAATGACCTGTCCAACCACCTCGAAAACAGAGGTAATGTCGAGGCGTTCATTGCCAGCAATCAGACCAGCCAGCGGCACTTGAATAGCCGAGAACAGATAGGTCAGGGTATAGAGGAAGATGCCAAGGACAATTTCAGGCGAATAAGGATGCAAAATCGCGCCAGCGGTGGTGACGATGGAAGCGATGATCGCCAATATGATCCGCAATAGGACAACATCCCAGAAGTATTCCGAATTTTTCTCGTGGTTGCGGGCGACCTCACGGGTGAAGTATTGGGTGATGCCCAAATCCCCAAGCACTGAGAACAAGCCTGCCCATGCTAACACGATGGCGTATTGACCGAGTTGGTCACCACCCAAGCGGCGTACCACCAACACTTGGAAAATGAAACCCACCACGCGCAAGCTTATCTGCGAGGCGAAGCCAAAGGCAGTATTACGGGCTATGGTTCGTCCGGCAGTGGGTTTCGGTTTTTGTTCAGCGACGTTTTCAGTTTCCATCTTCAAATGCTTTCCTGGTTGCGTGAATTTAAAGTTCGTTTTGGGATTTTGGCAGGTCGTATTTGATTAACCCGAATTTGGGATAAGGAATGGTCTTAAACCATTCTCTACAAAAGACGATAGGTGACAGACCTTTCATGCGGCTATCGCTTTTGTTCAAGCAGATAGGCGCGTGGTCATTATTCGGCGGACGGCAAGAATGCCGTCCCTACATTGATTTTTGTAGGGATGATGGCTGAGTCCGTACATTTGGTTACATTATTAAATTGCATGATGGCGTTAGGGTTTGGTGGCTGTGATAACGGGAACGCCTTTGGGCAAAAATGCTCGACACCATTCCTCGATTTTGAGCATCAGGGTTTGTTGACCCGCCATCAGGGTAAACATATGGTCGGCGTTGGAGATGGTAACCTCTTTGGCAATACCCGATTGAATCATGAGATTCAGTTCTTTACCGATGACGGCGTGGGCATGATCGAGCGCCGAACTGCCTTCGGAAAACAACAGAAGCAGTTGAACCGGACGGTTAAGGAAGGTAGAAGTGACATTCGGCCATTTCTGCTGAAGTACCGAAGGCTCTTCCTCGGCAGCCGGAGTATGAATTTGGTGGCGCAATTTGAAGGACAGCGCTGAAACGCGGTTCATGATGACGGTTTTGAAGACGGTGTTGGCAATGTTGCGATAGTGCGCTTTGCCCGTCAAGAATTTCTTCCACTTCTCAGGATCACCCACGGCATTTTCGTAGTAACTTTCGTAGAAGCGGGAGGTTTTGCGCTGGCGGTCATATTCCACCCAATCTTCGTCGCCTGCTTCGGGGTTCATGAGGATGCTGCCGACAATGCGTTCGTCCTCACTCGCTGCGAGAAATGCTATCCAAGCGCCACTGCAATGTCCTGTGAGGATAAATTGCCCGACGTTGAAGTGTGTCTTTAAATAATCCATCGCTTCGCGCATATCAGCAAAAAAAGCTTGCTCAATCGCGAGAGCATCAGTTCGAACGCCGCTGTCACCAATGCCGGAAAAATCGAAGCGCAAGGTGACGAAACCGAGCGCGGTCAGCCGTCGGGCTAAACGGACATAGAGACGACTGGGGCCGACATGGTGAATAAGACCCGCGTTAAAAAATAATACCGCCGGAGCCGATTCAAGCGGCTGGTCGGGAGCCGTTACGACACCGATGAGTTGTTGTCTATCGCCAAAACGTATCGCTTCTTCGCGCATGATTGTTTCCTTCGTCGGTTTTCGGAAATGCTGAGAAGAACCCCCACACTTGAACTGACTACCCCACCCCTAGCCCCTCCCCAAAACACAGGGAGGGGAACAATCCCAATTCTGTGGTTGTATTACTTAGTCATTTTGATAACATACTTTTTATGACTCTTTGATCCAAGAGACGATTGCTTCCAAGGTTTGGTGTGGAACAAGTCCTTTGTCGGTATTTTCCGTCCACATTTGTGGGCCATCAATCTGTTGATAGTGCAGTGGAACATGTTGACTTTGCAACAGGGTTTGGAGTTGGGCCGTGCCTTCGTTCCTTTCCCGTTCAACCAAGAGCATGTGTTTGGGTGTAGGCCACGCTAATTTTAGCAGATCAGCCTCGTTTAGTTGGGTACGCATGGTTTCCGACATAGCAAAGCCCAGCACTTCATGGGTTTGTGAGTCGGGATTCTGGTCAACCTCACCAAAATAGTAGTTCAGGTTTCGTTTGTGCCACTCGGCGAGTTCATCCAGATAGAGATGCCCGTTGACAATGGGATCCCAGAGCGCAAGGCGTGAGGTGCTGCCGAGTTTGGTATGCGCCAGAGCCGCTAATGTTCCGCCAAGTCGTAAGCCGACCAGCGCAATATCGTCCAGACCGCTGCGCTGCCGAAGTTGGTCAATGGCTGATGCAATATCGTCCACGCTGCGGTTGATGGCAAAGTCGGTATCTTCACCGTTGGAGTCGCCTGTACCGTAATAATCGAACTTGAGAACGGGAATACCTGCATCGGATAAGCGAACAGCCATTTGATGTAAGGCACGGTGGGTACGGATATATTCTTGTCCCCACGGTGGGCAGACGACTACGCCGCGCTTGACCGCACTGTCGGCTTGCGCTTGATAATAGACACCGTACAACGACTCGTTACCCGAACTAAAGAAATAAGGTAGTTCGTTGCTAGCAGTTTGCTGCTCATCAGCCACATGACCGTTTGATGAGGGTTGGACACGTCCGGTAGCAATGTCGATACTGGCGGCCAACTGCTTGAGCGATTGCATACGCAATGTTATCGGTTCAATCTTGTAGCCGGTCTTTTCCTCAATGCGGGTGCTGACCTGAAAGGTTTGAAGAGAATGTCCGCCAAGGTCAAAGAAGTTATCGAAGACGCTGATGCTTTCTACGCCGAGCAGTTCACGCCACATATCCACCAGCATGATTTCGCTATCGGTTTGAGCGCCGACCAATTGACGTGATGATTCTTGTTTGGTCTGTGCGGGTGCAGGCAGCGCTTTACGATCCACTTTGCCATTGGGTGTGAGGGGGAAGGCGGTCATGGTGACGACTGCCGACGGAACCATGTAAGCTGGCAGATGCGCTTTGACATGATCGCGCAAGGTAGCTGTGTCGAGGTGTGCGCCTTCATGACCGATCACATAGGCGACTAGCCGCTTATCACCGGGTTGATCTTCACGGGCGACGACGACTGCTTTGCTCACGTCGGGGTGAGCTTCGAGGTTGGTTTCAATTTCACCAAGTTCGATGCGGAAGCCGCGAATCTTCACCTGATAATCGGCACGTCCTAGACATTCGAGTCGTCCGTCAGGCAGCCAACGGGCGATGTCTCCCGTGTTGTAGATGCGCCCTGAAGCAAAGGGGTTCAGGATAAAACGCTCGGCGGTCAGGTCTGGGCGCTGGATATAACCCCGCGCGACACCTTCGCCGCCGATATACAGGACACCGGTAATGCCAACGGGTACAGGTTGCAACTGGTTATCCAGCACATAGACGTTGGTATTGGCAATCGGGCGACCAATGGTGATGGGGTCGGTGTGCGACACGATTTGTTCGATGGTTGACCAAATGGTGGTTTCAGTCGGGCCATACATATTCCAAAGGGATTGCCCTTTGCTGAGCAAACGTTCAGCAAGGCTGGGTGGTAAGGCTTCGCCACCGATCAGCATTTTGAGGTCGGGCTTTCCTTGCCAGTCTGACTCCAACAATAATTGCCAACTAGCGGGTGTGGCCTGCATGATGGTGGTGTTGTGTTCAGTGATGGCTGCCGCGATTTGACCGCCATCCCACGTTGATTCGCGACTGAGCAGCACAACCTGTGCGCCAACGATGAGGGGTAAATAGAGTTCAAGTCCGGCGATATCAAAGGATAAGGTGGTGATCGCCAGCAGGACATCATCTTGAACGATGCCGGGGCGTTCGCGCATGGTGAGCAGGAAATTGGTCAAGGCGCGGTGGAGAACCTGTACACCTTTGGGTCGGCCTGTCGAACCGGATGTGAAAATCACATAGGCGAGATTATCACCTGTGGCGAGATTGGGTAAGTTTTGGTCGGCGTTCAGCGCGATTTGCGACCATTGGCTGTCGATGAGGACGATTTGTGCCGCGTGTTCGGGGAGTTGATCCGCCAACGTCGATTGGGAAATGATGACCGGCATTCCGGCATCTTCAATCATAAAGCCGAGGCGTTCACGCGGGAAAGCCGGGTCCATAGGCACATAGGCCGCGCCTGCTTTGAGTACGCCGAACAAAGCCACCAGCATATCCAAACTGCGTTCGACATGTACACCGACCATACTATCGGGCTGCACACCGAGTTTTTGTAAATGGTTTGCCAGTTGGTTGGCTCTGGCGTTCAAGTCAGCATAAGTGATTTGCTGTTTGCCGGATGCAGCGGCAATGCGCGATGGGGTGCGGACGGCCTGCTGTTCGAACAGGATGTGTACGCCTGTGTCCGCCGGATATTCGACGCTGGTATCGTTCCAATCGACAAGGATTTTTTGACGTTCGGTGTCCGGCAACAGGGGCAAATCGGACACGCGGGTATCGGGGCTATTAAGGGTCGAGCGCAGTAAAGTTTGCCAGTAATCCGCCATACGGGAGATGGTCGCTGCATTGAATAAGTCGGTGTTGTAGGTGAAGGTGCAGCGCAGGCTGTCTTCTAACTCGACGATGACCAAGCTGACATCAAACTGACCTTCTTCTTGGGGGATGATGTAATTGGAAATTTTGAGGCCACTGAAATCAATGGTTTCATTGTGACCAAGCCTACTGGAGATTGAGCCGCTACGCTGCAATTGGAAAAAGTTGAAAAAGGTTTGAAAGATGGGTGAACGGCTGGGGTCGTTGTGGATGGCAAGCTGTTCAGCGAGCAGAGTCACCGGATAATATTGGTTTTCCAGACCGCCAAGCAGGGTTAGGCGTACTTGTTTGATGAGCGCTTTTATGGTGGGATTATCCGCAAATTGTACTTGCAAGGGGATCGGGTTCACCAAGTAACCAAATACGTTATCAAATTTACTTTCAGGTCGTCCAAGGGTTGGTGTACCCACAATGACGGTTTCTTGTCCGGTTAGGCGATGCAAGAGGCTGTAATAAGCCGCCAACAAGACAACGTAGGTGGTTACCCCTTCTTGATGTGCTAAATCGCGAACGGCTTGAACGGTCATTTTGTCGAGTTCAAAAATATGTGATGCACCGTTGAAGGTTTGGACAAGCGGACGTTGATAATCAGTAGGCAGATTGAGAGCCGGTAAATCGCTGCCTAGATTTTCAAGCCAATACTTACGTGAGGCTTCGCCAGTCGGTGATGAAAGATATTCAGTTTGCCAGCGCACAAAATCCACATATTGGCGGGGCGCGGGTAAGACCTGAGATAAGGATGCGGTTGCATTTTCGACGCGTGTTTTATAAATGACTTGCAGTTCATTGAGTAATATGTCCACTGACGAACCATCAGCAACAATGTGATGAATATTGAAAAGTAGTACTTGAGAAACAGGCGATTGTGCGAACAGAACCCAGCGTACAAGCGGACCTTTAGCGAGATCAAACGGACGATGATATTCAGCAATGACCGCCTCATAAAGCTCGTCTTTACTCAGCGTAGAGGCATCCACTTGCTGGAAAAATGCCTCACGATATTCATATATCTCTTGCACCGGTAGACCATCTTGAGTGGTGAAGATTGTTCGCAGACTCTGGTGGCGGTCTGTGAGGGTTTGGATGGCATCTTTGAGCGCCGGGAGATTGACTTCCGAATGGATATTCAAGCAGAGCGCGATGTTATAAGCGACACTTTCTGGCGCGGAAACTTGTAGAAACCACAGCCCGCGCTGTCCATAGGATAACGGATGAATCGCTTTGGTCTCGGCAGCTTTCTTGCGTAATAATTGGGCGACGAGCGCCCGTTTTTGTTCAGGCGTAAGTTGTTCACTCATTGTTGGAATCCTGTCCCGAAAGCATTTGACCCAGCAGGGCATCAATGTCGGTATCGGAGAGTTGATCCAGATTGTTGAGCAAATCGCTGCTGGTTTGCGGCGCTGGTTCGTCTAGTATATCAGCGGCTGGCTGCTGCGCTTGCTCACCATTGGTCGTGACGACTTTATCCGACACCTGACGGGCAAGCTGTTGGACGGTGAGTTCTTGGAGTAAAGTGCTGAGTGAAATATCTACCGCAAGATCGTCTTTGATACGGTTTCGCAGTTCGACCGCCATCAGCGAATCAATCCCTAGCGCATTCAGCGAGAGAGTCCCGCTGACTTCTATTGATTTAGGTAGACGCATGATGCGGGCAATCTGCGTTTGGATATAGGTGAGGGTTAAAGCGGGTCTTTCGTCCGGTGAAGCTTCCCTTAGTGTTTGCAGTCCATTGATGGCTGCGGGTTGGCGGTTCAGCTCTTTGGCGATGGTTTCTAAGAAGGGCGGCGTGTGATTGCCCGCCGCTTGCAGTAGTTTATTCCAATCAATGGGCATGATTACCATTTGTGCTGCATCCATACGCAGCGCATCACCCAAGGCGATCATCCCTTGGCGCGGAGCAATTAGCCCCATACCCTGATTGGATAAGCGCTGCCGTTGGTTCGCATCAAGGGCGGCTGCCATACCCACTTCGGCCCATGCGCCCCAATCGACGCTTAAGGCAGGCAGACCCTGTGACCGACGGAAATGGGCGAGGCTATCCAAGAAGGCATTGGCTGCGGCATAGTTGCCCTGACCGGGTGAGCCAAAGACCGCCGCACCCGCCGCATACATCACAAAGAAATCGAGTTGTAAATTTAAAGCAAGCGATTGTGAGTGAAGTATCCAAGCGCCGTCCATCTTTGGTGCGAGTACCTTTTGGAAGCGCGACCATGTTTGGTGTATCAACATGCCATCATCAAGGACACCCGCCGTATGGAAAATACCGCGCAGTGGCGGCAGCGATTCCTCAATATAAGCGAACAAGTCCGCGACCTCATCCGCTTGGGAAACATCGGCTTGGAAGGTCGTGATAACCGCACCCGCGTGTTCCATGTTCAAAATGGCGGCTTGGGCGTAGTCGGACGGAAGATGACGACCGATGAGTACCAGTGACCGTGCGCCTTCATTGACGAGCCAGCGCGCAGTCTCTAAACCAAGACCACCCAAACCACCCGTAATCAGATAGGTCGAGTCCGAACGGACACGGGCGGTAGAAGCCTTGTTATTGGTGACGATCACCTTGCCGATATGACGGGCTTGTGCCATATAGCGAAAGGCCTCGTCAACTTTTTGGATGGGGAAGGTTTGAAGCGGAAGCGGTTGCAATGTACCTGCTTCAAAGGCCTCCATCAAACGTTTAAACATCGCTTTTACAAGGTTGGGGTTATCAGCGCAGACCTCGCCTAAATAAAACACGTTGTATTCGACGTGCGGCATAGTGGCGGCGACATCTTCCTGACTCCAAATGCCTGTCTTGCCGATTTCTACAAAACGACCGTTGGCATTCAGACTCTCAAAACTCTTAGTGATAAAATCACCCGCCAGCGAATTCAGGATAATATCGACCCCGTGACCGTTAGTGATCGCCCCAATCTCATCTGCGAAATCGAGTGTTCGCGAATTCATAATGTGCTGTACGCCGTTTGCAAGGGCAACCTCGCGTTTTTCCTGACTGCTCACAGTGCCAAAGATTTCAGCACCCGCAAGACGTGCAATTTGAGTTGCGGCCATACCGACACCACCTGCGGCGGCATGGATTAAGACACGATCACCAGCCTGCATGTGAGCAATGTTATTGAGTGCGTACTCAGCAGTGAGAAAAGCCACAGGAATGGTTGCGGCTTGCTCAAAACTGAGGTTGGCGGGTTTATGAACGGTTAAGTGTGCATTAGCGTTGACCGTGCTGCTGAAAGCACGGGGTGTCATGGCGAGGACTTCATCGCCAACTTGAAATTCGGTGATGTCTGCACCTACAGCCAACACGCGCCCTGCGACTTCGTTACCGAGTGGACCCGGATTGCCGGGGTACATACCCATGGCGTTCAAGACATCGCGGAAATTCAGACCGGATGCGACGATTTCGATTTGCACCTCATTCGCATCCGGTGGTTGCGGCTGTGACGGCATGAGTACGAGATTATCAAGGATGCCGCGTTCGGTAATTTCAAGTGTCCAATTGGTCAGAGGCAAGTCAGCACGTTGTAAGCGGGCGACCAAACGCTCGTCGTTCCGGTGGACGATTTGGTCTTCGTTATCGGCGGCAGTCAGATCATTGAATAAAACGGTTGCCAAACGGATAGGGTTGGTTTCGTTAGGATCGAGATCAATACGTGTGCAGTGGAATTCAGGATGCTCACTCGCGATGACCGCACCCAAGCCCCACAGTGGCGATTGTGCAACATCAGTAGATGCCGCATTGACGGATTGCGCTCCACGCGTAACCAGCCACAAACGGGCATTCGTTGGCATGGACTGGACAATGCGGAGTAGGCTGCCAAGGTAACGAGAGGCGGAGTCCTGCAACCCGCTTAAAGTATAATTGGCGCTGTCTAATCCGGCGAGAAAAACCACACCACGCACATCACTTGTGCTGTGCAATACGGCTTCAATATCGGTATCCAGATTCACGAGTGTATAGGTGGCAAACTGGGATTCTAATTGTCCAGCTAATTCAGCACCGACACCCATATGATCCGCGAAAATCAGCCATTTGCCTTCGGGTTTGATGTCATTCTGGATGGGTCGTTCAATCCACTTCAGATTGTAGAACCAATCCTGATGCTGCAAATGATGGCTGCTGCCAGCAATGCGTTGAAACTGCAAATCAGAGACTTTGACGAGCAACGTACCGTCATCATCAAAGAGCCAAATATCGCAATGAAGATAATTTGCTTCGACATCGCCGACTACAACGTGCGCCCAAACATGGTCGGTGACTTTTCGATGCGAATTCACTTGGATGCTGCCCTGACGCGTAGGAATGAACATGGCATCCTCTGTTGAGGTAATGCCATTGCCAATGAGTTGGAAACATGAATCTAACAAGGCCGGGTGTAGATGATAAAGTTCGGTGGGCGTATTCACCACTATTCGCCCAAGTGCTTCATTTTCACCTTTCCACGTTTCGCGAATGCCCTGAAATGTTGCGCCATAATCTGCGCCTACCGCACGAAGCTGGTTGTAATATCCTTCTACATCAACCGGTTGGTTGATTCGTTGGCGTAATTGATCCAAATCAACCGTGTTCGTGGGCATACTATTTCCATGCGTTAAGTTCCCACCACCGTGGCGCTTCCACTCACCATCTGCCAATTGGCTGAAGATTTCGAAGCGGACATGATCGGAATCTAAGGGTGTGAGGATGGTTTGAACCGTAATTAGCCCTTCCGAATCCAGAATCAACGGTGTTTGAATTTGCACATCCTCAATGCTGTGGACGCTGCTATCGGCGAAGTAGACTTTGGCGGCCGCCAGAGCCATTTCATCGTAAGCGCTGGCGGGCAGCAAAATCTGTCCCTGAATCTGATGGTCAGCTAGATATGGGAATTTGTCGATGCCGATGCGCGATTCAAAAATCGGAAGGGGTGTTGAGAGGCGATTACCGAGCAAGGGGTGTCCAGTTGACTTTCCAGTTTGCGGGTTGCCCAATTCAAGCCAATATCGATCCCGTTGGAAGGGATAGGTCGGCAGCGGAAGTTTGTTGCCAACTTGGTCTACATGTGACCAATTGATGTTCGCGCCATGAACATAAAGCTGGGCTACACTTTCCAAAATTGCTGACGAATTACTCTTTCGCAAAGAGGGCAGCCACAGGCTATCAGAAGCCTCAATCGCGCGTCGTGCCATGCCGAGCAGCGTGGGATTGGGGCCGATCTCCACGAATGTTCGATAGCCCTGATTATGCAAAGTCGCGACCGACTCAGAAAAGCGCACAGGCTGGCGCAGATGTTCACGCCAATAAGCGGCGGTGAGCATCCGTTGGTCACCAAGCTGCCCGGTGACATTCGAGATCACTTCGATTTGCGGTGTGTTGAATTTGATTGAGGCGGCGACACGCTCAAACTCAGCTAGGATAGGCTCCATCAACGGTGAATGGAAGGCGTGGGAGACATTCAAGGGCTGCGATTTAAATCCCTCAAGACGTGCGACAACTTGATTGACAGCGGCTTCCGCACCGGAAATGACGATGTTCTCAGGGCCGTTAATGGCAGCGATGGAGACCTGATTAGCGTTCAGTAAAACTGCGGCCTTCACAGTGTCGAGATCGGCGAAAACCGCGACCATCGTGCCACCCGCTGGCAGCGCGCCCATTAATCGTCCACGCGCGGCAATGAGCTTGAGGCCATCTTCGAGGCTGAATAATCCGGCGACACAGGCCGCTACATATTCACCAACACTGTGTCCCATCACCGCCGTTGGGTGGATATTCCACGAGCGCCACAGTTGCGCTAAAGCATATTCCAAGGCGAAGAGTGCAGGCTGGGTATATTGGGTTTGGTCGATGAGATTCGAGTCCCCCAAGATGACATCCAGTATCGAAACACCGTCGAGATGTTCGCGCAGAATTTGGTCACATTTGTCGAGATTGCGTTTGAAAACCGGTTGAGTCTGGTAAAGTTCACGTCCCATGCCTGCATACTGCGAACCTTGCCCTGTGAAAAGGAATACCACTTCCGGCGGGACAGAAGCCGAGGCAGTAATCACATTCGCTGGATTCTCACCGTTGAGCCATTGGGTTAAGGCATCATGGGCTTCGCTCGAATTAGAAGCGATAACCGCCAACCGTTGATCAAAATGGACACGGCCTGTATTGGCTGTGTAGACAACGTCGGCAAGCGCAATATCCTCATGCTGTTCTAGATAGCTACTGTACTGCTCGGCAACTTGGCGCAAAGCAGCCGTTGAACGGGCTGATTGCGTCAAAATCACCGACTTATTATCAGTCGATTTGGGCTGAATTTGGGGCGCTTCTTCAACAATAATATGGGCATTGGTTCCACTAAAGCCGAAGGAACTGAGTGCCGCGCGAAGGGGAACGCCCTCCGCTGACTGCCATTCGGTTGGCATAGTCGGAATACGAACCGGAATATGTTCCCAATCAATAAGCGGATTCGGTTTATAAAAATGTAAGTGAGGCGGGATGATACGGTTTTGCATGGCAAGAATAATCTTAATGAGACCCGCAATGCCTGCTGCCGCTTCGAGATGACCGATGTTGGTCTTAACTGCCCCCACCATAAATGGATGATCACTGTTATGTTCTGCACCATAAACACTATTGAGGGCATTCATTTCGATGGGATCACCCAAAGACGTTCCAGTGCCATGGGCTTCGATATAATTAACAGTGGCCGGGCTTATATCCGCATTGGTGAGAGCCGAACGAATAACCGCTTCTTGTGCAACGCGGTTCGGGGCGGTTAGCCCATTACTGTGTCCATCTTGATTAATAGCAGTGCCTTTAATGATAGCAAGTATGTTATCGCCATCGACCACCGCGTCTGCCAAGCGCTTGAGGACGACCATGCCGCAGCCTTCACCACGTACATAACCATCGGCACTGGCATCAAAGGTTTTGCAGCGACCATCAAATGACATCATTCTCGCCCGCGATGTCATGATGACACCTTCGGGCGTTAGTGAAAGATTGACACCCCCTACTAATGCGAGATTGGACTCTCTTACACGTAAACTTTGTGCAGCTAGATGCAAAGCCACCAGTGAAGATGAGCAGGCTGTATCCACAGCGACATTGGGGCCGTGTAAACCTAAAATGTAGGATATACGTCCACCTGCTATACTATGGGCATTACCAGAACTGAAGTAGGCATCATAATCTGCTGTACCAGACTTGTACATTCTTTGGGCATAGTCGCTGGTTGAAATTCCTACAAAGACACCGGTTTGACTGCCTTCTAATTTATTAGCGCCTATCCCCGCGTTCTCTAACGCTTCCCAAGTAAGTTCCAATAGCAATCGCTGCTGTGGATCCATAACAACAGCTTCGCGTGGGGTAATCCCAAAAAACAAGGGGTCAAATTCATCAACGTGTTCAATGAAACCACCCCATTTGGAATAGGCTTTGCCGGGGGCATCCGGGTTAGGATCATAAACGTCATGCCAATCCCAGCGATCAGGTGGCACTTCGGTGACACTGTCTTTGGCGTTATATAAGTTTTTCCAAAAGGCTTCAGGTGTATTTGCGCTTCCGGGAAAACGACAGGCCATCCCCACCACAGCAATAGGCTCATTGTGAGCCTGCTCGAGGGATTTCACCTTCGCTTGAAGATCGTCAATCGCCCCCATCGAACGTTTGAGTAGGGCGCGGTAATCGGGCTGCTGATTATTGGTCATCGGTTATATTATCCAATTTACTCGCCAGCAAAGATGCCAGCTCGTCATCTGAGAACATATCGAGTTCATCCTCTACTTGCTCCGGTTCAGCCGTTTCGACTGAAGCCGACATATCAAGCGGGATGGTGGTTTTGAGAAATTCAGTGAGTGCGTCGATGGTCGGGTAATCAAAGATGATGGTCGCCGGAAGTGGCTTACCCAACATGTTACCAAGGACATTCCGCAATTCAACCGCCATGAGCGAGTCGAGGCCGATTTCACTCAGTGGCTGCTGCATCTTGATAGGATAATCGGGGTCAATGCCGAGGACGTGAACGGCGTGTGAGCGTACCTTCGTGCGAATGAGTTGGATGCGCTTGTTGGGAATGGTCGCTGCCAGTTCTTCCATGAAGCTGTGGGCAGTTACCTGTTGCGCTTCCTGAGCTTTGTGTGAGGCAGAAACGGCTTCACCTGTGCTGGGCAAATCACGCACGATATAGGTTAACAGCGGCTTGGCTGCATAATCCGGCGATTCGGCGGCTATGCGCTGCCAATTGATGGGCAGTAAAGCGATTTGTGGATGTCCACCTTCAAGCCCTTGGCGCATGGCGCGTTCTAGTGCCAGCAAGCCATCAGTCGGGCTAATCGTATCCAGCCGTGTATCCAAATTGCGGTCAACCGCCGCGCCGACACCTGACCACGCACCCCAATTGAGGCTGACGGTCGGAAAGCCGCGTACTTGACGGTGATAAGCCAAGCCATCCATAAAGGCATTCGCCGCCGCATGGTTACCTTGTCCGGCTGAACCGAGCAGCGATGCACCCGTCGAGAACAACACCATGAAGTCGAGGTCGTGCGTCAGTTGGTGCAAGTGCCACGTACCCGCGACTTTGGCCTTC
>JBBQLX010000085.1:0-27536 GCA_038328375.1 Aggregatilineales bacterium | reverse complement strand
CTGGATGATACACAAAGCATCACCAGCACCATCCAGAATAACGCTGAAGTCGCCCATCTTGGGTATCGAACGCGTCTCAAACTCGACCGTCCATACTAAATCGGCAGTCGCAGTTTTAATGCCTTGCAGCACCAGCGCCACCAATTCATCGGCGAGTTCAGGGCTATCACCAAATGCCCATACTTCCAGATCACCCAAAACAGCGCCGTCGGCATCTGACAAGGTGGCGAGATAGGCAGCCCATAACGCCGCTGCACCTGCATGATCAATCACAACCGGTCATTTCTTCTGCGTTTCGGGCGCTTCCAGTGGTTTGACGGTCGCGTGCAAGAACTGGAAATCATCGCGCGGAGGGATGATCTCATGCACTTCGGTCACTTCAAACTTCATACGCCCAATCTGGACAATCGCCCCGACTTGCGGACGTTCATTTTCATTCTTGATGCCACCGGGATAATCACCACCGCTGACAACATAACTCACTTTGTAAATCATTATTCCGCCTCCTGTTTATAGACTGGCTGACGGATCAAGGTTTTTGTGGCGCAGTTTAAAGCTCAAATCAAGCGCCATATTCCGCATGATAATGTAACCGATAGCGGTGTCTTGTTGGCACAGCGTCACAAACGCAGCGGAACTGATGGCATACAATTCGGTTTCTTCCTCAATTGCGAGAACCGAAGCCGAGCGTGAACCTTGGTCGAGTAGCGCCATCTCACCGAAGATTTGCCCCTGCCCCAAATAGATGGTGGCATAGTTACCGCCGCTTCCATTATTCAGGCGGATTTCGACCTGCCCGTGCGTGATGAGATACATTTTATTGCCGGGATCATTTTGGCTGAAGATAACTGCGTCGGTATGATAAACTTCACGGTGGCTGATGGCAGCGAGGCTGGCAAGTTGGCTGGGACTCAGACCGCTGCATAAGGCCACACCCGCAAGGACTTGTACGAGTTCCATCTGCATCCTCCAAACTATAGTGAGTTGATTCTACCTCTGAAAACTGTTTTTGACCTCAAATTGGGTTGTAAGAAATTACAATCAAACCGCCGACAACAAGATTTAACCCATTGAGATTCGTTCAAAGTGGATAGTAGTCGTATGATACATGATGCAATTATTTTCATATAACATAGGCGTTTCATTGTAGGGAAGAGGCGTGCCTCTTCCGCGCATTTCTATAGCATTGATCACATACTCTGTAACCACCATCTTAGAAGCGATCAATGTTCAAGCCGCGTACCAGAATAATACTTCCAATGTCCATTGTGCTGACGAAAAACGCTGATCTCAGTAAATGAGACATCATGCTGATTTTCAAAAAGGGTTGCACGGAATGTCACCATATCTTCACGGGCAGCCAAAATTTGTAAGCCTGCAAAACGCGTATTCTGGCAGAACAGCTCGATTTCGCGCTTCCAAAGCACAGAGTCAGGATTGTATCGCGGGCCATCGGGGTGCGTTGTCTTCATGATATAACTGACTAAGCCTAACGAATAAGCACTATAGCGTGACCGCATTAAAGCCTCTGGCGAAGCAGCCTTGCCACCTTTGTGTAAAATCAGACAACAATTTTTGTAGCTCAGCCCACTATGACATGGGCAAGCGCCACTTGGAGATATTTTCATAACGGTATCTACACTCAATTAGCCTTTAACGGATCAAACCTCAGCCGCAAATCATGCAGTCCACGAATGACATACGCGTCTTTAAATTCTGGTGCATCGCCTGCTAAACGCAAATTGGGCAAACGAGTGAGCAGCGTTTGATAAGCAATTTGCAATTCTAAACGGGCTAAGGGCGCACCCAAACAGTAATGAACCCCACCCCCAAATGAGATATGCGGATTATCCTCGCGGGTAATATCCACCGCATTCGGATTTTTAAAACGTGCTGGATCACGATTGGCTGCCCCAAACATGAAACCCAGTTCATCGCCCTGCTTGAATTGATAACCACCGTATTCCATATCTTCTAACACCCAACGCCGGAACAATTGCAGCGGCGTATCAAACCGCATCAGTTCTTCAACGGCGGTCGGGATCAGTGAGGCATTTTGATTCAGTGCCTGCATTTGATCAGGATGTTGCAGCAGCGCCCATAACCCATTACCAATCACATTGACGGTTGCCTCATGTCCCGCGTTCAACAGCAGCACGCAGGTGGCGATCAACTCATCCATTGACAGCCGTTCGCCTGCCTCTTCCACCTGCACCAGCGCGGTAATCAAATCGTCCTGAGGATTGACACGTCGGTCAGCCGCCAAATTCCTTAGATAATCGGCAAAGTCGATTGACGACTGAACCGCCAACCGTTCTTGCTCCTCGGTGTGACCCAGTTCGTACATCGCCACAATATCATTCGACCACGGGCGCAGTAAATGACGGTCAGCTTCCGGCACACCCAGCAGTTCGCTGATGACATTCACCGGCAGCGGCACAGCGAAATCGTTCAGCACTTCGATCTCGCCTTTGTCGATCACTACATCCAACAATTGATTGCAGATGGATTCGATTTGTCCACGCAAACTTTCGACGCGACGCGGTGTAAACACTTTATGCACTAACCCGCGCAAACGGGTATGTTCCGGCGGCTCTTTGTCGAACATCGAATGCTGGCTGATTCGTTCAAACGGCTCGATTGCCGCAGGTGGCACATAACGCTGTTCCAGCGGCAAAATATGCTGCATCGTCCGACCTAAACGCCGGTCTCGCAGTAGCGTATTGACATCCTCATAGCGCGTAAAAAACCAAATCTTCCACGGCTCCCAATAAAATATCGGTGTTGTCGCCCGCAGTTCGTCGTACACCGGATAGGGATTGTGCTGAAAATCACGCGCTAAAGGGTCAAATGACATTTCCAACTCCAGCTTTCATCGTTGTAATCTTAGTATAGAGAGTAGACCATGTATTGGTTGCTGACTTCAATAAGGATTTTAAACTTTACGAGGTCGTTCAAACATGCCACATGAAAAACCACACACTGACTGAACACGAGCTTGAAACCAAACAGTTCACGGCAGCACTCCCACAGATGCGCGAATCAGAATTAGCACGACTCGTCGATATGGTTGAAACATTGGCGCAAGAACTCAACCGCATCTCACTCCACAACAGCGAGTCCATAGCGGCAGCCGTTGCAGCTCAACGACTGATCAAACTTTGGAATAAAGAACTACAGCGCATCATCAAGACGAAACGTGAGAACGACGTAACCTGATTAAACGCCAACATCCCCGAAAAGTTGTCGAGCTTATTGCTGCTATTTTTCTTGCCATCTGCCTAATCCAAATAAGACATCACGCCCAACATGCGGTATAGTGTAAGCTATTCTGGTATGCTGCAAAGTCCTAGATTGAACTAGTTGGTGTGATATGACAGATGAAAAACAAAGTGATTGGTTCATAACATTGGATGAAGTCTTAAAATATTCAACTGAGGAAGTGCTGGCAATGTTTGTGCATGATTGTAGAAACGTTTTTGCAACGATTTCTGTAGCGTCCGATCTTTTATCTAACCCAAAATTAAATAGAGAAGACGATGATAACTTAATCAAAGTTATTCAAAAAAACGCAACTAGAGGCCATGCGGGATTAGACCTGATGTTGGACTACCTTAAAGCCCGACAAGCTATAAAAAACACCGACAACCAACCTTCCGAATAATCCCTGTATTTGACTGGCTACTATTCTCTACGATCTAAAGACTATCAACTAACTACTAATGACTAACATCACTCCACTCGAACAACAACTCATCGACCAAGCCCAACACTTACGCAACGACCTGACTACCTTTTGCGCCCGACTCCTACAAACCCCATCCGTGAATGCCGTACATGATGAACGCGCCGTCGCCCTCATCATCGCCAAGCAAGCTCTCGCACTCGGCTTGCATGTCGAAGTCGTGGGCGAAAACCCGCAGCGCCCCAATGTTATCGTCAGCACCAGCACCGAATCACCCACCGGCTTGCTGCTCGTCGGACATCTGGATACCGTTCCTACCGGCGATGAATCAGCGTGGACACATCCACCCTTTAGCGGCGAACAGGCCGATGGTCGCCTCTACGGACGCGGCGCAGTCGATACCAAAGGGGGTATGACCACCGCGCTCTACGCCTTATCACTGCTCAAACAGTATCCAGAAGCCTTGCCTAACGGACGCGCTCAACTGATCTGCGTACCCGATGAAGAATCCGGCGCAACTGGCACACTCGGCATTAAATGGCTGTACGATCACGGTCTACTCGAAGGCAAAGGCGCAATCTACGCCTATTCCGGCGATCAAATCACACTCGGTCATCGGGGTCTATTGCGCTATACCTTGATATGTCATGGAGAGTCCGTCCACAGCGGCTCGGCGGAGTGGCAGCAAGGCACAGCCGGAGCCAACGCTATCACCGGCATGGCACGACTCCTGCTCGAATTAGAGAGCTTGCGCTTTGACTATTCAACCGCGCCTTACTTCAGCCAGTTCCGCACCGTCATCACACCCGGCACATTGATAAACGGTGGCACCAGCATCAACATCATTCCCGACACCTGTGAAGCGGCAGTCGATATTCGCCTGACTCCTGAAACCAACCGTCAGCAAATCGAAGCGCTAATCGACGCTTGTACGGCGCGAGTCGAAAAGGAGCGTGGTGTGACCTTCACCCGCCTGCTGCTCAACGATGCCGCAGCCGCCCTCACACCCGACGATGCCACCATCGTGCAAGTCTTGGAAAGTGTCGTGCGCGATGTCAAACACAAAGAGCCGCAGCGCGTGGTAGCGGGTCCCTCCAACGAAGGCTACCTTCTCAATGAGCGCGGCATCCCAACCATCTGCGGCTTCGGCCCTTACGGCGAAAACTTCCATTCCATCGACGAGTTTGTAACTATCGACAGCCTCGTGGAAACCACCGCCATCTTCGCCCTAACCGCCCACCGCATGTCACTGGCATTGTAAACTTTTCGAAGTCCCTCCTCGCTTGCGAGAGGGATTTAGGGTGGGGTTTATTTCTCGCCCAATGCTTCCAATAGGCGGTCACGGTAAGTGAAATCGCGGTCAGGCAGTTCAGGCATGACCCTTGAGGCTTCCGTCAAGAAGTGGCGGTAATCACGCCCCATTTCTTGCCCGCGCCGCGTGTGCATATCAATCGCGTAATCGGGAATAACAGGCATTACACCCTGTTTCTCAACCGCTTGGTTCACCCAATTATTAAGGTCATCACTGCCGCGCTCTTTCTGCGATTGGCACAGCACCCGTACCGCATGAATCGCGAACAAATAACGGTCACCGCGTGGACGTGGAATCCGCAGGTGCATCTGGTACAGTGTCTCGATGAGGACAGGTGCGTTTAGATTGCCATAACCCACATCTTCCACCGAAATAACTTGCAACCGCCCCCATAAATATTCTTCCATCTCCACGCTGGTCGTGAGCATTTCATAGGCTAATAATGCCGCGTTTTCAGTGTTCCCGCGCCGGATTTCCTTCTGCGTTGCCGAGATCACCTCATCCGCTGGCAAATCGTGGACAGTCCGTACCCGTGTCCAAGGATCATCATTAAAATTTGGAACAGCCATCATCTACCCTCTTGTTATCGTCATAATTCCGTCGATAAATACTCACCCTGAATCCATCAGGTTTGACATCTATGCTCTAAATGTGAGCCTTTTATTGCCACAACACCTTGGCGTTCTCTTCTGCCTTGGCGGTTCGTTCTGTTTGCTTTTAATCCTGCCCGCTGCCGACAAACACACCCTTACGTAAATTATTCAACTCGTGACCGAACTGCGCCACGAAATTGCGCCGCTTCAACAGTTCCGCCGCGCGGACACGCAGCGCCATCAGAATCAGTGCCGAAAGTGCTGAAATCTGTGGGATTGCCAGCAGCAAATCCGGTGGCAAATCAATCTTGAGTTGTGTCTGGAAGTAAAACGATAGCGACTCGGATAAGCCAAAAAACAAAGAAGTAGCAAAGGCCGCAATCGGCTGCTCAAACGCGAACAACGATACCGTAATCGCCGTCCAACCGCGTCCCGCCGTCATATCTTCCACGAACTGGCTCAACACACCAATCGACAAAAATGCCCCCGCCATACCCGCCAGCATCCCGCTAATCGTCAGCGCGAAGATTTGCACCAACGTCACATTGATGCCCACCGTCTCAGCCGCCTCGCGATTTTCACCCACCGCCCGGATATGCCGCCCGAAACGGGTACGGAACAACATCAGCCACACCACAAACACTAACACCCAACTGAGATAAACCAAGAGGTTATAGCCGCTTAAACGGCTAAGGATCGGAATATCGCTGATAATCGGCAAATCAATGATGGGCAGGCTGTGAATGCTAGGGTCTGCCAGTGTACCAAATTGACCGAATGACACCCGCAAGAAAAACACGGTCGCGTTTCCAACGAACAAATTAAGCGCCAGCGCCAGAATGACGAGGTTGATACGAATTCGTAGGTACAACACCGCGAAGATGAAGCCCAGTATACCGCCTGCAAGCATCGCCGCCAGCACACCTACAATCGGGTTGAGTCCGGTTTTGTAGAGTACCGCTACTGCTACGAATGAACCCAGCAGCATCTTGCCTTCAATGGCGAGGTTAAGCACACCCGCGCGGCTGGCAATCAGTGCCGCCAACGAACCCAGAATGTAAGGCGTTGCTAACCGGATGCTGCTCCGCACCAATTGGTCGGGCATCCCGAAGAAAAACAACACTGCGGCGATCACACCAAGGATAATCAGACCAATCCGCAGTTGACGATTTTTGCTACTCACTAAGGCGATCATACAACCACCTCGTTGCTAGCACTCGTTGAGCGTGTCGGCCTCAGCCGCAGCCGTATGCGGGTTAATCCGCGCCGGAAATAATCTTCCATCGAGTTAAACAAGATAATGAAAGCGATGATGATGCCCCCTAATTGGCGTGGTATATCACCGAACTGAAGGTTGATTGCCCCTTGTTCCAAACCCGCAAAAAATGTGCCGACGATGATAATCCCCACAATCGACTCACGCGCCAGTACCGCTACCAATACACCGTCGAATCCCAAGCCCGCGCTGGCAAATCCATCCACCACCCGCCGCTCAACGCCGATAATCTGGATTGCTCCCGCTAACCCACTCAATGCCCCGCTGATCAGCATGGCACGTAACGCGGCCCTTTCGTTGGCAACCCCGGCGAAACGGGCGAACAAGCCTGAACCGCGTGTCATACGCTGCTCGTAACCGGCCGTCGTCCGCCACAGATAAAAACCAACGGCGACCGCCGCCACCAGCGCCATAATGATACCCACACCCACGCGTGAACCCGTAAACCACTCGACATCCGGCAGCAGCCCGCGATTAAACGGGACTAACCATGCGGTGTCATCAATACGCGCGGTACGGGCGGTGTTGGTGAAATCGGCACGTAACGGATTGTTGACCAAATAGTGAACAATCTGCACGGCGATGGCATTCAAAATAATGGTAACGATCAACTCATTGACGTTCAGTTTCACCTTTAAGTATCCAGCAATCCACGAGTAAAATGCCCCTACGGTCATCGCCGCCACAATACACACCAGCGGCACAACCAGATGCATAACCGTTTGCAGCGATTCGGACGCGCCCTTTATATCCCCCACCCCCGCCGCTGTATAAATTTGGTTAGGCAGCCAATAACCGAGGAACGCCGCTGTGATTGCCCCCAACACCAGTTGCCCATCCATGCCAATACTAAACAAACCTGCTTGGAAAGCTACTGTCGCTGACAGGGCTGTCAGGATCAAAATAGTGGCGCGTTCAGTAACAACCGCCAACGGATGACCGCCCACACCGTACAATGGCGCAAAGAATGACTGAATAACATCGGGGTTATCAACCGCCGGAGCGCGAAAAATAATCAAATCACCAAATGTCTGACAGCCGCGCGGACCAAAACCTTCGCAAAACAGCCGTTGATAAGTCTGAATCGGATCATTGTGTGCTGCTAATACGAACAGCGAACTCACCAACAAACCCAGCAACACAGCGAAAATGGGAATCGCCGCATTTTCCAAATATTGGCGCAACTTCAATGATGTCATGTCGCTTGTACCTTCTCAGACTCTAAACTGCCACCCGCCATCAGCAAACCAACATCTTGTTCTGTGGCATCCTCACCATTTAGGACACCGTTGATGCGCCCGTCAAACATCACCGCAATCCGGTCACTGAGCGAAAATATCTCTTCAAGTTCGACCGAGATCAACAAAATAGCCGCCCCCGCGTCCCGCGCTTCGATCAG
Source organism: Aggregatilineales bacterium (assembly GCA_038328375.1). Lineage (GTDB taxonomy): Bacteria > Chloroflexota > Anaerolineae > Aggregatilineales > Phototrophicaceae > CFX2. The sequence goes on along the minus strand of JBBQLX010000085.1, from coordinate 19,271 downwards.
CGTCCTATGCACAAACTCGATGCTGCCCACATCCAAACCGCGTGTCGGTTGGTTGATAATCACCAATTTCGGACTGCCGCTCAGTTCCCGCCCTAACACAATCTTCTGCAAATTGCCGCCGGAAAGTGTCGAAATACCCTCGCCCACCCGCGCCGATTTCACTTGAAACGAGTCAATGATCTTCTGTGCCAACGCTCGAATCGGCTTACGGTTGAATATGCCGTACTTCGAATAGGGCGAATCTTGATAATGAGTAACCACCACATTTTCATCCAAGTTGGTCATCAAGTTCAGCCCGATAACCATCCGGTCTTCAGGAATATGTGCCATACCTTGTTCGCGGCGTTCACGCACGGTACAGTGGGTAATATCTTTGCCCAATAAGGTGATGCGCCCCGCATCGGCTGGTCGCATTCCGGCGATGGCTTCCACCAGTTCCGTTTGCCCGTTACCCGTCACGCCCGCGATGCCCAAAATTTCCCCTGCCCGCACTTCCAAATCGACTCCCAACACCGCCGGAACACCGCCCATACCCGCCACCAGCAGGTTCTCGACTTTCAGCACCATTTCCGCCGGTTGAGCCGGTTTCTTTTCAACCTGTAAGATGACCTCGCGCCCCACCATCATTCGCGCCATGTCACGGATCGACACGTCCGACACGTTATGCGTACCAATCATCTGCCCACGTCGCATCACACTCACGCGGTCAGCCACATCTTTGACTTCCAACAATTTGTGGGTAATAAGCAGAATGGTTCGTCCATCTTTCGCCAGCTTACGAATGACCGTATACAGTTCATGGACTTCTTGGGGTGTCAGAACAGCCGTTGGCTCATCCAAAACGAGAATTTGCGCGTTCCGTTGCAGTGCCTTCAAAATTTCGACGCGCTGCTGCAACCCCACCGATATGTCAGCCACACGCAAATTGGGGTCTACTGGCAAACCAAAACTTTGTGAGAGTTTACGGACGGCTTCCGCTTCCGCCCCGCTGTTAATAAATCCCAATTTATTGGGTTCAATCCCCAGCATAATATTCTCGGCAATCGTAAACCCCGGCACCAGTTTGAAGTGTTGATGCACCATTCCGATGCCTGCGCGGATCGCATCATTCGGATGTGCAATATGGACAGGCTTCTCGTCCACCAAAATTTGCCCACTGTCGGGTGTCACCAGCCCATACAGGATACTCATGAGCGTGGTTTTGCCCGCACCATTTTCACCCACCAGCGCGTGAATTTCGCCTTTGCTCGCCGTAAGGTTCACGTTATCACAGGCCAGTACGCCAGTGGATTCAAAGTACTTACGAATCTGGCGCATCTCTATCGCATTCGGCATTTCTTACTCCGTACAACCCATCAAAAACACGTTCCGCCCTCCCGTATAGTTCCCCCATCGCTTGCGGGCTATCAGCGGGGGAGCCTGCGACCGTAGCTGATGAAGGGTTAGGGTGGGGGTTCGTTACCTATCCTAATTTGTTAAATATCATCATCGTGTCTATTCAATAATGACCATTTATTTTGTTGTCCACAAAAACACAATAATTTTCGTAGGGATGGCATCTGCGCAGCGTACCATCCGCTGATTTACTCCCCTCTCTGTATACGGAGAGGGGCTGGGGGTGAGGTTTCCTCCCCATCTAATCAAAGGGGCGAACAACACTGTGTTCACCCCTTGTACGTAACTTTATCTAACCCAAAGGTGAAACTTAGCTGGCTGGTGCATCAAGAGCGTTCGTGACCTTGATCTCGCCGCTCAGAATCTTCTCACGGGCGGCATCAATCGCTGCACGTACAGCGGGCAGCTTCTCAACCATATCGGCTGGGCCGCTCTTGTCGAAGGTACGCGAGCAAACGCCCACGTCCCAGCTCAGGCCAGCGAAACCTTCCTTGAGGCCAACCGTCTGCAAACCGGGTGCGTAAGTGTCATCCACCACACTCTTGACGAACGAGAACACGGCGTTATCGACGCGCTTCATCGCCGAAAGAATGACCGTTCCCGGATACAAATCATCTTGATTACTATCAACGCCTATCGCGAAGTTTCCGGTGTCTTTTGCTGCCTCCAACACACCTTCACCGCTGCGACCTGCAACTTGGTACAGAATATCGGCTCCACCTTGGTACAAACCATTAGCGAGTTCCTTAGCCTTCACGGGATCAGAGAAACCGCCGACATAAGCGCGGTCAAGCTTGCAATCCGCGCAAACCGACTTCACGCCTTCTTCAAAGCCCACGATGAACAGGTTGATACCGGGGGTGTCGAGGCCACCGACCGCACCGACATGTTTGGTACGGGTCAACATACCGGCAGCGATACCCGCCAAGTAGCTGTTTTCATGCGTCAGAATGTTGAACAATCCCAGATTCGGATAATCGGGTGTCTCAGGGAAGAACGTTTCCTGTGCGCCGAACTTCTGGTCAGGGAATTCGTCAACAATTTCATCAATCGTGTCCGATCCAACTGCAATCGTGATAATCAGGTTTGGCTTGTCCTGAACAGCGCGGCGGATAGCAGCGTCATGTTCCTGTTCGCCAGCCGTCTCGATGATCTTGCCGCTCACGCCGAGTTCAGCAATCGCACGTTCTGCGCCGGCAGCCGCCGAGTCGATGAACGAACGGTCGCCGCGTGGGTTGGGGAGGATAATTTCAAAACTGATCGCACTGTTATCTGGTGCGGAAGTCATCTCAGCCGTCGCTTCCATCATTGCCGAGTCGGTCATGCACGGATCAACATAGGTGCTGCTATCCTGTGCCAGCGCCGGAACTGCGCCCACCGCTAACATAGCCACCAAGATCAGTGACAACAACGACAAAACACCAATTCGTTTCAACATCGCTTACTCCTTATTAAACAAAAAGTCTTTTCTATTGGAACATTTCCAATAGCTTTGTGATAATGGCAAAACGCATGAAAAAAGAATAGCATTTTTCAACGGTTCTTGCTAATGTTGCTCATCTGTCTTATGTCCAATACGAATGTGAATATTATGCCCATACCTGTCATCCTTGATACCGACATCGGAACTGATGTGGACGACTGTCTAGCACTGGCTTTACTAGTGAGTTCTCCTGAACTTCAGCTACAAGCCGTCACCTGTGTCTATGGAGACACCAGCCTCCGCAGCCGCATGGCGAAAAAGCTCCTTCAACTGCGCGGCTTAGATGATATTCCGGTTTATGCTGGCGCGGAAAAACCCCTCACCTCGCAGCGTCCCATTTATTGGGAAGGCCACGAAGGTCAGGGCTTGGCTGATGCGGATGATCCCACGCTCGAACCCACCGCTGGCTTCGCGCCGGACATCCTCATTGAATGGGTGATGAACAATCCCGGCAAAATCCATATCATCGCCATCGGCCCATTGACCAACATCGCCCTTGCCTTGCAGAAAGAACCACGTCTCGCCCAAAACCTCGCCCACATCACCATCATGGGCGGTGTCGTCCGCAGCATCGACCGTCTTGATCTTCCACTGGCGGAACACAATATCGTCTGCGATCCCGAAGCCGCTAAAATCGTCATGGAGTCCGGCGCACCGATTACCCTCGTCCCGCTAGACATCACCACGCAGGTTGAAGTCACCGAAGCAGGCTTGAAGCAAATGCAGCAGACCGACTCACCTTTTCAACTGGCAGTTGCCGATCAGTTGGCACGTTACCCGCGCTTCCAACGTTACGGTCGCACCAACCTCCATGATCCGATGGCAGTCGGTGTCGTCATTGATCCCACATTTGTCACGCTGCAACCAGTCATCATCCAAGTTACCACCAGTGATGATCTCGTTCCCGCCCAAACCCTCATGCGTCCGCCCAAAGAGCATGAACTTGCCACTATTCAACTCGCCACCACCATCCAAATCGACCGCTTCGAACGCTTCTTTATCGAACGGGTCAGCAGTTAATCGACACTATTAAAAATCAAACTATTGTAGGGACACGGCATACGGTGTCCGAAATCCTTTAATAAAGGATACCTAATTTGTATTTATTCCCTCCATCGCTTGCGGGCTATCAGCGGGGGAGCCTGCGACCGTAGCTGATGAAGGGTTAGGGTGGGGGTTCTCCAATGACCACAACACTATTCTATGACGCATACATTCTCTGCTTGGGTGAATCAGACCGCATTTTCCAACACGGCTATCTCATCGTTGAGGACGACCGTATCACCGATGTCGGCGATATGGCTGCGCTGCCCGATCACACCTTCGACCATCGCATCGACGCATCGGGCAAACTCATCATGCCGGGACTCGTCAACGCCCACACCCACACACCCATGACGCTCTTTCGTGGCCTTGCCGAAGGCGTTTCCCTTTTCACTCTCGATGGTTGGTACAACACCATCCGCACCCTCGAACTGGTCATGACACCCGACATGGTTCCGGCAGCGGTGGCGGTGGCCTGCGCCGAGATGATCCGCACTGGAACGACCACCTTTGCCGATCAATATTTTTTCATGGATCAGGTGATTCCCACCGTCATCCAAAGTGGACTCCGCGCCGCGCTCGGTTACGGGGTAGTTGAACTCGGTGATCCAGTTGCCCGCGAACGTGAACTGACTAAATTGGAAGGCTTCTTAGAGGAAATGGGCGGACAGGGTGAAGGCCGTTTGCAGGCATGGATCGGCCCACATGCCTTCTTTGTCGATAACTCGCTGGAACTCATGGAGCGCGAACGTATTCTCGCCGAAAAATATGGGGCAGGCTTTCACATCCATCTCTCCACCACTGGCGAAGAAGATATTTTCTGTCAAGAACATTTCGGTATGAGTGCGGCTCAGAAAATGGCTGCATTAGGCATGTTGGATCATCCCATCATCGCCGCCCATTCCGTGACCATTCCCGAAGCCGATTGGTCAACACTGGCGCGTTATCCGTTTACGGCTGTGACCTGCCCAAGCGCCTCGATGCGTGCCGGAGCAGATGCCGCACCTGTGGTTGGGATGCGAAACGCAGGCATCAACATCGCCCTTGGCACGGATAACGTCTGCAACAGCAACGATTATGATCTCTTTACCGAGATGCGGACGCTTGCCAAACTCGCCAGCTTCCGTGAGAAACGTCCCGGCGCACTCCCCGCCCGTGATGTGCTGGCAATCGCTACGGCTGGCGGTGCAAAAGCCCTCGGCCTCGCCGACCAAATTGGCGACCTCACCCCCGGCAAACAGGCCGACCTCATCATGCTCGATCACACAGGCATTGGCTGGCAGCCTTACAGCGCCAACGATCCTTTTACCGCGCTCGTTTATAGCATACACGGCCTGCAAGTCACCGATACAATGGTCGCCGGACGCTTTCTCCTCCGCAACCAGCAATGGACAACCATCGACTACCCCGCCGCCGCCTATCAACTCAACGGCAGCGCCCATCACTTGCTTTCACTAAAAACAAATTTGTGAACTGTTACTTATGAATCACTCTCTGGTCGAATGCCTACCACCCGCCAGAAAGCAGGATGAATATGAAACACAGTGTTATCAGTAAATTCAGAATCGAGTAGTTGAGGACTTTGATACGACCAGTATACTTTTGTATAGCTCTCAGGTTTAATACCTATAACTCCTACCTTATAAAATATACTGAGTATTTTCTTGATGAGTGTTGGTATGTCAATGTCATCGCGACATTTTTCAATCAAGGTAAATATTTCATCTTGCTTAAGATTCTGTCTTGAAAGAAATTCTTCCATGAAATCAATCATCTTGCTGTCATCAAGATAGGCTAATTTAAAACTTCGCGGGTATTTTTTTAGAAACATCAAAGTAATTTCAATAAGGTTCTGATAATCCGCATACCACTCATCAGCCAAGGCTCGAAGACGATTTTCGGAATATCCTAACTCCGCTGTCGTGATATTTTCCTGCGAAATTGCGGCTTTCCCTTCTGCACACTTAATGCACTCATTTATAAATGAAATCGCATCTCTAGGACGGAGCATTGTCCTATCAATAATATAATCAACAGGGTCATCATTTTTAGTTATCCGCGTTGTTATAATATCCCTAAGTCTTACAGCCGCGTCTGTATATTGCTCTTTTACCATTTGATTGATACGACGATCAAGCAATTCTTCAAGATCATTAGGTGACCATGACAATGCAAGATACATAGACTTATATTTTTCTTCTTGATAGCCATGATCTCTGGTATAACGGAATACTCTATCAAGTAAATCTTCTCGTATAGCAATCACTATTTTTACATTAGAGAGTCTACTGTTAAAATCTCTTGTTGCCTCTAACAATGCCCTTATAAGCTGAAATCTGAAATCGTCGTTAATCCATTTTTCATCTAAGCGGTCAATCAATATATAATATTTTTTCTGGCGATCAGTCAGTATATCTTCGTTAAGCATGTTAATTATTTCAGACAGCTTTTTCATTTGGACACGATCTATAACATCCTGTCCTATCCTCTTTACTTCCGCTCTCTTTTCTTCAGATAGTGATTTTGCAGAAGAAACATTTAACTGAACGGAAGCTTTGGTAAATCCGGGTAAAACACCTTCAAGCGCTGCATCGACTCCTTTTTTTAGATCTTCTTCTACCTTACTTGTAATTTCTTTGACTCTATAGTCGGTTTCACGCCAAAAGGATTGTCCCCATTCAACAAGATAGTCAATAGCTTCTTCTTTGATTTTATTGGCTTTGGGTTGGAAAATACTCCGAATCTTTGCCAAGAAATTATCTCGGGTTTTCTCATTCACAATGTTGAACTTAACTTTTATTAACTCAATCGTAAATACATGCCGCCAAAGTAATCTATAAAACAGATCCATATCAACGCCAATTTCAAGAAAGAAGCGAAGAATTTCATTGTTCGATATGTAGTTCAGAGCTAAAGCGTCTGGAGAGATTTTGATCACATTCTCCGCGCTCGTTTCAAGTTTTTGTATCAAGGCGGTTTTGCCTGAGCCAGTTCTGCCTAGAATAATACATTGAGGATTGGAAGTATCACGTAAGATAGCCAATTCTCCCCTGTCAACAAAGGAATCTGTTAAAAACTTCTGATCTTCTAAAGCATCATAAGCACCAATATTTGCATACTTCTTGAATCTAAAATTCTTTGGACGATTTGATTTAGTTTTATTTGCCATATTAGAGAAATGCACCAACTACAAAAATAGTTTCTTAATAACTCGATAATATACTTAAAACATAATATACACAACCAAGCAGAATTGATATACAAATATATTCGCGTTTACGTTTACTTTTGGTTTGTCCAACAAACCCATTTCCAACCATCCATCAACCCATTTAACATTCTCGCTCCCTCAAAACGGTTAGCCCCAACTATCAAAAAGAGTTACCAAATGTTCTTCCAAATGGTAACCCATTTCTTCTACATATCGAATATTATATGTATAGGATTTACTGTACGGTCGTCGATGCCGCTGGCAAACCCTCGCGCATCTTAATATCCGCGACTCGCTTTGAATGCAAACTTGTATCTTGGAACTACTTTTATGGCAATCTTGGCGGCGGCAGTCCTCTTCATCAAAATTGCCAACTTTGCCAACGCTTTAGCCGAGAACAAGCGACTTCCAACGATCAAATGGCACAAAATTTGCCGAAATTGCTGCCAACTTTGCCAATATCACTCAACAACGGTTATGTTAGAAAATGGATGTGTCGCAACAACATCAACAGCATCATTTTTGGCTTTGTGGCGCTCGACGACGACATAAACCACTTCCGAATGATCCGAATCTGAAGTAATTGCAGAATCTTCCGAATCAAAAAGGAGCGCCTATGCACCCCTCCCTGAATTTTCTATAGACTAAAGATTACCGACTAATGACTGGCTCAGAACTCAGTACTTTCTTGTTCTGCGCCTCGACATATTCCTCATACCCGCCCATATGTTGGATCAAGTGACCATCACGCACCTCAAACAAATCGCCGCCAAACTGCTGGATGAAACGGCGATCATGCGAAGCCGCGATCACCGGGCCGGGGAACTCGTGCAGCGCCGTTTCCATCGCCTCCAACACATCGAAACTCAGGTCGTTGGTCGGCTCATCCAATAGCAACAAGTTCGCCCGCCCGAAGATCAACCGTGCAATCTGGAGTTTACGCCGCTGCCCACTGGACAACCCATTCACAGGCTTCTCAAAGTCGGTATAACGGAACAAACCCGACCGGATCAGCACGGTTTTCAACACTTGATCAGGATAATCCATGCCCACGCGGAAGGCCTCATACAAGGTATGCTCATCCGCCATCTGCCCGCCTTCCTGATCCAGATAGCCAATTTTCACCGCAGGATTGACCATCACTTCGCCGCTGTCCGGCTTGGTTTGCCCTGCCAACATTTTGATGATCGTGGATTTCCCCGCGCCGTTCGGCCCAACCAACACCATCCGCGTGTTCAGCCCCACCGTGAACGACACATCATCCAACACCTGTCGCTCACCGAAGCGCTGGCTCAAACGCGATACCACCATCGGCAGCCGTCCTTTCAGCGTCTCCGGATCAAAACGCGGATCAAACTTGAGCGGTGCGGGTGGCTGCGGAATCGGATCAGCTTCCAAACGCTTGAGCTTTTCTTCAGCCACATGAATGCGTTTGGAAACGGTGTTATCGTGTGTACCTTTCTTCGCCCCGCGCATGAACTTGTCGTTGTCGGTCTGTGGGCGATAGTTATTGTTATTGCGTGTGGTCTCCTTGAATGCCAGTGTCAGTTCGGCTATTTCTTCTTGCTGGCGGTTGTAATCGGCTTCCCACTTCAAGCGCTCACCGATTTTCGCCTGATGATAGGTATCGTAGTCGCCGCTGTAGCGCTTGGACTGCTGGCTGTGTTCATCAATCTCAACGATGGCATTCACCACCCGATTGAGGAACTGTCGATCATGCGAAACCACCAACACCGCGCCGCTGTAAGCCGCCAGATACGACTCCAACCAGCCCAACGCGATCATATCGATGTGATTGGTGGGCTCGTCCAGAAGCAGCACGTCCGGCGCACCCAGTAACAGCAGCGCCAAACCCGCCCGCGCCTTCTCACCACCCGAAAATGTGCTAAACAGCCGTTCGCGTGGCAGGTGATCAATTTGCAGACCAGCCAGCACACTCTCAACACGATGGTCGCCTTCATAGCCGCCCAATCGCTCAAACTGCTCGGTCACATTCCCGTACTCGGTCATAGCCTTATCCAGCGCGTCACCCGTCAGCCGGGTCATATCCTCTTCAAGCTGTCGCATCCGCCCTTCAAGCGTGACCAAGCGTTTGCTGGCCTGCGCGATCAAATCCCCCAGCGTTTGATCGTCGTAACCCGTAATCACCTGCGGCAGATAGCCGAGTTCAGTTCCCGCTGGCAGTGTGATGGTTCCGCCATCCGCAGGCACAATACCCGCGATAATTTTGATGAGCGTGGATTTGCCCACCCCGTTCGCGCCGACGAGACCGATGCGCTCGCCCGCGTTCAATGTAAAAGACACGTCTTTAAGGACGGAGTTGAGTCCGTAGGTTTTAGAGATATGAGCGATCGTCAGCATAGAAATTGCCTCCTTGAATGACCTTGTTGTAGGGGTTTGCGGGTCGCAAACCCTCGTTGGCAAATATCAATGGCGGCGAGAATCAAAAACGCCGCACAGGGATTACCTATGACGGCGTGAGGTTGGCTACAAGGTAGCAAATCAACACATCAAATTGTGAGCGTCAAACCAACGCAAACAGCACCGGGGTAATCCGTGAAATGGGTTACTTTAAGTGGCTGTCCGTAGTCATTGGCAATCTTTCGCTTGTGTTGACAGATGATTCAGGGGAATTTGACAAGGGTATGTCGCCTTCGCCCGAATAATTATAGTATAGCAGAAATTGGAGTTCACGATCAAGAGACCAATCAAGTTACGTATCGCGGTTGGAACGCTTCTGACGGTCTTGTGCGATCCATATCATCAAATCCCATGTGTTTCTGACGCTCACGACCAGCAAAATGGCTACCGCCACTACCAGTAAATCCAAAGAATCAATCGAGCCAGCTAACAACCCTACAGCAGTCGTCATAACAAGTACATCGCCAACGATTGGAAAGTAAACGTACCACTTCCAATCACTCTTAGAATAATTCGGGCTGCTTGGATGATGCATAAACTGCCAGCGTATCCACAACGAATAGACCGTAAATATCGCGCCAACAATCAACAGCGTAATCCCTAAAGAGATCAAACGAAATGTGGGAATCAGCATCACAGCCGAAATCGTGAGTACACTCCCAAAGTGGATGAGCATCGGTGTAACAAATGTGTTGACACCTGCCGCGTCTGTCGCTGCTGGTAAATCCGCACCGAGCGATACAGCCACAAACATCAACCCGATTAGCGTAGCGCTCGCTCCTCCAACCATGAAATAAAACGTTTGCCACTCGTGCATCGCTTGTACAAATGTGTCGATCATAAGAGGATTATCCGCGATTGTGTGTTTTGATTATGTTCCTTGCATAACTTTAGCGTAGCAAGCCGCACCGAACAAGCCGGGTTCTTCCTTCAAGATGACGTACACCGGAATTTTGATAAGCGTACTGGCGAAGCGTCCTTTGTTCAAAAACGCGGCGATGAATGAACCGTCCTTGAGCTTTTCTAGAATTTTCGGCGGGATACCACCACCCAAATAAATACCCCCGAAAGCCAGCGTCTTGAGCGCCATGTTGCCACATTCCGCGCCGAGAATGCTCACAAAAATCGTTAAGGCGCTCATACACAGTTCAGATGAGTGACTCAGCGCCGCTTCCGAGATAATATTGTTAGCAGGTTCCTCTCCTAGCGCCAATCGTCGTGCCACATCGGGGTTTTCAGGGATGCCGTTGGATTCTTTCAAATAATCATAAATATGTTTGATACCCTGCCCTGAGATGACACGCTCGTAGCTAATATGACCATAACTGTCATGCCAGAATTTGTCCTGTAAATAATGCAGCAGTCCGGCCTCGAAGGTGCTGCGCGATGCGAAATCGGTATGACCGCCTTCGGTCGCGCTAACCACATAATGCCCTTTGCCGCCGAAGTCGTCGTACACCAGTATCGCCTCGCCTAAACCGGTGCCGGGAGCGATCAACGCTTTGTTACCGGTTGTAGTGCTAATCGCCGCATCATAATTCCGATTGAGTTGGCACAGATCATCCGGCTCTTTCATACCATCGGACAGCGCCAGCCCATACGAGATCGATTCAACATCGTTGAGCAAACTGACGCGTTCGATTTTCAAAGTCGCCTGTAAATCATGGATACTGATAAGCCATGGCAAATTCGTGATCTGCGACTCGCCTTTAGCCTTATCGACGGGTCCCGCGACACCGAAAACCGCTTGATCACAGGTCGCGCCTGTTTCACGCAAGAAAGTATCCACAATAGCTGTCAATCCTGTGAATGCTTGGCTGGAATACGTCCGAAGATCACCAACAGGCTGCGGAACCGCGCCATCAATATTGTATAAAGCTAAACGAGTGTTCGTCCCGCCAATATCGCCAACCAATAACATGATTATTCTCCTCATAAATCAGCACAATTCTTGTGAGTATACACGCGAAATATTAAGAATGGGATGTGGCGAAGATCATGAAAATGATAAGACTGAATGCAGTTCAAATGCAGGATTACAATGAATTATAGAGGTCATGCTTCCTCATTAGAATGCGGCTAATTGTCTATTCGAACAGCAACAAGTGAAGGAAAGCTGTGGTACAATAAATTATCGTTAATTGAGTAAATGAGGACTAATTGACCACGACTTTAATAATTCAGGATAAGCTCGCAGAGCAGTTAAGCAAGATTGCTGAGAATGAACACCGTTCAGTTGAAGCGGTTCTCCATTCGGCGCTGGCACAGTATCAATCACCACATAAAAATAACCATGCGACTGGTGCTTTGCCGACCTCAAACGAGGCTGTGACAGTATCCGACAAAATGTTTGATGATGAGGTTTCGGTAACGGTTCACAAAACCGTATCAAACTACTACCAGAAAAAATTTAGCAGAGATTGACCATCCTCTGAATGGTGTACTTACCCCGCTCGTTCTAAAATGTGAGCCACCACCGTTGCACCTGTACCACCGATGTTTTGAGTAAGGCCGAGCGCGGCATCCTTCACCTGATTAACTCCTGCCTCACCGCGTAATTGGGTAATGAGGTCAACCAATTCATAAACACCTGTTGCGCCCACCGGATGACCACGTCCTTTTAAGCCACCCATCGTGCTAATCGGCAGTCTTCCGCCAATGGCAAACTCACCATCTACTGCGCGATAAGGTGCAGTCCCCGCTGCCGCGAAGCCCGCACCTTCCAAACTCAAAGCTGACATAATCGAGAATGCATCGTGGACTTCAAACAGGTCAATATCGCTGGGATTCACGCCCGCCTGCTGATAAGCTTTTTGAGCACTGCCCGAAGCGGCTTCCAACGACAAAATATTACGGCGGTCGCCCAAACTTAGCGTATCAGTCGCGGATGCGCTGGCTCGCACGCGAATAATCGGCTTACTCATTTGCCGCGCCATCTCCAACGGAGCAAGGATAATCGCTGCCGCGCCGTCACAAATGGGTGAACTGTCGTACAAGTTAATCGGATCAGCAATCATCGGTGCGCGATCATACACCGCCTGTGAAATCGCTTTGCGGAACATCGCATTAGGATTATTGACCGCATTCTTGTGAGCATTGATGCTGAACGCTCCAAACGCCTCATGTGGCACTTTGTACTCATACATATAGCGCCGCATCATCAGCGCGTTGAGCGCCACGAACGATGCCCCATGTGCGCCTTCATAATCAGCATCGGCAGCCGTCGCCAATGCAGAGGTAATCTGCGCGGTGGTTTCATCGGTCATCTTCTCGACACCACATACTGCCACCACATCGACCATGCCGCTGGCAACCGCGCGCACCGCCGTTTGGAAAGCCATCCCGCCTGATGCGCAGGCCGCTTCAATCGTCGCCGCCTCAATGCCACGCCAACCAGCATAATCAGCAAGCAGCGTCGCCAGATGCGCTTGATTGCTCAGACGTGAAGCCATCATATTCGCAACGTAAAGCGTATCGGGCTTTTCAATACCCGCATCCTCAGCCGCTTGCCGCAGGGCATTCGCACCCAGTTCACGCAAGCTCAGATTCCACAACTCACCAATAGGTGTTTGACCGATTCCAATGACGGCTACATCGCGCATGAACACATCCTGTACCATATTTCACAAAGTGATGAGGCCAATATAGCACAGGCTGACTCTCAAAACCTAGCAAGATTGCTTTAACAGAACGGCTTCAAGAGTTTTTGAGAGCTTTATCAAGCCTTCACGTTTAGGCTCAATCTTCTCTGTTAGAATGGGTTTATATCCATATATTCATTTAAAACAGGTAGTAAAAATTTATTATGCGCCTCCGAAAATATGAACGCGACGATCCTCACGCCTATACCTTTGGGGTATTTCCCACACTCGAACTCTTGCAACATCAACCTGAAAACGTCAGCGAAGTACTGCTGCATTCAGCCGGCGTTCGCAACGAAGGCATCAGCAAAATTAAGGCCATTTGCCAGCAAGTAGGCATCCATATCAGCGTAGACGATAAGCTGGTGGAACGGCTCGAATCTAAAGAAAATACGTATGCCGTAGGTGTGTTCGAGAAGTATCAAGTAGAACTTAAACCGGAAGCCAATCATGTGCTGCTGGTTAAACCATCCGATATGGGCAACCTCGGCACGACGCTGCGGACATTGTTGGGATTCGGCTGCCGTGATCTGGCAATCATCAAACCTGCTGTAGACATCTTTGATCCGCGCACTATTCGCGCGTCAATGGGGGCAATGTTTCAAGTGAACTTTGCTTACTTTGACTCTATTGAAACCTATCAAGAATCATTCACCCACAATCTCTATCCCTTTATGACCAACGGTGATCTTCAACTCCCCAAAGCGGTATTTACACCACCATATACGCTGGTCTTCGGCAGCGAGAGCAGCGGCCTGCCCGACTCCTATCGCAAGCTCGGCACATCAGTCACGATCCCCCAAACCAAAGCCATCGACTCGCTCAACCTCTCTGTCGCCATCGGCATCGCTTTGTATGGAGCAGCCCAAGGGAAATAGTGTCACTACTTACCCGACTCAACCTGCGTCACAATTGGCCGCTGATGTTGTCTGGAATAGTTCTCATTGCAAGCCTGAGCATATTTCAATATATGCCCTATAGATTTTCAAAGGTGATTCCTTTTGACATTAAAGAGATTGTAGACTACCCCAATTTGCTATTTAAGTTTGGGGGTTTCCCAATCACAAAAATTCTCATATTAGTGCCTTTTGCATTTCTTTCATTATTTGGTACATGTTTAAGTGTCAGATACCCTAAAGTCTTAACAGCGATTATGCTTCTTGTCGCAAGCGCAAGTGTATGTGTAGGCTTCACTAAAAATGAAGCCTTTGTCTCTGGTGATAAAACAAGACTGTCGCACATACAAACTTTTCATTATGGCTATACCACTTATCAACTCACTCGTGTACGAAATGTAGACGATAGTGGGCTAATATCGGATAGCTTTTGGGTGTTTAAATGCGCGTCTGATGAAATACATTGTCTATATGTTGAGCATAATGGGAGACAATTTAATCCAGTAATTGGTGGCGATACCCCAGAACCATCAGCCGAATTGAATTTTGATCCATCTCACAAATGGTTTTACCTCCAAATTGATGATGAAAAAACATACCTTACACCATAAAGCTGACGCAATTCAAATACTCACCCACTGAAAAGTACCGAACCTGTGGTATGATGCTGCAACACCTCGCTGAGGCAATGCCGCATCAAGCAGACACACACAGATCATAACAGTCTGAGATCTCCCATTGAGAAGTCAACGCTCCTCCCCGGAGAAAGCTGCTACGTGGCTTAAGTTGAATCATCATATTGGAGTAAGTTGTGGTTTCATCATTTTCTGAACTCGGCTTGAGCGAGACAACGCTCAAAGCCATTAGTGAACTCGGCTACGAAGAACCAACCCCGGTGCAAGAGCAAACCATCCGCCTGATGCTAGAAGGCAGTGATGTGATTGCGCAAGCACAAACCGGTACCGGTAAGACAGCCGCTTTCGCCCTGCCTATCATTCAAAATCTCGATCCAAGCATTCATACACCGCAGGCGCTGATCCTCACCCCAACCCGTGAACTCGCCATTCAAGTCGCGGAAGCCTTCCAGTCTTACAGCAAGCACCAAGGCATTTCCATTCTCGCCATCTATGGTGGGCAGCCGATTGACAGGCAGTTACGCGCGCTGGATCGTGGCGTTCAGGTGGTCGTTGGCACACCGGGACGTGTCATGGATCACATCCGACGCAAGACGCTCAAGCTCGCGCCTGTCCGCATGGTCGTGCTGGACGAAGCCGATGAAATGCTCAACATGGGTTTCATCGAAGACATCGAAATTATCTTGAAGGAAACATCCAAAGACCGTCAGACGGCTTTGTTTTCTGCCACCATGCCAGCACCGATTGCTGCCCTTGCGCGGCGTTATATGCATGATGCCAAGCGCGTCACGGTTTCCGCCGAAAAACGCAATATGCCGCAAATCCGTCAGAGCTTCTATGAAGTGGGCAAGCGGGATAAGTTCGAAGTTCTGTCGCGTATTTTGGATTACGAAATACCAACGGCTGCGATCATTTTCTGCCGCACCAAATTGGAAGTCGACTCGCTGGTGCAGCGTTTGACGGCCCGTTCGCACACTGCCGAAGCCTTACACGGTGACCTCAACCAGATGCAGCGTGACCGTGTGATGGCAAAGTTTCGCAGCGAACAAATCGACCTGTTAGTGGCAACTGACGTAGCAGCGCGTGGTTTGGATGTTGATCATATTTCGCACGTCATCAACTACGACATTCCGCTTGATCCTGAGATTTATGTCCATCGTATCGGACGTACTGGACGCGCCGGACGCACCGGACAGGCTATCTCCTTAGTTACTAATCGCGAAGCCCGCTTGTGGCAGATTGTCCAGCGCTCGGTTGGCAAGCCCATTCAGAAGGAACGGCTGCCTACCCTTGATGACGTGGTGAACCGCCGTCGTGATCGCTTTAAGGAAACCCTGCGCGAAACCTTGGCTGAAGAAGGACTTGAACTGTACTTTAAGATGGCTGATGAACTGGGTGAAGAGTTTAACCCGCGTGATATGGCAGCCGCCGCGTTTAAACTGTTGTTGGGCGATACACCGGACGTGACCGAAGATCGTTTGGCGATCATGGAACCGGAACCCGCCCGAACAACTTACCGCGAACAGCGCGAACCCCGACGTTATAAGGACAGCAAGCGCTCCGGCCCGGACGGTGAATCAACCCGCCTTAAACTGGATGTTGGACGTGAAGAAGGTGTTCGCCCCGGTGACATCGTTGGCGCGATTGCCAATGAAGCGAATATTCCCGGATCACATATTGGCGCGATTGAAATTCATGACCATTATTCGATGGTCGATATTCCCAGCAAGGCAGTCCCGAATGTGCTGTTGGCGATGAAAAACACCAGCATCCGTAACCACAAGATCAATATCAGCATTGCCAAAGCGCACAAATAAACCGTAACCAACCGTGTTTCGGCTAAAAAGGACAGGGACGTATAAGATTACAAAACGTCCCTGTCCTTTCCACTTACACCCACTTTCCGCTACAATCGTGCAATGAACGTGTTCACTCCTACCCTTGCGAGACAATTTTAAATGGCAGGTAAAGATCGACGCATATTGGTGACCGGTGGTGGTACCTTTGTGGGCGACAATATCGCGGCGGCGCTGCTGGCCGAAGGCGCAGATGTCACCCTATTAGTACGCCCCGGCACAGAGGACAAACTCGGCCCATTGGCGCAGCGTGTCCGTTGGATCGTTGCCGATGTGTGGGACCCTGCCAGTTTGCGTGGACGGGCGCGGGGTCATGCCAGCGTCATCCACACGGTTGGCAGCATGATTGCCGACACGACACAGGGATCAAACCACCACCGCTTAAACTTCGTATCTGCCCGCAATGTTGCCAACATGTGCGTCAGTGACGGTGTGCCGCATATGGTACTGATGAGCAGTGTACGCGCACCTTGGGTCAACAATAATTACCTACGAGCCAAACGCGAAGCTGAAACTTACATGGAACGTGTCGGATTGACTGCCACCGTTATCCGTGCGCCGGTGGCTTATGTGCGTGGTGAGCGTCGCCACCCTTTCTACCTGCTGATGACGATTTTGGGCAGCACACCGATTGTGTCATGGTTCTGGTTCGGGCGGGTCGCGCCGATGCCAGTGGATATGTTGGCGCGGGGTGTCGCCCGTATAACCCTCGATAAAAGCCGAAACAAAACGATTTACTACGCGTCTGATTTGCGGAAGCGCAACACCGCCCGCGAAGCCCGCCGTGCTGCACCTACCTTGCCTGCTGAGAGTTTACCGCAACAACGGCAGGTGCATCCGTTTGAACTGCTGGATGAGGATACGCCGTTTGGTTGGCTGCCCCCCGATAAACCTAAAGATGAGTAAGCCATACCTCTTTTAACGAACGGCGCTAACCACTGGAGCAGCTTTATAACCGGCTTTGCTCACAGCCTCCACCAGATTCTCTTCATTGAGGCGCTTCTCATCGTAGATGACATCGGTAGTTTGTTTGGCGTAGTTGGTATTCGCTGATTGAACACCGAACAAGTCTTCGAGTGCGACATCAATAACCATCGCACACCCCACGCAGTGCATACCCTGAATACG
This sequence comes from Aggregatilineales bacterium, assembly GCA_038328375.1. GTDB lineage: Bacteria > Chloroflexota > Anaerolineae > Aggregatilineales > Phototrophicaceae > CFX2. Next base: position 1,561 of record JBBQLX010000085.1, on the reverse strand, counting down.
AAATTGTTTTTTAGTCATGCTAACTTCTCCTGAACGCGAATCAAGCCGGGATACATCCCCATATTGCATGAGAAATAGACTTCCCCTACTGCCATTGACGGCAAATCAATCACGGTTTCGCCGGTCAACGGTAGTTCCTTTTCAATGCCCAGACTGGGTATAGTGAACAGCCGTGAACAGGAAAGCGTATCTTGGGTGATTAATTTCAAGCGAATGGGCTGCCCCGGTTGAGCGATAAAATAATTGGGTGTATAACCTTTGGAGCTGGCCTCCATTACGATCTCCTGCTTGCCATCAACCACCTGCGCCTCGACAGGTATGCCGTAAGTACCGGGGAAAAGTGAGGCGAAGATTCGGCTGGGAGCTAATGGCGAACCTAATGCGGTCAAACCGCCGTTAAAGGACACAAAGGCTAGGATCAAAATGAGAGCGACTGCACCGCGCGTAAACCAGCGTCCCGCCGGACCGCGAAGCTGTGTAGCCACAAAACCTAGCACAAAAAAGGTTGGTGATGTACCGAGTACAAAAAGGAACATCACCACTGCGCCAACAATCGGATTACCAGAGCCAATCGCGAGTACTTCCATTGCCTGTGTTGTGCCGCAGGGGATCAAGATGGTCAGTAAACCAAGTAATGCAGGTGCAAAAGCACTTTCGGACTTTGCGCCTTTTCGAACCAAGCGTGTTAATGCTTTGGGCGGTTGAATGACAAAATATCGAAAAACGGGATGGACATCGAGCAAATTAAGCGCGGTCACCAGCATATAAAGCGCGACAAAAATTTGCATAATGGCTTGAGCAGTGGTTGTAATTTGAACAACCGAGCCGAGCGCACCGAGGAGTAAGCCAAGAACTGTGTAAGCAACCAGCTTCGCAGCTAAGAAGTAGACGACAGGCCACGCTTGCTGCGGATCAATCTTGATGGCTGGCTTGGCTGGTTGTTGATGTTTGGCTTTTCGCCGTTTTCCTTTTTCAACCTGAACGGGTGCAACTGTACTTTTGGTGACCCCGCCGATTGCGGTTGCCAGCAGTCCACCTTGAACGGCTAAACAGGATAAACCGCCTGTCGTCAGACCTGTTAAAAAGATAAGTCCGTAATCCACACGTCACTTCCTAAAAGAATATCACTTTAGAAACTGACTATCAGTGTGTCATAGTTAGCTGAAACTGTAATGCGACAAGTAGCAGGAATTTCTGTGACGTTTGTTACCCTGTAGTTTATAGTCGTCAGTTAACAGTCATCAGTCCAATACAAAGTTGGAAAGCCCATTAAGCGAAATATGCGGCGAAAGCAGCAAAAGCGGCAATTTCAGCACAGCATTTTATGTCGATTGTGCGCGTTGGTCAGATGTTAAGATGCGTTGGATAGGAATATGTCCCGTCCCTACGAAAATCATACAACATGTGCAAGAGAAAAGGGTTACATTTTGGAAGAACATTTTGTAACTCTTCGCGAGAGTTAGGGCTAACCATTTTGAGGGAGTGGGATTGTTAAGCGGGTTAGAAAATAGTTGTAGGTGGGTTTATGATGGTTTGTGCGTTTAAACCTAAGTCATAATAT
>JBBQLX010000084.1:0-27610 GCA_038328375.1 Aggregatilineales bacterium | reverse complement strand
CGTTGGCGTTTGTTGTGGAAGGGATAAACTTGCCAGCCGCAGCAATGATCGGTGCAGAGTTTGCACCGATATTATAACCCAGTAAGTCTTGCATAGCGGCTTTTCTCTGGCTTGCCCGGTTGACATAAATAAACAATGGATTGGTAACCGTGTATGTGCGATTCTCAACGGTTTCAGCCGAAGGTGCTGTACAACCAAAGGCGTTAGTAGCGTTAATTTGAAGAATTTTTACGCTGTTGCCCGCTGCGAGGGCGGCTGGCAAACTCACCACACCAATTGCACCTTTTGCTTGGGCAACGGCTGAGATCACATCCGCTTCCGTAGCGGTCAGTGTTGCATCTGTACGAATGCCATCACCGTCAACCACGCCGTCCAGCACCGCAAAGGTGGCGGATGTAGCGGCGGGTGCGACAACGTTGAGAGCCGTATCAGCGTTTGCCGGATTGACTTGGTTCCAATTCGCGGTTTGTGAACTCGGCGCAAAAATGGTATTCAAATCGGCTATCGTCAAACATTGTGTATAAGCTGCATCTGGCGCTGCAACAAAAGCGACAATGTTATGGGCAATCAATAATTCGGTATAATCAATATTAGTGCTGGTGCAATTACGGTTTTCATCAGCCGAAATTGAACGGTTTGAGGTTGCAATGTCCGTCTCGCCTTGACAAAGACGCTCAAAACCAGTGCGAGTTCCGGTGACTTCTGATTTTATGTCAACGGTGACACCGCTTGCAGTTTTGAGACTGTCAAATATAGGGGTAACGATGCCTGAACCAGCGACCGTAACCGCAGTTGTATCTTGGGCAGCAACCAAACCGAAACTGATCAAAAGCGTAAGTAGGATGAGGATTCCCACCCGACGCTGAAATACCTTCATATGCAATACTCCTTCAGGAAGCGTGTTAAGCAACGTGTTAAACGGGAAGATTGTACTCTTATGCCCATAATTGTCCAGCCAGACTTTCAATTACACGGCATAATAGAGATGATAATCGGCAAAACATAGGCCGTTGATGAGATGGAATAGACATGATGACAGAACCAGAACAGAATGTTTACGAAATGGTTGGCGGTGATGCCACTTTCAAACAATTGGTCGATGCTTTTTATCGTCACGTTGAGGCCGATGAAGTGCTGCGACCCATGTTTCCCGAAAGTCTCGAAGCGGGCAAGCATTGGCAATACCTCTTCCTCGTACAATTTTTTGGTGGGCCAAACCGTTACATTGCCGAGCGAGGTCATCCGCGGTTGCGAATGCGTCACGCCCCCTTTGTCATTGATCAAGAAGGACGTGATCATTGGTATGCTCACATGTGTGAGGCTATTGATGAAGTCGGTATTCAAGAACCTGCCCGCAGTATCATGCGTGACTATTTCGAACGTGGCGCAACCTTCATGATAAACACCGAGTCAAGCACGAATAATCTAATGCAGTGGCAAAATCGATCTAAGGATCAACCCTCATGAACTCAGGCAATGGCAAGACACTCAAACAAGCGCGTTTGGATCGAACACACCCTGCCGAACGCGTTCCCTACGTCACATACTTGGTTCGCAAAATTCTGGGTTGGTCGCGTCTCGTGCGAATCATTATTATCTCGGTTTTTGCGCTTGCGGTTACGGCTAGCGTTTTTCCAATGGTAGATTTTATCTATATGAAAAACTTTTTTAATGAGCAGACGGTTATTCTTCCGTCTTTTGTTTCAACCGCGCTTGGTATAATAACCTACGGGGTAGGGTGGTGGCTGTTGGTTGGCATTCGTGGCGAAAAGCGACCAGAGCGTACTGCCGTATTTTTCTATGTTGTTTTTGGCTTCTTGGTACTCATATTTGTTTTTATTCTGATCATAAATGGATATCACGTCGCAACGTTGCCGGATGTCTAGCAGGAGCAAAATCAATGAAATGGATTATGGTGATAGCGATATTTGTTTTTGCAGTTGCGGGTTGTGCGCCACAGGCTGCCGAAGTGCTGCCTACTTTTATCCCAACACCTCAACCAGCAGCCGCGGCAACCGAGACTCCGCCTCCGACAGTTGCGCCGACCGAAGTTCCTGTGGAAAGGGCGACCTTGCCACCCACATGGACTCCATCGGTTGAGCCGAGCCTGACACCCATTCCGGTGACCGATACGCCAATTCCGTTGTGGACTCCGATTCCAACACTAATTGCTTGCGGCCCATTTGATGTGGATCGTGATAAGAGCGCTGCTAAGTTTACGGCTGGTACACCAATCCAAGTCTTTTGGACACCTATTCAAGGGGCAGTGCGTTATCGTATTAGTGTGATTGGTGACTTCAATCAAGAGATTTTCTTTGATTATGCGGTGGATTCCAATTACACTTTCAAATCGGATTTGTTTGAAGCAGGTAAGCAATACCTTTGGAAAGTTTACCCCGAAGATTCACTAGCACGACAAATGTGTTTTGCCGTTGCGGGTGATTTGTCCTCGAATTAATTTGCACATAGCGAATCGCCATCAAAACCTATTTTGGTGGCGATTTTAGACTGTATTCCTCAAAGGCTTCGGCAGTCCATGGCAGCGCAGGCTTAAAAAACTCATCGTATATCGCCTGTGCGTACACACGAATTTCATATTGTGCGTCACTCGCCATTCGCAAACGCAAAAACTGCATCAAGTTATGCGCGTCAACCTTAGCAACCCAGGTGTAATAAACACTGAATCCCGGCAAGAAAAGACGCGCCATCTCTTTCGAAACGCCCGCTTTTAGGGCTTCTTCATAAAGGTCGTAACCTTTTTTATAGAAGTCACCCAACTTATCGGTTAATAGCTGATTGGTATCAGCATCGACTTCGCCTTCGCTGGCTTGCTTATTGCTTGCCGCTTGTTTGCGCCAAACATCAGGCACATAAAAGTCGTTTTCCTCAAATGGGGAGTATCTTCCCGATTGGGCATTGAAATTCCACGTACGATGACGTACCCACTGCCACCAAGTAACCAATGGCGCACGAACACGGAATTTAAACTCGACCATCTCGAATGGACTAGTGTGGTGATTACGCAGCAGGTAAAACAGCAGCTTCTTATCTTTTTCAGGGCCTTTGCTTTCACCCATAAAGCTAACGCGCGCGGCGTTGACAATTGCCAAGTCACCACTAATACCTGTTGCTGGATGGGGCAGCAGATCAATCAGTTCGATCCATCCCTTGTCCAAAACCTCAACGCGTTTTCCGACCAGTGCATCAGGCGGATTTGAATCCATTTTAGTTATCCGATAGGTCTTGTTTAGGCGAAATAGCTGAGTGCTAGGCGGACACGATCTTCAACAGTCGGTGGTGCATCTTTCGGCAGCGATTGGATCGCCGTTTGCGCTTCAACGATGCTGTAGCCTAAGGCCACCAACGTGTCAAGAACATCACTGTTGATGTCGTCAAATGGCGATGCCGGAACTGTATCCAGACCAAATTTAAACTTATCTTTCAACTCAAGCAAAATCTTTTGGGCAGACTTGTTACCGATTCCCGGAACACGCGTCAAGATTTCTGCGCGGTCGCCTACAACGGCGTTCCTTAAACTATCCAAACTGAGTGTGCTGAGAATAGCCAAGCCTGTTTTCGGGCCAATACCACTAATCGTAATCAGGGTATCAAAAACATCGCGCTCGGTAGTCGTATCAAATCCATATAAAGTTAGCGAGTCTTCACGGACAATCAATGTGGTATGCAGAAAAGCATCACTCCCATCATGAAGCCGTTCCAGTGCCGAGTGTGGGACGAATACTTTGTAGCCGATACCATTATTGGTTGCAATAACGGCATAATCTTTGCCCGTAGTCGCAACCACGCCCTGAATACTGGCGATCATAAACTATTTATCCCACTATTCAATGTAGCTATCGTAACGCGAATTATGTAAATCGGTGATGGCAATGGCGAGTCCGTCTGCTGCATCGTCTGGTCGTGGAATCTCATCTAGGCCGAGTAATATCCGCACCATTTCCTGCATTTGCGGCTTCTTTGCGCCACCATATCCGGCAATGGATTGCTTGATATTGTTAGGCTTGTATTCCGCGATAGGCAATTTTGAGCCAGCCAACGCTGCCAAAATAACACCGCGTCCCTGTGCTACTGTAATGGCAGTGGTGACATTCTTTGCAAAGAACAATTCTTCGACGGCAGCCCGATCTGGCTGATAAGTAGTCACCAATTCGCGAATGCCGTCATAGATAATTACGAGGCGTTCCCACATGGGCATTGCAGGCACAGTCGTGATGACCCCATAAGCAATCGCTTGGAGTGATCCATCGCGCATTTCCTCGACCACGCCGTAGCCTACAGTTGCTGTACCCGGATCAATGCCCAGACTAATCATTAGGCGCTTTCAAGTGCGGCAATCACATCGTCGGTGATAGCGAGGTTACAGGCCACACCTTGCACATCATCGAGTTCTTCAAGTTGTTCCATCAGGTGCATGTTCTGAACAGCTTTAGCGACAGCAATTTCACTTTCGTTCTTGGATTCCCAACGCAGTTCTGCATCCGCGATTTCGTAGCCATTGTCGGTTAACGCTGTTTCAACGGCGGCGAACATTTCACGTGGTGTATAAACGATGATCGTTCCATCTTCATCAACCACATCGTCCGCGCCTGCTTCGGCAGCCGTCATGAAAACACTGTCAAAATCCAGCTTTTCACCAGCAAGGGTGATAAACCCTTTTTTCTCGAACTGCCAACCGACCGAACCTGCTGATGCCAAGCTGCCACCCGCGCGGTTAAAAAGCCGTTTGACTTCGGCTAGAGTACGGTTTTTATTGTCGGTCAGCACATCAATCAGGAATGCGACACCTTCGGTTCCATAACCTTCATAGGTGATTTCTTCCATCATTTCGCCGTCTGCGCCGCCCGAACCACGTAAAATGGCACGTTCGATGTTTTCCTTTGGCATATTGCTGGCTTTGCCTTTGGCGACGGCGAGTTTCAGCTTGGTATTGGAATTTTCATCCCCACCGCCCTCACGCGCCGCGATCATGATGTCGCGCGCTAACCGGGTGAATATCTTGCCACGTTGTGCGTCGGCAGCACCTTTTTTGCGTTTAATAGTAGACCATTTACTATGTCCGGACATGGCCTATACTCCATATAACTTTCGTCTGAAAAATATTGTCACTCATTATACCTGAATGCCCTGTATGCGTCGAGATGAAGGGTTTTGCTTGGGTCGCCACAGCCCTATGTTATAATTTGGCGGCTGGATGAAATCTGCAAATCGTATTGAATAGGCTATAAATTTTGGGACGTATAGACACAATCACGCCTCCATCACCGCGCATCAATATCGACCCCCAACGGCGGGCATGGGGTATCATGCTGGTTTCATTTGCCGTCTTTTGTACGGTTTGCTTGGTAAGCGGTGTTGGCCTTACCTATTTCTTGTTTCAATCGTCTGTATCCTTGGATGCCACGATGGAAGTGAGTCGGGGTAGTGGTGGTATTTCAAATCAAGAAGCAGTTCGTCTGAATGGAACGGTATCCACCAATGATAAGGTGAGTACCGACCCTTTATCACAAGCGACGCTGTCTTTGCGTGATTCTCAAAATGACCAACAACTTGTTTCAGCTATAACCATGCGCGGTGATACATCCCTCAGATTATTGCGAAGTTCACGCCCTCGCTTTCAATGGAGTAACGGCGACTATGTTGTTGAACTCCAAGATTTTACGGGTGAGTTGAACATTTTTTCACCCAAAGAATTAGCGCGTAACTTAACATTTAGCATTCTGACTCGCGCCGGTGATCTAATCTACTTGCGTTCGGGTGGTCAATATATTTTACGCGCATCCGATAGTCGTGTGCAGGTCATCAACCAAGATGGTGAAGTGATCCTTAAACCCTCCAATGTGGACATTGGCAAGTCTGTTCCTGCCAACAGCCAAGGGATTATCAACTACACCGACAATCCACAGGATGTAGTTATATCTCAGACATACACCAATCTGCTGAGTGACCGCGTATTTCAGGATGATTTGCTTGCACCCTCTGAAGTCGATTCGACAGGTCAACCCTTCAGCAAGGATTGGTTTTGTAAGGACAACAGTAATCCTCCCGGAAGATCAGTACCGGATGTGGCTGATGGGCGTTCCGCGTTACGCATTGTCCGCGATAATAACGCAACCTCGCATGGTGAAACATTTTGTTTGCGTTCATGGGGGAATGACGGACAAAATGTGGCAAGTTTCAATTATTTGGGGCTAAGGGCTACCTTTAAAATCAACTACCAGTCTTTAAGTGCCTGTGGTCAGGAGGGCAGCGAATGCCCATTAATGCTGCTTCTTGAATATGTGGACAAAAATAATAATATCCACAGTTGGATTCATGGTTTTTATGCCAGTGTTGACCCAAATCGTAATTTCCCGCTGCAATGCAATTCATGTTTTCAGGAGCATGAGCGTGTGAATGAGAAATCGTGGTTTACATATGACAGTGGTAATCTTCTAAACTTGCTGACAAACCCTGACCAACTAGCCGAACAACGTCCAGTTAAACTTGTTGATATGCGATTTTATTCATCAGGTCATCAATATGATGTGGATGTCAGCGATATAACCTTAGTCGCCAGCTTAGAAGCTAATCCATAATGAAAACCAATTTTGGTAGTGACACGATAGTGCAAAGCCTCCCGTGGATGACGTGTTTGCTATTTGATTTAAATCTTCAGATGGCATCTAACCGCATTTAATCAGAAAACGCGATGCCCAACGCTTTCATTGAAATCCAACGATTGTGTCCCATCACCAGATGGTCTAGAAGTTGTATGTCAAGTAATTTCCCCGCCGAAATCAGGGTGTGGGTCAATTCTAAATCTTCGGGTGATGGGGTAGGGTCACCTGACGGGTGATTGTGCGCCAATATGATCGCCGGACAATTACGCGTAATCGCCTCGCGATAAATTTCGGATACGCGCAGCACAGAGGTATTGAGCGTGCCAATGTAAATGGTTGGGCTGGCGATCACACATCGCGCCGTATCCAAAAGCAATATCCGCACATGTTCCTGTTGCAAAAACTGCATGTCCATGAAAAGTTGTGCTGCGTCTTCTGCCTTATCAATAGGCGCACGTTCAGTGATCGGTAACGTCATGGCACGTTTTGCTAACTCGACCACCGCCATCATTTGCGTGGCTTTGGTTGGTCCCAAACCATTGATTTTTAGGAGATCAGTGTGTGATGCCCGCATCAGACCCGCTAATCCACCACATGCCATCAGCACTTGCTCGGCAACTTCCATGACATTTTCACTAGCTGTTCCCGTTCGCAACAGGATGGCAATCAGTTCTGCGTTTGAAAGCGATCCAGCACCATAGGCCAGCATTCGTTCGCGTGGTCGCTCATTAGTGGGCAGAGCCTTAAAGCTGGATTGTGGTCTTGTATCTTTATCGCGTGAACTCATATGCACCAATTGAGGATAATTTTGATTCTTGCCTGCTCAATATGATACTCTTACGCGGCCTTTTGCGCCTACACATGCAGGCTGATATACTGGCTCTAGAAATAGTCTGAAGGTTTGGAGTTCCCAACATGGGTGAATTGCTTACGGGGTTAGGTTTATCAAGTGATCTTGCGCTGGGGATCACGATTTACGGCATCGTCATGTTAGCGGCGCTTTGGTTGGCGCTGATTGTATGGGCTTATCGGGATATGCGTTCCCGTTCGCGGGATACATTCGCGCAGCTCGGCAGCTTGCTCTTGGTCGCCCTGTTGATTATTCCCGGTTTAATTATCTATCTACTGGTTCGCCCGCGTGAAACCTTGAGCGAGGCTTATGAACGTTCACTCGAAGAAGAAGCCCTGCTTCAAGAAATCGAGGAAAAGCCAACTTGCCCCGGCTGTGGTCAACGGATACAGGAAAACTGGCAAGCCTGTCCGCATTGTTTTACGCGGCTTAAGAAACCGTGCGTTCACTGCCATCAAATGCTGGAGTTATCGTGGCAAGTTTGCCCTTACTGCACCACTCAACAGCAGATTGCGGCCGAACCACTTATTGCCACGCCCACCTATGCCCGACCCTCTAATGTGCCTGAACAACTCACAGGGAACGTGCAGACCCAAGTGCGTCGGCGCACGACTCCGCGTAACCCCGAACCCTTAGAATTTGTAGAGGGCGACGACTTGTAACACGTCGCCCATTGTCCACTCGAAATTAGAACGCTGTTACATCCCCGACGGTATGAATTTTCAAGAAATTCGTCTGTCCGCCGACGCTGAACGGTACGCCTGCGATAATAACGAGGCTGTCCCCTGTTGTTACCAGATCGGCATTTTCGGCAGCATTAACCACCGTCGTAATCATTTCATCAATCGAATGAAACTCTGGGATGAGCAGGGGCAGCACACCCCATACCAGAGCCATCCGGTGTTGTGTGATTTCATTAGGTGTAACGCATAAAATCGGGGTTTTAGGACGTTCTTTGGCAACGCGGCGGGTGGTATAGCCGGTTAAGGTTGAGGTCACAATCAGCTTGGAATTAAGTGCTTCTGCGATTTGACACGTTGATTGGCTAATCGCGTCCGAAATAGCTTGGTTGCCCTCAGTTCGTGGCTTGTAAATAGCGCGGGGCTGGCTACGGTTCGCCCAGATGCTGTGTTCGGCAATAACCGCAATCCGTGCCATTGTCTCCACAGCAATAACCGGATACTTGCCGGCTGCTGTTTCGTTACTGAGCATGACGGCATCCGTGCCGTCGAGAATAGCGTTATAAACATCACTGGCTTCAGCACGCGTGGGACGTGGACTTTCCACCATCGAGTTTAACATCTGTGTGGCAGTGATGACAGGCTTGGCAGCCTCATTACACAGGCGTATTATCCGCTTTTGATGAAATGGCACTTCTTCTGCGGGTGTTTCAACACCTAAATCGCCGCGCGCCACCATGATACCGTCAGACACTTCGATAATCGACTCGATGTTTTCCAAGGCCTCGTGCTTCTCAATTTTTGAGATAACGGCAACATCGCCGCCCAAATGCTTAATAAGCCAGCGCATCTCGCGAATATCATCTTCAGAACGCACGAATGACATCGCCAAATATTCGGTGTTTTTGCCCAGAGCGAACTCAACGTCAGCCCGATCTTTATCGGTGATCGCCGAAAGGGTTAGCCGTGCCTTTGGAGCCATTACGCCCTTGCGCGAACTCAACACACCGGGGATGACAGCCTCGCACACTAAACCACGAGCAATCGTTTGTGTGACCATCATTTCCATATTGCCGTCATCCAGCAGCAGTTGCATACCCACCTTGATGTCCTGAATGAACTCAGGATGCGGCAGCGAAATAACGCCATTTTCCCCCGGTACACTGTCCAATGTGAAGGTAACTTTATCGCCCTTTTTCAGAACCAGTGGTTCATTGGCAACTTTCCCGATACGAATCTTCGGTCCTTGAATATCGCATAAAATGGCGATGACCGCGCCTTCTTCTTTAGCGATTTGCCGGATTCGGTCAATATTCCCGCCATGAGTCTCGTGATCCCCATGTGAAAAATTGATACGTGCGACATTCATACCGCTGCGGATGAGCTGTCGTATCGTGGCCTCATCATTCGAGGCCGGGCCAATTGTCGCTACAATTTTGGTGCGTTTACCTTCAACACCCGACTTGTTAGACAAGCTGATTTTCCTTTCGAGTAAATACTTCGAACTAGAGTTTTAGATTGGTGAAGGCTTTAATGCCGGGATAAACCGCGGCACTGCCGAGCTGCTCTTCGATTCGTAAAAGCTGGTTAAATTTGGCAACACGGTCTGATCGCGCGGGTGCGCCAGTCTTGATTTGACCCGCATTCATTGCAACTGCCAGATCAGCAATGGTCGTATCTTCAGTTTCACCGCTGCGGTGGCTCGCGACCACCGTCCAACCATGACGTTGGCTCAATTGGCTTGCTGCCATTGCTTCCGTTAGTGTACCAATTTGGTTGACTTTGCACAGCAGTGAGTTTGCTGCTTTTTCTTTAATTGCTCGTTCCACACGCTCAACATTGGTAACCAACAAATCGTCACCCACGATCTGAACTTTGTCACCAATTTTCGCCACCAGTCTCGACCAGTTTTCCCAGTCGTCCTGTGCCAGACCATCTTCCAGCGAAATAATCGGGTAACGGCTCGTCCAATCAGCCCAAAACTCCACCATCTCCTCGCCCGAAAGAACACGTCCTTCAATATCAAGGTGATATTTGCCATCGCGATACAGTTCTGACGCTGCCGGATCAAGAGCAATACGAATTTGCTCGCCGGGAGTATAGCCTGCTTGCTGAATGGCTTCCATAATTATATCCAACGCGGCTTGATTGGAGCCGAGGCTCGGTGCGAAACCGCCCTCATCACCAACAGTCGTGGAGTGACCAGCCTTATGCAAAATTTTCTTGAGGGTTTGATAAATTTCGACGCACCAACGTAGTCCCTCGCGGAACGTATCCGCGCCCACAGGCATCACCATGAACTCTTGGAAATCGGTGCTGTTGGTGGCGTGTTTGCCACCGTTCATAATATTCATCATCGGTACGGGCAGCATATGGGCATGAACACCACCCAGATAAGCGTATAATGGCAGGTTCACACTTTCGGCAGCAGCACGGGCAACAGCCAGTGATACACCCAGAATAGAATTTGCGCCGAGGTTTGATTTGGTTGGCGTGCCGTCTAACTCGATCATCGTTTCATCAACAATTTTTTGTTGAGCGTACATCCCGCGCAGTGCATCAGCCAGCGGCCCATTCACCGCGTTGACAGCCCGCAGCACACCCTTACCGTCATAGCGCTTTTTGTCGCCATCACGGAGTTCCAGTGCCTCATGTTCGCCTGTGGATGCGCCGCTTGGAACCATTGCCCGTCCGAATGCACCATCGGCTAAACGAACTTCAACTTCGATAGTCGGGTTGCCGCGTGAATCTAAAATTTCGCGACCATGTATATTTTCAATGATAGACATCATGTTCTCCTATGATTGTAGTGAACAGAACAATTTATCAGGTGAGTTCGCTCATCTGAGTCATCTTTTGTGGTGTTCTTTGAATTGCAAACCCTAATGATATACCGATTTGTCCGACTCGTCACCTGTAAACTGTAAAAATCGTGTCGACTGTCCTATAATTTCCAATGGATTGACATTATTTAATGGAAATTGTGTCGCATGTTAACAAAGCGTTCTGTCTATCTGGATCATTCTGCTACCACTCCCACCGATCCGCGTGTGGTTGATGCCATGCTCCCTTACTTGAGTACCGATTACGGAAATTCCGCCTCGGCTCATGCCTTTGGGCGTAAAGCCGAGGATGTTGTCGAAACCTCGCGTGAAACGATTGCGCGAATACTGAATTGCGATCCGCACGAGCTTATTTTTACCAGTGGCGGCTCAGAATCGGACAACCTTGCCTTGCGCGGTGCAGCGTGGAAATCGCGGCAGGCAGGGCAGGGCAATCACATTATAACAACCACCATCGAACACAGTGCTGTTATAAATACGGTTGAACAGTTGTCCGAAGTCATGGGTTTTGAGCATAGCTTTTTACCTGTTGATTCTCAAGGGGTGATCAACCCATCTGACTTTGAAGAGTTATATCGCCCAACCACCACCGTTGTCAGTGCCATGCTCGTCAATAACGAAGTTGGTACTATTCAACCGATACCTGTTTTAGCCGCCCGCGCAAAATCGCATAGAGTCATTATGCATACCGACGCTGTTCAAGCAGCGGGTCAATTATCCTTAGATGTTCGGCACTTAGGCATGGATTTGCTCAGTTTGTCCGCCCATAAGTTTTATGGTCCCAAGGGTGTCGGTCTGCTTTATGTTCGCAAGGGCATTGAACTTATTCCCAGCCAAACGGGTGGCAGCCATGAAGAAGGACGTAGAGCAGGAACGCTCAATACTTCCGGCATTGTTGGCATGGCGAAAGCCCTTGAACTGGCCTATCAAGAGATAGATTATCGCGTACAACACTTCATTGCTCGGCGTAATCAACTCATTGAAGGCATCCTAAACCGTGTCCCTGATGTAGTATTAACCGGGCATCCAACCAACCGCTTGCCATCTCATGCCAGCTTCTTATTGGATGGTCTGGATGGTAATTCGCTGGTCACCCATTTAGATATGCGCGGAGTAGCAGCAAGCAGTGCTTCGGCCTGCAAAACGGGAAACCCTGAACCGTCCTCTGTTTTGCTGGCAATGGGCTTCTCTCCGAAAGAAGCACTCGGCAGCTTGCGTCTAACAGTTGGCTTGACGACTTCCGCCGAAGATATTGACTACACCGTAAATGTTTTGGGTGACGTGGTAACGAAATTACGGAAATTAAACGCCACCTTTCAACTGGCGACGTGATTTATCAAAGATTTCAATAAACGCTGTCACTGAATTTGAATGGATTCCCTCCCTGTTACTACGGGGAGGGTTAGGGTGGGGTCGGCGGGAATATTGCTAATAGATAAATTGAAATTGAATCTCCTTGTAGGGACACGGCACGCCGTGTCCGCTGGCTAATCACAAAAGAAATCTGGAATTTGAATTGCGAGATAACGCTGTGACTGATAATTCAAACACACGAGTCGTAGTAGCAATGAGTGGCGGTGTGGATAGCTCCGTAGCTGCCGCTTTGCTGGTCGAACAGGGCTATGATGTGGTCGGCATGATGATGCGCCTCTGGTCAGAAGAAACTGTTGCCGGTGGCGCTCATAATCGCTGCTGTACACCCGATCAAATGTCGGATGCCCGTCGTATCGCGGCACAGTTGGGTATTCCCTTTTACGTTCTGGATACCAAAGATGTGTTCCGTAATACCATCGTAGAGTTCTTTGTCGATCAGCATCGGCAGGGCGTGACTCCCAACCCTTGCATGGAATGTAATCGGCAAATCCGCTTTCGTTACCTGCTGGATAACGCCTTGGCCTTGGACGCACAGTATTTAGCAACCGGACATTATGCTCAGGTAGCACAGGGCGAAGATGGTCGTTTTCAGCTTAAGAAATCGGCTGATTCGCATAAAGACCAAAGCTATGTCCTCAGTGTCTTGGGGCAGGAACAGCTAAGCCACGCTTTGTTCCCGGTTGGCGGCTACACCAAGCCCGAAGTGCGTCAAATTGCCGCCCGTTTTGGCCTGCCCACCGCCAGCAAGCAGGACAGCCAAGATTTGTGTTTCATTGGAGATAACAACTATCGCCGCTTCCTAAATGATCACGCGCCTGAAGTGATGGTTTCCGGCCCGATTGTCCGCAAAAATGGTGAAGTCGTCGGTGAACATGGCGGCCTCGTCAATTACACCATCGGTCAGCGCAAAGGCTTGGGTTTATCCAGCCACGATCCACTTTATGTCATTGGCATCAATCCGCAGCAGAATGTGCTGATGGTTGGTACAGCCGATGAATTAGGGCGCAGTTCGCTCACTGCCAAACGGGTCAATTGGGTGAGTGATGACATCCCAACCGAACCCTTCCGCGCCGAGGTCAAGATTCGTTATAAAGCCACACCTGTACCCGCATTGGTAGAACCGCTGCCCGACTCACGTATGGCAATCACCTTTGATGGCGCTCTGCGCGATATTACCCCCGGTCAGGCCGCTGTCGTCTACGACGGCGACACTGTTCTCGGCGGTGGTGTCATCGAACGCCCCATCATCAACGAATGATCGTCCGCTTAACTGAATGTACGTAAAAGCATATTTACAATATACCCAATTTGGTTCTGGTAGGGACACGGCATGCCGTGTCCGTGCCGCATATGCCTATTTGAACCGAAAATCTTATTTCGTGATTATTATATCTAAGGTTTAGATTAGGTTTGTCGGCAAACCATTTCCAAACCGTCCATTAACCAAAACGCTTCAATCCTCGCTTGCAAAGTTAGCCCCAACCCTGCCAAAGAGTTACAAAATGTTCTTCCAAAATGTAACCCATTCCGATTCCCTATCGGTTATGATGTCTATGGGACTTTAGCTGTGGACGGCTGTCCGCCCATAGATCTAGCGCAACTTAAAAACCCAATTATGGAAATGTGACAAAATGGGGCTTGTTGCAACTGCAACTTTAACAACATTTGCAACAGTTTGAACTCATCTAGGATTGGTGTGCGGTCAAAGATGGTGCTCAATAACTTGGCAATCTCGGCAAAAAATCACACTTTGGCATTGCCGAAATTGCTGCCAAATTTGTGACCGAAGGGAGCCTTGTCGACCAAATGTCACCCCGACACTGACGACTGTGACGACATTTGCGACAAATTGACTGATTCTCAACTGCAACAACATCAACAGCATTATTTTGTGGCGATCAAACCCTTTTATGTCGCGCCGCCATCGCCGACACAAAACTGCACTTCCGAAACTTCCGAAACTGCCGCAATTGCAGCATATTCCGCAGTTTCTCCCTTAAATATCTTCAATTCACCGAATCATCTAGTGCATTTTCCGAACTAAGCGAATCAAAATCACTAAATAGGATAGACTTTCATGCCTTGATATTGACTGATAACTGTCAACTAAAAACGGACTACTTTTCCCTAATTCGCGTATCCCACCAAAAATATCCGAATTTGCGGACCAAATAGCAGCATCAATGCCGTTCCAGCCACAATATAGGGGCCGTAAGGCAGCGCCGCCACCATACTCGAATTGCGCCCGGAAATCCGCTGTCCCACCAGATACAGCATTGCGCCCAATGCACCCAGTAGCACCGTTAGGAACATCGCAAACAACATATCGCCCAGCCCTAAAATCAAGCCACTTAGCAGCGCCATCATTACATCGCCGTAGCCAAACGCCACCTCACTGATGTTGCGCCCTTGCACCTGATTAGCGATATACACGTAGGCAATTCCGCCCAAGTACAGCACAAAAAACGTTCCAAAACCCAGTGCGCCGCCCGTAAGCGAACGCTCTAAGTTAGGGGGTGCGCTGGTTGTTATTGCATCCACAATCGCGAGTACGCACGAAGGAATAATGACAATGAACAAGATGAGCTTGTGTTCAACGTCAATCACCGTAATGAGCACGAAAATCGCCATGTAAATCAGCCAATAAACCATTTGCAACGCATCGGCTTTTGGTTCATTCACTTTAATGACATAGGTCAAAATCATGGCGACCACCGTTGCAATTTCCACCAGCGGATAGCGCCATGTCAGCTTCGAACCTTTTGCTGATGAGCGTTTCCCCAATAGGAACGCACTAACTCCCAGCCATGCCGAAACAGGTCGGGGTGTTCCATCTGGATAATGCGGTAACTTAGGTCGGCGTTCGGTCGGCAGGTCATCTGCCAACGCATTGACTACACCACCTGCGAGAAGTCCAACAATCACGATGATAATAATGGGGACAAGCATAGGGATAATAACAACTTTCTGATGTTAGGGGATCGGGATAATAGGTGCTGGAGGCAATAATGAAAGTGATAGCACAAGCATAAAAATAAACGCAATAATGGCTGACGCGATAATCGCTCTTTTTTGAATAATAGAGAGCGATTTTGCTTCTGGCGCTGGCTTATCCACTGAAATAACCAATGTAATCGGAGCCACTCGATAGGGCTTGATTGACCATGCCGACAAACGTGCTTCGCCGCCTTTTAAGCTGGCGATAACGTATGCCATATCAGGATAATTGGCAAATTGAATATCGGTTTGCGAAGGTATAGCTTCCGTCCTTGGATGAGAATGATAAAACCCGATAATTTCGAGATGTTGACGCTGCGTTTGGAATATCACTTCAGCCAGTGCCTTGTCGTCCATATGGTAATGATGCGCTGGATCAGCCGCCACATTCGCCAGCGCTACAATTTGTTCGGCTCTTGTTCCCTCACCGACGATCACACCACAGCACTCATTTGGCTGCGTTTTGCGGGCATGGTCGATAATAGATTGCGCCAGTTCAGGCTTTAGCCACAATTGCATGTGTGCCTCCGTCAATTCGATGGAGCTGCATTTGCTTCAGGAATGACAAAGGTCTGCGTTTTTTGATCCTGTGGTGGGGTTCGCGTCTGATAAAACAAATCCGCCGTCAAGGTGTATTCTCCCGCAGGCTCTTTCACATTACGAATATGCAGTGTGAATTCCATATCCGCGTGCATCGTTTCAATGATGTTGAGTTCACTCACAATCACATTATCTTTATTCCGTGCCACCAATAACAAATTGGGTCGCTCCAAAAAGGCGGTCACTTTCACGCGGATATGCACCCGGAAGCGATCTGGATATAGGGTGATGTCGATTTGCTCAATCTTTATCTCATTGGCTGGGCGCGGAACTTGGTCGGTCGGGAAAAGTGATATATCCATTATGATGTAGTGTGTTCAGTTCTCTCTTATGGGTTACTTAGAGTGCGGATTGTAACTTTTGCAGCGCTTGCATGGCAATATCGAACTGCTGAGTAGGAACCAGAAGATGGTCACGCGAGAATGCCGCAATCGGCAGGATTGACACTTCTGCATCCGCCAGTGTTTGGCTAACCACTGCCATGAACCCGAAAAGATTAAAGCCCAGTTCGAGATCAAATGTAATCAGTCGATATGAATTCGGGGCTATTGTATGTCCCTTCAAACGTCCTGCGAAATCCTCAACTGCCTCGGCTGGAATGATAAGGCTAACCTCATCTTTATCGACAATCAGTGTGCAAAATGCCTCGCCAATTTCCGCCACAATTCCCGCCGCGACTGTGATCGCTCCTGCTGGCAATTTGATGACCGCATAATCCACGCCATCACTATATAAACGGGTCTGCTTTAAAGCCAAAATCACTTCTTGATTCATCGCGAATCGCCTTCTTATTCATCAAATAAATAGCTGGACTCGGCATAATAACGGATTTGTCGCGTAGCCAGTTTTCCTTGCACCCATTCGCGCAGTTGCTCGTTTTTCTCGCTCAAATTGGTCTTTTCATCGCGCAATAAATCTAATGGGTAATTGACCTTCAACGCGCGACCCTGAATAATGTGTCGGCTTATGCCGGGTGGTAAATACGCGTTATATCGTGCCGCCGCGATAATATCTGCCGGTTGATAATGAGGAAACTCAAAGATCGCAATAGCTGTCGGATGCAGCCCCCAGATGTCTGAAGGTTCAACTAAAGCCGTCCGTTGTAAGGTCGCATTTTGCTGGTAGATGCTCACAACTTGGCGCAGCGCCGCATTCCGTTCGTGTGTATTCTCAACCGGGGAAATCAGTGCCAAAACCCTATTGTCTCGAAGCAAAATGTGAGCAATCGCGGAACGATCCTGCCCCTCAATAATTTGAATATCGTCCAGTTGCTTGATATGCTCGATGAGTTCATCTTGCTGCCAATCACAAACAAGATGTCGCCACGTTTTAAGTTCGACATAACCGCTTTCATAAGGCGCAACCTGCACCAGAATATGCGGATAACCCAGATGCGAAAAAGCATGGAAACGATTGGCTCCATCTAGAACCAGATATTGGCTCGCTCCCATCGGTGCGACAATCGGCGGGTTGATGACCATCGTTTCACTGGCAAGTCTGTCCATAAGCGGTTGTGACCGCTGCGAGTCATGTTCTTCATGGGGGTGCAACGTTTCAGTCAGAACAATTCTTAAATCTGGCTGTGGAGCATCTGTTTGGTTGAGTGACATAGGATGACGATTTTCCATATAGCGCGAGTGAAGCCTCTCTTTAAGCTAGATTAGCACGAAGATGTGACTTTAGACAATCAATAGTGATTAGGATTACTACAAATATGGGTGCAAATGAGCAGGGCGCGGATGCGACACAAAATCGTTGGCTGACTATACCGCGTACACTATGCTTTGTGTTGAACGGCGCTGATATACTGTTGATGAGACGTGCCGCCCACAAACGGGTGTTCCCCAATCAATATAACGGGGTGGGGGGGCATATCGAGCGTGATGAAGATCCACTTACCAGCGCCAACCGGGAAATCTTTGAAGAAACGGGTTTAACGGTCACCAACCTTCAGCTTCGTGCAGTCTATAATATTGATGCCAAAGCATCGACTGGCATTGTCCTATTTGTCTTTACCGCTGAGAGTGATAGTCGTATAGTCAACGCGAACGATGAGGGTACTTTGCATTGGATACCACAGCAAGACGTGGTGCAATATGATCTCGTTGAGGATTTGCCCATCATTCTGCCGCGTATCCTCGGCATGGATAAATCTGCTACCCCTTTATTTGTACACGTCAGCTACGACCAGCAGGATAACATTCAGATGCGGTTCGCAGATGAGTAATCGCTGCGGATTTTCATCTCTTAACTTCCATGCGCTATACTCATACTTACAGCTTGTAGGCTGGTCTTGGTTGAACTAAACACTGTAGGTTATTTCATGTCTGAAAACAGCCAATTTCCTTCTGATTACACACCCGATGCACCCCCCATTAAACCCAGAAGTCGGCTCCGGCGGTTAGGCTGTGGAATCGGTCTCGTGATTTGGGTGATCTTGTTGATTTTACCGTGTCTGGCGATTGCCTTGATTTCGCAAGGCGAAATTGCTGTTCAGTTAGGAAATGTACCGGGGCAAAGTTTCCGCGTCTGGTTGATACAAGATGCTACCGAACGTGGCCTTGGGATTGCCAGTCCTAGCCTGCACACTGACGATAATGCAAATGTCTGTTTACATACGGATACCAGCTTTCTTTTATGGATGGGCAAAGGCGAGTCAACCAGTTATTGCGAATGCTATGTCCACGACGGTGACAATTGGAAATCTGTGGGTTCGGTACAGGGATCATGTAATCCGTAGTATCATGGATACTGCTATTCGGATTTAGTTAAATAGGCTCGGTTTCGATATGGATTTATTGCAAAATGCCAATTTGGGATCACCCGTCTTGTTGGCCGTGGGTTGTGCCATTCTATGTGTTGTAGGGTTACTATTATTTTTTGGCCTGCAAATATTGGGTACAGGTCTGCATACGGTCATGGGAATAGTCCAAATTGTAGGCGGCATCGTGAATGGTGGCCCAATCGCTTGGTGTGGATGCTTAGCTGTGGTATTTGTTTGCGCTGGTGTGGTTGGCGGTGCACTGTTATTTGCTAGTTGTAAAACCAATCCCAGTTCGATGAACTTTTGTCTGTTCTTCCGCTGAGTAAAATGTCTAATGAATGCTATCCAACAATTGAACGACACGATTAAACGCGAGGCCAGCGCATTTTTAGAAGTCGCTAAAGAGACGAATCGGGTGATCGTTGGTCAAGACCGGCTCATTAACCGCTTGCTGATTGGTTTGCTTTGCAGCGGTCATATTTTGATTGAAGGTGTACCCGGATTAGCGAAGACTTTAGCCGTTCGGACATTGGCTAGTACCGTGCAGGCTAAGTTTCAGCGTGTGCAGTTCACGCCGGATTTGCTTCCGTCTGATCTGATTGGTACGCAGATTTATAACCCGCGTACAGGTGAGTTTTCCCCGCGCTTAGGGCCAATTTTCGCCAATATCGTATTGGCTGACGAGATTAACCGTGCGCCTGCCAAAGTGCAGTCGGCTTTGCTCGAAGCGATGGAAGAACGACAGGTTACGGTTGGCGACCAAACTCATCCACTGCCTGTTCCTTTTATGGTGTTGGCGACTCAAAACCCCATCGAGCAAGAAGGCACTTATCTTTTACCGGAAGCCCAATTGGATCGTTTTATGCTCAAGGTCGTTGTCGGTTATCCAACCCGTGCCGAGGAACGTGTCATTGTCGAGCGCATGGCAAGTGGGGATGAACCTATTGCCCAGCCAGTGATTGATTTAAATGGTGTTCAACAAGCCCGCACAGTCGTGAACGGTATCTACGTTGACGAAAAAATTCATGACTACATACTCAACATTATCTTTATGACTCGTGACCCATCTGGCAGCGGAGCGAAGGAGTTACGTTCGTTAATTGAATACGGTGCATCCCCACGCGCGACTATTGCTTTGCTCAAGGCGGTGAAAGCCTTTGCATTTTTACGGGGTAGGGGTTATGTGACCCCGGATGATGTCAAGCAGGTTGCTCCTGACGTACTGCGCCACCGTATATTGGTGACATTCGAGGCACAGGCCGAAGATGTGACCAGTGAACAAATCGTCGAACAGATTTTGAGCCGAGTACCCGTACCCTAATGATTGCACCCGACACGTTTCGTAAAATTCGTTTGATCGAATTACGAACGCGCAAGCTGGTTAATGATTCCCTCGCAGGCGCATATCATTCTGCCTTTAAGAGGCGCGGAATTGAATTTGATGCTATTCGCCCTTATGAACCCGGCGATGATGTGCGGCTTATTGATTGGAATGTGACCGCCCGCACCGGCGATGCTTTCGTCCGCCAGTATGTTGAAGAGCGCGAACTGACGGTCATGCTGTTGTTGGATACCAGTGCGTCGTGTTTATTTGGAAGTAATGGACGACAAAAACGGGACTTGGGCGCTGAACTCGGCGCAGTTTTAGCTTATTCTGCCATTCGTAATAATGATAAAGTCGGTTTAGTGCTGTTTAGCGCACGCAATGAGTTATATGTGCCGCCTCGTAAGGGACGAAATCATATTTTGCGTCTTATTCGTGACTTGTTGACCGTCCAACCAGCAGATCGCGGAACCGATATTGCAGCCGCTTTGCGAATGACTAATCGCTCTCTGAAACGGCGCTCAATCATCTTTTTACTTTCCGACTTTCTTGCGCCAGTTGAAACGTATGCCACTGAATTATCCTTGTTGGCGCATCGGCACGATGTTATTGCGCTTGTATTGAGTGACCCCCTCGAAAGAAGGTGGCCGGAGGTTGGATTAACCAGAATAGAGGACGCTGAAACCGGACATGGCATGTGGATTGATACGAATGCTCCCAATTGGCAGCAAGAATTTTCCAAACAATCATTTCGCTTACAAAATCGAGTTGACTCTGCTCTGAGGCAGGCAAATGTCGATTTCATTCATCTCAACACCAATGAAGATTATGTTGCCCAATTGACGGCTTTATTGCAGCGGCGGGTTGGTTCGCGTCGGTAATGTGGTCTATGAAGAAACACTCATGGACACTATTTCTTGGAATTTTCCTTTGTATCTTGTGTGTTTCCAATACTGTCTTGGCAGTTGATAAAGCCTATTTCACCGCTGATAAAACCACATCTCTAATTGGTGAGCCTGTCCAATTGATATTACATATTCGTATACCCTTAGGAGCAAAACTCATTCCGCCTGATTTTTCAAGGATGGGATCACCATTTTTCGTCAAAGAAGTAGGCTCACTCAATGTTGTCAGCCAAGCCGAAAATGACGAGATCGAGTACGAACTGCCCTTGACAGTCATTTTGTGGCAGACGGGGCAATATCTAACGCCACCACTTGTTATTTCATATCAATTAGACGGTGCTTCTCTCGTAAATTTGTCTGTCGAAAGTATTCAGGTTGTGGTTCCAAGTGTGTTAGACGCAAATGATTTGAGCTTGCGCCCCTTGAAGGCACAAATAAATCTGCCGTATTTTCCAATTTGGACTTTTGCAATCGCCTTATTTGTCGTGGTCGCATTAGGTATTGTTGCGGTACGTTATCGGCTGATACGATTGCGAGGTTTGCAATCTCAGTCGAATATCTTGAGCGATAAATGGCATCCAGAAGCAAACGTAGCTTTAATATTGTTGAAACAGTTTGGGCAATCACAAGATAATCCGCCTGCGATTTATGTTGAGGTATCAGATTGTTTACGCCGCTATTTGGATGCGCGCTTTGCTGTACAAGCGAGTGATTTGACGACCAGTGAGTTAGTGACGAAGCTGGAAGAACAACACACATTAACGGATGAACACCAGCAAAAACTCGTCGACATGCTCAAACGGGCTGATCTAGTGAAGTTCGCGCGGGTTGTTCCCAAACTCAATGCCGCCCAACAGTATGCGTCCGTTGCCGCCCAATGGATTCAATCGGTTGAGCAAACTCACAATGAGCAGTTGCCATGAGTTTTCGTTTGGCACAGCCATTTTTGGGCTTTATTCCTATCCTGTTCGTCTCATGGTGGTGGATAAGACAGCGGAATAAACAGCTATCAATACCCTTTATTCGATATTCTGACAACCGTTTGTTTGCTGGTTTGCTCGATAGCTGGAGAGTTCGGTTTCGATGGTTGCCTGATGTACTGCGTTGGGGTGCATGGGTTTGTTTAGTGATTGCCTTAGCTCGCCCACAAGCTGGACAAAGCCAACAAATCATACGTGGACAAGGAATTGAAATTGTGCTGGCGCTCGATATTTCAGGCAGCATGGAGAATAGTGATTTTGCTCCTCAAAATCGCTTGGAAGCCGCTAAATCGGTCATTGACACATTTATCCAAAAGCGCGAATTTGACCGGATTGGATTGGTTGTGTTCGCGCACGATGCTTTTCAACTGATACCGCCGACTTTAGACTATTCCGTTTTGCGAAGTGCCTTATCCAATATCCAAAATGCGACTGAAGAAGGCATCGCTGATGGAACTGCAATCGGGTTAGGCATATCCTCAGCAGCTAATATGCTTCGGTCGGGGAATGCTGCCAGTAAGGTGATTATTTTGCTGACGGATGGCGCAAATAATGCTGGCGATATTGGCCCTATTACCGCAGCCGAAGCCCTCGCATCCTTGAGTATCCGCGTCTATACCATTGGCATGATACAACCTGCTTCCCCTTCGTCACCAAACGCCCAAGTAGACCCCATTGATGAAGCTACACTCAAATCGGTTGCCTCGATTACTCAAGGACGTTATTTCGCTGCCTCTGACCTGGCTGATCTTCAAAGTATCTATGATCAAATTGATGGTCTCGAACGTTCCGATATAGAACGACAGGTTTTCATCCATTGGCAGGAGCAATTTCCAATATTCGCGGGGCTTGGTTTACTTATACTGATCCTTGAGCGCATTTTGCGTCAAAGTGTATTTCAGGTTGTCCCGTGATTTCTTTCTTAAACCCTTCGGCGTTCCTCTTGCTCATACTCGTACCTGTTGCGATTGTGTTTTTGTGTTGGCGTGAAACTATTTATCATAATAGGATTCGGCTAATTCAATCTAACCTCTCGGAGAATGGATCATTACAAAGGCGACGATGGCGTTTAGTTTTATGGGGGATATGCAGTATTCTGGTCATTATTGCGTTGGGTCGGCCTGCTTGGGGTACTGAAATTGAGACTGTCGAGACACAGGGTGTATCAATCATGTTTGTGTTGGATGTCAGCCGGAGTATGGATGCTCAAGATGTGCAGCCCAGCCGGATTGAACGTGCCAAACTCAGTTTACAGGAAATGTTTAAGCAGCTTTCGGGTAATGAAATGGGGCTAATTTTGTTTGCGGGCAACGCGGTTGTTCAGTTTCCTTTGACAACCGACACCTTATCTGCTGCTGATTTTGTAAGGGATGTCAGCACCAATAGCATCACTCAACAGGGAACAAACATCACCGATGCCATTCGTCTTGCGATGCTTTCGCTCAACTCAGCCAGCAAAGGGAAACATTTAATCGTCTTGCTGACCGATGGAGAAGGGCATGAAGGTAATGTTGGATCGGTTGTTGCCGAGGCCGCCCAAGCAGAGATTACCATTTTTACCGTTGGTTACGGTGATACCAGTGGTGCGTTGATCCCCATCCATAATCCTGATGGCAGCATTATTGATAAAACGGATTCTGCGGGAAACCGAGTCGTGTCGGCTCTTGATGAAACCAACTTGAAAGCGATTGCCAATGCCACTGGAGGCCAATATCAACATGCAGGTGCAGATGGGAGCGAAGTTAACACTTTAATGAGGTCGATTAACCAGTATGTGCCGGAAACGCTTAATCGAGGGGTTCAAAGTAAGCTAGTCGAACACTTTGACATATTTATAGCACTGGCTGTTGTTTTGCTGACCATCGACATACTCTTGCCAACAGCGCGGCGGCAAGCAGCTTGATATGAAAAAGCATTGGATAATTGCGCTATTTTTATTAGTCACTTGCGGATGCGGTGTTAATCCGGCAGAACGCAATAACGCTGGCAACAGTTTATACGACCAAGCCGACTATGATAACGCGTTAAGAGCCTATCAAGCTGCTCAGGTGGTGGCTCCTGATAACCCTGAGGCATACTACAATGCTGCCAGTGCCTATAGCCAAGTAGGGGAGTTGGATAAAGCCATTGATGCCTTGAAACAGGCTTTGAAAACATCTGACCCTGATCTAACGGCACGAACCTACTACAATCTTGGCAATATCTATTTTGGGATGCATCAGTTTGTTGATGCGCTTGCGGCTTATCAACAGGTGTTGCTACTGCACCCCGATGATAGTGATGCACGGCATAACCTTGAATTAGCTCTCAAGAAACTTGTGGTTGCTTCACCAACACCGACTTTACAGCCTGAAGCCGCGACGGAAGAGGGCGGTAGCGATGGTGAGACACCAACCTCCGAGTCATCAGGTCAAAATGAAGCTACAGCAACTGTTGTCCCAAATACTTCAGATTCACAACTGGATAACGCTACTCCACCTCCTAATTCAAGCGAAGTTCAGCCAACTTTTAGTGTCGAAGATGCTCAACGCATATTAGATGCGGTACAACAAGCACAGCAACCATTTCCCAATAATGCTTTGTCTACTACACCTTCTACCGTTCAGTCAGGCAAAGATTGGTAAGTAGGAGAGTATGTTACTGAGATTTCGTCTGTGGATAAGTATCTTTTTTCTAGCATCGCTGTCGATTCCGTCCGTTTTCGCGCAGGACGTCCAAGGTGATGTCTATGTAGAGGCGACTGTCGATAATGCCAATCCATATATCGGTCAGCAGATCATCTACAAATTTAAACTCTATGATGCTGTTGGCTTAACCAACCCGCTTTATCAGCCATCCGATTTTGAAGGGTTTTGGCGAGTCGATATTGGTGTTCTTTCTCAAACTGTTGAACAAATAAATGGGCGACAATATACAGTAACTACCATTGCGACTGCTCTATATCCAACCCAATCCGGCGAAGTTACAATTAAACCTTCAAATGTGGTGCTGCCAGAGACGGTATTTCGTGCCAAGACGACCTTAACCGCTAATCCGCTTTCCCTAAACGTACAATCGTTACCAGAGGGGCAACCTGCTGACTTTGGCGGCGCAGTTGGGCAGTTTAATCTATCGGCAGCTATTGATCGTCAATCGGTTAATAGTGGCGAACCTATTACGATGACTTTAACCATGAGTGGAACGGGTAATATCGAACAATTGCCACTACCCGCTGCCCCTCAAAATTGGCGCTCGACCGTGAACGCTGGGAATTATTCGAGCGACTTGCAAAATGGGAATATTGTGGGAAAACGGGATTATCAGATTGTGTTTTTCCCGACAACCACGGGCAAACAAGACTTGCCAACTATTACACTGAATTATTTTGATCCTGATGCTGGTGTTTACCGTTCAATCGGAACAGTGCCTGTTGGAATTGAAGTGCTGGGTGAGCCAAATAACAGCGCATCTCAAAATTTCAAGTCTCCTGAAATCAGTTTGAAGTTAAAACCCATTAGTGGTGTGATTGTTGCTGACAGCAATTTAAGCGGTGCTGCTCTCATACTTTTGGTGCTTCTACCTTTATCAGTTGTTTTGGGAAGTTTTGGCTGGCAGTGGACGAAAAACAAACGCCAACAGCAAGAGATTTTGTTACGGCAACGGCTAGCTTTACAGACAGCCACACAACAATTAAATAAGTTAACTTTTTCAGATGCTCAGGAGGGGTATGAGCAAGTCAGCCTTATCATCCAAAAATATGTGGTGGACAAGCTGAATATGGATCGACCAAATGCAAACAAATTGGATGTTCTGGCGCTTATGGATACCAGCAGAGTGTCTAAGCCTGTAATTGAAAATATGACGGCTCTTATTCAGCAAATAGATGAGGGCTTATTCGCGTCATCCACACAAACCATACCCACATCACGACGAGATGAAATTGTAAAGCTCCTTGCCGAGATTGATCGTCAGTGGGTGAAGCAGTGAAATTATTATTCATGCTATTGATCGTGTTTGGCATCTTTCAGGGGATAAGTCCTAATGTGGATGATTTATCTCAAGCAGCAGAAACCGCCTACATAGAAGGTGATTTTCAGGAGGCCGCCAAATTATACCAGCAGATGATTGACGAAGGTGTTCAGACGGGCGAGGTTTACTTTAACCTCGGTAACGCCTACTACCAATTGCATGATTTAGGGTCTTCGTTAGTCAATTATCTTCGTGCAGCACAACTCATGCCTCGCGATGAAGATTTAAGGTTGAATATTGCGCGTGTTCGTGCCCAGCGAGTGGATGCCTCAATCGCATCGGTCGCGTTTAGCGATCAAATTACGGAGTGGGAGAGTAGTTGGCTCTCAAAGGCTGAAGTGGATTCATTCTTATTAGTTTTATGGTGGTTAAGCTGCGGATGCTTATCTGCTTATGCGTTGTTACCACACTGGCGAAAATGGGTGAGGTGGGCTGCGATCATCTGTTGTGCCATTTTGATTTTTGTGGGCTTTGCCAATGGTATTCGTGTCATTGTAGAAAGCTTGTCTCCGTCTGCTGTGATTGTTGGTGAGAATGTGCCAGTTCTAACAGGGTCGGATAGCAAATACATGCAGATATTTGAGCTTCATGCGGCAGGCGAAGTCCACATATTGGAACGTCGAAATGATTGGGTTCGAGTTCAACTTCCTGATTTGCAAGAGGGTTGGGTTCAAGCAGATTCGGTTGAGATTATCTAAACGGGTATATATCACCTGATACATACCCGTTTAAATGACTATTGCCTACTTTAAGAGTTCGGGGATTTGTTCGGGATTGTCAGCGACTTTGACACCCGCAGCAATCAAGGCTGCAATCTTTTCAGTGGCAGTACCTTCGCCACCTTCGATGATTGCGCCAGCATGTCCCATCCGCGTTCCGGGAGGAGCGCTTTTACCGGCGATAAAGGCCGCGACTGGCTTGGTCATGTGCGCCTGGATGAAATCAGCCGCGTCAATTTCGGCGCGTCCGCCGATCTCACCGATCAGGACAACCTTTTCGGTTTCTGGATCGTCTTCAAACATACGCAGAGCATCGACGAAGTTTGTGCCGATAACAGGATCACCACCGATACCGAGGCAAGTGGTTTGTCCCATTCCGGCTTGCGTAAGGGCAAAAACAACTTCATAAGTGAGCGTTCCACTCTTTGAAACCACACCGACATTGCCGGGTTTGGCAATGTAACCGGGCATAATACCAACTTTTGCCTGACCGGGTGTGAGCAATCCGGGACAGTTTGGGCCAATTAATCGGCTCGTGCTACGCTTGACATAATCATAGACCTTAATCATATCTAAAATTGGGATACCTTCGGTGATGCAAACGATGAGTTTGATACCAGCATCCACTGCTTCATAAATAGCGTCAGGCGCAACTGATGCAGGGGCGTAAATAATGCTTGAATTGGCTCCGGTAGCATCAACCGCTTTTTTGACGGTGTCGAACACAGGCTTACTGTGAACCCATTCACCACCTTTGCCGGGAGTCACGCCACCAACTACAGTTGTTCCATAGTCGATCATTTGCTTGGTATGAAAGCTGCCTTCGCGTCCAGTAATACCCTGAACGAGAAGACGCGTATTTTTATCGGCTAGAATTGCCATTATTGCGCTCCTTTGGCGGCATCAACTGCCTTTTTAGCAGCTTCTGTCAAGGTGGCTGCACTGG
>JBBQLX010000083.1:0-27988 GCA_038328375.1 Aggregatilineales bacterium | reverse complement strand
TTCCCTTTTTTAAGTCACCCTATTTAATTAAGGCGGATATAGGAAAAAAGATGGCGTTAATTATTGAAATCGCAATTTGAGTTCAATCTGTTTTCTAAGTGTCTCTTTTTCTTAATTCAATCTCATGCGTGAGCCCTTGGGCTGGGGGGTGAGGATTTCGCTCATCCGCACAAAACTGTCGTCTCCTGAACTGCGAAGCGGGGAGGGATTTAGGGAAGGGATATAGTGCCATGCTTTAATCTGGAAAACTTATCCCTAACGTATTGACCTAGACCACCGCGCGATAGCGAAGATAGACCCATCCATTCCCAACACGGCGTTCGTCCAAGAGATCCAACTTTACGCTTATATTGCTGGGCAGAACCTGCTTACCGCCACCAAGCATAAAAGGTACGACGAGCAGTTGTAACTCGTCAACGAGTCTGGCTCGGATCGCCTGTGCAGCGAGATTCGGACCAGCCACCGAAATATCGTGAGGCGATTGAGCCTTCAGATCGCGAACCGCCTGCGGTTCGAATTCCCGCTCGAGACGTGTTTTCGATGTAGAGACCGTCTCCAGCGATTTGGAATAGACAATCTTATCGGCGGCTTTCCAGATTCGCGCGAAGTCCAGCAGAGCCGGTGTCTGATCAGGTATAACCTCTGGCGTTTCCCAAACCGTCATCGTCTCATAGTTCTTGCGTCCATAGAGATAGGTGCCGATGGAGCGGTGCAGATCGTTAATGATCGCGTATACCTCCTCGTCCGGTGCCGACCAATTCATGCTGTCGGTATCACCCGCGACAAAGCCATCCAGCGACATGGGCATAAAGTAGATCAATTTGGACATCGTGCAGCCTCCGTTTGGTGACCAATAAGTAGTGATGACAGTTTCTAAAGTTAGAAAACTCAAACCCTGCGTCCTTGACTGATTTGAACTTTTGTTCTATCATCAAGATGATTATAACTTACAGTAACACAATGTCAAGCACCCCTCACGTGAGTTCAATTGATGTGCTGTTTCTAATGGGTAAATGAAAATGAATGCGTATGATGTAGGGTCGAGGCACGCCTCGACCGTCTCCTAAATCATTTGTATTTTTTCGGTTCTCCATAATGACTCAAATATCACCAATCGCCCATGATCTTAATCCAACTATTGGCAAAGTTGGCGGCGGCAGTCCTATCTGCGGCATCAGCCGAGCCATCCGCGGCAGACAGCAGCAATCAGAGAGCTTCCCGCCGATTCAATTGCCGGATTTGCCAGAATAAATGTCAATTTTGCCATAAAATTGCCATAGCCAAGAAGACTCCCGAATTATACTGCGCTGGATTGCACGATAGAAACATAGGGCTTTTTGTACAACTTTTACACTTGTGAGATTAGTAATGCTTGATAAACTCAGCTTAACATTTTGCAATGTTCAGGAGGATGTGTGCATGTCTCGTAAATTACTGTTGTGTTGTTTGATGATTGCGGCCTTTGCTGCTCTGGGGATTATCCCCGCAGCCGCGCAGGATGAAACCTTTAAGATTGGTATGCTGCTGGTCGGCCCCAAGAACGATGGTGGTTGGAGCCAGGCCAACTATGAAGCGGGTGAATATGTCGCCGCGAATGTACCCGGTGTTGAATTTTTGGAACCGCTGGAAAATATTAACGCGGGTAACCCTGATATTACCACCGAGGCTGCTGCCAAGTCGCTGATCGACGCAGGCGCGAAGGTCATCTTCATGACCACCGACGACTATGCCGATGACACCGATAAGATTGCCACTAAGTATCCCGATGTGACCTTTATTCACACCTCTGGCGACCATGTTTACACGGGCGTTGCGCCCGCAAACGTGGGTAACGTCATGGGTCAAATGGAATGGGGCAAGATGATCGCGGGTTGTGCCGCTGGCTTGGCGACCCAATCCGGCAGCATCGGTTATGTTGGCCCGCTGGTCAACGCCGAAACTCGCCGTTTGGTTTCTTCGGCCTATTTGGGTGCGAAGTACTGCTACGAAAATTATCGTGGTATGAGTGGTGCTGACCTCAAGTTTGATGTGGTGTGGATTGGCTTCTGGTTCAACATCCCCGGTGTCACCCTTGACCCGACCGAAGTTTCCACCCAATTGATCGACGAAGGCAAAGATGTGCTGATGTCTGGTATTGATACCACCGAAGCCATCACCACCGCCGACAAGAGCACCAAAGAAGGCAAGCCAGTGTGGGCTGTTCCTTATGACCTGAGCAGCGCCTGCGAAATTGCGCCGGACGTATGCCTCGGTGTGCCTTACTTCAACTGGGGTCCTGCTTACAAGGGTTTGGTGGAGGCTGTGAAGGCCGGTACATGGACACCAAGCTGGGACTACAATGCGCCGGATTGGACGAACATCAACGACCTTGATACCTCGGCTGTTGGTTTCACCGACGGTACCGCTTTGAGCACCGAAAACAATGCGTATCTGCAAGATTTTATCGGCAAGATGGCTGCTTATGCCACCGACCCAGCCAACAAAGATACCTTCTGGCTGTGGCAAGGGCCGTTGAACTATGCTGACGGCACTGAATTGGCGAAGGACGGCGAAAAGCTGCCTATGATCGCCAAGCCTGCTGATGGCCCAAGCGTCTGGTACTTGGATCAAGTACTTGAGGGTATGGGTAGCACGGCTAAAGAATAAGTCGATAGTCAGTAGCTTGTAGTCTTTTGAAAAGACAAAGAAAAAGCGAATACAAAAGGCGGGTAGCAATACTCGCCTTTTTGTTTTCCCGTCGCTTGACAGGAATGAACTCTTGTTCTATTCTTGGATTTATGTTCTAGGCTAACTAAGGAGCAATCATGTCCCAAACCCCCGGCATCTACCTCATGATCGACTTTGATTGGCCTCAACCTTTTGAACAACCTCATGCCAAACTCGCACGGCGTTTGCATGAGGTTGTACAGGGCAAAACGTGGATCAAAGAGTCGGTCGCTGCCAGTGGCGGTGTGGGTGGAGAACAGGACTCTAGTTGGGTTTTCTGGTTGGAAAATTACGCGGCTTTGGACAAACTTTTACGTGACGAGAAGGATGAGGTCGCTCAGGCTTACAAAACTTTCTTTTCGGCAATGCCCACCGTGACCGAAAAGATTCGCGAGGAAGTTCTGTTTTTGTAAGGGGGATGTTGATGCCAAATGTACATTTTACCACGCATTTGCAACGCTTCTTTCCGGCTTTGCAACAGGGAACGCTGGCGGAAGGTCATCCGGTCACTGGAACAACGTCATCCCGGCCTCGCTGCTTATATCGTGGATGAACGGGGCGCATTGCGGAAGCACGTCAATATCTTTGTAAATGACGAACTGGTAACTGACCGTCAAGGTTTAAGCGACATAGTTGGGCAGAAGACGCGGGTGTTTATTTTCCAAGCGCTGTCCGGCAGATAGGTAAACCTGTTTCATCTCTTGCTCACATGGCTCATGCGTTAGGTGAGAATATTCGAGTAACATGCAGACATGATGTGTCCCTATCTTGTTTCATCTGAAAGGAATACGTATGTCACGCGTTGTTCATTTTGAGATCCATGCCGAAAACCCCGCACGAGCCAGCCAATTTTATACCAGTGTTTTTGGTTGGGTGATTCAGAAAATGGGTGAGTTGGATTACTGGCTGATCACAACAGGTGTGCCGGGTCAAGCAGGAATTGATGGCGGCATGTTCCCGCGACGTGGCCCTGCGCCCATCGACCCCAATCCGATTTCCGCTTTTGTGTGCAGTGTCGATGTGGACGCAATAGATGATGCGATGGTTAGAGTGGTTACATTTGGTGGCACAGTCGTTGTTCCCAAACGTGCCTTTCCCGGTGTCGGATGGTCAGCTTACTGCATGGACACCGAAGGTAATATTTTCGGCCTATCCCAAAATGATCCGAATGCGAGGTAATAAACATGATTAGTAATGAATCAGTAGCCATATGGTTGAGCAATTATGTCGAGGCATGGAAAAGTTATGATCCCGAGGCCATCGCTGCATTATTTAGTGAGGAGGCTCACTATTATTACTCAGCTTATCGTGAACCGCTCGAAGGCCGAGGGACCATTGTCGCCAGTTGGTTAGAAAATCGCGATAAAGCTGGAACTTATACAGGTGATTATCGTGTGATTGCCACCAACGGCAATCTGGTAGTCGCCAATGGTCGCAGTACCTATTTTGAGGATGATGGTAAAACGCCTGCGCGTGAGTATGACAACATTTTTGTGCTGGAATTTGACGACTTGGGGAAATGCAGCCTTTTCAAAGAATGGTATGCCAAGAAACCGGGTAGCAAAGAGTAAAAGTTGATTTGACAAGGTTTCAGTAACTGCACAGAAACGGGCAGCTTTGGCATCGAATAGATTGTTTATTGGCACGACAACAGGTAACTTGTTCGTATCAGACGAACGTGGCGACCATTGGGAATCTGTCAGCCACTATTTGTCGCTGGTCTATTCGGTGCGCTTTGGCTGAGAGTCTCTATGGCAACGCTGTCATGTGAGATATATAGACGAATTAAGGGGTTTGACCAAGGAATACTGTTGCGACAACGGGCGAATGATCCGAATGTGCATGTACCGGCCAAACCTGTGTTTTGATACTTTTAAATTCAGCGCTGTGCCAGATGTAATCCAAGCGCAAAAGTGGCGGAAAAGGTTCAAATTTGTAATTTGGAAATGTATAACCAGTGCTGTCGCCTGATTCACGATAACTATCAGTAAAGTGAGTTGACAAGAGATCATATTCCTCAAAGTTGTCGGTCATATTAAAATCACCCATAAGCAGCAGTGGCAATGTTTCAGCAAATGTTCTTTTCGCAATGTCATTCATAGCAACCCGATGCGATTCGTCATTGTAGCCGCTTTCCCAACCGAGTGGCGGCCAAGGATGAACATTGTAGATAACTACAGTTGTCCCGTTAAAATCAATTTCGACCCTTTGATTGCCTAATGTATGAGGGATCTGTGGATAATTCCAGTATTCGTCAGATTTAATTGGAAAACGACTAAGAACAGCTTGCCCTTTATAGTCTACATCTTGGGGATGTACGGCCTGATATGGATAAGTATCTTTTAAGTTTTCCATAACGCTTGCCCCAGTATTGCTCAGTTCTTGTAGAGCAACAATATCGGTATCTCCGGAGCGAATTACTTCAACAATGCCCTCAGAAGTGGTTTTTAAATTAAAGGTCATTATGCTGAAATGAGGTGCACTTGTGTCATCATTAGGTGTTCGAGGAATTAAATAAGGGAAATATATAATTCCGAACAAAACGACGATAATCCCCGCAAGTATAGACAATCGCCACGCCCTGAGTAATATGATAATTATAAAGATAGGGATCGCTAGCCAAAGACTGACTTCAAACAAACTTTTGACTAATTCGATTGAAGAGGTATTGGGATCCATAAAAGCGTAGATTAGAAAACCACTTAGCGCTAATGCAATATAAACCGTGAATAGTGCGAGTACTATCCTTCGAAGTACCTTCAAGACTTTATAAATTAAGGCCATATACGCTTTCTGAATTATGTTTGCTTGCGATTATTTAACAATTGCTGGTTAAACCATACAGTATTTAATTCATTATCTTGTGAGACATACGATCCATTTTTGGATAGTACGTATTCTATAGGCATTAGCCTAAAGGTAGGTTGTGAAGGTGAATCGAGTGCTAGATTCAGCGGAGATGCCAGAAAACAACCATCCCAATCAGCAGCATGACGAAGGAAAGTATTGTCAAAATCCAGCCAAGGCGAAAGAAATCACTGAAGCGATAATTGGCTGGAGCGACCATTAAAATATTGATGGGATGCGCGATAGGTGTGACGAACGAAGCCGAGCAAGCAATAGCCGAGGCGACAGCAATTGCCTGTGGGTTTGTGTGAAGGCTGATGGCAGCACTGATGAGAATTGGCGCGGCAATGAGCGTTGAAACTTGTCCTCCAATAGCTTGAGTCAGGACTGCTGTAAATAGATATGCACCTGCGGCTAACCCTAATGGACCAAACGGCTCTACGACTTTAACGACCAATTCACCCAACGTGCTGGCTAAACCGGTGTTAATCATCGCTAGGCTCAGGGGATACATCCCTGCAATCAGGAATATTGCCTGCCACTCCATCGTGCGATAGGCTTCTTCTATGCTAATAATGCCGCTCAGCAAGATGACAATAACCCCTATTAATGTCGCGAGATAGACCGGAAAACCCAGAATTGACGCTGTAATAACGGCTAAAGTTACAAATACCACAAAAGCGGCTGGTCTCCAGTGTACAGGTTGATCGGCTACATCCGTTTCCAGCGTCAGGAAATCCGGGTTATGCTGGAGTAATTTCAGGCCTTTGGTAGAACCGACAAGCAGCAGCGAATCACCGGGACGCAGTTTAAAATCGGCCACATCCGTTCGATAGCTGCGACTGTCACGCAGAAGCGCCACGGCGGTGTAACCATATATGCGCCGAAATTCTAACTCTTTGAGCGACTGGCCTTCAGCAGCCGAGTGTGGTGCAAGCACGATTTCGACAAACGACACCCCTCGTGTACTGATGTGTCCATTGCCATTATTAGAAGCCTCACGCCCAACGCGCAAACCCAATTCATTTAATTGATTGATGCGGTCTTCGCGCCCCACGATGAGGAGGATATCCCCTTCCTGAATCATCTGCTGCGGGGAAGGCGCAAATATGGCTTGTCGCCCATGCCAGATGGCTGCGACACTTAATCCTAATCGTCCACCAATATCGGTTTGCGCCAACGTTTTTTCGACCAATATTGATTGGGGCGGCACTCGAACTTCCCAAAGCCGTTCACCCAATTGATAAGCATCTTCGAGGTCGCTTCCGGTACGCCGAATGACCATTTGTTCAGCGGATGGCTCACGATCAGGCAGTAAGCGGCTGCCAAATGCGGTGATGAAAGCAATGCCAACCAGCGCAATAAGGCCGCCTGTGGGTGTGAAATCAAGAACATTCAACGGTGCTTGCGGCGGATTGGCAGCACGCAGTAAATCACTGACAAGGATATTGGCAGTCGTGAAGTAGGTTGCAGCGCCGCCAAGCAGACTACCATAGGCGATGGGCATCAGCAGTTTGCTCGGCTTAACGCCCGTGCGTCGAGCAAGTTCCATTGCAGTGGGTAAAACCAGTGCTCCAGCAGCCAAGTTGTTCATGAACAAGGAGAAGAAGGCGGTCGTCAACGTCAGCAAGCCGATTAAGCGCCATTCCGATTGACCGCTTATGCTCAGAATGCGCCGTGCTAACCAGCGGGTGATTCCCGTGCGGTCGAGGCAGCGCGTGATGATAAATAAACAGAAAAGTGTGACAATGACCGGTTGGGACAAACCCTTGAGTGCGTTTACGGCATCACTCGGACTATTTGCCGCACCGAGCACACCCAATCCCGCGAGCTGAGCCAGCGCAAGGGTTACAGCCGTCATCATAGCCGCAACATCCAGCCGCAGCCGGTTGGTCGCAATCAACACTAAGGGAACGACGATAACGCCAATGACGAATAATTGTGATAATGGCACACGAGAACTCCTGCACGGGGTCAAACCCTGACCAGCCGATGATGCAACATTGATATCATAAACAAGTTAATGCATCCTTAGATATAATGCCAATACATATCGCTTATACGGCTCATAATCTCAGGTTATATCTGAATGGCGCTTAATCTTCATCTGCTCCGTATCTTTACAACGGTTGCCACCACCCGCAGCTTTAGCCAAGCCGCCAAGCAGTTGTATATCAGCCAGCCCGCCGTTTCGCGCGGGGTGCAGGAACTCGAACGTCAGCTTAACCTGATCCTCATCGACCGTTCAATGAACATCTTCACCCTGACTGAAGGTGGGCGGCTGCTTTACCAACATGGGCTGCATATTTTCGCTGCTGAACGAGCAGCAGAAGTCGCGCTTGAGGAACTACATGGATTAGTACGGGGTCAGTTGGCGCTGGGTGCAAGCCAGACCATAGGCACCTATTTGCTGCCGCCCTTGCTGCGGCAGTTTCATCGCCGCTATTCGGGTGTGCGCTTGATGCTGGATATTCTGAACACCCACCAGATCATCGAACGGCTGATTAGCGCCCCGCTTGATCTGGCCTTTGTCGAAGGGCCGGTTGATTTGCCCAACCTGATTATTACACCTTGGCGTGTCGATACCTTGGTGGTGATTGCCGCGCCGGATTACCGTTTGCTCAGCCAGCAGCCACTTGGAGCCGCTGATATTCTAACCGAGCCGTTCATTATGAGGGAAGTCGGTTCAGGAACACGCGAAAATATCGAGATGGCGGTACGTGCGCGTGGGCTGCAACTAAATATCGCGATGGAACTCGGTGGCACGTCAGCCATTAAAGAAGCGGTCGCCGCCGGATTAGGTATTTCGATTGTCTCCGAAGCGACCATTAAACTGGAACGGATGGTTGGCACATTAGTCGTTCTGGATGTGCCGGATTTCGTCCTCACGCGCACCATGAGTCAGATCGTCGTTGCCGAACGACCACTCAGTCGTGCGGCGACCATCTTCCAATCACTACTTCAAGATGTTGCTGAATAGGTAGCAAGTTTTTATGCTACAATTCGCTTTGTAATAGAGTGTTGAATCGAATGGATAATCGTAGTGAACCCTACTGTGCGCCGTTGGCTGCGTTTGCTTATTATTGTTGGTATGGTGCTGGCAGTTGACCAGATCTCCAAGCGGCTAGTGGTGGATAATCTGATACTCGGTGAAAGCCGCCGTATCATTCCCTTTCTCAGTCCATTGTTCCAAATTGTCCGCAGCCATAATACCGGCGCGTCCTTTGGATTGCTGCCGTGGGCAGGTGACATCTTCATGGTGATCGCTTTGCTGGTGGTGTGTGTGCTAATTTATATGTACCCGCGTATCCCTGACGAAAAGCGCTTGGCATGGCTGGCGACTGGATTAATCGTCGGCGGGGCATTAGGCAATGTGCTGGATCGCATATCCTATGGTTACGTGGTCGATTTTATTAACTACCAGATTCCCGGTGTGATCTCGAATGTATCCAATTTGGCAGACCATGCGATTGTGCTGGGTGTGATTTTGTTCTTTATTAGTAGTTGGCGCGATGAACATAACAGCGTTCAAAAAGCACAACCGCTGCCACCAAATCCGGATACAACACCGCAGCCACCTATAAACCCATAGCCAAGTGTCTCATCACAATACCTTCAGATCAGCATATTCAGGGTCAACACGCTTTCTGATTGAATAAATGAAGACGCAAATTGAAGAAATCAATAGGGCAAGAACGGTCTTACCCTATAAATCCGGTCGCAATCCATAACGATGTTTTGCGGTCGTGTGAAACGAGGTCTTTTAATATTTGGTTATTGAGTTCTTGAGGAGGCTTAGATCATGCTTATTTCCCCTGAACAGATCCAACAATTTAAGAAAGATGGTTATTTTATCCTTGAAAATGGCGTGACCGAGGAGCAGCTTGAAGCGCTGCGTCGCGAGTGCCAGCGGGTTGTTGAGGCTTATGAAGCCGAGATGCAAACCCGAGACGCGACCAATACCGCTATCACCCACTATATGAAGCGCTATTTTATTGACAATCGTGGTAACGATACGCCTGTGATCACTGATTTTCTGGGCAGCGATTTGATGGCGGACGTGTGCCGCGCCGTCTTGGGCGAGAATGCTTATCTTTTTAATGAACAATATGTGGTGAAAGCGGCGGAAGTCAGCACCAAATTTGGTTGGCATCAAGACTCGGGCTATATAGGACATTACCACCCGCCCTATCTTTTGTGTTGGTGTGCGCTGGACGACATGACCATCGACAACGGCACGATTCATGTCCTGCCTTACCAACGGGCAAAGATGGCTCCTGAAGATTTATTTGAACACAAGCCGGAAGAGGGTACAAGGGATATGATCGGGTATTATGGCGATGACCCCGGCATTCCCATTCTGGTTCCGGCGGGAAGCATATTGGTGTTTTCCAGCCGTTTGTTCCACCGCAGTGGCAGCAACACGACCGATGTTCTACGTCGGGCGTATATGGCTCAATTCTCAGCCGCACCCATCATGAACTTGAAGGGAACCAAGTTGCATAGTAAAGCCATTCCCGTTCTCAAAAACGGTGCGCGGATTGCTCCAGTCTGGCCTTCAGGGTAAATCATTTAGGGGTTCAATCAGGGTAGAGAAATAAACAGGGACGAGTCCTTCCAGACTCGTCCCTGTTTATTTTTGCGTATTCAATCCAGTGTTACGGCGACTGCGGTGTGACCACTGGCAAGAAGGGCAGCGGTGCGGTAGTAGCAAAGCCGTTGTTATTGGGGATTGTTTGAGCGCTGCCATCTATAACGCCGCCAAAGGGTGTCGCCGTGATAAACAGAGGAATACCGGATGTCGGCAGGATGATCTGCGGCACGGCTGTTGGCGCAATATTCACGATGTTCACATTGACGGTGCGGTACAGATAACCGCCGCTGTTCGAGAACATCGACAAGCGCAAGATATAAGCACCCGATGGCAACTGCTGGGTATTCCATGTGCCTAACACGCCGCTGTTTTGCGGTACAGTCGATGGCGCACCAATAATGGTAAAGACCGTCGGCTGAGTGGCAGAGGCATATTCAATCTGGTAACGATTGAAAGTTTGGGTGGCTGCCGCTGTACCAAAGACTTGTATCGGCCCGGTGGTAATGACCTGACCTTCAGTGGGCGACAGGACGCGGGCAATCGGCACTTCGGTGTTGACGCTGCATATGTCGGTTGGGGCAGTCGTCACCGTACCCGTATTGATACCTAACCGTTGGGCATCGGCTGCGCCTTGTGGACTGTTAAGCCATGCCACAGCCGTCGGATCATTGATGTTGAGAACGGTCGCGGTGACTCTGTTATCCGGGCAGAACTCGTTGGCACGAAGTCCTGTCCATGTATCGACCGCCACCTGCTGTACAAAGGCTTGGTCGGCTGATGGTGGTTCTTGACCTTGTACGAACAGTTCAGTACGCAGTGATGAGCAGGTTTGCGGCGGCAGTGTACCTGTATCCGAGCAAATCTGTGCTTGGATCAATCCCGGTGGATTGGGGAAGGCGTTTGGACGACCTTGGACTTGCAATGCGGCTGTCAGCACACGGTTCCACAGTGGCGCGGCGCTGCCATAACCACCGTCACGAACGGCTGTGGCACCGTTATCCGGGCGACCGAGCCACACGCCGACCACCGTATTAGTCGTACCACCCATTGTCCACAGGTCGCGAGCATCATTGGTCGTGCCTGTTTTAGCAGCGACATAACCGCTGGTTGGGATGCCACTGATGGTCAGTGGGCCATTGACACCGAAAGCGGTGGCACGAGCCGTATCATCGCTTAGAATATTTTCCATCAGGTAAGCAATTTGAGGTTGGATGACCTGCGCGGGTTGGGCGCGGGCGGGCAAATCAACCAC
The DNA here is from genome assembly GCA_038328375.1 of Aggregatilineales bacterium. Classification (GTDB taxonomy): domain Bacteria; phylum Chloroflexota; class Anaerolineae; order Aggregatilineales; family Phototrophicaceae; genus CFX2. Next base: position 16,589 of record JBBQLX010000083.1, on the reverse strand, counting down.
CGTACCGGCTGAGTCGGTGATGCTATCCACCATGTATAAAGGTAAGCGAACGCCGCTGTTGAGCAGTGTGTCGTAAGCCGACATCATGCCGTAAAGGGTGACTTCGGTCGCGCCAATGGCTGTTGGCAGGCCAAATTGTGCGGTATCCATAAAGTTCAAGCCGAGCCGCCCCGCCATATCCTTGAAGCCCGCATCACCCACGAATTGGTAAGTTTTGACGGCGGGAACGTTATAGCTGTTTTGCAGGGCATAACGCAGCGCAATCGGGCCGTGATAACGGTTGTCGAAGTTGGTCGGTGTATAAGACGGATTTTGGAAAGTCGTCGGCACATCCCATAGAACGGTGGCTGGTGTATACCAGCGGTCAGGCCGACCATCGCCGTTATCATCGACACCTTCTAGCGCCTTAGCATATTCCACCACTTTAATCGCTGAACCGGGCTGTTGCCATGTCAAAGCGCCGTTGACCTGTCCATCAATCGAGTTGTCGTTGAAGTTCGGGCTGCCAACCATCGCTTTAATCGCGCCCGTGCGCGGGTCTGTCACCATCACCGAGCCGGTGTTGACACCTGTATTCAATAAGGTGGTCATGGTTTGCTTGAGTGCGGCTTCGGCTGAATCTTGGATTGCCGAGTTGAGCGTGGTCTTGATGACGAAACCGCGACGGTACATTTCGCCGGAACCATAAGCCGACTCGACATACTGTGTGACGAATTGGACGAAGTGCGGGTACTTGAACTTCACTTCGCGCGGTGTAAAGGTCTTGGCGTTGATCTGTGCCTTTTGGACGACCGCCTGTTTGACCACATTCGCATCAACACAGAACGGCTGACTTCCGCGCACGGGCAAACAGCCAACAGCCTGCATACGCTGGATTACATAATCCATACGGGCAAAGGTAGCTGCACGTCGCTCTCGGTAGCTTTGATCCGTGTCGCCGCTCAGTCGTACCGGATTGTATTGCACTGGTGAGGCAATCATACCCGCCAACATCGCCGCTTGGGGCAAGTTCAGGTTATCAGCGCTGGTGTCGAAGTAAAACTGTGAGGCGGCTTCTACACCATAAGATTGATTGCCGAAGTAAATTTCATTCAGGTACAGTTGGAGGATTTGCTCTTTGGAGTACTGCTTGGATATTTCAGCAGCGATCACCAATTCTTGCAGCTTGAGTGCAGGGGTGTTGGTTGGTGTTTTGAGGATTAACTGCTCGGCAATTTGCTGGGTAATCGTACTTGCACCCGACTCAATCTGTCCGGCGCTGACGTTCTGGATGATGGCGCGACCAATCGCCACCCAGTCCCAACCGGGGTCTTCAAAGAAACGTTCGTTTTCCAGCGAAACAACCGCGTGAATCATTTCTTCTGATATTTTGCCCAGAGGTACGGTGGTTCGTGCGCCACCTTCTTGGCTGTTGAGTTCAGCGATCAAATTGCCGTTGATGTCCAGTACCCGCGCTGTCTGGAACTGCGGGCGATAATTCGCTAGCGCGGCAATCTGCGCTTGGTATTGTCCGGCGAGTCCGTTGTACTGTACTAGCACAAACCCAACCCCACACGCCACCAGTAACAGCAGTGCGCCAATGCCCAGCGCGCTAATCGTCAGCACCGTGCGGATGGTGCGTTGCTGCTGGAGCTTGGCGGCATCTTCAAAGGTTGGCCCCGGCTCTGCAACTTCATATTCCGGCGCGGTTTCGGCCTGCCCGATGATTGGCGCGGGTGTTGCCGGACCATAACCATAAGGGTCATAAGCTGGGTTGACCTGTGTTTCAGCCGTTGTTGGGTTATAAGGCGAGAGGTTCGGTATCGTTGGCGCACTATTCGACTGTACCGGAGACAGATAAGCTCCAGCGGCGTTGACTACTGTGCGTTCCGGGTCTTGAATTGGAATATTCTGGCGTGGCAGACCGAGTTCTTCGGTGATTCCAAAACCGCTTGTCTGGTTGGTATCATAGGGCTGCGTAAAACCACCAACTTGGGGCGCGGCTGCACCCGTCGGGAAGTAGGGCAGTGAACCGCCTTGTATCACTTGGCTCGGATCAAGATTTGTTGTTACGGTCGGCGCGGGTGTACGGCCTGCTGGTGATGATGTGGCTGACCCATACGGTGGGCTGGCAACCACCCACTCATTATTCTGGAAGCGATACCATGTGTCGGTTTCGACACCCATCATCCACCACGTATTGTTCTCATCCAGAATCATCAGACGCTTAAGCTGCTCTTGAAGCTGGTCACGCGTCAATTGGCTTGCTTGATATTGCGACCTTAATGCACGTACCTGTGTTTCGGTATCACGGAATTTTTGCGCCAACTCTTGCTGCTGGGCAGTCAATACCGGTGCAGACGGAAGCACAACAACCGGCTCGGCGGTCGTCGTTCCCAACGCTGCTAACTGCTGTTTAGCATAGTCTTCCGCGCTGGTCGTGGAGGGTGCTGCTGTTGTGTTGGTGGCTGCGGTCGGTATAGGCACTGCACCTGTGCTGCCACCTTGTAAGGCTTCAAGCTGGCGGCGTGCATAATCCGCCGGATCATCCGCATTTGTTGCTGTTGTGGCGGTTGCAGGCTGCGGGCCAGTGACTTCGGCAGGCTGTGAACCGGTTTGGCTGGGCGCTTTCGGTACAATGGTCGATTGCGGTGATTTCTCGACAAGGCTGGACAGGGCGATGAGTTCGCTCATGCTGAAAGCGTCTTCATCCTCGTCGTCGGCTTCGACACCCGTATCCTTCACCACGCTGCTCAATTCGAGATCAAGCAGGCTTTGTGAATCGGTTTTCTCGGTCGTCGGTTCAACAATGGGTGCAGATTCCGTCGGCGTGGAAGTCTGTGAATCACTGCCCAGTTGCAGGCTTTCCAGAAAATCTTCCGGGCGTGACTCGATCACCTGTTTGCGTTCAGGCGTGATCTCGGTTTCACTTTCCTCGGTGAAGACCGTATCTTCGGGACGCGGTAAGTGCCAATCACCTTGGTTCTGGGGCTGGGTAGGTAAATTTTGCGGCAGCGCAGGCACACGCCATCCACTGGTTTGTGTTCGCGGTGCTGCTTCAATTACTGGCTCAATCGTAGCCGTTTGTGGCGTATACCAGCCAGTTCTACTCTTGCCGTCAGCTTTAAGCTCGTCTTTTTTCGACGGGTTATTGGACATACGCCCCATCCCTAAAATGCCTACAAGGTTAGTAAACGGTTAGTTTCATCGTGCATATTATACACGGATTTATCTTTTTGCCGCGAATACGGTTGACCCGCTGCTGACAATCGTTTTGCTGAATAAGAGGAGTCTGTTTAGGGCTATGTTTTTAGCCTCAATCAATTACGAAGGTTCGACAACTACACCAAACTTATAGTAGTCGATTATCCTACGCCTAACATACGACTCTGCCACGGTTTTCAATCAAGCCTTATCCTAAAAAACATAACAATTTTCTAATCATATTATTGCACCACAGATCCACGATTAGAGCTTTCCATATGTATATCCATAGTTATTTTTGAGTTTGAAAAGGGGTAAATGACGATGAAACGGGTCATGATGCTTATTCTGTTTGCAATTCTTGGAGTCTCAACTTTGCCGTCTATGACGAAGGTTGTTGCGGCTCAGGGCGCATGTGGCGGTTACTTGAGTGTGTCGGTAGATAATATCTCGTCAGGCATGAATATCATCGTATTATGGACGACCGGCGGTTCTCTTTCAGACGTATCGCTGTCCAGAGAATTTTTCAATGGGGCAGCGAAGGCCAATGTTGCCCCGGAAATTTATTCAGATATTGAGGGAGTGGGCAGTAAGGAATTTATTGCTAATGCCCAAGGTTACTCCGAACACTACACTCTGACATCAAAATATGAGGACGGTACAACGCAAATCACTAACTGTGTCGTGACGGTCAACAGTCCACAATCAACCCAACCGCAGGTCATGTATTTCAACCTCTTTGGTAAGGTTGCGACCATACCCGGCAGCACACACCAAATTGGTTGGGAAACCCGCAATGTCAACCAAGTTCAACTACTCGCCCGTAATGCACAGGGTCAACAACTATTTTTGAAGACCAACCTTCCCGCAAAGGGGCTGGTGGAATTCACCATTCCTGCCGATTACACCTATCCAACTTTGCAGTTGATCTTACAACTGGATCAAGTTGCAGAGGGCGATCTTCCTTCTGCTTCTTTCTTCACGCTGCCCATCAATCTATCCGGCGGAAATACGCCGAATGCAGAGCCAACAGCCCCACCAACAAGTTTAAGAATAATCGACTGGCGAGAAGTGGGTGAGGCGACCTATCAGGAGTTTGAAAACGGCAGCATGTTTTGGTTACCGGGTGTTATGCAGCAGCCTGTAGTCATCATGTATAACGATGGAACATGGCAGTTTGGTCAGTGGCAAGAGTTAGCAGAGGGGATTGCGGATACACCACCAGCCAACCGTTATACTCCCTTACTGGATCACGCATTTGGCAAAGTCTGGGCGCAGAATAATGCGGTACGTAGCAAACTCGGTTGGGGTATAAATCCGGAAATCAGTGCGGCGGTTGAGGTTCGAATCTATGGCTCGGTGTGGCTCATTCGGATGCCGGATGGCACGACTCGTCTTGGGCAGGATTTAACCGGTTCACAATCGTGGGCTGTGGTCAAGTAGTTAGTCTGCCCACCGATAACACAAGCCAATCTTACAAGTATCGGTAAATTTCGACACATGGCGATTGCGAAAATCCAAACGGATTTTGATGCAGTCGCCTGCAATCTGTTGAAATACGTTTATTGATCCGGCGTGAGCGTATCACGCCCTTCACCAGCACCATCAGGGTTACTGCCGGAAACCGATGGCACTTTTAAGGTATCAACCTCAACAATCGGTTTGACAGGTTCGGTTGGGTCATCGGGTAGCTCATCATCAGCATCTGGGCTAATACCATTCGATGATTCTTCCAACCATTCCTCATGGTCTTGTTTGGAGAGTCGCAGCGTATCTTGCGGATCAACACTGGGCATGTCTAGTGTTTCCCTCGAGCGTTTGATGGGATTGTTCTTGAGAATAATCGTCGAGTCTTTGTCATCTTCATCTTTGAAGGGTGTGCTTAATCCGGTATCTTCTTCGGCATCTACTGTTGGGTCGCCTTCAACCGCGATCACAATCACACTGATGTTGTCTTCTCCGCCGCGCTGGTTGGCGAGGTCGATCATCTTCTGACTGACGACATCCGGGTTCGGGTCGGAGAATGCTAATTTTGCCAGTTCCGGTGCTTTGATATGCCGAGTCAAGCCATCCGAACACAAGATCAAGCGATCACCAATATGTAGGCGTTTGTAATAAATATCCACATCGACATCTTCATTTTGTCCCAAAGCACGATACAGCACGTTACCCATCGAATGCGTTTCGGCCTGTTCCGGCGTAATGTGTCCCGCCATGACCAAGGCTTGTACATAACTGTGGTCAATCGTGATCTGGGTAATGGATTGGTCGTCCGGCTCAACCAGATAAGCACGGCTGTCGCCAACGTGGGCAAATGTGGCATACGTCCCGCGTATAAAAGCTAAGGTCAGCGTGGTTCCCATGCCGCGCATTTCAGGGGCCATGATCGCCTTATGCACAATATTCATGTTGGCGGTGTGAATAGTGTCTTGCAGGCGTTCTGTTACCGGAATATCTTCCGAATCATTGGGATGAAAACCAGCTTTGATGGTTTCCACGGCAATGCGGCTGGCTTCCTCACCCGCTGCTGCCCCGCCCATACCATCCGCGATGATAGCAAGGACGAAGCCCTCACCTGTCCACAGGTGAATGCTGTCTTCATTGTTCTGTCGCACTTGCCCGATACTGGTACGTGCGCTGCTGCGGAGGCTGATGCCATGCTCCGGTTTATGCATACCCGGACTCCTTGAGAGTAATTTTGACCTATTATAGTGCAAATCTGAATAAGTGGGAACACAGGACGAAAGGCACATACACGAGAAATGGGAATAACCAACTGCTCTAAGGTTACAATGTTGTGACGGTATGCCTACCAACTGCATAAGTACTGCCTGAATGTTTCCCGTTCTAAGCGGTAAACAAGGTTATAATAATCAAATGTCTTTGTAACTATCTTGATGTCATCATCCGCTGCGGTTGGGTTTATTTGGCCTAACCATTAACTGCGAAAAGCCAATCTTCACTATGTCATCTGCAATTTTTCGTTTAGGTCGGCGCTATATTAGCCGCCGTTTACTGCAAAGTGTGTTGTTCGTGGTCGGGGTAGCGTTGGGTGTGGCGATGGTCATCGCCATTGATATTGCCAACACCTCGTCCAGTCGCGCCTTTGATCTGAGCGCCCAGAGTATTTCTGGCAAGGCCACTCATCAAATACTCGGTGGGCCAAATGGCGTTCCAACAAGTCTTTATCGCCAACTGCGTCTTGACCTCGGCTTAGAAGCGGTCGCGCCAATTGTCGAGCAGTATGTACGCGGCGTGAATGTCGGTGACCAACCGCTGCGGCTGCTAGGTGTTGATCCCTTTGCCGAACCACCCTTCCGTAATTATCTGACGGCTGCATCCTCGCAAAGTGCGGGCGAAACCGCGACCAATGACGGTGCAAATGCTACGACCACTGATGCCATTATCGCCTTCATTGCCGAACCGCGCACCGCCTTGATGAGCGCCACACTCGCCAAACGCTTTGATTTAAAAATTGGCGACACCTTGAATGTGCGCTCAAACGATCAACAAATGGGTGTTCGGATTGTAGGTTTGCTGCAAGTCCCCGACCAAGCCAGCGCCCAAGCCATTGATAATTTGCTGCTGACCGATATTGCCACCGCCCAGGAAATCGCAGGCACAGCCGGGCAGATCAGCCGCATAGATTTGATCCTGCCTGCGGGTTATGATGTTCAAAAAATAAAAGCCATTCTGCCTCAAGGTACAGCTTTAACCACGCCCAACGCCGAAAACAGCGCCATCAATCAAATGACCGCCGCCTTTAATTTGAACTTGCAAGCACTCAGTTTGTTGGCGTTAGTTGTGGGTGTTTTCTTGATTTACAACACGGTTACTTTTAGCGTCATCCAACGCCGCCCAATTATCGGCGTATTGCGGGCATTAGGCGCGACACGCGGGCAAATCTTTCTGCTCATTTTGGGTGAGGCGTTGGTATTGGGTGTCGTTGGCACAGTCATTGGGCTGGCGCTCGGCATCATTATGGGACGGGCATCGGTTGGCTTGGTTGCCAAAACCATCAGCGACTTGTACTTCACCGTCAACGTGCAGTCCATTACTATCGCGCCCATGACACTCATCAAAGGGGCAGCCATCGGTGTCGCCGCCAGCCTTGCCGCCGCGCTTATCCCTTCTTATGAAGCCACCCGCACTCCACCTGCCGGAACCATGCGCCGTTCGGATGTCGAGCAGCGGGCATTGCGTTTGGTTCCCTTGACCACCGCCGGAGCCGTGGCTTCTAACCTACTCGGTTTAATCTTATTACGCGTTCCCACGACCAATCTCTATGTGAGTTTTGGGGCGCTGTTCTGCATCGTCATTGGCAGTGCGTTGTTCACGCCCGTTGTCCTAATTATCATGATGCGCTTGGCTGCCCCGTTGACCACCCGCTTATTTGGTGTGTTAGGCCGCATGGCTCCCCGCGCCGTGACCCGTTCACTCAGCCGTACCTCGATTGCGGTAGCAGCGTTGACCATCGCGGTTAGTGTCATCGTCGGTGTCAGTGTCATGATTGGCAGCTTCCGTACCACCGTATCCGATTGGTTGGATACCACCCTTGGCGCAGATATTTTCATCTCACCCCCGTTGCTGACGGTTATCAGTGCCACACCCAATACTGATCCGAAAGTGGCGGGTCTGGTGAGTACGGTCAACGGTGTAGATCATGTTGCGACCGTGCGTGAAGTCAACGCTATCGCACCCGATTATCCTGACCTTCCGCCTGTCAATTTACTCGCGATTAGTGAGGATACGTCCAGTGGCAAACGCAATTTCATCTGGAACACCGCGCCCAACAGTGATTATCGTAAAGCACTCACCGACGGCTATGTGGTGGTTAGTGAACCCTTCGCCTTTCATCGTGGCATTACGCCTGAGAAAAACACCCTCAAGCTGCTAACCGATCAAGGTGAACATACCTTCACAATCGTCGGTGTCTACTACGATTATTCGACCGATCAAGGTGGCGTATTGATGGCTGATCCCATCTACCGTTCCTTCTACAATGACCCTTACACCACCAATATCGCCGTGTTCCTCAAGCCCGATGTTGACCGCCAGCAAATTATCGAACAACTGCAAACCGATACCCTCAAAGGTTATGATTTGCGCGTCCAAAGCTACACCGATTTGCGGGCAGGTGTGTTTGCCATCTTCGAGCAAGCTTTTTCTATCACCATCGCTTTACAACTCCTGGCGACAGTCGTGGCTTTCATCGGTGTTCTAAGTGCGCTCATGTCGCTGCAACTGGAACAAACCCGCCAATATGGTGTCATGCGGGCAACCGGTATGACTCCCGCGCAGTTGTGGCGATACACCCTTATCCAGACTGGATTGATGGGTTTCACGGCGGGTACATTGGCGTTGCCGATTGGCTTAGCGCTGGCACTGGTACTCATCTACGTCATCAATGTGCGCTCCTTCGGTTGGACGATGCAGCTTCATTTGCCACCGGCAGAGTTTGCTCAGGCCTTCGCCGTAGCGGTCATCGCCTCGTTAGCAGCAGGCATCTATCCTGCTTATCGGCTGGGCAAATTGGTCACGAGTCAGGCGCTTCGTAGCGAATGAGAATTATGTTACAATCTGATTGTAGAATAGTAGTGTGAGGAGCTGAAATGTCTCTCAATCACCCCCTACCTGCTTTAGGTACATTTGCTGATTATTTGCTACAGAAATTGAGCCCACAGGAAATTCTGGACTTCCAAGCTACAGAGGAGGATCAAGAATATGCTCGTAATCTCATTGAGCGAAATAATGCAGGTACTTTAAGCGCCGAAGAAGAAAACGATGTACAGCAAATCCTCCAATTTGAACGTATGATGACGATCTTGAAATCAAAAGCCCTTTTAGCACTACATAATAAATCATGAGTGTCGTATCAAATGCTGTTAGGCAGAAAATCCGTCACCGTGCCAACCATCGCTGTGAATACTGTCGTAAACTTGACATCTTTGGCACATACGGATTTCATGTTGATCATATCGTCGCACAAAAGCATGATGGATTAACCATATTAGTGAATCTGGCTAGGGCATGATATGATTGCAATATTTGTAAGGGAACGGATCTCGCCTCGTATGACACACTAACTGGAGATTTGGCACCTTTTTTCAATCCTCGAAAAGACAATTGGGATGAGCATTTCACCTTAGAAATGGCTTATATTGTGGGATTGACTCCCAGTGGACGTGTAACAGTACGATTATTACAAATGAATAATGATAGCCAAATTGATGCTAGACGGAGCATGATTGTTGCTGGTCTGTGGTAGCCGTTGCATGACATCTACCTACAACCACAACGTTACCATTATCACTGGTGCAAGCAGCGGCATTGGCGAAGCCTTAGCCTACGAACTCGCAGGGCAGGGTGCTTATCTAACACTCGCAGCACGTCGCCTCGATCAGCTTGAGATCGTCGCAGCCAAATGTCGTGACTTAGGCGGCAAAGCGCTGGCGGTGGCCTGTGATGTCAGCCAGCAATCCGACTGCGAAAACCTCATCCAACAAACGCTGGCAGCTTACGGGCGCATAGATACCCTCGTCAACAACGCAGGCATCACCATGTGGTCACGTTTTGCCGACCTCAAAGACCCGCTGCTGATCGAACAGATTATGAAGGTCAACTTTTTGGGCGCGATGTACTGCACCTATTATGCGCTGCCATACCTCAAGCAGTCACACGGACGCATCGCCAATATTTCCAGCATGGCGGATAAGATTATCACCCCCGGCAGCACGGGATACGTCGCCAGCAAACACGCGCTGGAAGCCTTCTTTGAGTCGCTGCGGAGCGAAGTGTCGGATGATGGCATCAGCATCACTATGCTCTATCTCGGCTTTGTCGATACCGGTTTCGCGGGGCGCATGTTGGATGCCGACGGCAAGCCATCCGGTGGCATCAGCCAGCAGTTACAAAAGACCAAACAAATGACACCCACTGACTCCGCGCGCTTGATTGCCACCGCCACCATCAGCCGCAAGCGCACCGTTTATACATCCGTCAGCGGCTTACCCGGTTGGCTATTTCCGTGGCTCAAGCTGCTTGCGCCCGGACTTTTGGAACGGGTTGGCAAACGTTTTATGGATGAGGCTGGGATATAATCTTATAAAACCTAATAGGTGTAAATTTAGGCGTATGTTATTCTTAGAAGTAGACGATTAGCTGTAAATCTGTTTTCGGTGATAATATTCTTAACACACGAGTAAATGTTGCCTTATGTTTGACTTGCTCAGAACGGAAGATTTGATGTTCAACTTCGCCAATGACCCGCAGGCCGTCGGTCGGATGTATGTTACCGACGAGGCGCTTCGCATCCGGCAGGAGACCCACGAACTGTATAGCGAACCGAAGCTGGACTTTCCCCGCTGGGCGTTGGAATCAGTTAATTGGCGTGGTGATGAAACGGTCTTGGATGTGGGCAGTGGGCCGGGACGTTATTACAGTGATTTGAGTGAACGTTTCCCCGATATTGATTATTACGCATGTGACTTATACGCCGGTATGGTGCAGGCTCATCCCCACAAAAAGACCTTGGCATTAGCCGATGCCCAGCGCTTGCCTTACCCTGATGCCACCTTTGATGTTGTCATGGCGAACCACATGCTCTTTCATGTGCCGGATGTGGAACGGGCGCTCCGCGAATTACGTCGTGTCGTTAAACCCAACGGTTTCGTCATGGCGACCACCAACAGCATCCACACCATGCCCGAATTTCAGGCGTTGATGCGCCGTGCCATTACCTTGCTCTCGCCACCCGGAACCGCCAATGTCAGTGTACCGGGGCAGCATACCGACCCCTTCACACTCGAAAGTGGAACGCGTCTATTTTGCCGTCATTTCTTTGCGGTTGTGCGTTATGACCTACCTCGCTCATTAGTTTTTCCATCGGCTGAACCGGCCTTGGCATACCTCAACAGCACCCGTAGTGTTCGTGAAGCCGAGCTGCCTCAAGGTGTCAATTGGGACGAGATGATGATGATTGTCCGCGAACAAATGGGTCGTCTCATTGACCATTTTGGCGAGTTGACCGTCAACACCCTTTCGGGATTGCTGGTCGCTGCGGATCGCGGTGATTTTATCGAAGAATACACAGATAAGTTGACCAAGGTCAAACAGCAAACCAAACCGTTGAAGCCGCCGCGCAAGTCCCGTCATGGACGCTAAGGGGATTTGGTTGCCGAACCATCCTGTCCCACATAGACTTTCGTGCTTGTGAGACAGGGTGTAATGACATAGATATTAAAAGTCTGATCGAGGCAGTGTTGTTCGTCAGCATCCTCAAAAAGTATCTTAATCTTTCATATGACAAATCTCATATATTCTATAAATAATTCCCGATCATTTGTAAGGATTTTCAATTGCGTTTTTATAGTGTGAAAATTGCGCCTATTTTCTTTCTTATTCTGTCTGCTTGTTCAAATGTGAATTCCCCTAGTGTAGTAACTATTCAACCAACATTCACCGCTACAATAACATCCACTTCAACACCAACGGTTACATCTACTTCAACCCTCACACCAACTTCGACAGCTACACCGAGTCCGACATTAACATTCACGCCAACGCCGATACCACCCACTCCAACCATGACACCAATTCCAGAAGTACTAGATCAACTCCCCTTAACTTTTGCAGATGCCGACACATCGGTTGTTGCAGGGCTGGGTGTATTTCAAGTTACAGATGTGTACGGATTATCATCAATTGGTTCAACGTCCATTGCGCCAACTCAACAACAATACTTGACTATTGAAGGTTATATTTACAATTACTCAGATACGGATATCGTATTTTACAACTCGGATTTTAAAGCCACATTTCTTGATACTTATTCAACAAAATTGAGCAATGTTGAACCGTCGGTTGAGCTAATGAGGTTGCTAAAAGATGAGAAATATCCTGATAGAGATTGGCCAGCTCAAAATTGGCGTGTTGATCGCAAGTTTACGGTAACGGCTAAACATGCCCGCTCAATATTCCTTGTCTATCAAGTGCCAACTCACATTACAGTTATGTCATTGCAATTCACCCCTTCGAATTTTGACCCACCACCTGCATTGGGTATTTGGTTTCACAAATCGGCTAATGGTAGTGATGTTTTTTTTAAAGTCAGCAGTAACGATAAACCCATCTATAAATATGAATTCCTTCCTGAAACCGTTACTGAAATATCAGAAATAGTCGATAGCCGAACTGAGAGTTTGGATAATTGTTTTGGCAATAGTGAAATTGAGCGTGAAACCGGTTTAGATCGGACAATTTCTTTAGAAATCAAAACCCAAATAGATCCCGGTGATTTAGCAAATGTATTGGAATTTATTCCTGAATTTCAACCGTTTGGAAAAATTGCTGGGAAACTGGTTAGTTCCTATTACAACCGAAATGATGGTGATGTAATGACCTTTACAGATGCTACAAGGCTAAGGGCTGCATCTGGTACACACACTGTATATCGAGTCACTTATTATAAAGTGAACTTGGCTGGCAAGATACGCATTTATATTGGGGATAAATCGTTTGATGTTCCCTACACAATTGGTGATCGTCTGCGTACTGATGTTGTTTCGCTACCGCCTATCCCATGCGGAACAACTAGACCATGAAGTGCTAAAACCTTAAGCGCATACAACATCGTTCGCACTTTACAATGAGCATGTCTTGCGCCGCGCTGAATGCGGTAGCAAATTCACTTATCTAGAGGAGCGATCATTATGGATGTGACCCTTAAATTTCAACCCGCCTTTTCACTGGCTTATGTCAAAGTTGCGCCTAACGAAGAAATCCGTGTCGAACCCGGTGCGATGGTCAGCCACACGTCTGGCATGAGCATGAACACCAAAGCCGAAGGCGGCTTATTTGGCGGTATCAAGCGCATGGTTGCGGGCGAGAGTTTCTTCCAAAACACATGGAAAGCCCCCGGTGATGGCGGCGAAATCACACTCGCTCCTGCTGTTGCGGGTGATATGTTTGTCCTACCCGTCAGCGGCGAATTTTTACTTGCCAGTGGTGCTTATGTCGCCAGCGAAATGAGCCTGACGGTCGATGCCAGTTGGGGCGGTGCCAAAGGCTTCTTTGGTGGCGGCGGATTAATTCTCTTGAAGGTCAGCGGCAGTGGCAAAATGGTTGCCTGTTCCTACGGTGCGATTTTCGACAAAACCTTGGCGGCAGGCGAAACCTATGTGGTCGATACCGATCATATCGTCGGTATGGATACCAGTGTCAAGTTCACCGTGGTGAAATCCGGCAGTTGGAAATCCACCGTTCTCGGCGGCGAAGGGCTGGTCTGCAACTTAACCGGCCCCGGTCGTGTACTGATGCAATCGCGTTCGGTCAGTGCCTTTGTCGGTTGGCTCTCTCCCAAGCTCCCATCCAAGAGCAGCTAAACAAACTTTTTATTTTGTGGGATGCAATCAACTGCCTCCCACAAATATTCTCCCTTTATTCCAGTCCCGCATTCTGTGCGGCAATTCGCCCCAGCACCGACCAATCCAATTCCTCATAACCTTTTGCCATCGCCGCCACCAGATGGTCGCGTATCAGACTAGCGATAGGCAGCGGTGTATCGGTTGCATCACCCGCCGCTAATGCCAACCGAACATCTTTCAAACCCAATGGCAATTTGAACCCCGCTGGCTCGAACTCCTGCCGTGCGATCAAGCCACCATAATTTTTGTAAATGGGCGCTGAAAAAAGAGTACTGGTCAACAAATCAAGATAGGCTTGCGGCTCAATGTCGAACTTTCGCACCAGTGCAAATGCTTCACTCAGACTTTCAATCACCGAAGCAATCAAGAAGTTTCCGCTGATTTTGATGATGTTCGCTGCGACAGGTTTCTCGCCCATCACGAACGTCTTTTGACCGAGTGCATCAAACACAGGTTGGCAGCGCGTGATGGCTGCTTCGGCTCCCGCCGCGACGATAAACAATTTGGCGGCAGCCGCTGCGTCTGGACGACCAAACACTGGCGCGGAAACATACGCACGGTTGGCTTGCATGTGGGTGTCTGTCAGTCGTTCAGCCAGTGCCGTACTGATAGTACTCATGCACACATGGATGCTGTCTGGTCGCAGCGCTGCCAGAAAGCCGCTGTCACCAAAGACCACAGTTTCGACCGCCTTGTCATCCGAGAGCAGCGAAATGACCACATCATTGTCACAGGCTTCGGCTGGCGTATCCACCACGATTGCGCCATCATCCAGAAGCGTTTCGGCACGGCTGCGGGTGCGGTTATAAACCGTGACCTTATGACCCGCTTTGCACAGATTCCGCGCCATCACCTGACCCATCGCGCCCAATCCAATAAATCCAACATCCATGAAAATTATCCTATTTGTGTTTGTGATCGTGTTGGCATCAAGTATACGTAATAGTTCATATTGTAACGAAGGCCGAGCAATTACGTTTTATTCCTTCCCTCGCTTGCGGGTTTAGGAGACGACACTTTTTAATACTTGGCATTACTTTCTCTCTCAAACACCCGTCTTGGTTCCCCTCCCTGTGTTTTGGGGAGGGGTTAAGGGTGGGGTAGGATCGCTCAATCTGCAAAAGTGTCGTCTTGTGAACGCTTGCGGGGGCTTTATTCCTCGTGCCGGAGATTTACCCCAACACGCTAGAGTTGTTTTGAAGTCCCTCTCTGCGAAGCGGGGAGGGATTTAGGGAGGGGATCATAGTTCCACACATTATCGAGCAAATACCTACCCCTGAAAGAGGGCTAGGGTGGGGGTTGTTTACCCAATCCGCAAAAGCGATGCCGCTAACCCTACCACGCCGCCCATCAAAATCAACCATGTGGCATTGATTTTGTAGCGTATCAGCAGCCCCAACGTGATCAACGCTAACACCACCGCCACAGGACTCCATGCCGCGCCATCTATGGTTCGTAGTGCCGCACCTGTCAGATCAATTAGTGTCACCAGTATAGCGGCGATCACGCCTGCGTTCACACCCGATAGAAACCCACCCAAGAACTTGCTCTGCCGCATTTTGGGGATCAACGGCGCGGTCAAAATTACCAGTATGAAACATGGCAAAAAGATGCCCAGCGTCGCCGCAATCGCCCCCGGTAATCCCGCAACAATGTATCCGACGACTGCCACCGTTGTCGATACTGGGCCGGGAGTAATCTGCCCGATGGCGACTGCATCCAACAACTGTCGCCCGTTGAGCCAACCGAAACCGTTCACCACATCTTGCTGAATGTACGAAATCAACACATAACCGCTGCCAAATAACACCGAACCAACTTTGAAAAAATAAAAAAAGATGTCCCATAAACTCGGTGGTACGGCGATGATCGTCTCAAATACCATTGGTTTTATTGTAGGGACACGATATATCGTGTCCGTGATTTTCGGTACAAACGCAACCATCGCTGCTGCTGTGCCGCCAAAACCCATTACATATAGTCCGTAGATCGCCCCTGCTGCAAGCATCACAATCACTTCCGGCACAGGGGTGAATAGCACCACCGCCGTTGACACGATGAACAATACCCACAACGCGCGATTTTGAAGCGCCGTCAATGCTAGTCGATAACCAACGTTGGCGATGATTGCTACGATGACGGGTTTGATGCCCCACAAGACCGCTTCAATCTGCGGGAGTTGTCCGGTGCTGCTGTACAGAACCGCCAGCACCAACGTCAGCAAAAACGCTGGCCCGATGAAACATGCCCCCGCTACCAGTGCGCCGGGAATGCCGCGTGTCACATAGCCCACATGAATCATGACCTCGGTCGAGTTTGGGCCGGGGATCAGGTTGGTTGCCGCCACCAAATCCAGATAATTTTCGCGCGTCATCCATTTACGCCGCGTGACGATCTCATCCTCCGCAATGGCGATATGCGCGATAGGGCCGCCAAACGCCGTCAGACTTAGCCGTAAAAAGAGGCGTATTAATTCGCCATAAGTGACGTTCTGAGAGGGGGTTGCATTTATCGTCATGTAACTTCCTAGCTGCTGTAGAAATTTACATGATATTACCGTGAAGTGATTAACTCACCTTTAAATCGCTTCGCATTGAACTCGGCCTTCTCTTGTGCCTTGGCGTTCTTGGCGATTTGACTTGTCTGATCTGAAAATAATCTACCAAATACCCTGTATTGCTCCCTCCATCGCTTGCGTTCAGGAGACGATACTTTTGAAAACCTATCCTCAGAATTGGTATTGCCTCCCTCTGCCATGAAATTTCAGGAGACGACACTTTTTGAAAGATGATGTCTTTTTCCCTGAATTTTCTCCCCTCTGCCATGAAATGGAGAGGGGCTGGGGGAAGGGCTAACGCATGAGATAGAGTTGTAAGATAATTAAGGGTGAGGGTAAAAATCAATGGGAGGGGATGATGACATTAGAAAGTAGTTTGCTGGCACATTTTAATGACATGCCGGACCCACGGATGGTGAATAAAT
>JBBQLX010000082.1:0-28545 GCA_038328375.1 Aggregatilineales bacterium | reverse complement strand
GTAGTGATGCCCCATGCGGCGAGCTTCATCAACAGCCAGTTCCAAGACGCGCTTGGTTCCGGGTGAAAGTTCGGCGGTCGTGGCGGTGGTTCGGGCGGTTGCGCGGGTCAGTTCTTCAACCAACTCCTCGACACGCCGCTGCTCCAAACCAAGGTCACGCAGCACACGCCCAGCTACGCCACCTTCTTCACGTAATAATCCCAACAGTAAATGCTCAGTTCCGATATAGTTATGGCGCAGCCGTTCGGCTTCTTCTTGCGCTAGGCTGAGTACCCGTCGCGCGCGCTGTGTAAAACGTTCCATCTTATTGTTTGGCACGGTTTATCCCTCCGCCACCTGTGGCCGAATAGCCACCTTTTTGACCGATTGGGTGATGACCTTAATGCACAATCATTAAATCTACTTTAGTTATTATAACAGGCCATCTCGTTCAATGTACATTGATGCATATCTACGTTGCATTAGAAACGGTTAGATTTACCCGTCATATTACAAAACCAAAATCAACACTAACGTTAATGAAACAGGGGGCAGCATTCATTGCTCCCCCTGTACAAACAACTATGTAGAGATATACCACGCCGTGCCAATTACGGCAACCTGCTCATTGGTCTAGCCTATCCCCAATCCATATCGAGGAATTCAGCCGAGTTGACTTTCTTAAGGCTCAAACCGAGACGGCGATCTTCAATATCCATCTTGACCACGCGCAGTGTCACGGTTTCGCCTTCTTGCAGCACTTCACGCGGGTGCGCCACACGCTGGTCAGAAAGTTCCGAGATGTGTACCAAGCCTTCGATTTCTGGTACATCGACCAAGCGGACGAATGCGCCGAACTTGGTCATCTTGGTTACGATGCCCTGCACCAATTGTCCAATCTGATAATTGATGGCAACCGTATCCCAAGGATCAGCCTCTTGACGTTTCATGCTCAGGCCGATGCGCTTGTTTTCGGGATCAATGCTGATGACTTCAGCCTTCACCTCTTGCCCAATGGTCAAGAACTCTTTGGGATGAGTGATGTGCTTCCACGAGAGTTCCGTCAGGTGAACCAGACCTTCAGCCCCGCCGATGTCCACAAATGCACCGAAGTCTACCAAGCTGACGACGCGGCCTGTCCGAACTTCGCCGACCTGTAAACGACCGATCAAGTCTTCTTTGCGGCTCTCGCGGCTTTCGCGGGCAGCCATGCGCTCAGACAAGATCAAGCGATTACGAGCGCGGTCAACTTCCATGACCTTGATGCTGATGGTTTCATTCACCATCTTACCCCAGCGTTCTTCGGGGGTTTCGCCATCCAACAAACGGCGGCGGTCGCTACCGATTTGGCTCTGGGGAACAAATCCACGCAGACGACCAAAACGTACAATCAACCCGCCCTTATTGTAACCGGCTACGTGGCTTTCATAGACTTCTTGGCTTTCGCGGTATTCTTCCGCACTTCGCCAGTCTAATTCTTCCAATGCACGGTTGAGGGACAGCAGCGGCCCACCGTCTTGGGAGTGGGGATTAATCACGTACACGGTAATGCTCGCACCGGGCTTGAGCAAATCCAATGTCTCGCGGTTCATCCGTTCCAACTCGCGACCGGGTATTACGCCCTCGGCCTTCGTGCCGACATCCACATATACTGCCGTGGGTGATGTAGCCGTAACCACACCGTCAATAATATCACCGCGTTTTGGCCCTTTCATGTCAGATGTATCCTGCGCCAGCCAATCGCCATCGCCGTCCGCTGGGGTTGATCCATCATCTGTTGTATCTGCACCTGCCGCTGGAGCCTCCACTGTGGCGGTAGGTACATCGACCGGTGCAGCATCAGCTTGCGGTAGTGCAGTTTCAGCTTGAGTCGCTTCGCTCACTGCTTCCGGCTGCGCTGGCTCACTTACTGAGGACGCGTTCGTCACTTCAGTCTCTTCCAGCCCTTGTCCATTTGAATTCATAATTATGTCTCCGCACACATGGGTACTCGGCGAGTTATTATAACGGGGGTTTCACGAAGAATCAAACTGGACTATACCAAGTTTCTTACACAAATCGAGTTAGAAATGAACCCTTAAAAGCTCTCTTGATATAATTGGCTCCATCTCATATCGTAATCACACCGGTCGCAGTTGACGGGTTATCGCAACTTATCTGCCCATCAGCGCTTCATTTGCCTTACGTTCTCATCAATATCGCAAATTCTATATCCATGACCCCGAACGACCTTTTATGCTTGCTTGAGACAGCATTTTATATTATGCTATTGGTCATCGTACAAAATAAGTGGAAAGGTAACCTGAATCATGTCTATCACATTTCTCATACTAACCGTTGAAACAGGCAAGCCTGCTTTCCACTGCGCTTAGGCATTATCCAGAATAGGTCTCGTAGCCTTCGGATAATGTTCCCCGTTTTTCTGATTCATTTTTAAGTGCCAGTCTAATCCAAGTAAGCCTGTCTGCCTCATGACATGAGGTGGCGGTACTGCGCTGCTTGGGATACCCAAAAACAACTTTCAAAAGTTCTGCCGCGCTCTATGCCACCTCAGAGCATCAGCGCGTGAGTGACGCTGAATAGCTGATTGTCAACCTGACAACTCAACTAAAGTTACTGAACTGTTTGGGAGAAATGTTTTGAATTCTCGAAGCAAAAAATTCCTGTCTTACTACAAACCCTATTTGCGGTTACTGATTGCAGACCTGCTCTGTGCGTTTGTTATCGCGTCCGTGACACTGCTGATCCCATTAGTGACCTCTTATATCACCAAGAATATACTCATACCCAATAAGCCAGACGCGCTTGGTCAACTCGCAATAATGGGTTTGGTGATGCTGGCGCTGGTCGCTATCCATACGGCATGTAATGGCTTTGTAGACTACAAAGGTCACATGATGGGAACCATGATGGAAAGCGATATGCGTGAAGAACTGTTTGAGCATTATCAAAAGCTATCCTTTAGTTTTTACGATGAGCAAAGAACCGGGCAACTCATGAGCCGCATTACCAGCGATTTGTTCTCGCTTTCCGAACTCTATCATCATGGACCTGAAGATCTCTCTATTGCCTTAATAAAGGGCATTGGCGTATTCATCATTTTAGTCCACATCAATGTGAGTTTGACCCTTATCATCTTTGTTTTTCTACCCATCATGGCTGGTTACTCGTTCTATTTCAATAAGCGCATGAATTGGGCTTTAACAAAAAGCAAGGAGCGCATGGGTGACATCAACGCTCAAGTTGAAGATACACTTGCTGGCATTCGAGTCGTCAAATCCTTCTCCAACGAAGAAATTGAAAAACAAAAGTTTGCCTATACCAATGCCCGATTTGTGGACACGCGTAGAGACATTTATAGGAGTGAGGGTTACTTTTTCAATGGCATGGATACCTTCACGCAACTCATTACGATTGCCGTCATCATCTTTGGAGGCGTTGGTATTGTCAACGCGTCTTTGGATTTATCGGATTTAGTCACCTATTTACTCTGCATCGGTATCCTGATCGAGCCTATTCAGCGTTTTATGAATCTTGCCCGACTGTATCAAGAAGGCGCTACAGGTTTTACCCGCTTTATGGAGGTTCTGGAAAGTGAGCCGGATATTCAAGATTCACCAGATGCCATCGAACTGAGACATGTGCAGGGAAATGTAGAATTTCGAGATGTCAGTTTCAAATACAACGAAGACTATGATTACGTCATCAAGAATATCTCGCTGAATGTAAAAGCCGGAGAATATGTCGCGTTGGTGGGGTCTTCGGGTGTCGGTAAAACAACCCTATGCTCCTTAATACCTCGCTTTTATGAGATCAATAACGGGGAAATACGGATCGACGGTCAGAATATCAAAGAGGTTACGCAAAGCTCGCTACGAAAGCATATCGGCATTGTCCAGCAAGATGTCTATTTGTTTGCTGGAACGGTCGCAGAGAATATCCGCTACGGTAGGCTGGATGCCAGTATGGAGGAGGTCATTGAGGCAGCGAAAAAGGCCAATGCCCATGATTTCATTATGGATTTACCGGATGGCTATGAGTCGGATATTGGTCAACGCGGCGTGAAATTATCAGGCGGACAAAAGCAGCGGTTGAGCATCGCCCGCGTTTTCTTGAAAAACCCGCCCATTATCATTTTTGATGAAGCGACCAGCGCTTTGGATAATGAAAGCGAAAAGGCCGTTCAAGACTCGTTGGAAAAGCTCACCGACAACCGCACCATGCTGGTTATTGCCCATCGGTTGTCCACTATCCGCAACGCTCAACGGATTGTGGTACTCACCGATAACGGGGTTGAGGAACAAGGAACGCATGAGGAGTTAGTCGCATTAGCAGGGACTTATGCGAATCTATACAACATGCAGTTAAAAGTGTGAAACCGGATTGATCTCGCTTATCTCATTAGCGGAAAAGGGAGACGGTCAAATCGTCTCCTATAGACTCGCAAAAAATTCATTTCCGATAGATGATTATCTACAAACAGCTTCATCACTCAAAGGCTTAAATACCTTCGAAGATATGTGCTTTAATGTCGCCGTTTTTGACCTAATTTTAAAGAAATAAACCATTATGCCCCTTAATCTGACCGGACAAAAAATCAAACTTCGCCCCTTACAAAGCAGCGATCTTGAGGCTATTCAAGTGGCTTATACAGACCTCGATTTGCAGCTTATCACGGATGGGGATAGCCCACCTTTAACCAATGTGCAGGTGCGGGAGTTTTGGGAAGAGATTATTGCTACCCCCGGCGCAAACCTACGCTATTTTGCTATTGAACCCCTTGACCAAACTGGTCAATTTGCTGGGGCGTGCAGCCTGCAACAGATTGACTTACGCAACCGCCATGCCGAACTCAGTGTTTGGATGGCTAGCGTGGAACAGCGCGGGCAAGGTTACGGGACGGAAGCGGTACGATTACTGCTGACTTATGCATTCGATGTGCTGAGACTGGATAAGGTTTATCTCGGTGTTTATGACTTCAACGAAGGTGGATTGAGAGCTTACGAACGGGTGGGCTTCCAATATGAGGGACGCTTACAAAATATGCTGCATTACGAAGGTCGCTACTGGGACGAGTGGCCGATGCGGATGTTACGGAGCGAGTGGAAACGTGCCAGTCAAGAACCTGTTGAGGGATTGCGTTTTTATCATCCCGGCGATTTGGATGCAGCGGTGGCACTGCTTTTGCAAGAACGCAACCTGCCAGATAAAGAAACTGCCCGTGCTGTTTTACGCCGTTGGTGGCGGCAAATCGACCGCAGCATTTACAGCTATCAAGCGGATGGGCAACTGGTGGGACTGGCGACCGTCACCACCGATGGCGACTCGCCCCAAGTCTTGGATGTGGTGGTACGCGAGATATATGATGCGGCCTTTGTAAAGGCACTACGAGACTTATAAAGATGACGAATGATACCCAGATTGGTTATGACCGTGTCGCCAAGCAATATGCCGAGCGCTTCATCAACGAACTGGATTACAAGCCCTTTGACCGTCATTTATTGGCGATGTTGGCTGAGATGGTCAAGGGACGCGGGCAAGTCTGCGACATGGGTTGTGGGCCGGGGCAGATCGCACGGTATCTCCATGAACAAGGCGCGGACGCGATGGGGGTTGATCTCTCGCCCAACATGGTCGAGCAAGCACGGCAGTTAAACCCTGACCAACGTTTCGAGCAGGCTGATATGCGGTCGCTGCCGTTCAAGGATGGTGAGCTGGCTGGTATCACGGCGTTTTACTCGGTGATCCACATTCCGCGTTCGGATGTCATCAACGTCCTTAAAGAATTTGGGCGAGTCTTGCAACCGAATGGTTATCTGCTGTTGACGTTCCATATTGGGGATGAAGTGCGACATTTTGATGCGTTTTTTGAGCAACCTGTTTCGCTGGATTTTATCTTCTTCGAACTGGCTGAGATGCGCGGTTATCTGGAAGCGGCAGGCTTCACACTCAAACTCATCAGCGAACGCGCACCTTACGAAGAAGAACATCAAAGTCAGCGGGGTTATCTGTTGGCACAGGCGAAGAAGATTTAATGCAATTTAACCGCTGAGACGCAGAGAACACAGAGTTTAAGAAAAGGCTGAGACATGGTTAATGCTGCTGATATTTTTGCTGCGCGGGAACGACTCGCGAAGTACCTCAAACCGACACCGTTTGAATACATGCCACAGATTGGTTCGAAGGTGTGGTTGAAACTGGAAAACGCCAACCGCACCCATTCGTTCAAAATACGTGGGGCGCTAAACGCGATGTTGCTGTTGGATGAGGCGGCACGAGCGCGGGGAATTGTAACGGCATCGTCGGGAAACCATGCTCAAGGGGTGGCTTACGCGGCGCAGTTGTTGGGTTTACCTGCCAAAATCTTGATGCCGATGCACACACCCAAGCGTAAGGTCGATAGTGTACGGCGGTTCGGGGCGGAGGCGGTTTTGTTCGGCGCGAACTACGACGAAACCGAGTTAGAAGGCCGCCGATTGGAGCGCGAGGAAGGATTAACCTTTGTCTCGCCATACAACGATGAACGGGTGATCGCTGGCGCGGGTACGATTGGGTTAGAAATCCTCGATGAGTTGCCGGATGTGGAGCGGGTGATTGTGCCTGCCAGCGGGTGTGGTTTGATTTCGGGCGTAGGACTGGCGATAAAAAATCACAGTAAAGATATTGAAGTGGTTGGCGTGAACGCGCTGGCTGCTCCGGCGCTGTATAACTGGTTGAACGGCGCACACTTGCCACAGGTTTGGGAGACATTAGCCGAGGCGCTTTCAGGTGAGATTGAGGTGGGTTCGGTCACATTCGAAATCTCGAAACAAGTGGTTGACCAATGTGTATTGGTGACGGAAGAACAAATTGCCCACGCGATGCACTGGTTGATGGTCAACGCGGGTTGGATAGTCGAAGGCGGCGGGTCAGTCGGGGTGGCGGCGGTGTTGAGTGGTGTGCTGCCTTTAGATGATCGCCCAACAGTGATTGTTATCAGCGGTGGGAATGTGGACGAGGCCACTCTGAAGCGGGTTCTCGGTTGAGTACCGAGTAGCGAGTAAAGGCTAAATGCGGGTAGTTGGGAAGTCGAGTGATTCAAAATGATGCTGTTGTTGCTGTTGTGATTCTCAGGTTTTGATGGCGGGTTTGAGGGAGCGAGATGCCGAGTCTGCGGAAGATGCTGCAAATGCGGCAGATTCGGAAGTGAAGTTTGCGCAGCTTCCGCATATGAGGTGATGTTAAGATGCGCGGAGGCGGGGAGATACCCCTAACCCCAGCCCTTTCCCCATAGTAACAGGGCAAGGGAGCCAATGTAGGGATTTCCATGAACATCATATTATAAAAATAGGGCAAAGGGGTTACATTTTGGAAGACCATTTTGTAACTCTTTAGCGGAGTTGGCACTAACTTTGCAAGCGAGGAATGGAGGGGTTTAGTCGGTAGCAGGTTAGGAAATGGTATGCCGACAAACCTAAAGTAAACCTTCGTTATAACAGATGAACCATAAAGACACCGACAAGGGAGAGATGGTGGGTGCAAAGTACATGATGCTTGGATTGGGAAATACCGGACAGGATGAATCCTGTCCCTACAATCGTGGTTATTTATAAGCATGAAAAATACGCTATCACGTACCCTATGACCACGGTCAAGGCACACCTCACCACCAAGTAGCGATGTCTTGTACTTAAGAGCGTTTGAACATGGTATTTCAGCGGCGGACATGGCATGCCGTGTCCCTACAAAATTTCACTCTTTTGAGAGATTTATGCAGGCAGTTTATCGTAGCGGGTTGTGCCGTCGATGCTGAGGACAAAATCCGCACCGAAGGCTTTGGAGGGTGTCAATGCGCCTTTGTAATCGCCATCTAAGACGCGCTCGACCACACGAACGCCAGCGACCATCGTAAATTGATAACCTTCGAGCGTTTCGAGCCATGCTTCGCGGGTTTCACCTGTGCCGTTGCGTACCATCACATAAACAGCCGAACGCCCATGCTGACGAGCTTGTTCACTCGGCCCCGGCAACATGCGCTCGACTTGACGCGAGGCGAAATCACGCACCGCTTTGATCTTCAAGAGGTTGACGAGTAAGGGTCCAAACAGGCGTGATGAACGCATGACCATTGGCGGCAGGCTGAGATAAACGGTGATATTGGGAATGCCGGTGGTGTGATAGCCCATTTCGACATCACCCCACGAAGCTTGCATGACGGTTTTCGTAGCCTGCGGAAAGCGTACACTTCGCTGCCCTGATCCCATTGGAACCGACTCCAGTTTGGTATTACGGCGCTGCAATGTGCCGAGAGAAGGCAAGAGTTCGATCATTGATTTGACTGTACCCGCGCTCAATCCGCCTGCTGCATCACCGCCGCCAGCAAGGGCATCGACGGCTACCTCTAAGTGGGTGGCATCGGGCAGTTGGTCAGCGACATATTTGATAAGGCAATCGCTGGGAATCACATCAAAGCCGACACCGGGAATAATGGCGATGCCTTTGGCAAGGGCGGCGTCATTGTGGTTGAAAGCGTTTTGATAAACGGGAACTTCGCCGCTGATGTCGAGGTAATGTGCGCCGGTTTCAAGGCAAGCCTGTAACATAGGGGCGCTGGTGTGGATGAATGGGCCAGCGGCATGATAGACCAGTTCAACCGAGCCAACAGCTTTCGCAAGCGCATCGGCATCGTCAAGGCTAACCACGGCGTATTCCAAGCCCAAGCGTTCGGCTAATGGGCGTAATTTGGCAGCAGAACGTCCTACCAGCAGCGGTTTATGCCCACGTCTGACGGCTTCTTCTGCCACCAATGTTCCGGTATAGCCTGTCGCGCCGTAAATCATCCACTCGCCCATTGTGTACTCCCATGTTTATGAAAGATGGATTGTAACACGGCGATGGGATGTTCGGGATGGATATAACATACAATCCTCACCCCCGCCCTCTCTCCATTTCATCCCACAGGGAGGCTTCGCACTGGCAGAGGGGAGAAAATGCAAATTCTAGGGGAGGGAAAAGTTGCGTCTATCCTATTTTGTGGCAGGTTCAAGGGATTGGGTTTTGAAGAAATCCCAGATGGCGGTGGCGGCATTAAAATCCATGCTGGTCAGCCCCAGATCAAAAGGTGCTTGGATAGGATGCCCCGGCCATGTATGACCGCCGTGAAAGACACTATAAAGGACAATAGGCTGCTGGCACTTGCTACCTTCTTGGATGAGCAAACGTGTTCCATCCAATGGGCTGAGGTCTACCGATTCTTTGATCGGTCCTAAAACGGCACAACGATTATGTTGTCCCCAAAATCTGAGCGTATCGGCGGCTGAAAAGTAACCGGTATCAATGCCCATCCACGGCACAACGGGATCATCTGTACCTTGGATGACCATCAGGGCTTTGGGCGGCGCGTTTTGACATTCCAGCAGGAGATACATGGGGAAGGTCGAGGCGACAGAAGCCACCGCCGCAAATTTGGTTGGCAGCACACAGCCTAAACGATAGGACATCATGCCGCCGCGTGAATAGCCCGCCGCATAGACACGGGTAAGGTCAACGTTGGCTTTCTGGGAGACCGATTCAATGAGATGTCCGAGGTAACCTAGATCATCAATGGTGCTTAACTCGTCACCCCGATTATCATTCCACGCGGAATTGACGGCATCGGGATAGGCAACAATAAACCCTTCTTTATCAGAGATGTTATCAAAGCCGGAGTAACTTTGGATGCCCTGCCCTGTGCCTCCCGCGCCATGTAAAACCAGCAGTAATGGAACAGGCGCTGTCATCTCGAAGTATTTGGCTGGCACATGTACGGTGTACTGACGAGTCAGATTCAGCACCTGTTGGCGCACGGCATAATTTCCCGCTACTTCGAAGCGCACACTGGCAGTTGCTTCGGCAGTGGCTTCTGAGGTTGACTCAGCCGTTGCTTCTATGGTGGCCTCGGCGGTTGATTCTATCGTTGGTTCTAAAGTTACTTCGACGGTTGGCTCGGCAGTGGCCTCAGAAGGAGTTGCTTCGGGTGTGGCATCCTGCGCGGCGACGGTGGCGATACCCAGACCTAACAACAAACAGCCTAATAAAATCAGACGTTTAAAAAGCATTATCCATATCCCCTAATCGACATTGTGACCATTTTACACGGAAGCATCGGGTTAGGTTCAGTTGGCACTAAGCAAAAAGGGGGTTATCGAAAGTTCTAAGCCAACCCACACTAACCCTCCTCGCAGTAACTTCACAAGACGACAGTTTTGATAAAACATAGGAAATACCGGACAAAAAATCTCACCCTACGAGAAGATTTCTCATTAATTTTGAAAAGTGCTATCTCATAACAAAAATTCACGGGAATTATTCGGACATGGGATGTCATTTTCGTACAGGAAGCACAACCGTGCGCACCTACAATAAATGAACGTCTGCCCTACGGCACCCCAACTCATTAAGGAAAGATGGGAACATTACGATTATGATAAAGATGTGTCTTATTTTTCATCGGGGGAAACATGTCAAAGCGATTGATGTTTATTTTATTATTTATTATCACTGCCAGCATCGGGGTTATTCCAGCACAGGCAGCGAGTACACCTTGGACGGCATGGTTATACGAAAACCAAGTGGGTCGGATGACACAGATTGATTCCAACGGAAACATGGTTAAAGAGGTTCAACTACCCGCCGCTCAAGGCGAAGGGTACTCTCAAAATGTGGCGGTCTCACAAGATGGTCTGCTGGTAACCTACGGTGGAACCAGTCCAACCACCAACAATGTCTATATTTACGATCTTGCGACCAACAGCAATGTTTTTGAATTCAACGTACCCCTAAACGCCGCTACCAGCTTTGACTTTAGCGGTGGGCCGCTGAGCTACGACGAGAACCACGAGACTTTCGCCTTCAGTTATGGTGGTTTTGGCTTCCAATGGACACTGGTGGTCATCAACATCAAAACGTTTACGACCACATCGCTCAAACAGAGTGATCCGGCGGCTGTCAGCCTGCTTGATAATGAGAGTACATTCATCCCGGCAATCGTGGCTAACCGCAATAAGCAAGTTACTTTCCTGCTGATTCCTTATGGTATCGATGGCGCACCGACCTATAAAGGATTCACATGGAGTCAGGATACGAATACCGTCGCGCCGAATCTCATGTATAACACACTGGACAGCACAACTTTTGCTCCGACCAACGAAGTCATCAGTTTAGCTTCGAATGATGGCTTCCCCGGCAGCCAGATGCCCGATACGGGTTTTCCAGTCAACAACACGTTGCAAGTGTTCGATCCAAAGGTCAACCAACGTTCAATTGTGACCTCGCTACCGAATCTCTTTAACCCACAATTCATCCAAGGTGGGGAACGGGTAGCGCTGGGACATTTCGAGGTACTCGCCAGTGGTGAGCAAACCCAATCATTGATGGTCTTAGACCGCAGTGGAGCGGTTGTCGGTACCGTCAACGGCGTACCCTCAACCGGAATCAACAGTGTCCTAGGTACACAAGACGGCTTTGTTTTCTCCTACAGCAGTGGTGGTAATCCTCAAGCCACCGGCACAAACCTTTATTATGTGGAAACACGGCAAGCCAACGGTGTATTTAATGCGGTATCGGTATGGAGCAGCAGTACGCCAGAAGTGAATGGTCAATTGGTTTGGGTGAGCGACTCGACACCGGCATCAACCACAACCTTTCAGCCTTGGGGACAGGTTCAAGCACCGCCGCCGAGTGATGGATCAGGTGTTCCAGCAGGAGGCAGTGCTTATGCGGTGGGTGCGACGGTGCAGGTTCAAACTACAGCTAATGATGTGCTGAATTTACGCAGTGGGCCGGGTGTCAGTTTTGAACGCTTAGGCATTGTGGCTCATGGCATCATCGTCACCTTGGTTGAGGGTCCCGTCAGTGCAGATGGTTTTACCTGGTGGCGCGTTCGACTGCCAACAGGTGTCGAAGGTTGGGTTGTATCTCAGGCGGATGGTGTCAATACGCTGATCCCCCGTTAAAGCATTTCTTCAGGGGAGGTTAAAGTCCTCCCCTCATAAGCCACATGCTAATGTGATTACCCTGCGTGGGCAGCGGCAGGCTGCTGGTGGAACTGAGATTCGTACTGCACACCTGTCAACTGCTCCGAGACTGTCCACAAGCGCTGCGCCACACTGACATCATAGGATTCGGCGTTAGACTTCGCCACCATTGGATAACCACGCATCTCCATGAAGCCATCCGGCCCGATGTATTCACCACCATGAAGGGTTGGTGATACGGCTGCGAAAAGTGTGGGGAGTGCGCCCATTGCCGCGCTCTGGGCAAAGACAGCATTCCCAAACTGCATAAAGCGTTCGCGTAGAACCGAGCCACTCATGCGTGGCCCTGCTGATTGCAAATTGGTGGCGGCATAACCGGGATGGGCAGCAACCGCAATCGCATCACTGCCGTGTGCTTTGAACTTGCGCTGGAGTTCGTAGGTGAATAACAAATTCGCCAGCTTGCTCTGGCTGTAAGCTCTACCCTCTTTATAGTTGGCTTTGGGGTTCAGATCATCAAAATTGATGTGACCTGAACGATGTAAGGAGCTGCTGACCGTGACGACACGGGCTTTCGGTGTCCGTAAAATAATCGGCAGCAATAAGCCTGTCAGCGCAAAATGACCGAGGTGGTTGGTTCCGAACTGCATCTCGAAGCCGTCTGCCGTGGTGCGGTAAGGGATTGCCATCACACCCGCGTTGTTGATGAGTAGATCGAGCGTCTTAAATTGTCCGCTAAACTTCTCTGCAAAAGCACGAACAGAGGCCAGATTAGCGAGATCGAGCTGCATAAATATGGCAGAGCCTTTGGGGCGAGTCGCTTGGATTTTAGTGACGGCTTCCGCGCCTTTGTTAGGATCACGGCTGGCAACGATAACCTGCGCCCCTTTTTGTACTAAGGCAAGCGCCGTTTCATAACCGAGGCCGCTGTTGCCACCTGTAACAATCGCTATTTTACCCGTCAAATCTGGTATCGAATCGGTCGTCCACTTGTCCGCCATTATTCATTCCTCCACTAAATCACTTACTTATGATAAGGTGCTTCTCAATAGATTTTATGTGTCTACGGTATAAATAGGATTAGAATTACTCGACCTCACGGAGTTTCGCAACTTGCAGAGGATCTAGGTTCTCGGCGTTGCGAAGGAGTGCTAATCGTGCAGCCGATTTGAGCGTAGGTCGCGTGTCATTGCTGTAGTAAACATCACCCAGCAAATTGAGCGCTTCATAGCCACCAATTTCACCCATGATTTCGATGAGCGTGATGGCTAACTTTTCTGGCATTCCAGCGTAAAATTCCGCTACCAACAAATCCATCACATCTTCATCCATTTGAAGAAGTGCCGCACGAGCAAACTCGCGCTCGGTTAAGTCGAGGCTAGCAAGCTGATTCATAAAATTGCGGAAAGTCGCCATGATATTTATCCGTTTAAGCGCATCAAACCGGCGAGAGTCGGTTGGAAGCCGCCAAATTTTACAAGACAAGCATAAGCACACTGTTCTAAACTGGAATGATGCTTATTTTATATGACAGGAGTAAGACTTTGGCAGCGAAAAAACCAAACCTCAAAACTTATAATGACACGGCTTATGTCAACGAGTTCATGAGCCAGTTTGAACATCCGTTTAAGGCGGAGATTGAAGCTATCCGCAGCATCATTCTGAAGGCCGACAGCCGCATCACCGAGGGCATCAAATGGAATGCGCCCAACTTTTACTATAAAGGCGATATGGCGGTCTTCACACCACACATCAAAGATCACGTTCTGATGGTTTTCCCAAATGGCATCATCATCAACGATGACACTGGCTTGCTCGGAGGCGATTATATCGACCGGCGCATGGCTCATTTTTACAGCGTGGACGACATTCAAAAAAAGAAAGCAGCACTCGAAAAAGTCGTGCGCCATTGGATCGAGATTATGGATGCAAATAGGAGCGTTTAACAAGTCATTCTCGTTTACCCAAACCGGAGAAAGCAAAACACCCGATACGATGTCGGGTGTTTTTATTCGATTCAAGTGTTTGGCTTAGTCGGCAGCCAATGGAGGCGGTGTGGCAGCAGCAGCGGCCTGCATCTCTTGGGTGATGTTTTTGCGTTCTTTGATGGCCTGCAACATCTCATCGACCTTGCTGAATTTCAAGCGCGGTGCGTTGCGGAACTCACCACGTTCTTGCTCAACAGTATCTAAGAAATGCCAATCCGCGAAAGTGACGTACTGAATATTGCGCTCTTTGAGCAGCGCTTCCAATTTGTCACGGGATGGAGCGGCGGGTGTCAGCAGTTTACCCGCATGGAAATCTTCCAGCAGGCTGTTGACGGTTTCCACTGAGTCTGGCTTATTGGTACCGATGATGCCGCTAGGACCACGCTTGATCCAGCCAACCGCGTATTCACCGATGACCTGCTCACCCGTTTTAGGCGCGGTCAGGACACGACCCAAGTTATTAGGGATTGTGCCGCTCCAATCATCGAAAGGCACATCGGGAACTGCCTGCCCCTTATAACCAACGGAACGGAAGACCAGCCCAACCGGAATGGTTTCAAACTGATCAGTCGCCTTAGGCTTTAGATCGCCTTTATCATTGGGAACCAACTCGTTCTTGACCAATTTAATGGCTTCAACTTTGTCTGTGCCGATGATTTCTACAGGCGACACACAGAAGCGCATGATGATCTTACGCGGCTTGCCAGTATCGCCTTGCGCAGCAAAGCCCTTGAGGATTTCCACGTTCTTGTTGGCGACTCTATCCACGCCGGAGTCGATATACTGGCGGCTCACGGGGTCAAGTGTAACCTCACTTTGGGCGACGATGACACTGGCATCATCCAGTTCACCAAGTTCTTTGATTTCAGGATTGGTGAAGGCTGATTGTGCGGGGCCACGCCGTCCCAGCACATAAATGTTCTTGACACTGCTATGCTTGAGTTGATCCAGCGCATAATCGGCAATGTCGGTTTCTGTCAGTTCGTCGGGTGTGCGTGCCAGAATACGGATGACATCCATTGCCACGTTGCCGAGGCCGATGACCGCCACATTCTCTTGTGTCAGATCAAACTTGTAATCCGCGAAATCAGGATGGGCGTTATACCATGCGACGAACTCGGTCGCCGGATGACTACCGGGAAGGTCTTCACCGGGAATACCCATACGACGGTCGGTTTGTGCGCCTACCGCGTAAATGATAGCGTGGTAGTAAGCGGTGAATTCAGCATGGGAAATATCCTTGCCAAACTCAACATGCCCATAAAAGCGAAAATCCGGGTTCATAGCGATGCGTTCATAGGCTTTGGTGACACTCTTAATCTTTTGATGATCAGGGGCGACACCGCCACGCACCAACCCGTAAGGTGTGGGCAGACGGTCAAACATATCAATCTCAACGGTCAGGTCATCCTGTGATTGCAGATGAGCAGCAGCGTAAAATCCGGATGGCCCGGAACCGATAATAGCAACCCGCAATGGGTTTGCCGGTGTTCCCAGTGGTTCAGCCATAGCTAACTTTGTCTTCTTTCTCAATTGGTATTGTGAGTTCATTCACAAATATATTATAACACACGGTTGATCTGAATCATGTAGGAACTGATGAGAGACTTAGGCTAAAAACGCGGAAAATGATACAATGTAAAATAACTTATGAACCTGTTGCACTTCATAATAGTCTGTATTGATAATTACGGCTTAGTCATATATGAATCTATCTCAACCGCAATCCAAGTACTGCCAGTTCACAGACCTCCACAACGGCGTTTGGAAGTTCACATTTGTTGAAGCCACCAACCGCGCTGTTGATGAGTGGTATGAGTGGCAAAGTTATCTCAAAGCGACTACTTCTGATAGCGTTGACGAGCGGGTGCGAATGCTGCTCGACATGCGAAAATCTGGCCCGATACCCTTGCTTTACTCACTCCAGCAAGGACGTGACTGGCGCAAGAAATATAGCGACATCAACACCTTTCAAGTACAAATCGCACTGTGGCTGAAACCGTTCCCACGCTATCAGCAGCCTTACATCAAACTGATTAAAGATGGTGTCAATATCTTTACCATGCAACAGGTTAAAGTCGATCTGTTTTTTGAGGAACAGCAAGCAGCCATCGACTGGCTTCTCCAATCCGATGAGTCATTAGAGCGCTTGGGATAACCCATCACTGAGCAGCCACCAGCTTATAAACCGCGCCCATCGCCCCGATATAAAGTTCGCCCGCGTTATCCTGACCAAATGTGGTGATGTGCTGCTTGCTCAACAGGAGTTTAGCGGTATACCAATTATTGAGTGTCTTTTCATAAGTTGACCACAACCAACCACTGCAATAATCACCAAAGATATAACGTCCAACTAGCGCGGGCAAAGCCGTTCCGCGATACACATAACCGCCGATTATCGAGCAGTTACCCTCTTCATGCGAGTAAACGATTACCGGAAATGTCAGCCTTGTTTTATCGGTTCCTTTGAAAGGTGTCATCCCCTCGAATAGACTCCAACCGAAGTTCGTCCCACCTGCGCTGCCTGCTGGTAACACATTGATCTCTTCGGTAGTGGCTTCACCCACATCAGGAATATAGAGATCACCTGTCAAAGTATCGAAGCTGAAGCGCCACGGATTTCGCAGCCCTTTCGCCCAGATTTCCGGTTTGGCAGTTGGTTGGACGATGGTCGCGTTGTCAGCGGGAATAGTATATGGATCACCATGATCGACATCCAAACGCAGGATGCTCCCCAGATATGAGTGCCAATTTTGGGCGGGACTTTTCTTGTAAGCGCCATCACCCATACTCCAATACAAGTCACCATCCGGTCCGAAGGCCAACTGACCACCGTAATGAAATTCGGTCAGGTGTTGGATTTTCATGATGGGAAAGGCAGTTTCGGGATCAGTCACATCGGGATTAGATTTACTCACCTGATAGCGCACAAGAATTTCATCGCGGTCAGGTTGGGCATAAACCACATAAAAATACCCATTCTGCTCGTAATTAGGATGAAACACGATGTTATGTAAGCCCGCGCCGGATGCCGTGGACGAAATGGTTTTGCTGATGTCCAGAAAAGGGGTTGGTAGCAAATTTCCTTGCTTCAATATCCAGACCTTGCCAGATAGATCAGCAATAAACAAGCGGTCGTTCTCGTGTGGCGGCTGAACAATAGCGGTGGGAAAGGTCAAATCTTCCGCAAGCGGTTGCAGCATATACAGCGCATTATCCTCCGCTGCATGAACTGAAACCGCTGCTGCCAACAGCAAACCGCAGAGCAACCAGACACCGATAACGACCAACTGCCTAATCATAATACTCCCTTTGATTTGAGTGAATTTTTATGCTTTCAGTATAGAGGTATCGCACCGGAGGAAGAATGAACGCTGAACCTCCGATTGGTCAACGCAGCCAGACTAAAACTGACTCAAACATTTAACAATTTTGGTTCGTTTTGCAAGAACGAAGATGTTATGATGTGAGGGTTGGCAGCCCTTATTTTTCACATGGAATGATCTGGCACATGAATCCAATTGGCGCACGTTGTGCTTACCAAAAGCTGGACACAGGTATCCGCGAATTTATCTTTCTTGAAAAATCACCGGACGCCGTGGATGAGTGGTTGCGACATCTCGACCGTATCATGATGAACGATCCGCCACAAACAGATGTCAAAGAACTGCTGCTGATTGATATTCGACAACATATCCCCGGCGCGGTTTATGCGGCACGACGGCTGCACGCATGGCGACAAGATTATGATGTGGATGATGCCAACACACGCGTTGCCGTCCTAATAGGCAAACAAGCACAAATGGTGTTGAGCATCGCGGGAATAGTTGTCCAAACCGCAGGTCTAGAGGGTATAAAGCCACGCTTTTTTAACAATGACCGCCAAAAGGCCATTGATTGGCTGCTGAGGCAGCACTAACGGTTTTTTGCAGATTTCCTCAAACAAGTCCCTACAAACATCCTCATAGATGATATGAACACTGCCGCATTAGATCGGGAGTGTGAAGTAAAAGGTTGTGCCTTCACCTACTGTGGACTCGACCCACATACGTCCGCCATGCCGCTCGACCACTTTTTTGCAGATGGCGAGGCCAATGCCTGTACCGGGATACTCGTCCTTTTTATTCAGCCGTTGAAAAATGACGAAGATGCGCTCCCGATACTGTGGCGCAATGCCAATTCCATTATCGCGTACCAAGAACTCCCATTCGTCCTTTTTACGCTCTACGCCAATGTGAACCTGTGGCAGGTTCGTCCCTCGTTGAAATTTAATCGCGTTACTAATCAAATTCTGAAAAATCTGGGTGATTTGCATCCGGTCGGCCTTGATGGATGGCATGGCATCGGCTGTGATGATCGCACCGGTGTCTTCAATATCTATCGCTGTATTAACCAACGCTTTATCGAGTGCAAGCTGCATGTCAAATTCCTCGAACTCTTTTTCAGCCCCATCCACCCGTGAATAGGCTAACAAATCATTGATGAGCGCTTTCATACGGGCAGCACCATCAACGGCAAACCCGATGAATTCATGGGCATCACTGTCCAAGCTATTCGAATAACGGCTTTCGAGGATTTGTAAGTAGCTGGTCACCATCCGCAGCGGTTCTTGCAAATCGTGAGAAGCCACATAGGCAAATTGCTGCAATTCTTCATTAGAACGGCGCAGCATGGTGGCATAGCGCGTTTGGGCTTTCATCAGCCGCTGACGTTCACTCACATCCATCATGACACCCCGTTTGCCAACTGGTTTGTCATCTTTCAATATGGTTATCATAATTGCTTGAATATCGAGAACCCGACCACTTTTGTGCAAAGCGCGGAAATTAATAACCCCTGAGCCGCGACTCTGCCGCACTTTATAAAATGCTTCGAAAGTCTGTTGGGCATCATCAGGGTGGAAAATTTTGAGCCAGAAATGCGGTTCAGCCAGCGCTTCTTCGACGGTATAACCCAACATCGTCTCGATATAAGCACTGATGAATACCAATTTCATCTCTTCAAGCTCATCTATATGTTGGTTTTCCCAGATAACCCCCGGCACAGTTGCCATAATATTGGCGAGGCGCTGGCGTTCTGTTTCCAAGGTTGCGGCTAGTTGTGTGCGATCCTGCTCTTCTTTCTTGCGCTGTGTAATATCGGTCACAAAAACGGCGAGATCACCCGATGAAGGATAAAGACGATACTCTAACCATATATCATAAGGCTCAAGATACACCTCAAAAACCGAAAAGACTTGCTCGTCCATCGAATGTTTCAGTTGATTGTGCAGATAACTGCCGACAATTTCGGGAAACGCTTCTTCTAAGGTCATTTGCAGAAGTTGTTCGCGGGTCGTTCCGTTGGCTGTGTTCGTGATAGCGGCTGCCTCACGGTTCGCATAAATATAACGCCAATTCCTATCCAAGATTAGAAATCCGGTGTTCACATTTTCTAACACCAGTTCCAAACGTTGGCGTAGTTGTTCAGCGTCTTTGCGCTCGGTGATGTCCCGGAAATAAACAGCCGTCCCTGTATGACTTGGATAAATGTCAATTTCCCACCAGTGCTTCACACCCTTAGTAAAAGTATCTGAATAGTTTTCATAGGACTGAGAACGCTGCTCAGAGATCGCTTGAGACAGCCTCGTCTGAAGTTTTAGCATATTGGGATTAGTCGGTGGAAAAACGTCCCAGATAATCTTGCCAATTAAGTTTTTGCGCTTCTCACCCCATATTTCCAGCGCATGAACATTGACATATACGAAGCGCCAATCGCGATCCAGCATATAAAAAGGATAGGTAATCCCCTCAATAATATTCTCAATTGCTATTTGTGCCGCTCGTTCCTTTTGAGCAACCTCTAGCCGCAAGTCTGCCAATTGCAACTGGGACTCTATAGATGCCATCAGTTCGCGGGCGGCGAAGGGTTTGGTCAAATAATCATCCGCACCCGCTTGCACCCCCTCAATACGAGCTTCCTGACCTGCACGAGCAGACAGCAAAATCAACGGGATACCGCGCGTAGAGTAGTCGGCGCGGAGTTGTTTTAGCAGTTCGAAACCATCCAAATTGGGCATCATGACATCAGTGATGATTAAATCCGGGGGGTTTTTGTGGATGAATGTGAGTGCTTCAAGACCATCTTTGACCGTTTCGACAACATACTGTCTTTCAAGTAGACGGCGCAAATAGATACGCATGTCCACATTATCATCGACGACCAAAATTCGAATGTCTGAAGCGGCTGTCGGAATGGGTATAAACGTTCCCGTATCCAAATTAGGCGCGAGTGCTTCTGCAACCCCACTGCTGCTGGCAAGCTCAGCGATGCTTAGCAGTTGCAGAGTCTCTTGTGCATAAGATGACGCGTGTTGCGTGGTCGAAAGTGATGGACTGATTTGTTCTTGTGGAAGATGTGCCGTACCCAGCGGGATCGTTACTGTAAAGGTCGTACCAACATCCAAAGTACTGGTCACAACAATGTTCCCACCGTGAAAGCGTACCAGTTCATATACCAGCGCCAAACCAATGCCAGAACCCTCGACCATTCTGGAACGTACACCGCGCACCTGATAGAAGCGTGTAAAAATATGTGGTAAAGCTTCCGGTGAAATACCGATTCCGGTATCACGAACAGTCAATTCGGCATGACCAGCCAGTATCCGCAGTGAAATCGCAATCTCGCCATCAAAGGTGAACTTGAAAGCATTCGAGAGCAAGTTGACAACAATCTTCTCCCACATATCATGATCGACATAAACCATTTCTGGCAGTGGGGGGCAGTTGACCACCAGACGCAGACCAACATCCGCGAAAGCCGAACCGAAATTACTGGCGAAATCGACGGTCAGTGCCGCCAAATCACTTGGCTCAAAAGCTGCTTGAATACGGTTAGATTGAATACTTGAGAAATCCAGCAGCGTATTCACCAACTTTAGTAATCGCAGGCTGTTCCGCTGGGCTATCTCGACATTCTGATACTGTGCGGCAGATAACGTTCCTTCGTCATCACTTAATAATTCTTGCAGTGGGTTGAGCATCAGCGTAAGCGGTGTGCGGAATTCATGGCTCACATTGCTGAAAAACTCGGTTTTCGTACGATCAAGCTCGATCAGTGCCTCAGTCCGTTTACGTTCTTCTTCAAATACATGTGCTTTGGTAACTGCTGTCGCGATTTGTCCAACCACCAACGTGAGGAAATTTTGATAGTTTTCGTCAAAGGCGCGGCGCGGACTAATCCCAACAATGAGGACAGCATGTGCCTGTTCCTGACCCAACATCACTACTGGAAGCACAATCGCTTTGGTTATGGGCTCGGGCCATAATCCACTCGAAAAAGTGCCAAAGCGTTTCTCAACATCGTCAATTAACAGCCTCTCCCCTGAAGTTGTAACTTGTCTAAGCGGCCACCCACTTTCATCTTCGAAGTCAATCGCTGAGGGAGCAATGCGATTATTTTGGGCGATGTCGGTGTTACCTGCTAATTCAAATTGAACCTCTCCCACCAAATATAAAAATGCAAAGGGTATGTCCGCTGGATTGTCTTGCAATGTTTCGATAGCGGTATAGAAAATTTCTTTGGTAGTCAAGTTTAGTTCGGTACGAAAGGCCAAATCCCGCAGGGTACGCAAGCGACGCTCGCTTAACACCCGATCTGTCGTTTCTGTCACAACCACAAGAACACCACCAACTCCACCGCCTTCCTCACGTATTGGGCTGTAAGAGTAGTTGAAAAAACATTCTTCTAGATAGCGATGGCGGTCTAAAGGCAGCATCCACTCTTCAGACCCGATAGCCTTTCCTTCCATTACGCCGTCAAACATCGGGCCAATGATATGCCAGCTTTCGGCAAAGGTTTCTTTACTGCTCAGTCCCAGCGCAGCCGGATGCTTAGTCGAGCCGAGGATAGGACGGTATCCATCGTTATAGAACTGTATGTAGTCCGGACCCCAAGCAATATACATCGGGAAATAGGCATCAAGCATGATACTAAGAGCCGTGCGTAGACTTTGCGGCCAATGTTCAGGCGATCCCATTAACGTTTTAGGCCAATCGAGCGCACGCATCAACGCACCCATTTCACCACCGCCCACAATAATATTGTCCTTTGGAATTCCACGGGACAAGTCTTGTGGTTGGTTGTCATTAGGATTGGTCATAAATTTTCGAAATTCCTTACCGTTCTTGAATCTATCTTCATCATACTGAAAATCATCGCTGCTTGGGTTTAAAGGCCGATTTTATTTAGCCGTTACTCCTAAACATCCAGCCATAATGAATAGAAGCTTAACGCGGCTTGGAAAAAACCTCGCGTTAAGCTGTCACTTAAGTTATCAACGGCGAAAATAGCATCAGCCTTTCAAAGGCAGCACCAACTCTTTGTGGAAGTCGGTGATGGAAATCAGTTTGCCTGCTTCGTCAATAATGAACGAGTCTTCAATCCGCATTCCGATGCCCTTGTCTGGATAATATAACCCCGGCTCGATGGTGATGAAGTTGCCCTGCTGGAATATGTCATCCGGTTCACGGTGGCTGATGGAAGGACGCTCATGAATATTCAAGCCAACCCCATGCCCTAAACTGTGCGAGTAACCAATGCTGCTACCCGGTTGGCTGCGGCGGGTAGGATGACCATTCGCCTCAAAATAATCCAGCACCGCATCCTGTAAAGTGTGAGTCGGCTGCCCCGGTTCGGCATAAGTATCCACCGCGATTTTGAAGGCTTGCATCACTTGGTCATAAATAGACTTCACTTCATCCGTCGCATAACCAATGCTCCATGTGCGTGTGGAATCATGGTAGTAGCCGCCGCCCAGTTGCCGTGGAAACAGATCGAACACAATCGGCTGTCCCAGCTTGAGCGCCATGCTCGACTCACCCCGGCTGTGCGGGAAGCCGCCATCCCGTCCCTGCGCGAAAATCATATCGGTGTCTTCCAATTCACGGTCGAGCAAATCACGCCGCACGAAGCGCTTGACATCACCAATCGTCAACGGTGTGCCGTCCACCTTGACAACCGTATCACCCTCGGCACGGTGGCTGCCGATAAAGTCCCATGTGGCCTGCAACGTAGCGCTGGTCTTAGCGGCGACTTCACGGATCACGCGCAGTTCGTCCGCATCTTTAGTGAGGAAAGCTTCATCAAAAATAGTCTTGCCAATTTCACCGACGAGTTGATACTGTGGGAAAGCGCCTGCCAACAACCGTGACCGTTCGACCCACGCGCCGATCTCGCCCGTACCATAAATGCCAATCTTGCCCTCTGGAATCGCCAACTTTTCGAAAATGTTACCCCACAAACCGACCTGCATTTTGTTCTGGTCGCCTTCGGCCTTGGCAACAATCTCATCCCATTGGAAGTCGTCGTAAGTCATAACCTGCAAGCCGCTTTTAGCTGCTTCTTCAATCTCCATGACGCTGACAATCAGTATTGGAGCGCTGCCCTTCTTCTTAATGGTCATACCCCCATGAGTATCTACACCATTCGAAAGGTAAGCGCGATAGGTGTTCTGGAACTCGCCACCCGCCACCACAATGGCCTGCAAATCCCGTTCTGTCATCAGACGATCAAGGTCGGAACGCATATCATTTTTCCTTACCCTAAAGTTATTTATGTAGAATGCAGAAGATAACGCAAAGCCGCCGCTTCGTAAAATGGAACCGATTGGATTGGACAGGTGTATAGCTTAATGAACATAGTCCCATCGAGGTACAATTATGAAACACACTTTTTTGAAAACATTGTTGATCGTCGGCGTTGCGACACTTGCGCTGAACTTCACAACAGCCCACCCAATCAATCTACAAACATCTATCACACCGCAAATACCTTCAATCGTACTTGAAGGTCACACCAGCGCGGTTGATCAATTGGCATGGTCACCGGACGGCAGCCTTCTGGCATCGAGCGCTGGATGGTTCGATTCAACTGACAACACCGTTCGCCTGTGGCAAGCTGATGGTCAAGTGCTGGCAACCCTTAGCGGACACACCCAACCTGTCTCAGCGTTAGCATGGTCACCTAACAGCAAAATCCTCGCTACAGGCTCACATGACCAAACCATCAAACTGTGGCAAGCTGACGGAACACTCATCCAAACCATCGACAATCAAAAAGGGATTGTGTTTGCGCTAGCTTGGTCACCCGATGGAACAATACTCGCATCTGGCTCGGTGGCCTCACCCACACAAAACACGGTGCAGTTATGGGATTCAGCAGGCAAGCTGCTCCACACCATGACAACCCAATTCAGCGGCGGCAAATTTTACAATTTGGCGTGGTCAGCTGATGGACAATTTCTGGTGGGCGGCGCAACCGATTATGCCGAGTGGAAAGCTGATGGGACGCTCGTTTTCAATCATGAAAGCTGCGCTCATTGCCCGCCCGCATGGGGATTTTCATGGTCGCTGGATAGCCAATTCTGGGCAGTCGGTAATGAAAGCGGTTTGATCTGGGTTTATGGGATTGATGGTCAGCAAGTCACCCAACTTCAAAGCCAAAGTAACGTTGATGTCATGGAATGGTCACCGGATGGCAAATGGTTGGCAGGCGGCAAAAACTTATGGCGTTTTGATGGCAGCAATTTCGTCTTGAAGAATTACGTCAAAGGGGAAGCGACACTCGCATGGTCAGGGGATAGTCGTTATCTGGCCTCTGCCGATAATTCCAACGTTTATCTTCAGCCGTCGGGTGGCAAACTGATAACCACTCTGGAAGGGCATACCGACTCGGTCAATGTACTGGCGTGGTCGCCGAAGGGTAATCTCTTAGCTTCCGGTTCGGATGATCAGACTATTCGCTTGTGGAGCATCAGCGGCCTAGAGAACTAATTGCAGACGCGAAACAGGGCATTCAATCGTATCGAATGCCCTGCGTTATTAAAAACTACTGCACTTGGATCGGACCTGTCAGCCCAAAGTTCACGCCGATCAGCACCAAATCGCTGACGTTGATCTGCCCGTCATGGTTCAAATCGGCACTATCCGGCGCAGGCGGTACAGCCGAGTCGAAATTAGCGCTAATTAAAACCGCATCCGCCAGATCAATCGTCTGGTTGCCGTCGGTATCTCCGGTTACAAAAGTCTGTGTACCGAGGTCAACCGCCGCACCATCACCCGCGACTGTCACGCTGTAAACCAATGCCAGATGTTCCGGCGCGCTCACCAACAATACATAACTACCGGCTGGCACATCCACGAATGAGAAAGAACCCGCCGCATCAGTTACGGTTTGTTGTATGAGGCTGCCATTGGTCGTCAACTGAACCGATAAACCACCGCTATCCGGTGCGAACTGGTTCACAATCACACCCTGAATAACGCTAGTCGTATTCCCTTCCACCGTCGGAACAATCTCAGTGGCTTCAAGGGTCGGGACGATCTCAGTTGGCTCAACGGTCGGTGCAATTTCAGTCACGGTTGGAGGTTCTGTCGTGGGGACAACCTCGGTTGGCACGGCAAGCGTCGGCTCGACCGCACCGATAACCATCGGTGTACCATTCACGAAGGTCATGGGCAGCGGCATACTATGGCTGTCTACACCCAATGCCGTACAATTGAGCGAAGTGTTCACCGGACTTTGTAAGATGTACTGGAAGGTAAAGGCTGTGCCATTTCCGCTAAATGCCGGATTCGGTTGCAAGCGAGTTGCCGCGATCAACCATTTGCCATCGGGCTTCATCCCCTGATCGACATAAAAACCGTTCGCGCTGCTGAAGGCATCACCCTCAACACGCGCCAAACCCGTCAGCACAGCCGGATCAACTTGGCACATGACCTGCAAACCGTAAAGTTCGGTCACATTTTCCAGCCGCACAGCAACTGTCACGGTATCGCCCACTTTCGGCGTTGGAGGATTCACTTCCAAGCGCACAACAAGCGGCGGCACATCTTGTGCGGCAGCCGGTGCGACCATCACCATAATCAGCAGCATTAGTAAGAGCAAAAGGCCCTTATATTGACTATTAGTCTTTATTCTTGACATTCAATGTGTACCCGTTGATGAACAATAGAGGAATAGTCGAGTGACTATCAATAGAGAATATCCCATCTTGACTCAATTGCTTATGGGAAATAGGTCTTTGGAAAGTATGAAAACCTTAACCTGAGCGGCGATATGTGCATCCTAATAGGATATATGTCATAATTAAGGACAGCAAGTATTGAGGAAGCACGATGGATCACCCGATCAAAACCCGCATAACCGCATCCGAATACTTACAAATGCCGGAGACCAACCAGCGAACTGAACTGCTCGACGGTCAACTCATTGTTTATGGAGGAGATGACGTGAGTCCTGCACCCGTCAATGAGCATCAACGTCTTGTCCGCCGCGGCACCCATGTTTTAGATGATCTTATACCCAATGGTGAGATCTTCACTGCGCCAACAGATGTTCATTTTGATGAGGTAAATGTCGTCCAGCCTGACATTTTTTGGGTTGCCGAAAATAGCCAATGTGTCGAAATGGATGGCAAATACTGGTATGGCGCACCCGATCTCATTATTGAGGTGCTGTCGCCCGGAACCGAGCGCAAAGATCGCGGGAAAAAGTTCCGTCTTTACCAGAAATATGGTGTACGTGAATACTGGCTCATAAGCCGCATTGAATCCTTTATTGAAGTCTATAACTGGATTGATGGCGTGTTTATCCAGCAGGGTGTATACGGTTCTGATGATACCTTTGTGTCATCTGTTCTCGGCACTAAAATCGTGGATGTGAAGAAGATTTTCCCACAGCCTGTTTAATTTTATTCCTCGCCTGCCCGACGTTTCGCAAAGGCTTCAACACTCTCATCAGGCAGCACACCTGTCGCGGTTTTGGGCGTAGCGATACGCTGAGTACCGTAAATGCCGCGATGCCCCGATGCCATATAAGCCACGAAACAGCCTAAGCCGACGTATAGAATGCTCCCCCCACCAAATAACTCCACCGCCATAATCGTACAGGCCAACGGTGTATTGGTGGCTCCTGCAAACACCGCCACAAAACCTA
This sequence comes from Aggregatilineales bacterium, assembly GCA_038328375.1. GTDB lineage: Bacteria > Chloroflexota > Anaerolineae > Aggregatilineales > Phototrophicaceae > CFX2. The sequence goes on along the minus strand of JBBQLX010000082.1, from coordinate 1,610 downwards.
TCGCTGCCATGAACGCGGGATCAACTCCCAGCAGCAGGCCAAAGCTGTAACCCGCCGTCGCACCCATCACAAACAGCGGCGTGACCTCGCCACCGACAAATCCGACTCCCAGCGTAACCGCCGTGAAAACAACTTTCAGCAAGAATGCCAGCCGCTCAACGCCTGTGCCATTCATTGTGTTCTGAATAAGCGGCAGACTTAACCCCAAATAATCTTGCTTGCCCAACACCAACGTCATCGCAATCACCACCAAAGCACCCGCCGCCAAACGCACCGGAGGATAGCTGATGTATTGACGGCTAATATGTTTAATCCACTCCATCAATTCAACGAACAGCAGCGCCACCCAGCCGAAACCAACGCCCGCCAAAACTACCGCCAAAAGCAGCAGCGGATTAATCCCTATTTCCGCCAGCGCCGGATAATGTGAATGGCTAACTCCCCATGCCCGTGTCACCAAGTCACCGACTAAGGCCGCCGTCAAGCAGGGAATAACCCCTTCATAGCGGATGCGCCCCATCGCCGGTGCTTCCAAAGCAAAAACGAATCCGGCAATCGGTGTACCAAACACCGAGCCAAAGCCGCCGCTGATTCCTGCCAGCACCAGTAAACGCCGATCTTCACCTTCGAGATGCAGAACCCGACTCAACCAATCCGCCAAACTGCTGCCCATTTGGATGGCTGTGCCTTCACGTCCTGCCGAACCACCAAACAGATGCGTGAGTACAGTCCCGATCAACACCATCGGAGCCATCCGCAGCGGAATCGGGTCTTTGTTCAGATGCACCTGTTCGATGACCAAGTTGTTGCCACGCACAGCACTGCCACCAATCCGATAATAACTCCAACCGATAACTAGCCCTGCTACAGGCAGCAAGAACAGCAGCATCGGATTCGCTGTCCGCACCGCTGTCGCCCAATTCAGCGTCACCAAAAAGATTGCTGAGGCCGTGCCGGAAAGCACACCAACCAGACTCCCCAACACAATCCACTTGATGAGTATTATCCCGAACACCCGATGCTCAGCACCATTCAGCCGTGACCACATATGCTTTATCCTTAAAAACAAAAAAGCCTCTACCCAACGCAAATATTGTGGGTAGAAGCTATCAACCGCAGCGGTATAACCCAAGCTTCATTGGGAGTCACTTTCGCAACTAATCAAATCATAACGCCGCCTAAAATTTATCGCAACTAATGAAGATGAATAATTTAGCTATACTCATTTTAGAGAAATAGGAAATGAAATATGGCACTCGAACTAAAACCGTTCCGTGAACTAATTACCATCGTCCAAACACTACCCAATGGCAACCTCTACCTTCAAGGTGACTGGCCTTGGACTGAAGAAACATTCGGCATCATCTAGATTGGAGAAAAGGCTGTGTCTTTGGAGGATGTTGATCCTGAGTTCGTGGAAAAGAATTATCTAACTCACATCATTGAATCAGCCGCTTTAGAAGATGTAATCATCAACGCACACTTACAAAAGCCATACGTCACGCTTTCAGAGATTGTTGCTGCCTTTAACCACTACTTCAGATACGATGGCTTTATGACGCTTGAATAACTCTAAAACTACACAAACCAATTTCCAACCATCGCACAAC
>JBBQLX010000081.1:0-28706 GCA_038328375.1 Aggregatilineales bacterium | reverse complement strand
CGACCTCAGCCAGCTTTCAAGCGGGGATATGCTCAACGTCTTTAACTCTGGCGATTCAAAAGAAGTGGGCAAGATGTTCGAGCAAGTGACACAAACCACAGGCGTTGACGCTGGTGCAACCTACAATGAGGCTACCCAACGCCTACTCAAAGGCGAAACGATGGACAGCGTCGAACGCGACCTCAGCAGCCGTCCCAGTGCTTCTGGCGGCGACGAATAGCAACTTGTATTCCATTTGAGATTAATGATTCAATGCCTGAACCGTCCGTAAGAGGAGCATCTGGCAGCACGTATCGACATGATAATTGAGTTCCATCTGCTCGGTATCGCTCGTATACGTACCTGTGACTGTCACCTTCGGCTGACCACCATGCTCCTCACAGCGCATCTCGCCCACTTGCCGCTCGACCTGCCGCCGGATTTGTGCGCTGGTATGTTCTAAGATTTCCGCTAAATATTCGTCGGTCACTTCATCTACTGTCACCGGACGATCATCCACTTCAAATTGAACTGTGATTTCAACCAAAACCCTACTCCCTACTTACGATTTGAACATCAACACGACACTACCACAACACCATAGCACCGTGCTAGTCACCGCTTGCCCATCGTTCATCCACCTTCGCCCGCCCCAAATTCCTGACTTCGGCTATAATCGGCGGCATGATGAATCAACTTCACTTTAAACGTCCCGGTCGCCGCGTGTGGATTGGTCTCGTTGTCGTTATTTTCTTAGCGGGCGGCCTCGCGCTTGACCTCGCCAAGCATGGACTCGTCTGGAACGTTTTCTGGTCGCTGACGGGTGAGGAAACGCCACTCTCACAGGTACGCGGCATGGTCGAATGGGCAGGCAACTTCATCCGTCCGCAACCGCAAACCGCGTCCGATGTGCCAATTAGCCACACGGATGTACCACCTTATGGCATCAACACCTTTTTGCAACAGGAAGTCGAGGTCACAAAGCGTGACCGCAGCCTGCAAATGATCGCTGATGCGGGCTTCAAAATGATCCGGCAGCAATTCCCGTGGGACGACATCGAAATCAGTGGACGTGGCGACTTCACTGACCGCCGCAACGATCTTAACGGCGATGGTGTCATCGACGACAAAGATGCGGTTTCAGCATGGGTGAAGTACGACAACATTGTGGATTTAGCCGAAAAGTACGGCATCCAAATCCAAGCGCGGCTCGATAATCCGCCCAAGTGGACACGCGCCAACCCCGATGCTGGTGATAAAGCGCCGCCTGATGATTATCAGGACTTCGTGAATTACGCGGTCGCGGTTGCCAAACGCTATCAAGGCCGCATCCGCTACTATCAAATTTGGAACGAACCCAACGCCAACGAGGAGTGGGGCAACCAGTCCGTTAATCCCGAAGCCTACACCGATTTGCTCTGCCGCACATACAAAGCCCTCAAAGCGGTTGATCCCGAACTGGTCGTCATTAGTGGGCCACTTTCACCAACTGTTTCACTTACCGACCGCAACCTGAATGACTTTATTTTCCTTCAGCGCATGTACGATGCAGGCGCACGAGATTGTTTCGATGTGATGTCGGCGCAGGGTTATGGCTTCTTCAGCGGCCCAACCGACCAGCGGATGCGCCCGATGACATTGACCTATGCCCGTCACATTTATATCCGTGACATCATGGTCGCAAATGGGGATGCGAACAAAGCCATCTGGATTAGTGAGGCTGCTTGGAATCCTCAACCGAATGACCCAGCGAATATCGTCGCAAATGGTTCATTTGGCATCGTCACCGAGGATCAAGCCGCGCGTTATATGCCGCTGGCTTACCAACGCGCCCAAGAAGATTGGCCTTGGTTGGGCAATATTTCCTATTGGTTCTTTAAACGTCCCGCTGACTACGAGAAAAACCAAGCCTTCTACTACTTCCGCATGGTCGAGCCAGATTTTACACCGCTGCCTGTTTATGACTCGATGAAGCAGTACATCACAACCCAAAAACCTGTGCTATACGCGGGTGTGCATCAGGCAGAGAGTTGGGCGGTTACTAAATCTGATGATGCCAAACTTGTCGATGCAGATGGCGCAGAGTTTGGAAAGGCACTTGAAACTTCAAAAATTGATTTCACGGCGTATGGTACGGACATAATTATTCGCGTCAAGAATAAAAGTCCTTTAAGAGATCCTTCAGGCTTTGATCCACAATTTACAGCACCTAATGCTGACTGGCATCAGGTAAATATTCGATCCTCACCTTGGGCAAGCAAACACATAATTGTCCGTACTTCAACCGAAAAAGATACATTCCAAATCGACTCCATCACCATCCTTGACCGCACCATACAAAATATTCTGCCGATAGCAGCGAGTTTAGCCGGTGTTCTTGTTATCACACTTTATGTCGTTCTCAGCGCGTGGTGGGAGCGCAGGAAGTGAATCAACCGCGTAATCGTGTAGGGGCGCAAGGCCTTGCGCTCCTACGTTCTTTGCCCCTTAGCGCCCTTGCGTTGAGTCTCGGCATTATCTTCCTCGCGGCGGTACTTCGATTCCACAACCTCGGCACACAATCGCTGTGGAACGACGAAGGCAATGCCTACGTGCAAGCTACCCGTTCTTTCGCGGATATTGCCGCCAACTCTGCCCGTGATATTCATCCACCCGGCTATTACTGGTTGTTAGCTGTTTGGCATGACTTAACAGGTAGCAGCGAAGTTGCGCTCCGAGCCTTATCGACACTCGCAAGCATTCTCAGTGTGGCATTCACCTTTGCCCTCGGCAAACGACTCTTTAACCCTGCTGCCGGATTAGCCGCCGCTCTACTGGTCGCGCTCAACACCTTTAGTATTTACTATGCTCAAGAAGCGAGGATGTATGCTCTACTCGCGCTATGGGCTTCCGCAGGCATGTGGGCATTGGTACATCTCGTCAACAGCCATCAGTCGTCAGTCGTCAGTCAAAATACACGATACGCCAAATGGGGGTTGGCGCTAGCATTTATCAACGCCGCTGGTCTTTACATTCAGTATGCCTACCCCTTTATCATGCTGGCGCAGGGTGTCATTTTTCTTGTGTGGCTGGTGATTTCTTTAATTCGTCGTTCTTCATCTCGGTACACCGTACTCATTACTTATATTCTCGCTAACCTGCTCACCATCCTCTTGTTCTTACCTTGGCTGCCGACCGCCCTACGTCAAGTGACGCAATGGCCGAGTACAGGCACACCGATTCCCGCTGGTGAAGCACTGGGCATCATTGGCGGATGGTTCACATTTGGCATCACCTACGAATTTGTCCCGAACACTATCAACTATCTACCGATTGCTTTAGGGCTTCTACTCCTCGGACTTCTCGGATGGTTATGGTTACGAGGCAAAACCGCATTTTGGTCAACTTTAGTGCCGATTATTTGGGCAGGCTTACCCGTCGCTCTATTTTTAGCACTCGGACTCTTCCGTCCGGCGAACCTCAAATTTCTACTTCCGGCGCAGATTGGTTTCGCACTATTGATGGGTGCGGGAATCGGCGGTTGGTGGACGTTAGCCCAGCGCGGTTTCCGCCTCGACCGTATCACATTGATCCTCGCCGTTTTGCAGGCGCTATGGCTGCTGGTCTACCTGTACAATGGACTGCAACCACTGTATAGCGACCCGCATTTCCAACGAGCCAATTACCGCAGCATGGTGCAGACCATCACAGCTAATCCACGCGAGGGTGATGCGATTATTTTGGATGCGCCCAATCAGGAAGAAGTCTTTCGTTATTATTATCATGGCGCTGCTCCGGTTTACCCACTTCCGGCTGGTTTAGGCGGTGATGATGCTCAAACACTGGATGCAGTTCAAAAGATCATCAGTGAACATCAACGGATTTTCGTACTCTTTTGGGGTGAAGCCGAGCGTGATCCGAACCACATCATCGAAAATACTTTGGACAGCACTACCTACGAAGCAGGCCAAGACATCTGGTACGGTGATGTACGCTTCGCCCAATACGTCACACCCATAACCATGTCCAACCGACAACCCATCTACAAGCGTTTTGGCGACTCAATCACTTTAGAACATGCTGCCGTCAGCGGTCGAACGTTCCACCCCGGCGATGTCGCTCAAATCCAACTGGAATGGCGTACTGACGCGCCACTCCAAAAGCACTACAAAGTGTTTGTGCAGTTACTCAATTCAGGTGGCGTTTTAATTGCCCAACGGGATAGTGAACCAGCAGGTGGATCACAACCGACCACTAATTGGCAACCTGACACCATCATCAAAGACCAACACGGGCTTACGCTCCCAAATGATCTCGCAGTCGGAAATTATCAAATCATCGTCGGGCTTTATGACCCGGACGATCCGAACCAACGCTTACCTGTTGCCGGAAAAACCTACGTCAGTCTAGGTTTTGTTGCGGTTATCTCATCTCAAAACTGAACAACCTATGAGGATTGGTTGACGCATGTTCTAAGCGAACGTTACAATCAAGGTAAGGGGAAATTATTCTATCTATTGACCGGAGGCAGATCGATATGCGCGTGATTATGACCGGAGGAACAGGGCTGATTGGTCGAGCAGTAGCCAACAGTTTGGCGCACGATCATCATGAAGTAATCATCCTCAGCCGCAACACCCATAAAACCAGTGGACTGGATGGCAGTGTAAAGGTCGTCAAGTGGGATGCCCGAACCACCAAAGGTTGGGGAGAACTTGTTGACGGCGCAGGCGCAATCATCAACTTGGCAGGTGAAAGTATCGCTGGCGAAGGCTTTCCCCCCAGCCGTTGGACAAAAGAACGCAAGAAACGCATTCTTGAAAGTCGTATTAACGCAGGCAAAGCGATTGTCGAGGCCATCAGCGCAGCCGCTAACAAACCTGAAGTGTTGATTCAATCCTCGGCGGTTGGTTATTACGGCACACATGGCAGCGAAGACATTACCGAAGATCATGCTCCCGGTGGAGATTTCCTCGCCCAAACTTGCGTTCAGTGGGAAGCTGTTACCGAACCTGTCGAGAAGATGGGTGTGCGACGCGTCATCATCCGCACCGGCATTTTAATGTCGACCAAGGGCGGTGTGCTGCCGCAACTTTCACTCCCTTTTAAATTGTTTGTCGGTGGGCGCATCGGAGATGGTAAGCAGCAAATGCCGTGGATTCATATTGATGATGAAGTCGGCGCAATCCGCTTCCTGATTGATAACAAAGATGCCAGCGGTGCTTATAACCTGAGCGCACCCGAAGTGTTGAGCAATGCTGAACTCGCAACCGTTTTGGGACGAGTTTACAAGCGCCCATCGTTCTTTCCTACGCCCGCCTTCGCTTTTAAAGCGGCTTTTGGTGAACTCGCAATCTTACTCACAGAAGGTCAACGTGCCATTCCCAAACGCTTAGAAGAAGCGGGTTACACCTTCCAATATCCAAAAGCTGAACCTGCCCTCAAAGACCTCGTTACCAACAACAAATAACCGCAGCTAATACCTCACTCTTTGATCTAAATCTGAGAGTGAGGTGTAATATTGGGTATACTGACACTGCTTAAACACCGAAGTCGAGGAACAATTGCCCAACATTATGTACCAAACCGTAATTTTTATTGACCTTGACGGCACACTCATGTTAAATCCATTTGAGGCTGCCGTCTGGCCTCAAGTCGTCGGGGAAATGGCTCAAAAATCAGGTCTATTAGCGGCAGACATCCTGCAAATGATTGAAGATGAAAACAATGCCCGTCAGCGTGATGACAATGTACCTGCGATTATGGCGATGGATATGGACGATATTTCACTGACGGTTGCCAAACGGCTGGGCGTATCCATTACAATTAACGTCAGCGAGTTGGTGCGCACTTATGCTAAATCCCATTCGTCACTTCTCGAATATGCGCTAGAGTCGCTGCAAGAATTGGCTGCACCCCATCGCGCAATTGTGATTGCCACCAAAGGGCTTGCCAAATACCAGCTTCAGGTGATGGATGCACTGGGGATCACACCGCTTGTCACCGATACACTCACACCAGACACGCACAACGGTCTCAAAAAACACCGTCACTACTTCGGTGACTGGCCTCAGCAAGCCAAAATGTCTATTATGGTTGGCGATTTGTACGACGATGATGTGCTGTACCCGTCTGGTCACGGTTTCAAAACACTGTGGAAGCCTCGCGCCACGCTTATCCCTGATCCTATTTCGCGTCTCGATCCCTTTACCCGCGCCCAAGATTTTCCTTACACGCCTGAACAAACGATCCATCCAACCGGAATCCTACTTTCCTTGCGCGAACTTCCTGCCGCTGTGACGCACATGGAACAACACTGCCTTTGAGCGACTATTTCGAAGCGCTCCAAATCATCAGCCAGCCCATCCGAGCGAGTGACCTACCCCATTCGCTTGACCATATGAAACGGCTGCTAGAAGCCTTGGATAACCCTGAGCGATCTTATCCCTGTGTCGTGGTCGCGGGTTCGGTTGGCAAAGGAACAATCTGCCACCAAATTGCGGCCTTGATGAATGAGCATCTTAAAGTTGGCCTGTATACCAGCCCACATTTACACAGTTTCCGTGAGCGTTTGGTCATTAATGGGCAGAAAATTTCGCAGGCTGAGTTTGTCGAGGGCGTTAAGGTTGTCCAGCAAGCGGCTGATGATCTGGATACGCATTACAGCACATTCGAACTCGCAACCGCTTTAGCTTTGTGGTGGTTTCGCCAGCAGGCCATCGACATCGCGGTTCTCGAAATTGGCATCGGTGGGCGTTACGATGCGGTCAATGTTGTGAGCAATCTACTGGCTATCATTACACCTATCGAAAGCGAACATACGGCGATGCTCGGTGGCACACTCACCTCAATTGCCAGCCACAAAGCAGGCATCATTCAGCCGCATGGTCAGGCTATCACTGCCCCACAAGTCCCTGAAGTTGAAGCGGTGCTGCGCCAAGAAGCTGTATCTCAGCAAGCCACGATCACCTTTGAACCTATAAATACCTTAGCCGTCGCTGCTTGCGCCAATCTCATGCAGCGTCAGATTATTACAACTTATCCACTTCCTGCTCTTTCACCAATTGTGCATTTACCCGGTCGTATGGAACAAATCGACATGCAAGGTAAAAGGCTGCTGATTGATGGCGCACACACGCCGAGCAGCGCCCGAAGATTACGAATGGCAATCGAACAGATCAACTCTACATCTCCTATGCAGGTGATTATCGGAATGCTGCGCGACAAATCAGTTCATGATTTTCTTGCCGAATTTGATGAACCACGCTTTCGAATCACTCTGACGCAAACTTCCAGTCACCGCGCTCTCACACCGGATGAAATCCAACAAATGGCTGGATTACAGCAGGCACACATCATCATCCAACTGGATTTGAAAACCGCCATCTATAATGCTTTACAAGCCTCAGCCCCACTAATTGTTATTACGGGTTCGCTCCGCATGGCGGCTTTATCGCGCGAGATTCTTGGCCCTTTAGACCCGAACCAACGCGAAGAAGCAAACAACACCCGCGCCATTTTTGAGGGTAAAGACTACCTCACCAAGTTGGGCTGAACATCTGACGACACTTGAACGTAGTACAACTATGAGCATGTGATTCAAGACCCGGATAGCATCGGATTTATGGGATGCCAATGCTTTAGTCTCTAACAGAAACTTAAACATCCCTACATCAAATTTCATGAAACCTGTGTTAGAGTGAGGGCTATGGCTCAAAACGTCTGGCACAACTATTTTCAACACTATTGGTATTTCGCAGAGGAACATGTATTGAACGCTTCCTCGTATATGAACGCCCGTTGGGCGCGTGTCATTTCTAATTTGCTCAGTCCGCCGATGGTCTGGAGCACTTTGGTATTTTTCATTGCATTTCACTTTGCCGAGAACCGTTTACAAGGGCTGATGTGGGCGCTGACCTATGGCATCTTGGTCTGTCTCATGCCGATCCTGTTCATCGCGTGGCGTGTTCATGGTGGCAAAATCAGTGACCTTCACATGAAAGAACGGCAGGAACGCATTGTTCCCTTTGCGGTATCCATCGTCTGCGCCATTCTTGCGTGGCAGGTTTTACGGATGATGAACGCCCCTTCCATCCTGCCTCTCATTGCCGCTATTACGCTGGTTGAACTGGCGGTTATGCTGGTCATTACCTTCGCATGGCAAATTAGTATGCACGCCATGAGCATCAGTGTGGCACTGGTAGCAACCGGCATCGTCTTTGGTGCAGTACCCGCCTTATTCGTATCGCCACTGCTGCCGATTGTCGGCGCGGCACGTCTACGCTTGGAGCGACATACGCTGGCGCAAGTCGTCGTCGGTGCAATTGTCGGCGCACTGATCCCCTTGGTTGTACTCGCCATCATGTAAAAAAAATAGAGCGACCTGAGTCGCCCTATTTCTGCTTCATATTCCGTTCACGAACAAACAACTGAACTTAGAAGTACTAGCCTGTAATCGGGATTTGCGCGACTACCGCGCCGCCTTGAATACGTCCATAGGTTGAACTTACCCAACCGACAGTGCCATTGTAGTTGACCTGCCACCATGAATTGTTGGAGGTTCGACCCACAATACGAGCCGTTTCATTACGCTGCATCTTGGCAATAACAGTCGTGTTGCGCGTGGAAGGTGCGTTGCGTACATTCAGCGTGGTGAGTGCCGTGATATTAAATCCGGTATCGACAGGTTGGGCTACACTGGGAGCGCCCGCCGCCACGACATTGACAGTTTGGTTTCCAGCAACAGTGACAAATCGGGCTGATACCCAACCCACTACGCCATTGACGTTGATTTGATACCACGATGAGTCGCCGTTCTTGCCAACCACCGGATACGCTTCACGGATGTTGATCTTGGTCAAAATCGTGGCGGTCGCATTCGGGTTATCACGGACATTCAAACGGGCTGCGGTCACTGTCGCAGTTGTTCCAGTATTGACTGGATTCACATTAGGCTGAGTGACAATAACCGAAGTCACACGATTGAGGTTATAGTTCAGAAAGGCATTACCGCCTGCCTCATAATACTCAACAATGATGGTATGCTGCCCTGCACCAAGGTTCAAGTTAGCGGTATAAGTGGTGTTCGAGGCTGAATGGAACTCGTTGATAACCAAATTGCCATCCACAAACACCCGTACACCATCATCCGCTTGCACCGAAAGTTGGTAATTCGCTGCGTCAAGGGTTTGTGTGCTTGTCCACCGTACCGAGAAATTATCCACAGGAACGTTCGCACCGGGTGAACCTGTTCCCCACGTATGACTTGGGCTGCCCTCACCCTGAATTAAAACAGGTGAACCTGACAATGCAGCATTATTAAAATACTGCGCTGTCCACTGACCGTTATTGACATTGGCATAGGACACCTGTGGAACGGGGAAGTTCGGGCCACTGGTTGTACCAGCAGGAGCCCACGTCACGTAAGCATAGGCGCTGCCGGAAACTTCTTGATAATCCACACGCACCTTATGTACACCGGCTGTCATCGGCACATCAGCCGAAACAATCTGCCCGATTTGTGTTTGACCAAAGGTATTCAAAATCGGTGTATACCCATCATCCAAGGTAATCTTGATGTTATCGTCAGCCAATGCCCAGAAGCGATACGTTCCACCGCCAAAAGCGGCTATCGCTGTCCAACGGACTGAAAAACCGTCGCTGCCTACGCCGTTTCCCGGTGCATTATTGCCAAAGTCAAAGGCCAACACACTATCGGTACGCGTAAAAGCAGGAACACCCTGTAGATATTGGTTGTTATAGTATTCACCTGTCCACGAATAACTCTGGGCTGCAACTCCCATACTTGGTTGCAGAGTGAACAAGCTGAACATGGCGAACAACACGCCAAAGACACTCCATTTTCGCCACTTCATCATTAGCCTCCTTATTTGCCGGAATCAAAACCGCATAATCTATCTCATTATAGGCAGTTTTGGGGAGGAATAGTGCGTCCCGTAGAGTAATCGTCAGGTTTCCGTACCAGAACTGTACAACAGGACAAGTTCAGCTAGTACCTTTAGCCTACTGCCAGCACGATTACACCCACTGTCATGACCAGCGCAGCCACAATACGCCTACGACCGCCTTCTTCAGCCAGCAGGCGTGTACCTAAAAATGCACCAATCAAGATACTTGTTTGACGAAGGGGCGAAAGATGCGTGATTTCGCCGCTTGAAAGCGCGATGAGAAATAGAATATAGGAGAGCGAATCCAAAACACCAATACTGAAGGCTTCGCGTTTGTGCGCCTGCCAGTTGAACTTTACCCGATCCCAATGGCGAAATGCGTAGGGTGCGAGGATCACCGTCTGAACCAAATTGCCTACCCATGTCAGTATCAACGGCGGCACCAAATAAAAACCGACCACTTGTTTATCTTGAATGGTGTAAGCACCAATTGCCACTGCGGTTAACAATCCGTAAATGATTCCATTGCGGATACTGCCCTTGCGACCTGTAGAAGAGCCAGTGGTCAATATCACGATGCCTGTTGAAATCAGTAACATGCCACCGATAGCCAACAGTGACGGGCGTTCGCCCAATATACCTATCGCCCCAATTACACCCAACAACGGCCCAGCTCCACGAGCAATGGGATAGACCAATGACAGATCAGCAACCTGATAACCCCAATTCAAGAATAGGTAGTAGGCAATATGCAAGATGCAGGTAATCGCGAGAGCCGTAAGTTCGGGAGCGCCTAGCTGCGGCTTCTGCAAGACCAAGACAATCATCGCCAAAGGGAGATAGATCACCGTGGCGATGAGACTGAACAACCAAATAAAAGCGGTGTCCCCGCCTGCCCGCTTCGCTAAGAAATTCCATGTTGCATGTAAACTTGCCGAAACCAATACCAATACAAAGGCGACGATGGTCACAGTTATTCACATGCCTTGGTCACGTTGAGGTTAATCAGCCATAAACCACCATGAATGCCTTCGGCTGCCAGCGCAATCGTATTGCGGTTCGGTGACAGCCACCACCGAGCCTGTTCATCATCCGTCAATTGGAGCGGCAGAGTGGTGAGGTCATGGGTGGTTTTGGTTTGGACGTTATAGCAAACCAGCGTTGCGCCATCCTCTTTGGGAACAGCCATGTAAATAAACGACGTATCATCGGAGTCTTTTTCGTAAAGTGGCCCCGGCCAATTGTTTCCGGGCAGCGGCGACTCAAATAATAAGTCGGTGGTTTCATAGGCCGCCCGTTTGTCGTAGTAACCGGTTTTACCTTTTATTTCCAAGCCGATGATAATATTCTCACCGTTGGGGCTGGCTCCGGGTGTAATGATAGAAGGCGTGCTGTTGACGGGTGTTTCGCTTAGAATACGGTTATCAACGTTTGCCGTAAAATAGGTCACAGGGTCGCCAAACGCGCCGTAGTAATAGGCTAGAAAAATCCCTTTCTCCAACCAAGTGATTCCCTGCAACGTCCGGTCAGACAGCTTATCCAGCATTCGGCGCTTAAATGAACCATCACTTTCAGCGCTCAGAACCGTGTTCAATTCGGTCTGGTAAACCAAACGCCGACCATTCGGGTCGAAGCTCAGTACCGAATTCTGGAAATACAGCGGATCAAGTAAACCCAACTGACGACGCAGCGCTTCCGTAACCAGTTCGGCTTTGGGGTGTGGCGTTAAGCTGACCGAGCCTGTCCGCAAATCATAAGTACGCCATGTCCAATCTGTAAATAAATCACGGTGACAACCTTCGCCGTAACGCAGATTTTGGTCGTCAATCCATTCAACTTGCGCGATCTCACGTTTATCAACTCGCTTCACACCTACGCCAAGTGGGGTGTCTATGGGTAGCGGAGCATCCGAAGGCGACGAGTCGATGCGAACATCCACCCGATCAACCGTTGCTTTAGGATCATAAAGGTCAAGCGGTATGACGTAGAATTGATCCGCACCGGGACTTAAAATAAAGTCAGGCAAGAGCGATGCGCCGCAGGCATTCGCCAAATAGCCAAGCCCCTCACCAACCTCTGTTCCGTCTGCGTCATAAGCGGTTGCTTCCAGTTCAATACCGCTGAAAGCCTTATCACTGCTCTTATTGTTGATGGTTCCGTTGGCATAGAGTCTGGCTTGTCCATAAACATCTTGTTTGGTGACTAAAGTGGGTTTACTGGCACTTAATGCGTCTTCTTGTGCTGCTGTCACCATTACCCCAACCCACAGCAGGCCTATCAGCACAATCCCAATTCGGCGCATAATTGTTCCTTTCAACGGCTCTTAACATAGCGATTGTAAACGACTAGGCTGATTTGTCGAGGGCAGTGGGACAGACCAACCACACCCAAGCAGCCTATTTATGTGTAACAGAAACAGATTAAAAACCGCATAAGACACATATCAAGCCTTCGCAGAATGTGGTAGCATATAAACAAATATCATGCTCAATAGTTAATCGCTCAGAGGTTGATATGGATGGTTATGGAACGCGTCGCAACGCATCGCGCCGAGCCCGCGAACGACAAATGGCACGTCAGCATCGGACCGCATCGGCTGCCCCATTGAAGGATGCCTTACGGGGTCAGCTTTCGGGCATGGCTATGGCTAACCTTGAATCGGGCTGGATTTTGCGCGTCCGCATGGTGTTAAGTGACTTATTTTGGTACATCACCCACACGCGCCAAATTATATTCGGCATCGTCGGGTTGATCGCCATTGTGTTTGTGCTGTTCGTTGGCAGCCACATGATCGCCGGACGAGTGTTCCCCAATGTTTGGGCGCTCAATGTTCCGCTGGCTGATATGACCGTGGATGAAGCAGTCGCAGCCCTACAAAATACGTGGGTCAACCAATATCAGATTCAACTGGTTGATGGCGACCGGCACTGGTCGGTCAAGCCTTCAGACATAGGCATCCAATTGGATGCCCGCAAAACTGCTGAAGCCGCACGCAGCGTAGGTCTTAGCGGGTTGCCCTTTGGTATTGGGATTAAACCAACCCTCAGCGTGGATTACAACACCGCCAACAATTACCTGCTTAATCTGACGACTGCTACGGACATCGCGCCTTATAATGCAGGCTACCAGTGGAAAGATAATGAGCTTGTGGGGGTAACAGGTCAAGACGGACGCATGTTGGATACGTCATTAACGATGGATACCCTACAAAAGAAAACCGTCGATGTGGTGCAGTTTGGTCGGCTTGATTTAACAATGTCGGTTATTCCACCACAAGAGCTTGATCCAGAACCTTACATACAAGCCGCGACTAAATTTGTCAGCCAACCGTTTACACTCAACGGCTACGATCCCTTCACCGACCAAACGACCACATGGACGACGACTAAAGAATCGCTGGCTTCATGGTTGGAAATTGGCGACAACGGATTGACATTACGAGCTGCAAATTATGCCGCATTTTTGAACGCGCAAATCGAATCACTCAATCCGCCAACAGCCACTGAAACACGTTATCTTGACCCCCGCGAAACGCAAGACAAGATGAATAAGGCTATCGGGGAACAAGATGGCTCGGTGATGCTGCGTATACGTTATCGGGATACCCGTTATACCGTCGAGTCGGGCGACCGTGCTTATTCGATCTCGCGTAAAACAGGTATTCCTTTCTACCTGATACAAGAAGCCAATCCCGGTCGCAATCTGGATGTTCTTGCGGTCGGTGACAGTTTGAACTTGCCCTCCAAAGACAAGGCCGTGCCACTTGACCCCGTACCGAACAAGCGCATCGTTGTTGATCTGGATACTCAAAGCATGACAGCCTTTGAAAATGGTCAGGAAAAGTTCAAATGGCTCATCTCATCCGGTATGGATAAGTACCCAACTTCTCCCGGCATTTATCAGATTTTGACCCATAACGACGAGGCTGCCGGTGGCAGTTTTACCCTGTGCAATAACAGCGGTTTTAACTGTGGCAGTTGGACGATGTATTGGTTCATGGGTATGTACGAAGTTGTGCCGGGGTTGATGAACGGCTTGCACGGTGCAGTGCTGCTGCCGAATGGTAACTTGCTCGGTGGGGGCAGCGTTGGGTCACAGTACACCTTCGGCTGCGTCATGGCTGAAAATGATAACGCTAAAATGCTTTACGATTGGGCTGATCAGGGAACAGTCGTGGAAATTATCTCTGGCGAATTTGCGCCACAGAGTGATTTAGGACAGCGCGTTTTGTCCGAAATCAACCGCACCTAGGCAATCGGCAGAAAAGACTGATAAAAGTAAAACGGAGCCAATAAAGCTCCGTTTTTGTTTTAATACGTGTACTATTGAGACCAAAAACTTGTGAGACTAAGCGCTTAGCTTCGCAGTTTATCCAATGTGTTTTGTAAGCCAGCCGGCAGTGGTGACTCAAACTTGAGGCGTTCGCCTGTGGTGGGATGGTCAAAGGATAACTCGGCAGCGTGTAAGAATTGGCGTTTCAGTTTGATGCGCTGCTTGCGGAAACCATAGACACTATCGCCCACAATCGGACTACCGATGAAGGCCATATGCACACGAATCTGGTGGGTGCGTCCGGTGTGGAGCGTCACTCGTACCAATGCTTGGTCGCCAATAAAGTGATGGTCAATCACCTGATATTCAGTGATAGCCGGTTTGCCACCGCGCATAACCGCCATACGTTTGCGTTGGTTAGGATCACGGGCTATAGGTGCTTCGACACGTCCAACGACAGTGGCTGGCATTTTTTCTAACAGCGCTAGATAAACTTTGCTGACGGTACGTGCTTGAAATTGTGCCTGCAACTTGATCCGTGCAGCATCGTTTTTGGCGATCACGATTAAGCCGCTGGTGTCTTTATCCAAGCGGTGGACAATACCCGCCCGCTTCTCGACAATATTCATTTTGATGACTTCCGGCCAGCGCGAAAGGAGTGCGCTCACCAGTGTGCCTTTTTCGTTACCAACACCGGGATGAACGGTCATTCCGGCAGGCTTATCAATCACGGCAAAGTCGGGATCGTCATAGACCACAACCAGCGGAATGGCTTCCGGTTCGACCGTTTCGCTGACTTCGCGGGTAACAATGGTCACGCTGATTTGCTCACCGCCCTTGAGTTTGATGCCGGATTTAACCTGTCCGCCGTTGACCGTTACTTTGCCTTCTTTGATGAGTACCTGTATTTGAGCGCGGGAGAGACTGTCACCAACCTGCTCGACGACCAATTTATCCAAGCGTTCGCCGGGTGTTGTAACCGTAAAATCAATTTGTTGTTCAGTCATGGGGTTTCTTTGCTGCTTAATGTTGATCTTCATAATAACAGACGGGAAGCAAAATGAGAACGACAAGCCTTATGCCCGTAACCAGTCCAATGCTTTTTGCTTATCAGTGAAGTAATTGAGTTCAAAGGTCAATCGACCTAATGAAGCAAAAAAGATGCGCGAGTAATACGGTGCAACACGGCTGGAAAAGAGAAAGGCGAAGCGTCCGTGTCGTGTACGGTAGCGCGTGAAAAGCTCAACCGTTCGTTGACGGGCGCGAGGGGTAAAGCTCACGTCCTTATCAGAGACATCCATGAGGACGCGGAAGGATTTATCAGCAAGCAGGTTATCGAGGTAGGCATCTAATTCGATAGCCCACGAATCCACTGCATTATCGTCGGAATGGGCAAAGCCATAGACCATGACTTCGCCCTGCTGCTCACAATAAAATCCATCGGACATATGCTGCCTCGCATTATTGGCTTCCCCTAGGGCATTATAGCAAATTACTTGATGGGCAAAAGTTGTAGGGCTATTTTGTGTCGTCGTTTGCGGCGGTCGATTATTCGTGAGTCAAAACTGCAAATTCTGCAAAAACTGCAATTACCAGAATGCTTTCTCGTGCGGATTTGAGGGAGCGAGATGCCGAAACTGCGGAATATGCTGCAATTGCGGCAGTTTCGGCAGTGAAGTTTCATTCATTTTGTGAATATTCCGCTTCAAATTTGGATGATGTTAAGATGCATTGATGCAGGGTTTGCCGACGGCAAACCCCTACGAAAATCATACACCATTTGAGGGTGCAAAGGGTTACTATTTGGAAGAACATTTGGTAGCTTTTTCGCGGTGTTGGCGCTAACTTAGCAGGCGAGGATTTGTGCGAGATAGTTTGTGATTGGTTGGAAAATGGTATGCTATACAAACCAAAAGTAAACCAGAAAAATAGTACTGAATTCTGAGTGCCGAGTACTGAGTCCAATGCGAAATGCAAAGGCGCAGATTGTTTTTAGTCATTGGACGGCGGACACGGCATGCCGTGTCCGTACGAAAATGCAAATTTCTAGAAGGCAATCCTAGAAATTATATATTAACCAATAACCCTGTCGTTCATGCCAGCAAGTTGGCGTAGGAGTTCGAGATTGCCGAGGTGATAGGCTTCGTGCCAGAGGAGAAATTCCATCCAATCCCAAATGGGTGCGGCATCAGACGGAATATTATGCGGAATGACTTCCACATCTAAATCAGCGGGTTTGGCGTTTTCCAGCCACGCGAAAATTCGTTCCTGTGAGGTTGCTAAATCGGCAGTGATTTCGTCAAAGGGCAGCGCATCATTATTATCAACAATGGGGTCGGAACCGCGCTCATAGCGATTGCACTGTTCTTGCGTCCAAACGGTTGGCTGGTTGAGCATGATCAAAATACGCTGGCGACTCATGACCATATGCCCCAACACCCAATTCATACAATTGCCCCGAAAAGGTGGCTGCATCAAGCTTTGTTCGTGAGTTATGTCTTTGATTTGGCGCTGGATAATGCCGAAGTTACGCTGCGAAATCATACTCAAGCTGGCTGCGTCAATCATGGTTGGTGTCCTTTAGAATCTTGTAAAAATAAAATTAGAATACCGGACACGGCATGCCGTGTCCCTACGCAAATCCTCGTTTAAAGATGTTATTTGGATTTATGAGCGTTGTTATAAGCCTGAACCACATAAGCAATCAATTGATCATTCACATCGGTAGGAGTGGCGATCTCGACCATATGGGTTAAGTTGGGCATCGCACCGAGGCTACGGGCTTTTTGAACGTAACTATCAAAGGGCAGATCAGCCAAATCGAGGCCGACGCGAATGGTATTTTTCGTCAGCGTGGCACAGGCAAAACAGCGCTTGGCCTCAATTGAAATATAAGTCTTGGTGGGGATGAATAAAGCATCCGGTACCTGTTTTTGTACGGCACGTTCTAACGGCTTATAGACACTCAACAAGACTTGTTTGCCTTCAAACAATTTATCAAACAGCACTTTATGATCAAAAACAGGTTTACCGTCATTGAGATAAATACCTGCGAGAAAATTGGCTTGCATATGGTTCAGGTTATGGGTTTGTTTGAGCCAATTGAGTATGGAATTCGGTTTAGTCTCACCACTGCTACTGATGACGCTCATCCACTCCTCAAGTTCTTTGCCTGTTTTCTCGCGCACGGATGCAATAAATTCGCGTTCAAGCCGTTCCGATTCTTTTGCCATTGGTCTGCTCCCTATTTTAATTGCGGATGGTCGATCTAGCGTGTGTACCCCACCCTAAATCCCTCCCCGTAGTAACAGGGAGGGACTTTAAAGACTAGTATTCAGTAGATCAAATGTACGACTTAAAGTTAGCTTTAAGTCAAGCACGAGTTTTTGTAGATGCAGTTGACGACAATCTCACATTAAAGACTTGTTCTATCAAAATAAACGGCATGTTAATTTTGAAAACGGGCGGGATAAATCCGCGCCCCTACGATTCTCCACATAATTTTAGATCAAATGTCTAATGGGACATTGTCGAGCAGCTGACGATTCAGAACAAGTGTACTTAACTCAGTGTATATTTTAGCTTAAAGAGGAGGCTAACATGACGCAGAAGGCTCTCGAAGCAAAATCGGAAATGCTGATTCGCAAACCTGCGGCGGAAGTTTTTGAGGCGTTTATTGATCCGGCAATTACCAAGCATTTCTGGTTTACCAAGGGCAGTGGGAAGCTGGAAGCAGGCAAACAAATCCAATGGACGTGGGAGATGTTTAATGTCGGAACAACTGTGGATGTGAAAGCGATTGAGCCGAACAAGCGTATTTTGATCGAATGGGACGGGGATCCGGGGCGCAATCGGGTGGAATGAGTGTTTACGGATCGAGGCGATGGCACAACCTTTGTGAGTATTACTAACAGTGGTTTTCAAGGGACTCAAGACGAGATTGTTGCACAGGCAATGGACTCGAAACAAGGCTTCAGCATTGTGTTATGCGGTGCGAAAGCGTGGATTGAACACGGCATCAACCTCAACTTGATTGCGGATCATATTCCTGATGGGGTTATACAAACGTAATCGAATTCAGGCGGACACGGCGTGCCGTGTCCCTACAGAAATCTTCTAATTTTGCAGCCAAAGACATTTATTCCGGCGCGTTGACTTGATCAAGTTCAAATTGTAGAGCATCACTGCTGAGGGCTTCTTCGAGCAAGGCTTTCATATCTTGGGCGTGGTTGATGATAAGGTCGAGTTCGCGGATTTTGGCGGCAGCTAAGGTTTGCCAGCGCTGCGAAAGAGCCTCGCCTTCTGTTCCCGAATGCAGCAGTGTTTGAATTTCAGGGAGGGAAAAGCCCGCTTCCTTCGCCATTTGGATGACCGCGAGTAGGGATAAAATTGAGGTGGTGTATCGGCGTTGACCGCTGACACGTTTGGCAGGTGGCAGTAGTCCAATGCTTTCGTAGTAGCGCAAAGTTGAGGATTGTACACCGACCATCGCCGCAACTTCACCAATGGTAAGCCATTCGTCGGAGTGCTGCACGATTTTTTCCTCATGCTGAGTCAATACAGAGCCATGTTATAATTCAAAAATGATTGCAAACCATTCCGCCCTCAAGCTCCATTATAACAGTCAAGGCACTGGCCCTGATGTACTGTTGGTGCATGGTTGGGCAAGTTCAGGGCAAATGTGGTCGCGCTTGGTGCGCGATCTGTGTCATGTCGCTCGATTTTGGTCAGTCGATCTTTATGGATTTGGTTTGTCGCCGCGACCGACTGAAAACGAGGCAGTCAACATCCAAGACCATGCCGAAATGCTGCTCGAATTTTGTGCTCATTATCACATTCAACCAACTGCGATTATGGGACATTCGATGGGCGGGATGTTGGCGCTGAAATTAGCCGCCGAACAACCCGATTTGACCAAAAAGTTGGTGTTGATGTCGCCTGTGGTCACGGGACGATTCGGACATCCCATTGAGTTTAGTTGGTTGTTTAACAACGACATTGGTAGTTATACACTCTCGAAATCCAAGCCGCTGTGGACGTTGGCACAAACGGTCATTAGTCCGATTTTCACGCGGCCTACTCACTGGTATTTGGATCATGCCACCGCCGCCCGCATCCAGCAAGATTTCCAGCGGGCATCGTGGCAGGCCAGCACACACGCACTGCACAGCATCGCCCGCGAGAATATGCATCCTCACCTCCCCAACATTCAACATCCGACTCTGGTGATTATTGGTAATAACGACACGACCGTTCCGCCGAGTGAAGGTCGCCATGCCGCCAGCCATTTGCCGAATGCCCAACTGTTGGAACTGCCGCGTACTCATCATCAACCTTTGGATGAGCAACCGGAACGCGTGGTCAAGGCTGTGGAAGCCTTCCTGCAATAACCCGCCCGTTACATCCCTTTCACATTATGCTACAATACAAAGTGAGTGATAGCCTTAACAATGGGCTTTGTCGCTCGGAATGATACTGTTAAGTGCTAGGAGTTTTACTCTGGAATCAATTGAACTCGCCCGTTTTATCGTCGATTCGGTAGAAGATAAAAAGGCCGAAAATATCGTTTTGCTCGACCTGCGTCCCGATGCCATCATCGCGGATTATTTCGTCATTTGCACGGGTAACAGTGACCGCCAACTGCGGGCATTAGCCGATGGTGTGCGCGCACAGGTCAAAGAGAAATATGCCAAGCTTCCCGCGTCGATTGAAGGCACACCCGAAAGCGGTTGGATGTTGATGGATTACGGCGACACAGTTGTCCATCTCTTCCAAGAAGATAAACGCCGTTACTACGATTTGGAAGGCATGTGGCGCAGCGCCCATGTCCTGCTTCAAATTCAGTAACTCCTTCCCACATCCAAATTTGTAGCGGACGAAGCGCCGTTTCACCCGCTACATCTCACCTCAAGCCTCTAAACACATCACCACGAACGAACTGTAAAATATCTATCAAATACTCAGTTGCCAACCGTCTATAGGCGGATCATTTTAATTACTTAGCTGCTGGCGACCGCGACCGCTGAGGCATAGTCTGCGGTGTGGGTCAAACTTACGTCCCACTGAATCAAGCCCATTTCGTCGGCTAATTTGGCGGCTGCACCGTGCAAATGTAAGGTCGGACGACCGCGCTCGTCACAGCGAATTTCAATCTCGACCCAACTGATGTCACCGATGCCTGTGCCGAAGGCTTTACTGACGGCTTCTTTACCTGCCAGTCGAGCGGCAAGACGGTTGGGCTTATCGTTGCAATCCTGACGTTCACCTGCCGTAAAGAAGCGATTGAGGAAGCGTTCACCCAAGCGGGCGATTCCCTCTTCAACACGCTTGTTTTCAATCATGTCAATTCCGCAGCGCAGCATTTAGATATTCTCTTTCTTCAACATTCATTTGCACTCAGCCTCACCCTTAAAGCCTGCTGGACTCCAAACGGGTGGCGTATTTGCCGGAGGTAAATTCGTGAGTGACCACTGCCCGCTGGTGACATCGGCTAGTCCTAGTGCGTACTCAGAGCGGAAGGCCAACCAATGTCCATCGGCGCTAAAACGAGGGTAATCAGCAAAGCGCAGGTTCGGGTCAGATAGATATTGTTTGGCATCGGTATCGGCATTCCCGACCAATGGTACTTGCCACATCGTATTATCGGTAATCTTTTGGAAGTCACGCGCCACACCCAAAATGGACGCACTATCAGGAAACCATGTGGTATCCATGATTTCGCTCCACATGTAACTGAGTTGTGTGGCAATCGCGCCCTTAGCATTACCGATCATCCAAAAGGTATCGTTGTTCGGGCTGGGCGAGTAGATAAAGCTAATCAGAAAGCCATCCGGTGACCAACGCGGCGCTCGTACACTTCCGGTGGGAAAATCCGTTAAGCGATATTTGGTTTTGCCATCGGCGCTCACCACCCACAAGTCAGCCTCGCGCAGCATGGTTACAGCGGAGGTATCTTGTCCTTCGGGTGTCGGTACAGCCGTCGAATTCATATCCGCGCCGGGTACGCGTTCGGTAAAGGATATATAGGCCAACCATTTGCCATCTGGCGACCAGCGCGGTTCAAACTCGCTGCCGCTGACGCTGTAAATATCCGGTGTGCCGCCATCAGCATTTATGACGGCGAGATGGCTGGTGGTCTTACCCGATTTGGCATCTTTCCGCAGCAAATTGAATGCGATTAGCGACCCGTCAGGCGAGGCTTGTGGCTCCCATGCTCCCCATGCGTCGGGTGATAGATCATTAAACTGCACGAGTGAGCGCTTATCCGTTCCATCAAGTTTGGCACTGTAGGCACGTCCCAAAGCCTGTCCATCACTCATGGTATAGATGACGCGACAGCCATCCGCCGTAAATCCCCACGGCATCAGCCAACCGTTACCCAGACTCAGCACCCGCTGCCCACCATTGCTCACATCGTAAAGGATGATCTGATCTTGAGATGCCGTGTTGACAGCAATCAATGGGCCAACCAAGGGGGTGAGGTTGTTTTGAGCCTGCACATTGATGCTCGCAAAAAGCAGCAGCAGCCCAAACAAGAAGATTTTTCGCATTATTGACCTAGCAATGATAAACACTATTGGTATAAGCGTAGCGGAAGAGGCGGTCAGCCGTCAAATTGAAATGACGCGAAAGGGGTATAAGTAGCCGAATAAATCTTTACTTCGATTAAAAGGCTCATATGTTCACTTCAATTCGGGCGAACCCTTTTCTACAACGCAGTGGGATAAACTGGTCATTCATCTGGCTGAGAGTTATTCCACTTTCGTTTCTGACGTTGGTAGCTTTAATTCCAGTCTTTTACTATATCGACGACAGCCGAGTCGATTGGCTGCCTTTGATGGCGCTTGTTTTGTTTATACCACGTCTGCTTCTGATGATACGAACCTTGTTTGTGGGAATACAAAATGTGCAACAAGATATGATTCAAGGACGATGGGAACCACTAATTTTAACAGGTTATCCGGCACCAAAAATCGTAAGACGAAAGTGGGTAGAAGTTGTACTGCAAACATTCCCTGATCAGGTTTTGTTTTCACTGCCCGCTATCGGTCTTTCAATGGGAATCAGCCAATTCTTTGTAAGCACCATCTATAACTGTGGTCAAGGTCAACCTAATTTACCCATCACACCTCAAATTCAAATCATCAATTCATTTTTTCATTCATATTGCTATAACAGTGATGCGACTTATTATGCGGGAAGGTTGCACACATTAAACCCGTCACTTATTGTCTCAGTCATCGGAATTATGATTATCATTGCTTTCACTGTTTTTGAGGTCAGCTTAAACGCGAGTATTGGTACGTTAGCAGCTTTTAGCCGATTCGCAACCAAAGGCTTAGGGATCATTTATGGGGTAGTTATTCGTTTCGGTCTGCTGGTTATTGTCCTTTTATCAATCCCATTTATGGAAGATTATCGACAGAATACCTTTATATGCAGAAACTCTTATTCAATGGCCTGCTCGACTTACGGTCAATATTTTTTATCTGTCTTTTCAGGGTCACTTTATAGGGGATATGACACGCTGCAACTTACCGCAATGCCTTTGCTCGACCAAGGCACACTTCTCGCTGCGAATATTATGCGTCCCAGTGATACACGGTTAATACGAATAGATGTTTATCACTTCATGTACAAAGCGCCACGAATAGATTTGGTACAAAATCGGTATGACAACAGGCGATTCGTTCTGCGTAATCTGATTGCCGCCGCGATAAGCACGTTTTTCTACTGGCTATTGATCTGCTACTTCTTGCGCCGAGCAACACGATTTGCGATTGTCAATCATGGCGCGTCGGGGTATCTCGAACTGTGAATCAAAAGGGCGACCCGTGAGCCGCCCTTCGTCTACAAATGATCAGACCGTAATGATTACGGTGTGGTCACTGGCAAATTTGTTCCTGATGGGCCACGGAACGCGCCCGAATCAGCCGACAACCAGCCCTTTACGATGGCGTTGTCGCAAGCGGCCTGCACTTCATACCAATCGGTCGCCTTGTTGCGTCCGACCAGTATATATTCGGTATTGCCAGTGATAGTGCACAACGGTACAGCGTTCGCAACTGGTGCTGAACGTAAGGCCACATTGCTAAAGACGAACAAAGTAGCAGGCGTAATTTCGCCTTCTGACGGAACGACCGACACGCTGGTCAGATTGCCACGCGCTACCAAGAACTCGGCCTTTGCCCAGCCAACAATATCGCCCGCTTGCACCAACCACCATGTAAACTTGAGGTTACGTCCCAAGGGGATCAGCTTGGTACCGCCATCGACAATACCAACCAAGGTATATTCCGGGCCATCGCCGCTGCGGAGGGACAGGTTATCGGTGTTGACCACGAGGAAACCGGGCAGATTCTCGGTCACGGCTTCGTCATTGGTCGGACGAGGAGCAACGGCATTAATATCCACCGAAGCGGAAGTTTCGCCATTCAAGAAGAGTGGCAGTGCGCCCAAGCTCGGCAATCCATCGCAGCTACCGGTTGCCACAGCGATAGTCTGTTCATCAAAGTCGTTGCCCGCAAGGCTGACCACACGCAGGGTCAGCGGGTTATATTGAGGGGTAGCTGTCCACTCAACCACATTTGTCGATGTCCATGACACCGTGCCACCTACAAAGAAACTATCTACTACAGGTTTATAAATAATATTGCCGACACCGTCAGTTACAACGACTTGAAATGCTTCGCGCAGTGAACCCGTGTTATCACGGTCAAGCAAGATTTGCCCACTGCCAGAGAACCCTTTGCAGTCCAGCGCGAAACTCGCGTTGACGGTACTTCCGGCGCTGGCTGGCAGCACAGCCGCGCTGAGTACCAGTGCCATCACAAACAGGATGAAGGTTGAACGCCGCAGCATAAGTTTGCCCCCAAATTTAGTTATTCAATTATCACGCTAATCTTAATCATAACCAGAAAACGTTTTTTCGCAATTCATCAATCTCTAAGCGAGCCGTAGGATTTCCGTAGGGCGTGCGTAGTTTACGACTCATGTTTACCTGTTATATTGGCTGGTGTTCGGTAGCAGTTACCCCCACTTGCTACCGAACAGGCTGCCCCGAATACCAAACGCCTCCACCCCCCGGAGGCGTTTGGCTTTAAAATTCCTGTCAACTTTCTAAAACTTTTGCCCTAACTTTCACGTATAATCATCAATAGTACTATACATAGACTGCTTTCAGAGGAAAAGGCTATGGCATCAGCAAATTCTCGCGTCATCTTACCGACTACCACCCACAAACGGATTGAAGGTTATCCCGCGCACAGCCGCTGGTTAGATACCCTTTCCGTCGTTACATCAGGTTTATTTTTGCTGGGATTATTTCTGGACGGTTGGGCGCACAATAGCATCCCCAGCCTCGAAAGCTTTTTTACCCCGTGGCACGCCGTTCTCTATTCGGGATTTTTCTCGGTGGCGATATTGATGGGCGTTACCCAATACCGCAATGTCAGCAAAGGCTATGCGTGGTCAAAGGCGCTGCCACAAGGTTACGCCCTCTCGCTTCTAGGCGTGATGATCTTCTTCATCGGCGGCGCGGGGGATATGGTGTGGCACACGGTGTTTGGTATCGAGCAAAGTCTGGAAGCCTTGTTCAGCCCGACTCACCTGCTGCTGGCAAGTGGAGCATTCTTGTTTATCGCTGGCCCGCTGCGTTCGGCGTGGCAGCGCACCGGATTGCACGGCTGGCGTGATCTGTCGCCGGCGATTCTCTCGGTGATGCTGTTGTTCACCCTCTTCACCTTTTTCACCCAGTATGCCAGCCTCGCATCGAATACCAGCGTACTGAATATGCCTGCACCCGCTGGCAGTTCGCGTTATTTCGTTGAAGTGACCAGCGTTGTTTATATCCTTATACCTGCCGCACTGATGATGGGTTCGCTGCTGTTCCTCATCCGGCGTTGGCAGTTGCCTTTTGGCGCGGCAACCTTGATATTTACCGTCAACGCCTTGCTAATGTTCCTACTGCGTGTTGATTTTAACGGTCGTTATGGGCTGACAGTGGTTGCAGCAGCCATTGGTGGACTCGTCACTGATCTATTGATTGCACGATTGAAGCCCTCGGTGCAACGGTCGGGTGCTTTGCGACTGTTCTCTTTTGTGGTACCAGTGGTTTATTTCTTACTGATTTTCGGGGCAATCGTTCTCAGTGGGCCACGCGGCCTGTGGTGGGAAATTCACACATGGTTGGGCGTGCCGTTCGTCGCAGGTGCAATTGGCATCGGGTTGAGTTTCCTGCTCGTACCGCCCCCTGTGCCAGCGGAATAATTTAGCAACTGATGATCGGGGTTTGCCAACAGTAAACCCCGACACGATCAATCATTTAACGTTGTTGGATCACACTGCGCCAGCGGAACAGGATAAACATACCAGTGACTCCGCCTAATATGCCATAGATTCCAATCGCCTCAGATGTTCCTAACCACGTCGCCAACGCGCCTAACGCGACTGCGCTAAAGGGGGCTAAACCTAAAAATGTCATTGTATATAAACTGAGAACGCGTCCTCGATAGTCATCTGGCACGACTGCTTGCAACAGGGTATTCAGATCAACCACTTCCAAAATCAGAAATACACCGGTTAGTGTACACATAAATGCAGACAAGGCGAGATTGGTTTGAAACGCAAATATGAACGTCGAAACAGAACCCAATATGACGGATATGAAAATAAGTCGTCCTCGCCCCAATCGATATGCTAACAATCCAACTAAGGCACCGCCTATGATTGAACCCACCCCCTGTGCAGCACTCACAATGGCATAACCATCAGTCGGTGAATGCAGCACCAATTCCGCATAAGCCGGAAACAAACGGATAATTGGAACGGTGAACAAACCAACCATCGCTGTTAGCAGCAGCAGCGGCGCAACGACCTCATGCTGCCGTGCAAATTGCAGACCCTCTCGCATCAGTTTGAGCGGTGGGGTTCCACTGATATACGTTATGGCAAAAGGAACGCTCATAAAGAACAGGCTAATAAGCACCGCCAGAAAACTCAAGCCGTTGATCAAAAAACACACCGCAGGTCCAAATTGAACGAGTGCGATACCTGCCGCTGTTGGTCCCAGTACACGTGATGCACTGTTAAGGATCGAGTTTAGAGCGATACCACTTTGCAACTCTTCTTTACCCACCATTTCGACCACAAAAGTTTGACGTGCGGGTGCATCAAGCGCATTGGTGATTCCTAAGCAAAAAGCCAGCACCATAATATGCACAACCTGAATCTGATCGGTAAAAGTCAGATAAGCCGCTATCAAGGCTAAAATCATCTGCGCGACTTGAGTGAACATCATCAACCTGCGGCGGGGAACACGCTCGACAATCACACCCGCAATAGGCGAGAGCAAGACCAGAGGAAGCCCCGCAGCACAGGCAACCAGCCCCAACCACAATTCCGAATGCGTGAGTTTAAAGACCAGATAACCTTCGGCAACATTTTGCATCCAAGTACCCGAAACGGATACCAATTGACCTATAAAATACAGGCGGAAGTTCGGACTTTTGAGCGCCGAAAGGGTGCTGGTTCTGGAATTCGAGGGTAAGACTGTCATGGGGTGATGTATCGCTTGTGACTATAGTGATTGCGAATGGTATTTACACAGACTACATCACGCGAGAAATTTTCTGTTAAATCCAACCGAGTCCAATTTCAAACTTGGACTTAAGACATTAAGATTTGCTGCATAAATGTCGAGCATACTTTGTCATACGATACAATATTGAGGACTAACCTATTTATTGTAAGTGAGCTAATGCAATGTCCTCCACAAGCACCCGATTACAACGCGCTTCACGGTTCGCAAAACTCGCATTCAAAGTCCAAATCTTCCTCTTGCGCCACAATTGGATGGGTTCTATGGGCAACTTCATCATGGTGATTACCACGAACGGACGCAAGTCTGGTAAATCCTTCACCACACCCATCGGATACCAACGGGATGGGGATAGTATCTTGTCATTTAATGTCGGTGGTTCATCCAACTGGTATAAAAACCTCGCTCAAAATTCGTTGGTCACACTTGAAATCAAAAAGCAAACATCACAGATGCGGGCTGTATATGTGACTGATGCCAATGAAGTCCATCAGATTCTAGAACTATATAAACGCGAACAAGCGACGATGCTGCCACGTTTCTTTGGCATTCCGGCGGAGTCCAACGGCGAAGATTTATATAAGGCGGCGGAACGGATCAAATTCGTTCGCTTTCATCCCATTTAATCAAAACTTTCTAATGGGATACTGACATCGGTTGATTTACATTCCACCTGTTTCTGCTATAATGATTTTCGGACATGGGGGTGTATTAGATTCGACAGGGGAGGCTGTGTCCGTGTTGCAAGCCGTGGAGCACGACCACGTAAAAACAGGCAAGGCATTTAACTGCCAACAATAACACATACGCTCTCCCACTAGCCGCCTAAGGTTTAGTGTCAGAGTGTTAGCCCTGCGGGGTTAACCGTCCACCCCATTCGTAGCTATGCGGCTGGATCGGTGGGCGTAATCAATCATAGCGTGCGGCACTGCTCACACCGATAAAGCAGGTCAAAGAAAATATCGGTTAGTCGTCGGCATACCTCGCCAGTTAGGGCTACCGGCGGCGAAATTAAAGAATTGGCTACGCTTGTAGACGCACGTCCGCGAATCTTTTGGACACCGGTGCAATTCCGGTCACCTCCACACATGAAAAACAGCCTGAAGTTTCAGGCTGTTTTTATTTTCTATCACGTCCCTATTTACCCGTTGGCGTTGGGATCAACTTCCGGGTTTGGATTTTCGGGTGGAGCTTCCGGTGCATCCACATGCATCGAACCCGGTGACAGTGAACTGACGGCTTCTGGAGGTGGCGGCTCATTTGCCGCATCTTGATGACTGATTAGGGCATCAATCTCTTCAGACGCTTGCGGAGCATCTACATAGCTAACTCCCGGTGTCAACGCGCTCATGTCTTCGGGTGTTGGTTCTTGTCCATCTACCGATTCGACAGGCGGAATAACATGCTCAACCACCGTTGATTCGGTATGAGTGGTCGTCACCGATATGGGTGAAGACGCAGCAGGTTGAGCGTCTTGCTCGGCAAACATAGAGTCACTTTCGACTGGTAAAGTGCTGGTTTCTCCGGGATGAATAGTCGTGCTATTGGTTCGGGTAGTCGTCACCGATACGGGTGTCGATGAAGCCGTTTGTGCAGCACCCGCATAACCGCCACCACCTGAGGGTAAGGCACTGGTTTCTTCGGGATGAACCGTAATCGTTTGCTGGCTAAAAGCTGCTTTCGGCGTTCCGGCAGCCACAATCTTGCGAATCGTATCAATTTGCTCATCCGACAGATGCAAATCGCTCATTAGGGCATTCGTGACCCGTGTATCTTTCGACGGTTCTTGAGCATTCTTATCCGCGTTCTGAACAAACTGTCCCCATTGATTGACCTCGCCTGTGAATACCGTTTCACTATTCGTCACAAGCTTGGGATAAATCGCTGGAAGATCTGTCAAGGGCATCCGATCTTTGTCGGGTGTCATGAGCTTCACACGCTCCAAGCCCATCAGCGCGTCACGGTAAATA
>JBBQLX010000080.1:0-28833 GCA_038328375.1 Aggregatilineales bacterium | reverse complement strand
GTCGGTGTTTGTTTCGCAACTTAACCTTACTCGTGTTTCTTTTGCTTTCCAACCCATTCCTCTCGCTCATCTGTTCAGTGTCCGGTAGCTAGCATTAATTATACGAATAGGCTGCAAATCAGGATGTGAGTAAGTATTTGAATAAGGATAGAGTTGGACAGTTGTATTATCAATAAATCGCCCTACCGGTCTTTCGAGTCTTTCCCAAAGTTCAAGTGCTGTAAAATAAGGCGGTTTACTGATGGCGTTATAGTATAGAAGTTTATCAGGTTTGCGCTCTTGCGCCTCTAACTGATAATGAAGGCGTGTGTGCGATATGTGATAAAGCAATAGGTTTCCATGGGGCGATAAATCACCTTCATATTCCCCAACATCGCCGCGCAACCATTGTCCCAATTCAAATGTATCTGTATCGGTGTGCCACTTGATCATTTGTGTCCAGTCACTACCACCGCGACGTAAAATCACGCCAACGGATGCTTGACGCGCTAATAGGACAAATAATCGAGAGGAATGTACCTTCATGTTCGCGCACCTTTGGTCATGTCGAGAATGGCGATAATGTTACCGAACGGGTCTTCGACGACAGCACATTTACCAATGGCAATATCGAAGGGGGCTGCGCGGATGATACAGCCATGAGCAACAAAGTGATCAACGGCTTGCAGGACATCATCAACCAGATAATGAACGCTAACTTCTTTGGGGAGGTCAGCGTTATCATGCAGAACGATTTCAGCATCGGTTTCGGGCATACCCATGCCGACGGAATGGGCATCTTGCCATAGGCGTTTAAGCCCGAATACCGTCTCATAATAAGCAGCGGCTTTTTCAAGCTCAGCGACTTTCAGCATGACACAATCAATCTTACGCAGCATGATTTTCCTCGGAACACTTGCACAGGCACAGCCTTACGCATCAATTTCTAACCAGCCAATGCGTTGTGGCATATCAATATGGAGAATGGAACGATCTAAAATTCCGGCAAAACCAATTAGGGCAATTTCCGTATCCGCAAACCAAACAGGAACTTCAAAAACACCAGTTCGATTCCCGTGACTGTCTTCCAAAAATAAATTTACGGAAGCTGGTGTTGCACTGAACGATTGATTAGCGATTCCGGCTTGATCAATTATAAACATATCGTGTTGTTCGCCGGATGAGATGCCAATTTTATCGAGCAGATAATTAGGCAAAAGGGATACTTCTGCCCCGGTATCAACTGTACCTGTGACACGTTCATAGGTTTGATCTTGCATCTGAAGGCTAAATGTGACTTCCGCTTCGCCGGGGTTTACATAAAGACGAAGATTAATACGAGTCATGACGACTCCGTTGTTTTGGGATGCACTCTTAGGAATGGTTGTCGGTGAAAAATGCGACGATGTACAGGTGTAATGTCTTCCGTATCAAGCGGTAAATTGTGTTCAGCATTTTCAAGAGCGTCTTCATAAGTCCCACCAACACCCAATACATGCTCCTGATAAACAATTACAGAACATTCCCCATATTGTTCAAGTAGTTCATGTTCGTGCAAACGTATCCAATCAAAATCCGAGAAAACATTTGCAGGTGTTTCGCCATATTTGTGAGTCATATGGATGTGTGAGGTTGTCATCATATATTTCCTGTGTGACTATTCTTTTATAGTTTACCACTATTTATGTGTTGTTCAGCTAAATGGAGCTACAGCACAAGGCATATATAGGTTAGTATTTACTAATACATCGACAGCAAGCGAGGCGCAATACTATGACGCGAAACGTAGCAATTCTGATTTTTGATGACGTGGAAGTGTTGGATTTCTGCGGCCCGTTTGAGGTGTTCGGTGTGACCGGACGCAATGACAATCCCAAGCCATTTAATGTTTATACGGTGGCGGAAAAGTCGCCGATTGTTGCGCGAAATGGGTTGAGTGTGAATCCAACTTACACTCTCGATAATTGCTTGCAACCGGATATTCTGCTGGTTCCGGGTGGGTTTGGCACACGGCGCGAGATGAATAATCCGAATATGATTGGCTGGATTAAAGATCAGTTTCCGAAGGTTGAACTGATGCTTTCGGTTTGCACGGGGGCGCTGCTGCTGGGTAAAGCTGGTTTGTTAGATGAGCTTTCGGCGACGACTCATTTTCGCGCGGAGGATGAACTGCGGGTGGCTGCACCGAATACGACGATCTGCATGAGCGAACACTATGTTGATAATGGCAAGGTGATTACGTCAGCG
This sequence comes from Aggregatilineales bacterium, assembly GCA_038328375.1. Taxonomy (GTDB): domain Bacteria; phylum Chloroflexota; class Anaerolineae; order Aggregatilineales; family Phototrophicaceae; genus CFX2. The sequence goes on along the minus strand of JBBQLX010000080.1, from coordinate 26,607 downwards.
GGAATCTCAGCGGGGATTGATATGGCGTTGTATATGGTTGGACGGCTGCTGGGTGCAGAAGCGGCTGCCGAAACCGCGCGTCACATGCAATATGATTATTGGAAAGGGCAGTTATAGGTCAGCCTATGCTAGATGATTTGGTTGAGGCTAAAAACCAGTTTGTGGCGGCTGAATATGATGCTGCGCTGATTCATTTCCAGACTATCAGCAACCGGATGCCGTTGGAAACCGAACCGATTGCGGCGATGGCTTTATGTTACTATGTCCTCGGTAAAACACCTCACGCACGGCGCATCTGGAAGATCGTTGTCAGCCGTGATGCCCGTTATTTGCTGCCGCGCTTTTTACGCAAAGAACTCGACTGGCCTGATGCGATGTTGGCAGTCGCGGCGAAGGTCAGTGCGATGGTGGTGTGATTAGCTGAGCGCCCAATCAACGGCGGCTAATGCATGAAGCAAAGTTGTGTCGTAGAGGCGAATGGGTGTGTGTTCGGGTTTGACGAGCAGGGTGATTTCAGTGCAGCCGAGAATGACACCCTGCGCCCCTTGTGCTGTTAGATCATCCATGATTCGCAGGTACTCGCGGCGAGAAGTATCGCGCACGTTACCCAAGCACAATTCCTCGTAGATGACATCATGGATAATTTTGCTGTCGGCATCATTGGGCGTAATCACCTTCAGACCGAAGTTATCCACGAGGCGGCCTTTGTAAAAGTCCTGCTCCATTGTAAAACGGGTTCCGAGCAGACCGATGGTATCCACGCCATCATCACAAATCTTCTGGGCGGTGGTGTCGGCAATATGCAAGATGGGGATGCTAATCGCGGCCTGTACCTGAGGCGCGAGTTTGTGCATGGTGTTGGTACAGATGACGATGCCATCCGCACCACCACGTTCTAATGATTGAGCTGCTGCCACCATTCTTTGAGCCGCACCCTCCCAATCGCCTGCCATTTGTAGGGCTTCGATTTCGGCAAAGTCGAATGACCAGAGTAAGCACTGTGCCGAGTGGAGTCCACCGAGACGACGTTTCACTTCTTCGTTGATGATGCGATAGTATTCGAGTGACGATTCCCAACTCATACCGCCAAGTAAGCCAATGGTTTTCATGTGATATGTACTCCTGTGTGATTAATTGTCAATTTCCATCATCGTTTGATACACCTGCATCGTAGCCGCCGCAACCTGTTCATGGGTGAAATGGGACAGCACTCGCTTTCGTCCGGCGTTGGATAAACGTACCCAGAAATCGGGATTGCAGCGCAGGTTATCGAGCGCGTCACGGAGAGCTTCTATGTTGCCTTCGGGAACGATCAAACCCGCTTCACCAATGATGTCGGGGATTGCACCGCTGTTTGAGCCGATAACCGGAACCCCGCTGGACATGGCTTCGGTAATCACTCGACCGAATTGTTCTTTCCAGTTGGGGCGTGTCAGCGAGGGGATCACCAGCACATCCAGCAGATGATATTGGTTGGGCATATCGGTTGAGGGAACCCACTCGATCCAGTCGATGCGGTTGGTGATGTTGAGACGTTCAGCAAGTGCAACCAGTTCGGATTTATAGGGGCCACTGCCTACGAGTCGTAAATGCCAATCGCCTGTTAATTGGGCGGCGGCTTGCACGAGTAGGTGGATGCCTTTTTCCTCGACCAAGCGCCCGACATAGCCGATAGTAAAAGAACGTTGATCAGTTTCTCTAGAGGATTCGGGTTTAAAAAGGTCGGGATCGGTGCCGAACTGTGGCACAACTGCCATTTGTCCGGTATAGCCTTTTTCACGCCAAACTTGGGCAGCGCTGTCGGTGCCTGCCAGCGCATAATCAACCTTGTTCAGCAGCCAACGTTCGCCCCAATTGAAGGGCGGTGGATAGCTGCGGTTGATATTCTGCCAGCTAAAAAAGAGCGATTTTGCCCCACCACGGCGGGCATGATAAAGCGCCTGCCACGAAGCGAGGTTATAAGGTTCTTCGTCAATGTGGACGATGTGTGGGCGAAATTGGTGTATCCATTTGCCTAGAGTCGGGTAGTAATGCAGATGAAAGTTGCCGTTGAAGGTGATGGGTATGACCTCCAATTGATAACCTTCGGTGTAAACCCGTTCGAGCTTGGTTTCGCCACGTTCATCTCGCCACGATGGCGGGACAAGAGTCAGCAAATCCACACCCAGCCGCGCGATTGCTTCCAATTTGCGTTGATAAATGCCGACGATGCAGGCTTTGGATAGCATCAGCACACGGGGCGAGTTGTCCGTCACCAGTTGTCAGTCTCCAGTTAGTCATCATCATGAATGGGTAATACTTCACCGATAATGAGCCATTCTTTTGGGAGTGCAGCACCAAATAGGCTGAGTTCATCTTGCGTATGTACAAGATTTTGGGGCGCTTCGTGAGCAAATATACGGCTTTTAATCTCTGCACCATCCACCAAATCCGCGGTTATCAGGCTTAAATCTTGCAGCCCGACAAATTCACGGTAAACCATTTCACCCGCGTTATTCAGGTAAACAGTTTCTTGCGCTTTGCCTATTTTGTAAGCTTTTTTGTAGGCTTTATCGGCTGTGCGGGCATGTAGCAAGCGTATTTGCTCGTCACAGGTATAAGAGTCGTCTTGATCTTCAACACGGTCACGGATAATCAATGTGGCAGCATACCACTGCTTTTTGTCCTGTTTGGCGGTTGGGGTTTTTGGACTCATGGTTACACCTGATAATCGGGTAAATCGGTTTCGATCCGGCGTACAGATGGCACAATGTAAGTGACGATGGTCATAATTAGTATAACAGCACCAACGACGACAAGCACCAAACCCATTCCCGCACCGGGTTGGTCGCCGACTATACTCGTAAATATCCACGCGGGTTTTACGGCGGGTTCGAGGACGCGATCAACCAATGGACCGACCAACAAAAATGAAGCGGTCGAGGCTACAAATCCCAATTGACCAAAGACGCTGAAGACACGTCCCTGCATATCCGGTGGTGTTTTGGATTGCAGCATCGCAGTAAAGAGCCCCCAGCCTAAGGGGAGCGTGAACAATAAGAAAAACATGCTAATTGCCAGCGGAATCGGTGTGCGACTTGTACCGTAGATGATGAACATCATCCCTGTCAGCAAGAAAGTCGGCATAATAACGTTAATGCGCTTCCAAGTTTTACGGCGTAAGGCGATAGCTGCCCCACCGACCAGCGCCCCGGCATTCATCGCCGCCAACAGCAAACCTGTTAGGCTCTCGCTGCCTGTGACTTTTATCAGATAGGGGATGCTCAAATCCAGAGGGCCGTTGAGCAGGAAGTTAAGTACGGTGAAGTAGAGGATAAGGCCGAGCAGCGCACGCCGCGCACCCAGATAGGCTAATCCGCCACGTAGTTCTCGCCAGAAGCCACCGGAAGCTGCTTTGCCTTCTTCGCTGACTGGCGGCTGAGGGATGTGCATCCGGTAGACAACCGCCACCGCGACTAAGAAGGTGACCATATCGACCAACACCACACCTGCAATGCCTACCAGCGGATAGATTAAACCTGTAACTGCTGGCGCTATGACTCCCGCTAACGGAAAGGCCATCTGTTTAAGAGCGTTGGCGCGGTCGCGATGCGCATCATCTACCAAAACACTGGTAACAGCATCTTCGGCAGGCGATTGGAACATGGCAAATGTGCCTTGCAAGAAGACAATGACGTATAAATGCCAGAGCTGGAAGTTGCCTGAGAGAAAACTGGCTAATAGCAGCAAGCTCCCAATGGCTTGGCCTGCATCGGATAGGATCATCACCCAACGGCGGTTCCAACGGTCAACCAGTACGCCAGCAGCACTGCCAAAGAGCATCGGCGGTAGTTCGTTGAAAAAGGCCACCAGCAGCAGCGGCGCGGCTTGTCCGGTGTCGATGCTAATGCGAATGCCAATAGCGATGCTGGTCATGCGGCTGCCGATGAGCGAGAGGGTTTGGGTGATGACAAGGATGTAAAAGGTGCGGAGTGTTGGCGCAGCCTGTGGGTGGTTGGCGTTCACGGTTGCACGATAGTCTAGGGTGTATGTATGACAGTGGAGGGGCGTAATAAGTCTACTAAAATCGCCAATATAACTTTGAGCATATAGTAGGCTGAACGCAGAGTGGTTATGGATGACTGACCTGCGAGGCGCGGCTGCATGGTTACAGGCATCTCCAGCAAGTGTACTCCAGCGCGGTACAGCAGCACAATTGACTCGGGTTCAGGGTAATCGTGAGGATAGAGTAGAGCGCAAAGGTGGATCGCCTTGCGGTTGCAAACGATAAAGCCGCTGGTGGGATCGGTTACGCGTTGGTGAACGATCAGCGAAATCAGGTTTGCTAAAATTAAGCTGCCCAAGCGCCGCATCGGTGAACCGACATAGCCACGATTTTCGATGTAGCGCGAACCGATGACCATATCGGCTTCGCCTGCTGCTAATATTGCCAGCATTCGGGTGATTTCGGCAGCGTCGTGCTGCCCATCGCCGTCATTGCGGACGACCACATCATAACCCTGTTTATCCGCGAATTGGAAACCAGCCTGCACACATGCGCCAATACCCACGTTATAAGGCATATGCAGCACCATCGCGCCAGCAGCCTCGGCACATGCACCTGTGGCATCCGAAGACCCATCATTCATGACAAGTACGTCAGCCTGCGGCATTTGCTGGCGGACGCTATTCACCACACGTTGAATACTTTCTGCTTCGTTCAGCGCAGGAATGATGACCAAAATCTTGGGAGACGGGTTATTGCTCATATGCCGTTCGCTTCTGCCAAACCATATCGGTTCGACTTGGCTCGATTCTGGCTGTTGGGAGGCGGCGTGTCAATGCTCAGTGGTCAATGGTATGGGAGCGCTACCCCTACCCTTAGGTATAATGTCCTAGATAGAAATCAAAAGGAGAGTTGTTGAAATGAAAAATGTTCCTCTTGCAAACTGTGATTTAAAGGCATCTGAAGTATCACTAGGCTGTATGCGAATTGCGGATATGGCGAAGTCAGACATATCGACCTTGCTGAATACAGCGCTCGATGCCGGTATTAACTTCTTTGACCATGCCGATGTTTATGGCGGTGGGAAATCCGAGTCGAACTTCGCTGAATCACTCGGTATGAATGCCCAAGTACGCGAAAAGATGATTATCCAGACCAAGTGCGGCATTCGCAAAGGTTCTTTCGACTTTTCCAAAGAACATATTTTAGAAGCGGTGGATGGCAGCTTGAAACGTCTGCAAACGGATTATTTGGATGTGCTGCTCTTACACCGACCGGATGCGCTCGTTGAACCGGAAGAAGTCGCAGAAGCCTTTACGACTTTGGAGACCAGCGGCAAAGTTAAATATTTCGGTGTCAGCAACCAAAATCCGATGCAGATTGAACTGCTGAAAAAATCGGTCAAGCAGCCTCTCATCTTCAACCAACTCCAACTGAGCATCACTAACACGGGCATGATCGACGCGGGAATTAATGTGAATATGGAGATTGATCCCTCAATCGACCGTGATGGCAGCATTTTGGATTACTGCCGCTTACACGACATCACCATTCAACCGTGGTCGCCATTCCAATACGGCTTCTTTGAGGGTGTGTTCTTGGATAATGATAAATTCACGGAACTCAACCAGAAAATTAATGAGATGGCAGCGGCTTATAGTGTGAGCAATGTCACGATTGCGATTGCGTGGCTTTTACGTCATCCTGCGCACATGCAGCCCATTATCGGCACGACTAATCCTCAGCGGGTGAAGGATAGCGCCAAGGCTTCCGATATTACCCTCAGCCGTGAGGAATGGTATGCAATCTATCTGGCGGCGGGGAACAAACTGCCGTAACGGGACTGGTTTGAGGAACTTCTCAGTCAATGCTAACTACCGCATAAAAGTTCAAAAGGCTTTTATGCGTTAGGGCTAATATAGGTTTCGAGTTTTGTGAGTGCTGCATCGAGAGACAAATTCCCAACTTGCGGAAGCTCCCCTTCTAAATTCTGCCCTTCAATTGCTGCTTCGATTACACTCAGCATTCGGTTAGCAATTCGGGTTTGGTCAGCTTCACGGTAATGATCAAAATGAACAGGAAATTCACTGTAATCTGACCACTCAAGACCATATAACGCATCAGTCAATGTTTTATGATAGGGCGCTGCAAAATCGAACTCCAGCACATCATTGCCATTAAGTGCAATATTCATCCTCGGTATGATTTCATCAACATCAAATTCTTTTACCCGAACCACACCCTCTATAATATTTGGGCGCGGATCAACTATCAGGATACGGTAAGGATGCGCTGCTGATTCGGATAGATGATCTTTCTTCGCGTGATAATCAGGCAAATCACGTAATGTAGGCGCTGATTCGTGCAGATAATCCAGTTCTATAAAGACGAGTCCACTTTCGATGATTTTGATTCGCTTATTAAAGTAATCGCGCACATCACGTCCGCCCGGTTTATTGGAGGGCGATAATAATTCGATCCATGCAACCGCTTCGCCTCGTTCGGCTCGTCGTGGTACAACTTCATAAATGCCGATTGATGTGTAAGTTTTCTCTGAAATTTTATTTTCGAGCAATGTGTCGGTAATCGAAAAAACAAGTTCGCCCATTGTTCCAACTGGGGAAGCAGTCACTGGGCGGCGTGGACGCTGAGGATCTAGGTCATAAATACTGACATCGGATTCGGGATATTCAGAGGGTTGGGGTGAGTCAATACGGCGAATTTGTAGAGAGGGCTCAAGCGCTGCGGTGTACCCCATTGGTAATAATACAGCTTTTAGCGCGTCTGCCAAATGTACAATATGACGTGTATGAAATTCTGCCCAACCACCTTGTGCCTGCCATAAGCTGTGTAAATGAGCATTAATGCCCATGTATTGATTTTTGATGGAATGGACAGCCATTAGCAGACTCCACAAATGTGTATCGGTCTATTATAACGGACTTTAGATCACCAGAATAACCTTGCCGGTTGTGGCTCGGCTTTCGAGGGCGCGATGTGCTTCCGGCGCTTGCTCTAAGGGTAAGGCGCGATCAATACGGACTTTCAGCTTGCCACTTTCAACCAGCGCGAACATGGCTGCCGCACGGTAGCGGGTTTCATCAGTGGTGGATGTGTAATAGCCCAGCGATGGACGGGTTAAATACAATGAACCTTTGCTGTTTAATAATTGCGGATCAAAGGGCGGTACTGCTCCACTGGATTGGCCGAACAACACCATGTATCCGCGTGGTCGTAGACAGCTCAGGCTGCGTTCGAAAGTGTCTTTCCCAACCGAGTCGTAGACCACATCGACACCATAACGGTTGGTCAGCCGTTTGACCTCGGTGTCAAAATCGTCGTACAGAAATACTTCATCTGCACCTGCCTCTCGCGCCAGTACCGCTTTGGCCTCAGTTGAAACCGTCCCAAAGACTCGTGCGCCGCGCAGTTTTGCCATCTGTACTAACAGTAAACCCGTACCACCGGCTGCCGCATGGATCAGGACGGTTTGCCCGCCGTGAACTTGGTAGGTATCGGTCACCAAATAATGGGCGGTCATGCCCTGTAACATGAGGGCTGCTGCCGTGCGCGAGTCTACTTTATCCGGTACAGGCACGACCTTCTCAGCCGGGACAATCGTATACTCGGCATACGCACCGATGGTGAAGCCATAGGCCACACGATCACCGACTTTGAAGTTGTACACACCTTCGCCTACCATATCGACCATGCCTGCCGCTTCTTGACCGGGTGTGAAGGGCAGCGCAGGTCGGTACTCGCCTGATCTCTGGTAGATGTCGATAAAGTTGACACCGATGGCTTCGACCTTGACGCGTACCATGCCTGCTGTCGGTTCGGGCGGCCCCATATTTTCAATCTGCATGACTTCGGGTTCACCGTATACATGGACGCGTACAATTCTCATGATTGATGCCCCTGTATAAATGTTATTTACGGTTAATCATAATGCTTTTGGCTAATCGCCGCTTATTTCGTGCAGCGACCAAATTGCATTGGGGATTTTTTAGATGTGTTAGACAATCTTCATATGAACACGGCGCACTAAACTCAAATTGATGTAAGCACCATGTGCGACGGTTAACGATGAATTTGGTTTTACGAGGCATTTTGTTCTTGTGTGAACGTATGCTGCAATGATATGCGCAATTGCTGATAGTCGTTGTAATCGCGCCGGATAAAGACCAGACATAAAACTAGCCCTAGCAAGTCGAAAATTATATAGCCTGTGAAGGCAGTCATGAATGTGAACATAGCCATCACAAAGAGATACAGCCAAAATACGATCTTATAACGCACCATCCCTGCTATGAGCATTATTTCGGGATGCTCAGGCGAAGCCGTGACGGTTCCGTAGGCAACAGCACTCTTATATTCAAATCGAAATCGGTTGTCATAACGCTTGACACAAATTTCAAACTGCGCCTGATTAGCGTCCTGCGTGATGCTTACTGTTCGAGAGGGTTGCAGACGGTACTAACGTGTTAAACATTCATCAATAGTCATTTGCACCTTATAACGAAATTCTTTGGTATAAGGCCTCATCTCCCAGAAATTTTTGGCGCGCGACTTGACCGGCGTTTCAGACCATATGTTATTCATCGTTGGTTTCTCACTTGATATAGCTTCAGTCTAAGCCCGTTTCTAAACGCAAACAGCCCCGTTTTCTGGGGCTGTCGCATCAATCAATTTGGTCGAAGGGTTAATTTACTGAGCCGTAACTTCGTAAGCCACACCATCAACCACTGCGATCACCTTATCACCAATGGCGAAGTAGGGTGCGAGTTCCGGTGTCTTATCTAAGAGCGCGAAATATTCATCACTCAGGAAGACGACCTTTTGTGTTTGCATGGTGTCCGGCAGGAAGGATGTATCCGTCCATACACCGTTTTGCAGCAAGAAGGTCTTATCACCGACCGTTTGGATTGGATTGGTCGGCGGTTCAGCCGGAGGAACACCTTCTCCGCCACCAGTCTGTGGCATTCGGGTTGCCATTGGCATTTGAGCTGGTGCAGCCGCGTTCGCGTTCGCCATACCTGCGCTGGTGTCTGCGGCACTCACAGCAGCCGAACCTGTTTTATCAGTCGAGAGGGTTTGGGCTTCTTGTTCGAAAGCGGCCTGTGCCCGATCACGTCCGTCGGCTGAGAGAATATCGTCTTCGGTAATCAAGAAGCTGGTGTAAGGGGTGATGATGCCGTAACGGACACTTAAACTGACGACACTATCAATCAGTTCTTTGTTCTCCCCATTTAAGCGGATGCTGTTCAGCAGATCACCGATGCGGCGGGTTGCCCACAACCGTGCGATGAACGAGTCGCCGCCAGCCCGTGCCGGGAAGTTCAATCCGCTGTAGACGAAAGTCTGATCTTTCCCGTTCACCTGTCCCTTGAGTGTGAAGCTCAAATTGCTTGCATCACCACGATAACGTCCGACCAGTGTCAACTGTGCGCCAGCAAACAGATCAGGCAGCGGTTGTGCAGGATACACGTCGCCGGTGTTCAATCCGCCTGTTTCTAGGGTGATGTTGGTCAACACCGGAGCGCTGATTTTGTTGTATAAGCTGGCGACTTCTTCGTCGATGCGTTCAGTTGGGCGCACATAGGTTCCCGTGCCATGCTGATCGCGCACAATCGAGTCCAGTAGCAGAGTATCGACATCATCACCGACACCGAAGCTGAATACTCGCACATTGGGACGGGCTGCCGCCTTGAGGTTGGCAAGAATTTGTGGCGAGTCGGTTGTGCCTTCGGTGGCCAAGCCATCGGTCAGGAAAAGTACTGTTGTCGAACGTTCTTTATCTGCCATGCCGAGCGCAGTGGTCAATGCGCCGTTGATGTCCGTGCCGCCAACCGCTTCCTGTCCACGTACCCAATCAATCGCGGATTGTGCTTGGCTTGGTGATTCCATATTGTTGCTGAAAACACGCCAACCGGTGCTGAACAGCACGACGTTAAAGCGGTCGGTGGGGTTGAGCTTCTTGAGGACGTATTCAGCAGCGTTACGCGCTTGATCCCACTTGTCACCGAACATACTGCCAGATTGATCTAACACAATAATCACATCTTTGGAGATGGCTTGGCTGTCAGGGAGTGTGACCGGCGGCTGCACCAACAGCATAAAGAAACCATCTTCATTGGCACTCTCACGGTAAGTCAGCAAGTTTGCGTTGATGGTTTGGGTCGAAATGCCGTAATACAAGCTGAAGTCGTCGCCCGGAATACTGCCTGCGGATTCATAGCCAACTGTGAACTTCTTATCACCATCACGGCTGATGGCAATCGGGTGGCTGGGCGAATAGACGTTGCTAATCGGATCGTTGCTCTCGACTTCCACACGCACACTCATTTTATCGACAGGATTTTTGGAAAGCAGGTTTGTGACCTTCAGTGGATAAACGAAGTGCAGAAGGCCATTATCGGCTGTCAACACCTGTGAATAGCGAATTTCAACCTTGCGTGATTCTCCCGGTGGAATGGGGAACACGTTGGCTTGGATGGCGCTGTCGCCGACATATTCCAAAAGGGCTGGGTCACGATAGTGGCGCACGATCTCGTTGTAGACGCTGCGAGCTTCATCTGCCGCCAGAATTTTGGCCTCAATGACTTGCCCGTTGATGGTCATCGTCAGCTTATCGACTGCCGCGTTGCTCGGCAGCGGGAAGATGAAGGTGCCTTCTGCCAGTGCATTGCCTTCGTTGCGGAATTCCATATCGACGCTGGTGGTTGCGATCTGGTCTTTGATGCTCACTGTCACTTGATGGTGATCAATCCGTAGCCATTCGGGATTGGTGAATACTCCGGGCTGTGTCGGTGTGCATAGCGGCATCGCAGGGCAGGTTGCATCGGCTGGACACGGTGGTGGAATGGGGCAAGGCGGCTCCTGTGCAGCAGCAGGCAGCACTATTGCTAACAGCAATAATAGAAAAACGGCGACTGTGTGTATCGGTCTAAATTGGGGTCTTATTAAGCGGTTCATCTCATACCTCCAGAACTGACTTGTGTTTTACGTTCTGGAGGCTAAGACGTTTGTAGTGAGGGTTTAGTTCCCACTGCTGTTGCTGTGAAGTAACGTTTACTTCTCAATCTTCTTGAAGAAACGACTCAGTGCTTCGTCAGCACGCTCAATATCATCTTCGCTGTAAACACTCAAGTAAATTTTCTTCGGGCCGGGATTTTTACTAGGAACAGTGGTTAAATATTCGAAGAATGCCTCCGCCATTGGAGGAATTGCTTCATCTACCGAGCGCTGTCCGTGACCTGTGCCGAATAGAGGAAAAATGATACTGGTAATGGGCTTAAAGGATTGCTGCATTTCTTCTTGAATGCGCCGTTCAGTCGTAGTAAGAGGAGCAACTACGCCATTCTTCCGGTTAATTTCCCAGAATTTTTCCAGCGCCGTCTTAACAGACTTCTTTGTGCCGGTCACATCAATCGGTTTAATTCCTGTATCAGTGTCCGTCACTAGAATAGTCGCTGCGTGGAAAATATAGCGCACATTCTTCTGTCGTAATTGGCTGCTTGGGTGTCCTGCGCTGGTCACAATTACTTCGCCGTTCGGTACAGGCAGTGGCTTAAACAGCGCGAATGTCATTGCCGAAAGTTCATTCTGTACTGTATCTTCCTCTAGGAGCCCGTCATTGTTGTACTTTGCCCCTAATTTTCGCAGTTGGTGAGATACCGTTTTGAACTCGAAGAACCGTGCCATCTGCATGAAATTGTTTTCCGAATTCACAATTACGTCGATCCGCTGGTTCTCAAACGCGAACATATTCCCTGCCGCCAGATGAATCGTGGTTGCATTCCCCGCAAGTTGATAGGTGTGCAATTCAGCAGTTGGCGGTTGATAGGCTTTCTTGGAGTTTTCTTTCGATGGTTTGTCTTTTGCGGGCTGCGACGGTGCAAGCTCGTTATACCATTTTTTGTGTTTACTGTTTGTACTTTGTTCCGCCGCTTTCAACTGCCTCAGCAGCTCATCTTTTTCTCCAATGGTGTTGGTCAGGTACATGCAGGTAAAAGTTGCTGGGAGATCAAGTTTTTTAGTCAGTGCTTCTTTTAGATCGGTAATTTCCTTCATGATGACGGGAACAATCTCGATCTGAGCTCCCTTAGCATAATCAATTTCCCGTTTCACCTTAATTGAGTTTATGGAACTCTCGGTGAGTAAAGCCAGCACCACGTCACTCTCAGAGATCTGTTCAAGGTTACTGTCCATACCCGGTACGACATCTTCCTTGATGCCAATAATGCTGTAGCCTGCTTTTTCGAGTATCGTTGTTAATGAATTGATCTCAAACCGAATATCTTTGTCTTCATGTTCATTATGACTAATGAAAATCGTCGTCGGCAGCGAAGCTTGCCCCTGCTTTCGTTCGGCGCGCTGCTTCAACCATTCCCATTGAACCCCACGTGTGCGCCCTGCGAGTTGTTGGATACCTTCGAGTAAAGCAGTTTTCTGAGTAGGGTCGTATGCGGCAAAATCAATATACTGCCGAGTGCGAATGCCAAAATAGTCTAGTACTTCCGGTAACTTAACGTTCGTCATAACTTTGACGGGCAGGATGGCAGCTTTTGCCCCTTTTGCTAGGTCAATCTCACGGCGAACCCATTCTGACTTTTCAGTATTTTCGCCTAGCACCAGCAGCACAATATCTTGGTTACGCATGGCATCATAAATTTGCTGGTTCCAATCCTCACCGGGTACAAGATTGGTTCCATCCATCCAAATAATATTGTTCTGGTCTTCTGCAACTGTATCCCGTAACGTGGTCGCACGTCTTGTTAGGCCGTTGTTCACACCGGTTTTGTAACTAATAAAAATTCGAGTCTTTTCCGCCATTTAATGACCTCGTTACAGAGTTGAATTCCCCTATGAAAGTGTTTACTTAATACATTCTATCCAGATAATTATCTTTCGCAACTAATCTAGTTGCTCGAAATCAGCCTTTAAGACATACTAGGAAAGAGTATGTACTCATCTTTGGGAGTTTCTACCATGCCCGAAAAAGTCAAGATTATCAGTGAGAAAAAGGTTTACGATGGCTTCTTCAAAATTAATGAAGCACATTTACAACATGAACTCTTTAATGGAGAGATGAGTCCTGAATTGACGAGACTCAACTTCGAGCGGGGAGACAGTGCGGCGGTGGTGCTGCATGATCCAGTGTCAGATACAGTGATTATGACCGAGCAGTTCCGGTATCCTGTTTTTACAAAAGACAAGGATAAAGCTTGGATTATGGAAATTCCAGCAGGGTCGATAGAAGAAAATGAAAATGCTGATCCAACCATAACTTTGCGGCGTGAGTTGATGGAAGAAATTGGTTACAGCGTTAACAGCTTCCGCAAAATTGCCTCGTTTTTTGTGTCACCGGGAGGCACATCCGAACGGATACATCTTTTTTATTCGAGTGTTACACACAAAAGTAAAATTACTTCGGGTGGCGGGCTGGTTAGTGAAGGTGAAGATGTGCGTACCGTGTCTATTGGCGTTCAATCTGCCCTGTATAAAATTAGTACTGGCGAGATTATGGATGCCAAGACCATTATCGGCTTACAGTGGTTACAAATTAATAGACAGAACTTGGTTCCGGGACGTTAGTTAGCCATCAACAGCCTGACTTTGCATTGATGCGTTATAATCGCAGTGTTCGTTTGCAAAGTGAGGAGGAACTGATATGCGTAAATTAGCTCTTTTAACGGTGACATTTATAGCAGCCTGCATTATGTTGGTGCTGAGCAGTGTACCGATGAGTGTGGTGACTGCGGGGCCAGCAATGGCTGCGACTTATGATCCAAGACCGTTATGTGCAGACCGTACAGGTGCGACAACAGCAATTGTGCGATATGACATTCCGGCAGGGACGGTTTCAAGCGGGGGTATTTACTGCCGTCCATTGGTACAAAGCGGTAAATATCTGGTGAATGCGGCTGAAATTGGCAGCCAACAGGCCATCAACTTGGGGATTAACCAAGCGGTGGATGTGTATGCGATTTTGTTCAGCGGCGGAACTGTAACGACCTTCAACAATACGTTTAAGATTTGTTTGTTGGGTACTGGTTACATCTACTTTTTGGATGCAAACCAATCACCACGGCAATTACAGCAGTTGACGGGTGATTCGGACGGAACCTATACCTGTGCGACGTTATCAACAGCCGGGATTGTGATGCTAACCAATTCAGGTGGAACTGTAGCAGCACAACCAGTGGTAACAGGTACACCGGGAACAGCAGTACCGGGGGGGACATTAGAACCGGGAGTGACTGGAACACCAGTGACGATTGGGGCTGTGGGCAACTGTACATTGACGATCAACAAAATTGTGCGGCTGAGAGCAGAGGCTAATACGACCAGCAAGGTTTTGACACGGTTGGCGTATGACACAACTTGGAAGGTGACAGGACGTGTGGCAGGGTGGTACCAGATTGTGTGGACAGACAAACAGGGCTGGGTGAGTGATGCCTTTGTACGGGCAACAGGCGAATGCGGTAATTAAGTCGATAGTCAGTAGTTGATAGTCTTTAGAAAAGACTAAAAATAGCAAAAAACCACAGTTCAGAGATGGACTGTGGTTTTTTGATTCTTACGGGAGCGATGGGTGTGATAAACAGGGGGTAGCAGGTCAAATTTCGGTGAACGATGATGATGTTTGAGGGACAGACAACCAAAAATGTCCTGCTTTGCAGGTGGAGCAGGTCAAAAGGGGCTGTTTTGAGGCCATTTATGAAGATAACGTTTGAAAGTTGAAACCGACTTCGAACGATCAAAATAGGGATTTCGTGGTAGAATTTTTGTTCGTAAATTTGCAAAGGGGACTACCCCTCCCTGTGTTTTGGCTATCAGCAGAGTGAGCCTGCGAACGTTGCTGATGTGGGGCTAGGGGAGGGGTAGTCGAGTTAGAAGTGGTGATTGGCAAAGTTGGCAGCGGACATACCTCCAGCCGATTGCCGCGCTTCCAGCCGAGCGATCCGCCGAATTGACACAAATTTCGCCAAAAAAAGCTCTAAAATTGCTGCATTTGCCAACTATTGTGACAATTTCGCCTAAAGCGGTTTTTGAAGCGCCTCCGCAACAATCGCTTCGAGGGAAGTCGATGCTCCTGCGGCCCATGCCGCATCCCATGTGGAGGCCTCTAAGCGGCTTCGGGCGATGCCTAAAGTGTTGTCATACTCCATTTGATCAGGCATATCCAACTGGATAGGGATTGTGCTCATCAGGATGTTGACCGTACTCAACAGGCTAACGGCTTGCTCAGTCATCCCCATAGTCACATATACGCTGCCAATGCCGGCAAGACATTCCACAATAATCTGTGTTTCTTCAAGCCCCTGTAAAAGTCCGAGGGCTTCTTTAAAAAAGGATAAGGCTTCTTCGTGATTTCCAAGCTGGCGGGTGACTTGTCCGAGGTTGTGCAGAATAACTGCCTGCCCAACATTAAACCCAAGCTGTCGATAGAGCGCTAGACTTTCCCGATAGAATGCCGTTGCTTGATCGTATTTCTTTTGGGTGCGCAGGACTTCAGCCAGATCGTTGATAATCATGGCGATGCTTTCAGTACTGCCATAGTGGCGGATAAGTTCAAGGCTTTGCTGAAGCAGTGTTTCCGCACCCACCAGATTACCTTCATGAATTGCCAAGCGACCTAACTGCCGCAAACAGCGGGCAAAACCAGCTTGATCATCCAGTTCAACGTAAAGAGCTAGTCCAGTCTGAAAGCGGTTTTCTGCGGATAATATATTACCTTGGCGCAGTGCAATTTCGCCGAGGCTGACATGGACAGCCGCTTCTCCTTGCTGATCAGCATTTTGCTCATAGAGGGGAAGACTGGATTCAAGATATTCAACGGCTTGGGGGTAGCGATGTTGCAGGAAAAGTAACCGACCTATGCCATGTTTCGCTTTGGCGAGGACGATGGATGTCAATTCTTGTGCATGTGCGAGGACTTGCCCGATCCAATAACTGCCCACGCTCAGGCGGCTGTGCGCGCTCCATAAGCGCCATAGGACAGCTACCATTCGTCCAGCTTTTTGATAATCATGGCGGTTTAAGTGCCATTCAAGCGCGGTTTGCAAATTATTCTGTTCAATTTCGAGGCGGGCGAACCATTCCATCTGTTGTTCGCCCGTGAGATTGAATTCTGCGGTTTCTGTCAATTGAAGATAATAATCGGCATGTAAGCGCTGCATCGTTTCTAATTCAGCATGGGCTGTTAGCTGCTCCAACGCATATTCGCGCAGTGTTTCGAGCATGGTAAAGGTGATCGGTTCTTCATGGCTTGTCTGCTGAACAAGACTTTTTTCGGCGAGTCGGTTGAGCGTCTGCGCTCCGGTAATAGCATCCGCAGCTTCAGCGGTAAATGTGCCGACAAAGACAGCCAAACGCGCAAAAGTCTGTTGTTCTTCATGCGGAAGCAGGTCGTAACTCCATTCAATCGCACCGCGTATCGTGCGCTGCCGTGAGGGGAAATCTCGCGGGCCTTTGCTGAGCGTTTGCAGCCGACTACTCAACTGCTCGGCAATTTCTCGTATCGAAAGCTCACGTGCACGTACTGCTGCTAACTCGATGGCAAGCGGTAAGCCATCTAAGCGGCGGCAGATTTCGATTACATCAGAGCCATTTTCGATATCGAGGCTAAATTCAGTTTGAGTCGATTGCACGCGTTCGACAAACAAAGCAATTGCCGAAAATTCAAGCAGCGTTTTGGGATTGCGATGCTGCGCCGCATCTGGAAGGGCGAGGGGTAAAAGGCGGTAGACATGTTCTCCATAAATGAGCAGTTCTTCGCGACTGGTTATAAGTATTTTTATGCGTGGAGCAGCGGCTAACAACTCATTGATCAACGGTGCTGAATCAACGACATGCTCAAAGTTGTCCAGTACGAGCAACACCTGCCGATTGTGCAAATGATCCTTTACGGATTCCAGCATCGAAGTGTTTCCGGTTTCTTCCACTTTCAGATTTTGGGCGATGACTTCAATCACGGCATCAGGTCGGTTGACCGGTGCTAAAGGAACAAAGAATATTCCATCTTCATATTCGTCTTGTAAGCTCGCACCAATTTGAAGACTGATGCGAGATTTGCCAATGCCGCCGGGACCCAGTATGGTCACCAAGCGTACATTCGGTAAACGCAATAGGCGGCAGACCTCATTAACTTCCGCGTTACGTCCCACAAAAGAAGTCAACTGAGCGGGTAAATTCGTCACACGCGGCGATAGTGATTTGATGGGCGGAAAATAACTGACCAAACCGGGCGATATGACCTGAAAGATATGTTCTTCCTCTTTCAGATCACGCAGGCGATGTTTTCCTAGATCACGTAATTCAACACCTTGAGGAAGTGAACCTTCTACAAAATCTTTGGTCGCTGCTGAGATAAGAGTTTGTCCGCCGCTGGCAGCCCCCATTATACGGGCGACACGGTTCAATGTAGGACCAAAATAATCATTACTCTTTTGTTCAGCAGAACCTGTATGCAGCCCCATCCGTACTTTGATGCTGATGTTATCAGTGTCTTCAGACGGCCTTAAAGATTGAAGGATATGTTGAGCCGAGAGGGTCGCTGATAAGGCATTCAAGGGTGAGTCAAATACTGCGCAAAAGCCATCGCCGACGGTTTTAAAGACGATACCTTGATGCGACTCGATGGCTTGTCTGAGGATGTGGTTATGTTCTGCAAGCAAAAGGGACATGGCCTGTGGATGTTGATCCCAAAGGCGTGTACTGCCTTCGATGTCAGTAAAGAGGAAGGTGAAGCGCTGCTCCATAGGTCTCTTCAAATCCTAACAGTGATTAATGTTGAGGTGTTGTAGCCAAAATAACGAACACTATTAAGCTTAGATTACACGCAAAAGCCTATTTCGAAAATAAGTGGTCTCAATTAACGATCATTTTTAAAGGTGATTTGCAGGGTAGAAAGTAAAAGCACGCCATATAGCGTGCCTTTACTCATTCATTCAGGAGAACGGAGGGTGACTAATAACTGATGGCGATGATTTGACCTGAAACGCCAGTTGCGATTTTACGGGTGAGGCCATCACCGTTTCCAAACTTCATGGAATTAATCGTCGTAGGCACATTTGCAGTTCCAGTTTTCACGAGTGTCAAAATGACATAGGTGTTAGCGGGTTGGTCTGCAATGAGGGTGACGCTTTCCTTATTTTTTGCCCATTGCGGTGTATAGATAACGCGGTTTATGGTCACGTTCGCGGGTACGTGCACTTGGTATTGGATGCTGACCAAATCACTGAGTGACGTTTCAACCGTAACACCGACTTGAAGCTTTATACCATTCGATAGAAAAATGATTGGGTCACTGCGGCAGGTCATTGAAGCCGCACTGACTTGAGCGACGACCAAACAAAGCGCTATTAATATCGCTACTGTGAGTCTTGATTTATTCAGGAGTCGTGAAAGTTGGTTGCCCATTGTGTACCTACCTAACAATAATTGATTTAATTTACGATACCACAAATTAATCAATTTAAAGACAACTATTCATCTTATTTACACAATTTTCATAAATCGTTATGTCTTTACATATTTCGCGCATCCTTTTAGCAGATCCACTCGACCTTTGACACCCCTTTGCTTCTTTGCTAAACTGTTTCAGACCGAACGGTCTGTTATTGAGCGGGATGTGTAAATACGGAAACACGCACGACCAAAGGCGAACATACGCGTGAGATGATTATCCGGCAGGCAGCGGTGGTGTTTAATCAGCGCGGCTTCTTCGGCACGTCGATCAGCGATATTATGCAGGAAACCGGTTTGGAAAAAGGTGGCATTTACAACCACTTCAAGGCGGGTAAGGAAGAATTAGCTCTGGCAGCCTTTGATTACGCAGTGGCACATATCAACCACAAGTTAGAGATCGGCTTGCGTGATAAGTCGAATGCGGTCGAGCGATTACTAGCGTTTGCGGTGGTGTTGGAAAGCGCCTTCGATGATCCCGAATTGCCGGGAGGCTGCCCGATTTTAAACACTGCCATCGAGTCAAACGATGCGCATCCTGTGCTGCGAGCGCGTACCGAAGTAGCTATGTCCGCTTTGATCGCCAGCTTACAAAATATCGTTGATAATGGCATCGCTAGTGGTGAGATTCGCGCCGAAGTTCACAGCCAAGAGGCGGCAGTGGTGTTTATGTCTACAATGGAAGGTGCATTGATGTTAAGCAGGCTTTATAATGAGCGCCGATACATCACCTTCGCACTGCGGCATATTGAGCAGTTTATTGAACATTCGCTGCGTCGCTTAAGTGAGTGACGTTAACCGAGTTTGCGTGGAAGGACGGAAACATGAAGGGTACACGGGTGGTCGTGACCGGGCTGGGAGTCATCAGCCCATTGGGGAATACGGTCGCGGAAACATGGCAGAACGCGCTGGCGGGAAAAAGCGGCATCGAGTGTTTGGATAACATCAAGGACATGGATAATAACCCGCGTGTGGGCGGCACTGTCAAGAACTTTGACGCGGTGGCACGGTTTGGTGCGCGGGAAGCCCGACGGTTGGATAAGGCCAGCCAGTTCGGGATGCAGGCGGCGGAACAAGCACTGATCGACAGCGGGTTGCAAATCACTGACGAGAATATGTACGATGTGGGCTGCGTCATCGGGACGTGCGTCGGTGGTATCGAGTCGATGGTGGATGCGACGGTGGACTTTGAAAATCGTGGGCAGCGCGGTGTGAGTCCGCTGGCGATCCCACGTATTCTGGTGGACAGTCCATCGGGGCGGGTGTCGATGGCACACAATCTGCGCGGGCCGAACTTCGCGATTGTCTCGGCCTGCGCGACCGGCAACAACTGCATCGGTGAAGCGGCGGATATGATCCGGTTGGGGCGGGCCAAGGCCATGCTCAGCGGGTCGAGCGAAGCCACATTAATCCCGATGGTACTGGCGGGCTTCGATAATATGAAGGCGCTGGCGCATTATTCAGGCGGTGATCCGACCACGATTTCGCGTCCGTTCGATTTGAACCGGACTGGATTCGTCGGTGGCGAAGGTGCGGCGGTGCTGATGCTCGAAGATTTGGATTACGCACTGGCACGTGGCGCACATATTTATGCCGAGATTGGTGGCTACGGGCATACCTCAGATGCCTACCATATTACTGCGCCGCGTGAAGATGGTGCGGCGGCGGCTGAAGCGATGAAGCGGGCGCTCAAGGATGCCGGATTGACGGCTGATCAGATTGGTTACGTCAACGCGCACGGCACAAGTACCCAGTTGAATGACAAGAGCGAAACGACCGCTATCAAGTTGGCGTTGGGCGAACAGGCTTATAAGATTCCAATGAGTTCAACCAAGTCGATGACCGGACATATGTTGGGGGCGGCAGGGGCGATTGAGGCGCTTTTCTCGATCCTCGCCATCCGCGACAATATGATTCCGCCAACCATCAATCTGAATACGCCTGATCCTGACTGCGACTTGGATTACATCCCCAATGTGGCGCGTAAGCAAACAGTCAACCATGCCATGAGCAACTCGTTTGGCTTCGGTGGACATAACACGGTGCTGGTCGTTAGCCGTTATGAAGAGGCGAAGGCGTAGATGATGCAAACCCCCACCCTAACCCTACATCAGCTACGGTCGCAAGCTCCCCCGCTGATAGCCCGTAAACGAGGGAGGGAATAAATGGAAAATGGACTGGAAGCACTGCGTCCGTATATCGGGCAAGAGTTGAGCATGGTTCCGTCACCTGTTGCCCATTGGTTAAAGGGCATTTTGCAGGAGATTAGCGAGAACGGGATGAAGATTGCCTTCACGGTGCGCGAGGATATGACTAATCCCGCTAAGATTCTGCACGGTGGCATTATCGCGACCATGTTAGATGACATTATGGGCATCACAGTCATGGTGAAGCATAATCCTGACCTCAGTACATTTTACTCGACGGTCAATCTGCATGTGGATTATCTCGCCAGCACACGCGAAGGGGCGACAGTCATTGCCAGTTCGAATGTCATCAAAGCCGGTAACAAAATCGCCAACGCCGAAGGCTGGTTGCATGATAGCAACGGTAAGCTGCTGGCACATGCCACCTGTAACATGCTCAAGGTTGAAATGCGGTCGTGAGTTTGATTAACCCCCGCACCCCAACCCCTCTCCCCCGAACTCAAGGGAGAGGGGCTTTCAATACACTTGGAAGCAGACTTGTGATAGATATGCTTCCACCGTTTAATTCACACTTCTGCCAGAGATGCATCGGGTGAGCTTGCAACAGGTATTATTCCGTGTGGCTCGTTCGCGGGCTGCTGGATTATTTATCGGATGGGTATTCGCGCATATGAGTTTTGCAATCCCCGTACATCGCCTACGAGAAACTGCCACGTTGATGGCGTTTGAACATCCCAAGCCGATTTATCCGGTGCATATCTTGATCGTCCCCAAGAAGGCAATTGCCTCAATGATGCACATTACGCCAGCCGATGCGCCGTTCATGGCCGATGTGTTTCAGACGGTACAAAGTTTGGTGGCGGAGTATCAGCTTGAGGCGCGTGGTTATCGTCTGATGTGCAACGGCGGCGAATATCAGGATGTGCCGCAGCTTCATTTTCATCTTATATCGGAATGACATGCGAAAATTCATCACCGCCTATAAGCGGCAACTGGTTGGTTTTTTCCTCGCGATTATCATTATCGTAGGTGTTGTGGGTGCGTTGTGGGCAACCAATGTGTTTGGCTGGCGACAGTGGCGGATTCAGGAAGCCCAGAGTTTCATGGGTGCATCACTCCCTACAGGCGCGACCGATATACAGTTCAGCACACGCAACCAATCGACGCGGATTATTTGGCTGCGATTTAGTTTGCCAGCAGATTTTGACCTCTCACCGTTTATGGCACAAATGGGCATCACCACTCCGCTCAAAGCTGGATTCACACCGTTTCCGGCAGCTAATCCGCAGGAAGCAGCGATACCATGGTGGCAGCCCAGCGCCAGTACAAACTATAGTGGTGTTTATTGGAACAGCGGCAGCAAAACGATTGAGGTGCTGGTGGATAAGACAGACGCGACCAAGCAGGTTGTTTATCTGCGAGCGTATTCGTTCAGTCAAAAGTAGCGTGTTTTAGATTTCATTGCAGCCCTAATTACCTCATTTTCCTCACACTTTTCACACATGTATTGAGAAAATAACAAATAATTCACAGAATTTACGCTTAATTCACAGGCTTATTAAGTTTTTGTCATATAATGAATCTAAGTTGAATTATCAGATTGTAAGGTTATAAAGGTATCACACCCATGTTCTCATTGAAGAAGCGTTTCATTGTTTGTGTGGTTTTTGTCATGATGTTGGTGGCGACTGTTTTACCTGCTGCTGCCCAAGATAACGGTTCAACACCCGCACCGAGTCCGATTAGTATAACGATCAATCTTGGCTGGTTGGGTGGATCTAATGGTGGCATCGTCATCGCATTGTCGCTGCCAGTGCGTTGTGGCAACAACTGCTAGGGATTTGGTTATCTCATTGTTCACAACTTAAGAGAGCGTATACAACAAGTACGCTCTTTGAATTCTAAAATGGTTCGGCTTCTTCGGCTCATATCACTGGTTTGACGCACACCTTCTATTTCATTTTTAAACCAAGTACTTTTAAGGGACTCCATGTTATATTCTATGCTGTTTTCAGCAGTTTTTTGTCGTCTCACATCATCGTCACTGATATAGGTTAGATAGTGTTCCATGTCAATTTCGCAGCACGACCGTGAAATCGCGCTTGAACAAGCAAACACACCTGAAGCCAAACTGTCTGCATTGAATAGTCTTGCTGAAGACTTGTGCGAAGTCGTGCCGGATCGTGCGTTGGCATTAGCCGCCGAAGCCTATGCATTGGCACGGCAGTTGGGCGATGCGGAAAGTGCTGTCAACTCGCTGCTGAACCGTGCTTGGGCGCAGTACAACAAAGCCGATTACAGCGGTTCGGTGATGAGCGTACAGGATGGGTTGAGAGAAGCCCGCAGCCTGCACCTTGAAAGACAAGAGTTTGATGCACTGACGATCCTTGGTAACAACTACAATGTGATCGGTAATTGGGCGGATGCGCTGGGCTGCTTCACACAGGCCTTAACCTTAGGCAAAAAGTTAGGCAACCAGCGAAAAGTTGCGACCACCCTCAGCAATATAGGTCAACAGTATGACGCAGAAGGTAACTATAAAGAGGCGCTCGACCATTACCTGCAAGGTTTAGCAATCTTACGCGATACCGTTATTAGTCCGGTGACGCTGACGCATGTGCTGCTGAATGTGACTGAGACTTACAATCAGCTTGGCGACTATCAACAGGCGATTGCCTATGCCAACGAGGGTTTGACAACCGCGCAGACTGGCAACTATGTGGTCGGGCAAGCACTCGCCTTACTTTACACGGGCAATGCTTACCGTCATCTGGGTGATGCCAATGCTTCGCTATCTCATTACAACCGCGCGTTAGAACAAATCGGTGAGAGCAATACCCCCCTGTATGAAGGCTATATTTACAAGAATATGGCGGTGCTGCTGGTCGAAATGGGCAATACATCGCAGGCATTGGCTTATCTACACAAGGCATTAACCATTTTCCAACTGGTGGATGCCAAACCTGAAGTCTTTGAAGCTCACCAACAGCTCGCACAGGTCTACCGTCAGATGGGGGATTTTGCGGCGGCCTTCGAGCATTTCGAACAATTTCACCATGTAAAAGAGCAAGTCTTCAACGAACAGGCGGATAATCGGCAGAAGGCGATGCAAGCCTTGTACGAAGTTGAACGAGCGCGTTTGGAGGCTGAAACCCAATATAACCGCAATTTGACTTTACAAAGTGAAATTGAGCAGAGCGAGCAGGTTATCAAGGAACTGGATGCATATGCTGATAATGTAGCCCATGATTTACGCAACCCCATTGGGGTGATCGTGGGCTTTGGCGGTTTGTTGGATATGAATTTGGGCGATAAATTGGACGCTGAATCACGAAGCTACCTGAGTAATATGTTACAGGCTGCCGACAAGATGAATGAGATTGTCGAGTCGCTGTTGACACTGGCACGGGCGCGTAAGGAAGAAATCTTGCCCAAGGTCGTGGATATGGACGACGTTTTGGACGAGGCATTGAAACGAGTACAACCCTTGATCGTCCAACAGAAGGTCACTATCGAACGCCGTGATCCGCTTCCGGCAGCGATGGGCAATGATGCGTGGCTGGAAGATGCGTTCGTTAATTACATCACCAACAGCATTAAATACGGCGGTATCCCTCCACATGTTGTGATTGGTGCAACGCAGGAGGCTGAAGGGTTCGTGCGCTATTGGGTCAGCGATAACGGGCCGGGTGTAGACGAGAAGGCTACAAAATTGCTGTTCAGGAAATTTGAACGCTTAGGGCAACAAAAGATTGAAGGGCATGGGCTAGGTCTGACCATCGTTAAGACGATTGTCGAGAAGTTGGGTGGGATGGTGAAGGTCGAAAGCAGCGGCATCGTGGGCCAAGGCTGCATATTCAGCTTTACGCTGCGTGTGCCAGCAGAGAATGCTTGATTGATCTGTATATGGTTAGCGGTTGTTCAGACGGCTATGAAGGATGTCCTTGGCTGACGAGAGTCCAAAATGAATCGAGTGCCTGAATGACCTCTTGTAATTTCTCGAATTGTGGTATGCCAAGCGTCGGCACAATACGAGCGGTGTGCCAATTTGAATGTTGTGCCACATGGTCTGGCAAAGCGTCGAACCGGACGAAATTATCCTGATCATAGATTACCAGCACTGGCACGGTCAGTTTGGTATAGACATCTTCCCGGATGTTCGACTCAAACAACTTGCCACTAACGAAAAAAAGCGGCGCATAACGCGCTCCGGGTTGATGTGCGGTCAGGTAATCATATGCCTCTAACCCCTGATCTACCGTACCCACGAAACTGCTTTGAAGAAACCAATGAATGCTGGATTTTATCGTCAGTAAATCATAAATAGCCTGACTCCACAATGGGAAAGACAGAAAACGATAGACGGAATCGCTGGCTCCGCTTTGCTCCGCACCGGCTGAACTGGTTTTAGTCAACTGCGTGTTGAAGCCAGCAGGCGAAATCATACTGAGTGAACGAAAATATTCAGGATGTTCAAGAGCAGCGCTGGCGGCAAATTCACTGGTGAGCGAAAACGCGATGACATCAGCGGGCTTACCGATACGGCTGAGCAGGTCAAGGATGGCTTGTTTGTAAAGTGCCTTGGAATAGACTTGATCGCTGCGATCTGAAAAGCCAAAACCGGGCATATCAATGGCATAAACATCGCGCTTGCCCCGATACGCTTCAAACAAGGGTTTCATTTCGTAGGCGCTCGCAGCGGCATTAATGCTGTGAAGTAATACCAACGGCGGTTGTGGGTTTCCCGTGAGCGGTTGGTCTCGATGATCCACATAGTAATGGATATTGCGGCTGGCTATCCCGTCAAAATGGACACGCTCCGCATCAATAGCGGGTGGCAGTGGCAAGTTGTGGTCAACCCCAAAGCGGCTGTACACAATCCATCCACCAACAGCACTGGCGGCAGCAGCAGCCACAGCCTGCAAAACGGTTATGAAGGGAGAACGCTGACTCATGAGACTACTCCTCACGTTAAACAACATTTGTAATCATTGTAGTCTTCTATTGAGTCAGCATTTCTCTTTCTCATACAACGCTTAAATGCTGTCGGAGAAGTTTCTCATACGCCTTCATACCTCGTTGGGCTACTTCTACAGGTCGTTAGCTGGCGGGTGGTAAGAAGGCCAGCACCCGCGCTGGGCTGCCTGATCCACCGCCGATGGGTAGACCGCCGACCACGACGGTTGCGCCAATCGGCGGGAGTTGGTCGAGGCCGCCTAAGCATTCCAGAATGAGGCCATCAGCCGTATACATGGCAGTGCTGGCGGCGTACTCGGTGTCATTGCCGGGATCAGCGCCATGTGTATCCGTACCAAGGGCTTTGGCTTTGCGTTGAGTGACGAGATATTCAGCCGCCTCTGCACCAAAACCGGGGAAGTGCAGCACTTCATCTTTATCCAAGTTGAGGAAAGCCTTGGGATCATTCCACTTATCCTGCCAACCGGTATACAGAATGACGAGGCTGCCAACAGGGATTTCGCCGTTGGTCTTTTCCCAATTTTTCACATCATCTAGTGACAGCCGATAATCAGCATCTTTAGCAGATTGGGTACGGATGTCGATGACCACCGCCGGAATAACCAGTTCGTCAGGTTTGATCTGGTCGGCGCTGCGTCCGCCTTCGATAAAGGTGTTGGGTGTACCCCAAAGGGCTAACGCATGAGATTGAATGAAGATTGCATAACCTGAAAGAGGAAGTCTTCATTCAGGGCGGAACGATAGCGTTTGCCTTTGAGAGAGCCTTTGGCCGGATGTTGGCGGATTAAATTGAGAGCAATCTTGCGCAGGAGAGCCAGATTGTCGTCGGCATTTTGAGTACGGGTGCGGGAGGCATCTTCCTTAAAGACGACATCTAAGACCCAATGACAACTGTTTTCAATACCCCAGTGGGCACGAATAGAAGCCAGCAACAAACTGGCTAGAGGTGGCAAACTGCTGATGTAATAGTGGGTTTCCTCGCTGATTTTGCCCTCACTACGCTGGGTGGTTCGCTTAATCCGCACC